>CAVTCN010000018.1:0-49653 GCA_963733215.1 uncultured Actinomycetes bacterium
CACGCCCGGCGCGAGTCGCGGCCCGGCGTCGGCGTCGGCTGACCGAACGAGCGGGTGAGTAGCGGCACCGGGCCGGGCGGCGGCGAGCGGCTAGCGACCCGCCTCGCCGCGAACTCGATCGTCCAGATCGGCGGCAGCGCGCTCGCCGCCGCGATCTCGTTCTTCACGTTCATCGCGATGACGCGGGGCCTCGGCCCCGAGGCCTACGGCAACTACGTCGCGGCCACGAGCTTCCTCTTCCTGCCGATCGTCCTCTCCGACCTCGGCCTCGCCACGACCGTGCTCCGCGACATCTCCGCGAGGCCGGAGGACACCGAGGCGGTGATGCGTCGCTCGGTGCCGCTCCGCGCCGGGATCTCGGCCGTCGCCGTCGCGGCGATGGTGGTGCTCGGCCTCGTCATCCCGTTCAACGAGCAGACGCAGGTCGCCGTCCTGATCTCGTCGGTCGGCGCCTGGGCCACGCTGATGAACGTCGCGCTGCTGCCGGTCCTGCAGTCGCAGCTGCGGATGCACTGGGCGGTGGCCGCGAACGTCGCCGGCCGGACCGCTGCGCTCGGCCTGACGCTCGGCGCGCTCGCGGCCGACCTCGGGTTCGAGGGGGTCGTGTGGGCCCAGGTGATCGGCGTCGTCGTCACCTTCCTCGTCGACCTCGTCGTGGTCGGCAGGCTCGTCCGGCTCCGGCCGATCGTCGACGTCCCGTACTGGCGCAACCTCGTGCGCGGCTCGATCGTGGTCGGCCTCGCGGTCGGGCTCGGCCAGGTCTTCTTCCGGGTCGACGGCGTGATCCTCGCGCTCGTGCGGCCGGCCGAGGAGGTCGGGTTCTACGGCGCCGCCTACAAGTTCCTCGAGCTCGCCGACCTGATCGTGGCTGCGATCGCGCTCTCGGTCTTCCCGATGCTGACCCACTTCTACGCCACGGCGAACCCGGGCTTCCGGCCCCTCGTCCAGCGCACGTTCGACGTGCTCCTCGCGCGTCGCGACGGCCGTCTCGCTCGTCTTTCTGATCTTTCCCGAGGAGCTCGTGCTGCTGACGTCGGGAGCGGAGTTCGAGCCCGGTGCCGACGCGCTGCGGCTGCTCGCGCCCGTACCCGATGCTCTTCTTCGTCAACGCGCTGCTGTGGCGCGTGATGATCGCGGCGGGCCACGACCGCGCCCTGCTGGCGATCGCCGCCTCGGTCCTGACGCTGAACGTCGTGCTGAACGTCGCGTTGCTTCCGGCCTACGGCTTTCGCGCCGCTTCCGTCAACGTCGTCGTGACCGAGGTGTTCTCGATCGCGGTCTCCGCGTTCGTGCTCCGCCGCCGGGAGGGCTTCCTCCCGAGCCTCCGGTACGGGCTGGCGATTGCGGCCGCCGCCGCTGGTGATGTCCGCCGTAGCCCTGCTCCTGCCCGTCCACTGGGTGATCGCGCCATCGGCCTCGGTCGTGGCGTACGCGGGCGTCCTGCTCGTCCTGCCGGGATCGATCCGGGACGGGCTGCGCCAGATCCGGCACGAGCTCCGGAGCGACCCGTGACGACGCCCGCCGGCTCCTGCGAGCTGAGCGTCGTGATCCCGGCGCGGAACGCGGCCGACACGATCGGCGTGCAGCTGGAGTCGCTCGCGCGCCAGCGGTTCGACCGGCCGTGGGAGGTGGTCGTGGTCGACAACGGCTCGACGGACGACACCCGCGCGGTCGCAGCAGTCCTTCGCCGACCGCCTGCCGAGCCTCCGAATCGTCGACGCGTCGGAGCGGCAGAGCATCGGGTACGCGCGGAACCATGGGAGTCGAGGCGGCCTGCGGCCGGCTGATCGCCTACTGCGACGCGGACGACGCGGTCAGCGAAGGCTGGCTCGAGGCGATCGCGGCCGGGCTCGCCCGCTACGGCGGCGTCGCGACGCCGAGGGACCACGACCTGCTGAACGAGGACTGGGTGCGCGACAGCCGCGACCCCCCGACTCCCAGCGGCTACCACGAGAACTGGTACCCGCCGTACCTCCCCCACACGGGCTCGGGCGGCATGGGCATCCGCCGCGAGCTCCACGAGGCGATCGGCGGCTTCGACGAGTCGTTCAGCTCCTGCGAGGACAACGACTACTGCTTCCGCCTCCAGCTCGAGGGCGTCGAGCTCGGCACCGTCGAGGGAGCCGTCTACCACTACCGCTTCAAGGACACGATCCCGGCGATCTTCCGGCAGGCCTACTGGTATGCGGAGGACAACGCGCGGATCCAGCGGCAGTACCGCGCCCACGGAGCGCCGCCGAAGCGGTGGACGTGGGCGATCAAGAACTGGCCCGCGCTGCTCGGCGCCCTCCCCGGTCTCGTCTCGAGGCGGGGCCGCGCGCGGCTCGCGTGGATGCTCGGGTGGGAGCTCGGCCGCCTCCGCGGCAGCCTCAAGTACCGGGTGCTGGCGGTTTAGTGAAGGCTTGATGTGATGCGGCTCCAGGAGCCAGTACCGCTCCACCGGAGGCAGAGCGGCCGGGTCGTCGAGCTTTCGCCCGTCCGGAGAGATGAGCGGGAGCTGGCTCGCGTAGTGCGCGATGCGCGCCGCCTTGCGGTCCCGGTCGACGGGCTCGGCGAGCTCGACCGCGTCGCGCCCGGCCCGGCGGGCGGCTGCGCTGGCGGCGCG
The DNA here is from genome assembly GCA_963733215.1 of uncultured Actinomycetes bacterium. GTDB lineage: Bacteria > Actinomycetota > Thermoleophilia > Gaiellales > Gaiellaceae > JACDAN01. Next base: position 2,606 of record CAVTCN010000018.1, read on the forward strand.
ATCCGCCGGGCCCGCCGAGGAGGTACGGAAGCTCTTCGTAGAGCAGCGGCGCCCACTCGTCCGAGAGCGCGGCGAGCGCCGCATCACGGACGAGCAGGTGCGCGTGGTGCGGCCGCACGCGGTCGCGGCCGGCGAGGCGGGCGAGTCGACGGACGACACGCCGGCGAGCGCTCCAGCCCGCGCCGGCGGGCAGAGCGACGAGGCCGCCGGGGTTCCGTGCCGCCCACTCCGTCACCTCCCGGCCGATCGCCTCGAGTCGGAGTCGGGCCGCGGGCCGTCGAGGTACTGCTGCTCGACGAGCGCGAGGGCGCGAACGCGGTGCGGCGAGCCGGCGAAGGCGGACGCGTGCTCCTGCCGCCGCGCCGACGAGCGCGGCCGCCGAGTCGGCGAAGCCGGCGAGCTCGTCCCAGGAACCTCGTCGCGGCGATTCCGGGTCGCCGGCGAACACCGTCAGGACGTCGAGCGGCTCCTGCCGGTCGAGCAGCGCCGCGCAGGAGAGCGCAGCGTCGTCGAAGTGCGGCTCCAGGAGCAGGATCGGCGCCTTCCGAGAGGCGGCGCCGTGAGGCCTCTATCGCCAACGCCGCTCGTCTCGGTCGTGACCCCTTCGTACAACACGGGCCGCTTCATCGAGGAGACCCTGAGGAGCGTCCAGGAGCAGGACTACCCGCGGGTCGAGCACATCGTCCTCGACTCCGGCTCGACCGACGAGACGCCGGAGATCCTGAGCGGGTTCCCGTCGGTCAAGCTGATCGCGCCGGCGCCGGGCGGGGTCACCGAGAAGGTCAATCACGGCTTCTCGATCGCGCAGGGAGAGATCTTCGCCTGGATCAACGCCGACGACTTCTACCTCCCCGGCGCGATCGCGAAGGCGGTCGCCGCCCTCCAGGAGCATCCGGAAGCCGCGCTCGTCTACTGCAACTACCTCCATGTCGACGAGGAGAGTGTCGAGATCGAGCGCCTGCCGAGCAAGCAGGCCGGGTTCCGGCAGCTGATCGAGGAGCAGAACTACGTCCCCCACCAGACCGCGTTCATGCGGCGCGAGGCCTTCGAGCACGTCGGGCCGGTGACGACCCGCTACCCGCTGGTCCAGGACTGGGACCTCTGGATCCGGATCAGCAAGGAGTATCCGATCGTCCACGTCGACGACTGGTGGGCGGCGTTCCGCGTCAGCCGCGGGCAGCGGTCGGACGTCCACAAGTACGCGTTCTGGAGCCAGGGCCGGCAGATGACGCGGGAGCACGGCGCGCGGTTCTTCTCCCCGCTCTTCTGGTCGTACTGGCGGGGGAAGGTCGCGCGGGCGGCTGGGATGCTCGCCCGGCTCGAGCTCCGGACCTTCGCCTCGAAGCTCCGCGACTTCGTCCGCTCCTTCGGACGTACGTAGGTAGATGCGCCTCGCGCTCGTGACGAACACGCTTCCGCCGGAGGGACGCGGCGGCGCCGAGGCCTACGTCGCCGGGTTGGCCCGCGAGCTGGCGATGCGCGGCACGACGTCGTCGTCCTGAGCGGAGCCCGGGCCGCGCTCGACGGCGTCGAGACCGTCCACCTGCCGGGGCTCCCGGAGCTGCCGCGCGACGCCCACGCAGCACGTAAGGCGGTCTGGCACGCGCGCGACCAGTGGCTGCCCGGCGTCCACCGCGCGACGAAGCGCGCGCTCGAGTCGTTCCGGCCGGACGTGGTCCACACGCACGCGGTGCAGGGGCTCTCGGCGGCGGTCTTCACGGCAATCCGTAGCCGCGGCGAGCGCCACGTCCACACCGCGCACGATCTGGGGCTCCTCTGCGCTCGGGTGACGATGACCCGCAACGGCGAGTTCTGCGGCGGGCGCTGCGCGACGTGCGCCGTCCAACGTGCCGTCCGCGGCCGGGCGGCGGCTTCGCGCCTCGACCTTCTGATCGCGCCGTCCGAGCACGTGCGGAAGCGGCATCTCGAGGCCGGGCTGATCGCCGAGGACCGAGCGAGGACGATCCCGCAGGGGACTCCCCCTGCACCGGCGACCACTCGAGGCGGTGAGCTGGGACGGCCGGCGCTCGGCTACATCGGGACGCTCTCCCGCATCAAGGGCGTCGCGACGCTGCTCGACGCTTTCAGCGGCTGCGCCGCAGGAGTGGAGGCTCGAGATCGCGGGCAGCGGCGAGCTCGAGCCCCTCGTCCGCGAGCGTGCGGCCGCGGACGAGCGCATCCGCTTCCACGGACGTCTCGACGGCAGGGCGAAGGAGGAGTTCTTCTCGGGGCTCGACCTGCTCGTGGTTCCGAGCGAGTGGGAGGAGAACGCGCCGCTCGTCGCCGTGGAGGCGGCCGTGCGCGGGCTACCCGCAGTCGTCAGTGACCGCGGCGGCCTCCCGGAGACGCCGGAGGCGGAGGTGTTCCGCGCGCGCGATCCTGCCGCCCTGCGCGAGGCCGTGCGTCGGCTCGTCGAGACGCCGGGCCTGCTGGCCGAGCGGAGCCGCACGCTGATCGAGCGGCGCGAGCAGTTCCTGTGGGCGACGCACGTCGTCGAGGTCGAGCGAGAGCTGACTCAGGTGGCGAGCGCCCGGTAGGCGCTCCACACGGGCTTCGGCGAGAAGTCGTGCCGGAGCATCCCGTAGTAGTCGAACGAGTCGGTCGAGGCGCCGTAGGGACGCTTGTCCCGCTGCGTGTAGACGAACAGCGGGCCCGACCACCCGTACGCGTTCCAGGTCGCGTACGCCTCGGTGATCTGCGCGGCCTGCGCGGGCTCGGCCATCGCGTGAGGAGCTCCCGAGGTCGGGGGCCCGAACTCCGTCCCCCACAGCTGCTTCGCGCCGTCGCCGTTCGCGCTCATCACGCTGCGGATGCTCGGCGAGGTGCCGGCCATCTGCCACCACGCGTTCTGCGGGTGCGCGAAGGACGGGTCGACCGTGTACGGATGGTGGCTCCAGCCGTCGAAGTGCCCGCGGCCGCCGTTCGCGTAGACCGCGGAGATGAACGCGACCTCGTCGATCCGCGTACCGTCGCTGTCGGCCGGCGAGGTGGCTCCGGCGAGCACGTACGCGCCCGGGTCGGCGGCCTTCATCCGCCCGTAGGCCTCGCGGATCAGCGCCGTGTAGTCGGCCGCGTTCGGCTTCGGCGCCCAGAACATGGACATGTTCGGCTCGTTCCAGAGCTCCCAGTGCGAGACGCGGCCGGCGAAGTGGCGCACGGCGGCCTGGGTGAACGCCGCGTACGCGTTGCGGCGGTCGTCCGTGTCGGGGCCGAACTTGTCGGTCGTCCCGCCCGGCCGCGCCCAGGTCGGCGAATAGGCCAGGTTCGCGAGCACCGTGAGCCCCCGGGCGCGGGCCGCGTCGACGAGCGGGTCGTACTTGCTCCAGTTGAACGAGGCCGGGCCGTCCCACTGCACGTCGCTCCACTTGATGTCGAATCGGACCCAGTCGGCGCCCATCGCAGCCATCGAGTCCAGCTCGCGGTCCCGCGTCGCGGCGTCGAGGTACTCCGCATTGTCGAACGAGACGCCGAAGCCGCCGGAGACGCCGAACGAGGGCGGCGCCGGGACCGGAGCCGGAGGCTGGGGGCTCGGGACGGGCTGAGGCGCGGGCCTCGCCTCGAAGCTCCTGCGGGTCCGGGCGAGCAGCCGGCGAGATGCGTAGCTGCGCAGGGACGCGACGGCCTGGACGCGCGTGCGGCTCTTCCCCGCGGAGGCCGAACCGCGTGCCGCCTCGGCCGAAACTGCACCGACGGCCGAGCCGGAGAGCACCCCGGCCAGGACGAGCGCGGCAGCGATGCCGCGCGTACGGAGATGCCGCCCACCCATCCCGGGTTAAATCGGACGGACTTCCGGCCGATAGTTCACTCATGCGAGTGACCCGAACGAGTGATTCCGCGCTCAGGGAAGGCGAACTGACCGCAGCTAAGGTGTGCGAGATCACTGCGGTGAGCCTTCTTTCCCTGCAATTCGCTGCTCTGAGGCAGCAATGAACCGCGGCTCCGCCGAGGCGATCCGGGCAGCCCTTCGCCGCTCCCTGCCCCTGATCGTCGCGCTCGTCGTCCTCGGCGCGGTCGCGATGAACCTGTTCACCCAGCTGCGGGGGCCGCAGTACCAGGCCGACGCCCGCGTGCTGCTGACGACGAGCGAGGTGACGGCGCTCCTGACCGGGACGCAGCCGGTATTCCTCGACCCGGACCAGGTGCAGGACACGGCGGTCGCGCTGGCCGACTCTCCCGTGCTGTACGAGCGCGTCGCTGCCCGGACCGGGGGCCGGCTCGGAACCGCCGACGAGCTCGATCAGGCAACGTCGGTCAACGGGGACGAGGACAACGTTGTCGCCTTCTCCACTACCACGAGCGAGGAGGCGCGCTCGAGCGAGATCGTGAACGCAGTGTCGACGGAGTACCTGCTCTGGCGCTCCGAGATCGCCGGCGAGCAGGTGCAGCGCGCCGTCACGGCACTCCGGCAGCGCATCAGACAGGAGCGGGCAGGCAGCGCCCGGCGGCAGGAGCTCGAGGACCGGCTCAGCGAGCTCGAGGTGCTTGCCAGCGTCCCGAGCCCGAACGCCGTGCTCGTCCAGCGCGCGACCGGGGCGACGAAGGCCAGCCCGGCGCCCGTCCGCGACACGCTGCTCGGCGCGATGATCGGCCTGATGCTCGCGCTGCTGCTCGTCGGCATCCGTGAGGCGCTCGATACGAAGATCCGGTCGGAGGAGGACATCGAGGAGCTCCTCGACACGCCGGTCCTCGCCACCGTCCAGAGCCTCCCCCGCCGGTCGAGGATGGTGATGTTCGGCCGAAACGAGGAGCTCTACGGCGACTCATACGGGCTCCTGGCGGCAAACCTCGTCCAGAGCGACGGAGCGCGACGGCCGCGTGTGATCGCGGTGACGAGCGCGATCGCGAACGAGGGCAAGACCACGACGGCGGCCAACCTCGCCGTCGCAATGGCCCGCCGCGGCGCGAACGTCGTCCTCGCGGACTTCGACGTCCGCAAGCCGTCGGTCGCGGAGGTCTTCCGGATCCCGGCCTCTGCGCCGGGAGTCGCCCAGCTCATCGCCGGGGATGCCGACGTGCGCGACGTGCTCTGGGACGTCTCGCTGAACGGTCTCGCGCCCGAAGTGGCGAGCTTCGGCCGGAACGGCGACACCGCCGACTCCGCGGGCTCGCTCAGGGTCGTCCCGGCCGGCACGCAGCTTCGGTCCGGCTCCATCGCGCAGTCGCCGCAGGTACCGACGGTGCTCGAGGAGCTCGGGACACTGGCCGACGCGGACATCCTGATGCTGGACACGCCCCCGGCACTCGTCACGGTCGAGATGGCAGAGCTCTCCCGGCGGGTCGACGCGGTCATCCTCGTCGTCCGGCAGGGGCGCGTCTCCCGCCGGAGCCTCCGGGCGCTCGCGCGGCAGACGAAGGGCTGGAAGGCACAGATCACGGGCGCCGTCCTCACGGATGCCCCGCAGGAAGAGCGGCACTCCTACTACTACCGGGCGTAATGCATCGCCTCTCCGCGCTCCCGCTCGCCGGCGATGTCTGGCTGCTCGCGGCCGGAGCGTTCCTCACGCTTGCGATCGCGGCGGCGAGCGTCCAGATGGGCCCGACGCTCCCAATCGGCGGGCTGGCAGCGCTCTTCGTCTTCACCGCCCTGGTGGTCGCCTTCGTCGCCGTTCCCCACATCGCGGTCGCCGCGCTGATCCCCGTGTTCGCCGTCCTCCCGATGGTCAAGACGCTCTGGCTGCCGACAGCCGGGCCGATCAAGGACGTCGCGGCCGTCGCGGCGTTCGCGGCGGTCGCGCTGCTGACGCTCGAGCGGCACAGGCTCCGGGCGCGCGCGGCCGTCGACCCCATCGTCGCCGCCTGCATCCTCGCTCTCCTTGCCCTGTACGTCGTCGAACATCGGCGGCGGCTTCAAGGCCGAGGCCTACGACGAGGCCTGGGGACACGGCGTCCGCCTGATCGCGGAGCCGTTCCTCCTCCTGCTCGTCGGGCTCAGCGTCGAGAACCCCCGGCGCGTCTTCCACTGGGCGATGGGCTCGCTCGTCGCGACCTCGGTCGTGGTCGCGCTCTATGGGATCGCGCAGCAGGTCCTCGGGCCCGACGGGCTGGTGGCTCTGGGCTACACGTGGGACGTCCAGATCCAGACCGTCGGCAACTTCCTGCGCAGCTTCGGGACGCTGGACGACCCGTTCCTCTACGCGGCCTTCCTCTCGTTCGGCCTTGCGGGCGTGCTCCTCTGGATGAAGAGGGGGTCGCTCGCGCTGTTCGCCGGAGCGACGATCTCGGCCGGGATCCTCGTCGGCTTCGTGCGGACCTCGGCGATCATCGTCGTGGCGCTCATGGGCATCTGGCTCGTCGCGCAGCGGCGGCCGGTTCCGGCGGCGGCCGTCCTCGCCGCTGCGGTCATCGGTGCGTTCGCGATCTTCTTCTCCTCGGCGCAGGCGACCGAGTCGAGAACGGTTCGCGCCGGGAACGACACGTACCTGACGCTGAACGGGCGGACCGACGCATGGAAGGTCGCGCTCGGCGGCCCGATCGACTGGCCGTTCGGACTCGGGGTCGGCGAGGTCGGCACGGCGGCCGAGCGTGCGACGTTCGACCTCGCTCGGACCGCGGAGGAGGCCCGGGACTCCAGGGTCCAGGCTGTCGACTCCGGCTACTTCGCAACCATCGCCGACATCGGCTTCATCGGGCTGGCCGTGCTCGCCATCCTGCTCGGGCGGCTGTTCATGGCAGCGCGTGCCGCGTCGGCGCTCGGGCTGGCTTCGGGGCGGATCGCGATGGCGATCCTGGTCGTGCTTTCCCTGGATGCGATCACGCGGTCGTCGTTCCAGGGCTTTCCCACCGCGTTCATCGGCATGCTGCTGATCGGCGTCGCCCTGGCGTCGAGCGCCGCGGAGCGGTCCGCGCTCGAGGAGCGCGGCGAGCTCCGGCCCGTGTGACGCTCTCCGTCTCCCTGTTCGGCTTCGTGGCCGGCGGCGGCTCCGGCGTCGCGCGCTACGCGACGGCGCTCGCCCGGGGCCTCGACCGCGTGCACGGCGAGTTCCCCGAGCTGCGCCTCACGTTCCTGACCAACCCTGCGGGAGCTGAACGGACTCCCCTCGAGGGGATCGAGACGCAGGTGGTCCGCTTCGGCGGCAAGCGCGCGGCGCGTGGCCCGCTCCGCCTTGCGATCGAGCACGTGCTCGCCCGTCGAGCCCGGGGTGACCTCCTGCACTTCTTCGACACGACGGGACCGGTGCTCGCGCCGTCGCGGCCGTTCGTCACGACGGCACACGACGCCACGATCGCGTACGGCTACAACCCGGTCCGCGGGGGCTACAAACGGCGCCTCTACCCGTGGGCGCTCGAGCGAGCGCGGGCAGTGGTTTCCGTGTCCGCGTTCGCGCGAGACGAGGTCGTGCGCCACTTCGGTGCCGACCCCGAGCGGATCCGCGTCATCCACTCCGGGCCCGGGCTCGCGGACTCGGCCGGCGCGCCGGCCGTGCCCGCCGAAGCAGGCCCGTACCTGCTCTATGTCGGGAACCTCGCCGCGAACAAGAACCTGCCCTTCCTCGTCCGCGCCTTCGGTGCTTCCTCGGCGCCTGGCCGGCTAGTCCTCGCCGGGAGGCCGGGCGAGGGCTACGACGCGCTCGAGGCGGAGCTTGAGCGCTCCACGCGCCGAGCCGACGTCGACCTCAGGACCGACGCCTCGGACGCGGAGATCGAAGGGCTGTACCGAGGCGCGAGCGCGCTGGTGCTGCCGTCGCTGTACGAGGGCTTCGGCTTCACGCCGCTCGAGGCGATGAGCCGTGGGTGCCCGGTTGTCGCAAGCGACATTCCGGCCGTGAGGGAGGTGTCCGGCGACGGCGCGCTGCTCGTCCCGCTGGAGGAGCAGGCCTGGGCGGCCGCGCTCGACCGAGTGGCCGGCGACGGGCGCCTGAGGGACGAGCTTCGCGAGCGAGGCCGCTCGACCGTCGCCCGCTACTCCTGGGACGAGACGGCGAGGGGCATCTGCCGGCTCTTCGAAGAGCTGGGCGCTAGCTTGTAGCCGCTCGTGGTCGATACGCACTGTCACCTGCTGCCCGGCCTCGACGACGGGCCGCGCCGCATGGTGGACGCGCTCGAGCTGGCACGCCAGCTCATCGCCGCCGGCGTCCACACCGTCCTTTGCACGCCGCACTACACGCGCCAGTGGCCGACCGACCACGATGCCGCGCTCGCGGCTCACCGGGAGCTTCGGGACGCGCTCGACGAAGCCGGGATCGAGCTCGCGACCAGCGTCGCCGCGGAGGTCGGGACGACCTTCGCGGTCACCCAGCCCCTGGAGGAGCTGGCGAAACGCTCTGTCGGGCCGTACGTCGTCGTCGAGATCTACGCGGACACGCCGGCTCCGTACGTCGAGACCGTCGTCGACCGGCTGGCCGAGGCCGAGCTCCTCCCCGTATTCGCCCATCCCGAGCTCGCGCGCTTCGTCGACAGGCGGCCCGAGGTCTTCGACGACGCGCGCGGCCGCGGCGCGCTGGTTCAGGTGCTCGCGCCGGGCATCACCGGCTTCTGGGGGCCAGAGGTGGCGGCGAACGCGTGGGATCTCCTCGACGCGGACCGGGCCGACCTGGTCGCGAGCGACTCGCACGGGCGACGGCGGCCGGCGCGCCTCCTCGCCGAGGCGGCACGGATGATCGACCGGAGGCTGGGCCGCGGCGCCCGGGTCGACCTGACGGAGACCCGGCCGGCGGCGCTGATCGCCGGAGCCGTCCCGGCATGAGCATGCGCGAGAGCTGGGACGAGCGGGCCCGGCGCGACGCCTTCTACTACGTCGAGACGGCGCACTGGGACGGCGACGTCCAGGCCTTCTACGCGCTGGGTGAGGAACGAGCCCGGCTGCTCATCGACCCGGTGCTGGGCAGGCTCCCTCGGCCCGCCGGCGCCTGCGACGCGCTCGATCTCGGCTGCGGCGTGGGGCGGTTCAGCCGAGCGCTCGCGGCGCGCTTCAGGAACGTCGTCGGCGTGGACGTGTCGGAGGAGATGGTGCGGCAGGCCCGCGAGCAGCACCCGGCCGAGGCCTTCCCGAACCTGCGATTCGAGGCAGGCGACGGCGTCTCACTTCCGGCCACAGACGGATCACAGGATTTCGTCTTCTCGTACGAGGTCTTCCAGCACATGCCGTCGGAGGACGTGATCCGCTCGAACCTGCGCGAGGTGGCCAGAGTGCTCCGGCGCGACGGCGCCGCCCTCCTCCACGTCAAGACCCAGGCCGAGCGCGGGACGGCTTCGCGGCTCGTCCCGGACCCGCTCGTCCGGCTCGCCAAGCGCGCCGTCGGGCGCGATCCGCTCGTGAGCGACCCGTCGTTCCGCGGCACCGCCGTGAGCCGGGATCGGCTCGAGAGCCTGTTCAACGAGGCAGGACTGTCGGTCCGCGAGCTCCGGGAGGACCCGACTCACGAGCCCGGCACGCGCGTGTTCGTGCTCGCGTCGCCCAGCAGCTCCAGGTAGAGCTCCACGGTCTGCGCCGTCGTCTTCCGGATGTCGTGCGAGCGGACCGCCCGCTCGCGCGCGGCGCGTCCCTCCGCGGCGCGGAGCGCCGGATCGCCCAGCCGGCGCGAGAGTTCCGCGGCAAGGGCCGCCGGATGCTCGGGTGGAACGATCGCGCCCGCATCCTCCCCGAGCGCCTCGCGGTTTCCGGCTACCTCGGTCGTGACGATGCTCCGGCCGCGCGCCATCGCCTCGAGGATCGCGAGGGACATCCCTTCCCAGCGGGAAGCCTGGACGACGACGTCCGCGGCCGCAAGCCAGTCCGGGACGTCGTCGCGCTCGCCGGCGAAGCTGACGCCGCTCACCGCTCGGCCTTCGAGGTCCTCGCGGTCCTCGCCGCTTCCGACCAGCCACAGCCGAGCCCCCGGGACTCGCTCGCGGACGGCCGGCCACGCGTCGAGCAGGACGTCCTGGCCCTTCTGGCGCGAGAGACGTCCGACGCAGACCGCAATCGGGCCCTCGTCCAGCCCGAGCCGCTCGCGGGCCTCGCGCTGCTCCTCCTCCCCCACCGCGCTCAGCCGCTCGACGTCGACGCCGTTGTAGATCACGCGCCACGCCGCCTTGATCCCGGCACGTTCGCCGTCCGCACGCTCGGTCTCGCTGGCGCAGACGAGCGCATCCGCCCACCGCGCTCCCCGACGCTCCCACGCCGCAGCCGCCCACCCGAGCACGCCGCCCGCCGCATGGAACGACCAGGCCTGCGGCTGGAAGACGGTCGGCAGGCGCCCGCGTAGCGCGAGCCGGCCGCAGAGGCCGGCCTTCGACGAGTGGAGGTGCACGAGGTCCGGCCCGATCTCGCGGATGATCTCGCCGAGCGAACGGGTCTCCGCGACCGATGACGGCCCGGGCGACCGTTTCGCGGGCCACGGCCGGAACGACGCCCCAGCATGCGCCGCCACCTCGATCAGATCGCCCTCCGGCGGGCAGGCAACCCAGACGTTCCAGCCCGCGCCGGACCTGGTCGGCGACCGGGTCGCCGACGCAGCTGACCAGCCCGCCGACGGTCGGCTGGGCGACGTGGAGAATCCTCACCGTTCGACTACCCTCTGTCGAGGGTGGGTCGCAAGCTCTCGGTCGTCCTGATCCTGGCGCTTGCGGCTGCGAGCGCCGGTTTCGTGCTGGGCTCGGACGGCGGCCGGGCTGCGAACGGCGCGAAGAGGCCGGGCCCGCTGCGCGTCCTCGAGTCGAACCCGCGCTACTTCACCGACGGTACCGGCAAGGCGGTCTACCTGACGGGCTCCCACGTCTGGTGGAACCTGCTCGGGGGCCGCACCTGGCGCGCAGCCTGCCTCCCGATCCGGCCGAAGCCCTTCGACTACGGCGCCTACCTCGATCGCCTCGTGCGCCACAACCACAACTTCTTCCGGCTCTGGACGTTCGAGCTGACTCGCTGGCGGGAGTGCGACGGAACCGACGTCACGGTCGCGCCGCAGCCGTGGCTCCGCACCGGGCCGGGAAACGCGCGCGACGGCCTCCCGAGGTTCGACCTGACGAGGCTGAACCCGGCGTACTTCGCACGCCTGCGCCGGCGTGTCGCGATGGCGGACAGGCGGAAGCTCTACGTGTCGGTGATGCTCTTCGAGGGCTGGAGCCAGCAGTTCGCCGCGCTCCCCTGGCGCGGGGCGGCCCACCCGTTCCACGCAGGGAACAACATGAACGGGATCGACGCGGACCGGAACCGCGACGGGCTCGTGACAGAGGTGCACACGCTCGGTGATCCGCGCATCCTCGCGGCGCAGGAGCGTTACGTGCGCCGGGTGGTCGACACCGTCAACCGCTTCGACAACGTCCTCTACGAGATCGCGAACGAGAGCGGCACCTTCTCCACGGCGTGGCAGTACCACATGATCCGCGTGGTGCAGCGATACGAGGCGCGGAAGGCGAAGCGGCATCCGGTCGGCATGACCTATCAGAACCCGCACGGCACGAACGGCACCCTCTTCGCCAGCCCGGCGGACTGGGTCTCTCCCGCCGGCGGCCGGCCGTTTCTCTTCGACCCTCCCGTCGCGGACGGAAAGCGCGTGAGCATCTCGGACACCGACCACCACTGCGGGATCTGCGGCGACCGACACTTCCCGTGGACGCAGTTCACGCGCGGCCACAACCCGATCTTCATGGACCCGATGGATGCGGGCGGCGAGCGCGAGCAGGTCCGCCGGGGCATGGGCCAGACGCGCCGCTACGCACAGCGAATGAACCTCGCCGCGAGCCGCCCGCGGCCGGATCTCGCCTCGACTCGCTTCTGCCTCGCCGTGCCCGGCCGCGAGTACCTCGTCTACCAGCCGCATCCCGGTGCGTTCTCCGTCGACCTGCGTGCTGCCCGGGCGTCCTTCCGCGTCGAGTGGTTCCAGCCCTCGACCGGGCGCAGGTGGTACTCGCGGATCGCCGGTGGCAGCCGGCGGACGATGACCCCGCCGGTCGGGACGCCCGTCGTCCTCTATCTGCGGCGGGCGTGAGGGTCGTCGGCGTCGTTCCGGCCGCCGGCCTGGCGACTCGCCTCCAACCTCTCGAAGCGTCGAAAGAGCTGCTCGAGGTGGGCGGCCGGCCGGTGATCGACTACCTGCTCGAGCGCATGCGGGCCGGAGGGGCCGACGAGCTCCGCGTCGTCACCCGACCCGAGAAGGCAGACGTGATCGATCACGCGCGCGCCGCCGGAGCGTCCGTGATCATCGGGACGCCGGAGAGCGCCGCCGAGTCCTTCTCGCTCGGCCTGGCAGGCCTTGATCCCGGCGACATCGTCCTGCTCGGCTTCCCGGACACGATCTGGGAGCCGATCGACGGCTACGCCCGCCTCGTCGAGCAACTCGGCGACGAGCGACGCCGCGCTCGGGCTCTTCCGCACACCCGACCTGTCTCGCTCGGACGTGGTCTTGCTCGAGGGAGAGCGTGTGACCGGGATCGCCGTCAAGCCGGAGACCCCGCCGTCCGACCTGATCTGGGGCTGCGCGGCAGTGCGCCGCCCCGCCCTCGACGAGCTCGCCGAGCACGCGGAGGCGGGCACGCTGCTCGACGGGCTCGCGAAAGCGGGCAGAGTTCGCGGCGTGTACCTCTCGGACTCGTGGGTCGACATCGGCACGCCTGAGTCGCTGGCGCGGGCCCGCGCCTCTGCATGAACGTCCTCGTCACCGGCCACCACGGGTACATCGGGTCGATCACCGTCCCGGTGCTCCGCGCCGCCGGCCACGACGTCACCGGACTCGACTCGCTCCTCTACGAGGGCTGCGACCTCTACGACGGCGAGCCGGCGCCGTCGACGCTGGAGGTCGACGTCCGCGACGTCGAGCCCCGGCAGCTCGAGGGCTTCGACGCCGTCGTCCACCTCGCGGCGCTCTCGAACGACCCGCTCGGCGATCTCGACCGCGAGCTGACGATGGCGATCAACTACGAGTCCACGGTCCGGGTCGCCCGGGCAGCGAAGGAGGCCGGCGTGCGACGGTTCGTCTTCGCCTCCTCCTGCAGCATGTACGGCGCCGCCGACTCCGGCGAGGCGGTCGACGAGTCGGCGCCGCTCTCGCCGCTGACCGCCTACGCGGAGTCGAAGGTTCGGTCCGAGGAGTCCCTGGCTGACCTGACCTCGGACGACTTCGCCCCGGTGTTCATGCGGAACGCGACCGCCTACGGCGCCTCGCCTCGCCTCCGGCTCGACATCGTGCTGAACAACCTCGTCGGTTGGGCCCTGACCACCGGAGCCGTACGGATCCTCAGCGACGGGACGCCGTGGCGCCCACTCGTCCACGTCGAGGACATCGCGCGGGCGACGCTGGCGATCCTCGAGGCGCCTGAGGACGAGATCCGCGGCCAGGCGTACAACGTCGGCCGCGACGACGAGAACTACCAGGTGCGCGAGCTCGCCGAGATCGTTCAGCACACGGTCGGCGACTGCACCGTCGAGCTCGGCGGCTCGAACGACCCGGATCCACGGAGCTACCGCGTCGACTTCGGCAAGTTCTCGTCGGCCTTTCCGGGCGCCGGCCTGGACTGGACGGCCGAGCGCGGCGCCAAGGAGCTGCTCGATGCCTACCGCGCGGCCGGCATGACCTTCGAGGACTTCGACGGGCACCGGTTCACACGCCTCAAGCACCTCCGCGAGCGAGTCGGGCGCGGCGAGCTCGACGACGAGCTGCGCCCGCGGTGATCTTCCGCGAGACCGAGATCCCCGGCGCCTTCGTCGTCGAGCCGGAGCCGATCCCGGACGAGCGCGGCTCCTTCGCCCGCATCTTCGACGAGGCGGAGTTCGCTGAGCGTGGGCTCGATCGGGCGTTCGGCCAGTGGAGCGTGTCGTTCAACGACCGAGCCGGGACCCTGCGTGGGATGCACTTCCAGCGCGAGCCGCACGCGGAGACGAAGCTCGTCCGTTGCACCCGCGGGCGCGCTCTACGACGTGATCGTCGACCTGCGGCCCGACTCGCCCGCGTACACCCGCTGGACGGCCGTCGAGCTGAGCGCCGAGAACCGCCTCGCGCTCTACATCCCGAAGGGCCTCGCGCACGGCTTCCAGACGTTGGTGGACGGAACCGAGGTCGCCTATGCGATCTCGGAGCCGTACGAGCCGGAGTCAGCCGGCGGCGTCCGCTGGGACGACCCCGCCTTCGGGATCGACTGGCCGGAGGCCGAGGAGCGGGTGATGTCCGAGAAGGACCGGTCCTGGCCGGACTTCACCCGGTAGCAAGCAGCTCGTCCAGGTCGTCCAACGCGTGGAAGTACCCCCCGCTGAGCCGGTCGGCCTTGCCCGAGGCGAGCTCGAGCACCAGCTTGGACGCCAGCGCCGGGTCGAGCGTCTCGCGGCCCACGAGGTGCGGGAACCAGCCGCGCTCCTCCTGGAGCTCGAGCAGCCGCTCCGTCATCGCAGTCTTGACGTAGCCGGGTGAGATCGCGAAGACCGAGACGCCTGTTCCCTCGAGGGAGGCGGCCAGCGACTCGGTCAGGCTGAGGATCGCGGCTTTCGCGGCGCCGTAGGCGGAGTTGTACGGCGACGGGCGGCGGGCGGCGTTGGACGCGACGTTGACGATGCGGCCTGCGCCGCGCTCGAGCATGGACGGAAGGACGGCGTGGCAGACGAAGTACGTCCCGCGCAGGTGGATCTCGACGTCGTCCCACCAGAGCGCGGGGTCCGTCTCCCAGAGCGGGCCGAACGCGCGGTCGGTGCCGGCGTTGTTGACGACGAGGTCGAGCGGGCCGAGGTCACGCTCGATCCGAGCTACAGCGGTCTCGACCCCGGGGCCGTCGGTGACGTCGAGCTCCAGCGAGAGCGCACGCCGGCCGGAACGTTCGACGAGCTCTGCGGTCCCGGACAGGTCGGACCGGGCCGCAAGAGCCACGTCGTACCCCTCGACGGCCAGCGCGCGAGCCAGCTCCTGTCCCACGCCGCGGCTCGCGCCGGTGACGAGCGCCACGCTCACGCCGGCGCCAGGAGGTCGTGCTCGAGGAGCTGGTCGGCCGCCTCGCGGATCGCGGCGAAGGAGAGGCCCGAACGCTCTGCGATCCCGATCAGGTCGACCGTGCCGTCGGCGAGGCTCAGCGTCCAGAGCAGCGCGGCCTCCTGCGGTGACCCGCCCCCGACGGAGCGGTAGAGCCCGCGCTTCCCGAGCTGCGGCTCACCGTACGGGCTTGCGTTCACGTAGGTGCGGTTCTGCTCGACGGCGTCGATCACGGCGAGGTAGGTGTCGAGCGAGTCCTGGAGCCACTCCGCCCCGACGAGGTCGAAGTCGTCGCCGGACGAGTGGTAGCCCGGGAAGGTGTCCGCGGGCGAGCGGGACAACGCGCCGACCGGCAGGTCGAAGCCGGGCGAGTTGAACTGCCGCTCGTCGCCGCCGTAGGGGAACCAGTCGAGGATCTTGTGCTCCCGGCCGGTGTCGCGCAACACGACTTCCACAGCGCGATCGATGTCGGCATCCCCGCCCCGGCTCCGCTTGTACGTCATCCCGCCCGGATCGCCGACGCACGACGCGACCAGCCCGTGCCGGATCCGGCCGACGCCGTCGCGGTTTCGCGAGAGCCAGCAGAGCGGGCCGATCGTGCCCGGGCTGAACAGCAGCCGGTACGAGTAACGGAGCTCCCGCTCTGCGAGCCGCCGGCCGAGCGCCGCGAGCAGGACGACCCCGGAGAGGTTGTCGTTGCAGAGCGCCGGGTGGCAGACGTAGGTCGAGAGCAGGAACTCGTCCTGCGTCTCCCCGGGTATGAGCACCTCGCCGTAGGTGAGGTGGCCGTCCTCGAGCCGCGTCCCGACGCAGACCTCGTACTCGCCGTCCTCGAGCGCGTCGAGCTGGCGCTGCGAGAGGCAGAAGCCCCAGTTCTCGGTGTAGTACGAGGTGCGATACGGGATCCAGTCCGGGTTCTCGTGATGGGTGAAGACGTGTTCGCGGAGCTCGGCGAGCGAGAGCCGCTCCCGGACGGGGACGCTGTAGCCGAGCAGGTGCAGGCTGGATTCGGCGAAGTCGACGACGCGGTTCCCGTCGTCGTCTGCGATCCACGCCTCATCCACGTTCCACTCGCGCGGGACCGTCCAGTCGAAGACCTGCGTCCCGGTCGGAACCTCCGTGATCTCGAGGGGAACCTCTTGCGAGATCCGCGCCAGCGTCTGCCGGACGCCGTCGCCCGTGAGGCTGCGCGGGATCGGGTAGAGCTCCCGCATCAGCTCGATCATCCCCGCGCCGTTCATCAATCGAGCACACGAACGGTCGGGATCGGGACCACGAACTGCCCGCCCCACTCCCGGATGTGCGCCATCTGCTCCGTGATCTCGGCGGCGATGTTCCACGGAAGGATCAGGAGGTAGTCGGGCCGCGTCTCGGCCACGTGCTCGGGCGCATGGATCGGGAAGCCGTACGCCCGGCAGCCATGTCCCCTGCTTGTGCGGGTTGCGGTCGACCACGTAGTCGACGAAGTCCGAGCGGATCCCGCAGTAGTTGAGGAGCGTCGTTCCCTTCGCAGCCGCGCCGTAGGCGGCGACGGACTTGCCGTCCCGCTTCACGCCGACGAGGAACTCGAGCAGGTCCCGCTTCACGGCCCGGACGGACTCCCCGAACGCCTCGTAGGTCTCGATCCGATCGAGCCCGGCAGCCCGCTCGCGCTCCTTGAGCGCCTCGACCGCCTCGCCGGCGCCGCCCTCTTCGGCGTGGCGCGCGAAGATCCGCAGCGAGCCGCCGTGCGTCGGCAGCTCCTCGACGTCGAAGAGCGCGAGGCCGTGCTCGCCGAACAGCCGCTCGACGACGAGCAGCGACCAGTACGAGTAGTGCTCGTGGTAGATCGTGTCGAACTCGCGCTCCTCGATCAGCTTCAGGAGATG
The DNA here is from genome assembly GCA_963733215.1 of uncultured Actinomycetes bacterium. GTDB lineage: Bacteria > Actinomycetota > Thermoleophilia > Gaiellales > Gaiellaceae > JACDAN01. Next base: position 19,341 of record CAVTCN010000018.1, read on the forward strand.
CGGGAACTCCATCGTCACGACGCCGCCGGGCTTCAGCACGACCCGCAGCCCCTCGACGAAGTCGTGCACCGGCGGGACGTGGGCGAGGACGTTGTTGCCGATCACGAGGTCCGCGGCCTCGCCCTCGTCGACGAGCCGGGCGGCGAGCTCGCTCCCGAAGAACTCGACGCGGCTCGGGACCCCGCGCTCCCGCGCGGCCGCCGCCGTGCTCTCCGTCGGCTCGATCCCGACGACCGGGACGCCGCGCTCGACGAAGAACTGGAGCAGGTAGCCGTCGTTCGAAGCGACCTCGATCACCTTGCTGTCGGGGCCGTAGCCGAAGCGCTCCACCATCATCTCGACGTAGCGGCGTGCATGGTCGACCCAGCTGTCCGAGTACGAGGAGAAGTACGCGTACCCGGGGCTGAAGATCTCCTCCTGGTCGACGATCGTCCCGAGCTGGACCATCAGGCACAACTCGCACACGTAGGCGTGCAGCGGATAGACCCGCTCGGGCGCCTGCGGATCGGTGACGTACTCGTTCGCGACCGGCGAGAGCCCGAGGTCGGCAAACGTCACACGAAGCGGCGCCTCGCAGAGGCGGCAGGGCTGGTCCGTCACCAGATCTTCCAGCCGGGCGAGCCGGACTCCCACTGCTCCTCGAGCACCATCTTGTCCCGGAGGCTGTCCATGTTCTGCCAGTAGCCGGTATGCCGGTAGGCGGCGAGCTTGCCGTCGTGCGCGAGGCGCTCGAGCGGCTCGTTCTCCCACACGGTGTCGTCGCCCGGGATGTAGTCGAGCGCCTCGGGCTCGACGACGAAGAAGCCGCCGTTGACCCAGCCGCCGTCGCCGTCCGGCTTCTCGTGGAAGCGCTCGATCCTGTCGCCGCCGCTCTCGAGCGAGAGCGCGCCGAACCGGCCCGGCGGCTGGATCGCCGTCACCGTCACGGTTGCGTCCTCGCGGCGGTGGAAGTCGAGCAGCGCGGTGACGTCGAGCGCCGCCACGCAGTCCCCGTAGGTCATGCAGAACGTCTCGTCACCGAGATGCGCCTTGGCATGGCGCAGCCGGCCGCCCGTCATCGTCCCTTCGCCCGTGTCGAGGATCGTGACGCGCCAGGGCTCGACCTCCGAGGCGTGCGTCTCCACGGAGTTCCCGCGGAGGTCGAAGGTGACGTCGGACCGGTGGAGGAAGTAGCTCGCGAAGTAGTCCTTGAGCATGTCTCCCTTGTAGCCCGCGCAGATCACGAAGTCGTTGATCCCGTGGGCGGCGTAGATCTTCATGATGTGCCAGATGATCGGTCTGCCGCCGATCTCGACCATCGGCTTCGGCCGCACGATGCTCTCCTCGCTGATGCGAGTGCCGTAGCCGCCGGCGAGGATCACCGCCTTCACGCGGGCACCTTTCGGCGCAGCGGCTCTCGATCCTCACGCGCGCCGAGCGACACTGCGGCCAGCAGGGCGGTCGCGATCAGGATCCACGCCGCGAGCTCCGCGCTTTCCTCGACCACGACCTCGACGGTGTCGGGCCACGATCCGCGCTCCACGTCCGCGAGCTCGTAGACCACCGACGAGAGAAGCTCCGTCGCGACCGCGAGCAGGAGCAGTCCCAGGCCGAGGTACACGAGCCGAGCGTGATGCGCGGGCAGGCGCCGGGCAGTGCGGACCAGAAGGATCGCGGCGAGTGCGAAGAGCGGGAAGAAGAGGATGAGCCAGATCAGACGCTGGGCCGTCTCGCCGTAACCGAGCGCATCGGCGACCTTCTCCCCGAGGCGCTCGTGCACGGCGATGGCGTCATCGAGCGAGAAGAATGCGAGCAGCCCGGCGAGCACGAGGAGCGATCCGTCGATGCGGTCCTGCATCAGGGCGAGCAGGAAAGCAGCGAATGCAGCGGCGAACGTCGCGGACGAGCTGACCCAGGCGGGAAGCCCGAGCTCGTCGTCGGCGTTCAGGTGCAGGTAGCGATCGTCGAGGAGCTGGACGCCGACGACGTGCGCGACCGCCTGCGCGGTTACGGTGATCGCAGCGATGGCGAGACCGACCCGCAGGAGAGCGGACGCACGCTCGTCGCGCAGCGGCTGGACCGTCATGCCCCCATTTTCGCGATGCACGCCTCATCGTCGGTGACCACCGGCGCGAGGGCGTCCGATCGCGTCCTCGCGCTCGGGCGGGCCTTCGCGCTCCTCGGCGGCGCCGCGCTGCTGCTCGGCCACGTGGTCAACCACCTGGCGCTCGACGACCGCATCGGAGAGCTCCAGGCGAGCGCGGAGCACAACGTCTGGTCCTGGGCGGCGACGATGGCGACCCTCGCGGCGGGGCTCGCGGCGCTACTGCACTCCCGCTCGTCGAGCGCCCCGCGCGAGTCGGCCGCGCTCGGCGTCCTGCTCGTGTTCTTCTCACTGGACGACTTTCTCGAGATCCACGAGAACGCGGGACTGGACGTCAGCGAGTCGCTCGGCCTGCCCGACTACGTCGGCCCGCGGCTGTGGGTCGTCCTCTACCTGCCGCTGGCTGCCGCGGGGCTGCTGCTGCTCTGGCGAGTTGCCGCCGAGCTCGGCGGACGGCCGCGCTCGAGCATCCTGCTCGGAGTCGCCCTGTTCGGGTCCGGTTACCTCCTCGAAGCGGCGGGGATCGTCACGAAGCGGATCGAGGAAGGCGGCTTCGAGCTCCCGCACCTGATCCGGGCCGGCCTCGAGGAGAGCGTCGAGCTGGCAGGCTGGATCCTCGTCGCCGCGGGACTCGCGGCCGGGATGCTGGCGGCGGCTAGCCGGCGCGGTCGCGAAGCGCCGGAAACAGGATCACGTCCCTGATCGTGTCCCGGCCGGTCAGCACCATCGTCAGGCGGTCGATCCCGACGCCGAGGCCGCCCGTCGGTGGCATTCCGTACGCGAGCGCCTCAACGTAGTCCGGGTCACCCTGCTCGCCGCCGACCTCGGACGCCTGCTGCGCGAACCGCTCCGCCTGCTCGTCCGGGTCGTTCAGCTCGCTGAAGGCGTTGCCGAGCTCCGTGCCGCCGACGAAGAACTCGAACCGCTCTACGGTCGAGGGGTCGTCGTCAGTGGCCCGGGCGAAGGGGGACAGCTCGACCGGGTAATCGTGGAGGATCGCCGGCTCGATCAGGCCGGGCTCGACGAACGAGGTCAACGCGTGGTCGACCAGCTGCGCCCAGCTCCTGTCGGCCTTCGTGTCGATGCCGCGCTCCTCGAGCCGGGCACGCAGATCGTCCGGGTCGCGGGTCCAGAGCCCGTGCTCCTCGAGGGCGTCGACGAGCTTGACGCGCCGCCAGGGGCGCGCGAGGTCGACCTCGTGCCCCCGGTAGGCGACCTTCGTCGTCCCGTTGATGGTCTGCGCGAGGTGCTCGACGAGGCGCTCGATCCGCTCCATCGTGTCCCGGTAGTCGGCGTATGCCTCGTACCACTCGAGCTGCGTGAACTCGGGCTGGTGCTTGTAGGAGATGCCCTCGTTCCGGAAGTCCTTGCCGAGCTCGTAGACCTTGTCGAGGCCGCCGACGATCAGGCGCTTGAGGTAGAGCTCGTCGGCGATCCGGAGGTAGTAGTCCTGGTCGAGGTGGTTGTAGTGGGTGACGAACGGCTCGGCGAACCCGCCTCCGTAGCTCGGCTGGAGGATCGGCGTCTCGACCTCGACGAAGCCTTCCGAGTCGAGCCAGCGTCTGGCCTCCGCGACGATCCGCGTTCTCGTGAGCGCGAGCTCGCGCGACTCCTCGTTGATCAGGAGATCGAGGTAACGCTGGCGGTAGCGCGTCTCGGTGTCCTGAACGCCATGGAAGGTGTCCGGCAGCGGCCGCTTGATCTTGGCCAGGAGCGTCAGCTCGTCGACGGCGAGCGACGGCTCACCGCGGCGCGTCTTCGTAGGGCGGCCTTCGGCGCCGACGATGTCGCCGAGGTCGAGGTCGATCGGGCCCGTCCGCTCCTGCGCGCACAGCAGCTGGATCCGCCCCGACCAGTCGACGAGGTCGAGGAAGACGAGCTTCCCCATGTCTCGCCGGGCCATCACGCGGCCGGCGACGCGCCTGGTCTCCTCTGCCTCCTGTCCGGCCTCGAGCGGCTCGGCCTCGGCCCGCACCGAGGCGATCTCGACACGGTCCGGAAACCGCTTCGGCAGCCCGCTCATGGCGGCCGAGTCTACGGCTAGCCCCAGATCAGCCAGCCGAGGAACACACCGACGAGGAAGGAGCCTGCAGCGGCGGCACCGGCGATCTCGCGAACGGACCACGACCGTCCGCGGCGCTCGTTCGTCCGCGCAAGACTTGGCAGTCCCGCTTGAACGTAGGGCGGCGCGTCGACGCCGAGCTGCCGGAATGCCGAGGTCCAGACGTGGTTCGGCGGCGCGCCGAGCGCCCGCAGCGCGTGCACGCGCCGCGCCCTGTCCCTCGTGCAGGAGCGCGATGAGGAGATGCTGCGTGCCAATCGCGTGGTGACCCAGGGTCTCCGCGTCCTCGAGCGCCATCTCGAAGATCCTCTTCATCCGCGGAGTGAGCGGAAGCTGGCCGGCAGGTGGCTCCTCGTTCCCCTCGCCGATGTTCTCGACAATCCATTCACGAGCCGCTTCGAGCTCGACGCCGTGCGCACCGAGCGTGGTCGCAGCGCGGCCGTTCTCGCGCAGGAGCCCGAGCAGCAGATGCTCGGTGCCGATGTAGTCGTGCCGGAGCTTGCGAGCCTCCTCCTGCGCGAGCACGACGACCTGCCGAGCGCTCTCGGTGAACCGCTCGAACATCGGTCGAGCGTAACGCCGAGACCGGCTGGCCCCAGGCGTCCTCGGAGGTTTCGGGTTAGGCGGCTTTGATCTCGAGAATCTTGTACTTGAGGGCTTTGCCCTTGGGCGTCGAGACCGAGACGGTCTCGCCCTTCTTCTTCCCGAGGATCGCGCGCCCGACGGGCGACTCGTTCGAGAGCTTCTGCTCGAGCGGGTTCGCCTCCGCGGAGCCGACGATGTGGTACTCGACGGTCTCCTTGGCCGCGACGTCGCGCAGCCGCACCTTCGAGCCGACGCTGACGACGTCCTTCGAGATCTCCTTCTTGTCGATCACGCGGGCCGCGAGCAGTCGTTCCTCGAGCTGCGCGATCCTGTGCTCGAGCATCGCCTGCTCGTTCTTGGCGTGGTCGTACTCGGCGTTCTCGCTGATGTCGCCGAACTCGCGCGCGATGCGGATCCGGTCGGCGACCTCTCTGCGCTTGTCGGTCGAGAGATACTGGATCTCGTCCTTCAGCTTCTTGTAACCCTCGGGTGTGAGGATCACTTCCTTCACGTCAATGGCCTCCTTGACCCAAAAAAACGCGCGGCCCGAAGAAAGGCCGTCGCGGAAGGCGCGCATGGTAGCGACGCCGGAGGACGACGTCAACAGGCATTTCGCTACCTTTTCCCGCTCTGTGCAGGTAAATCTGCGGACACCCTGGAGAATCCGCGACGTCGAGATCCCGACGCGCGTCGTCCTTGCCCCGATGGCAGGTGTGAGCGTGCAGGCATTTCGCCGCCAGGGGCGCCGGTACGGGGCCGGGCTCGTGTGCTCGGAGATGGTCAGCTGCGCCGGGCTCGAGCACCGCAACGAGCGCACGCTCGGCTATCTCCGGATCGCCTCCGACGAGCATCCGCTCGCGATCCAGATCTTCGGCGGCGACCCGGCGACGATGGCCGAGGCGGCGCGCATGGTCGAGGCGGCGGGCGCCGACCTCGTCGACATCAACTTCGGCTGTCCGGTCAAGAAGGTGACGAAGACGGGCGCAGGCGCTACGTGCCTCGGCGAGCCCGATCGCGCGGCCGCGATCGTCCGTGCCGTGGCCGAGGCGGTCTCGGTGCCGGTCTCCGTGAAGATGCGCCGCGGGCTCGAGAACGGCTCGCGCGCCTGCCTGGAGCTCGGCCCGCGGCTCGTCGACGCCGGCGCGGCGACGCTGACGCTGCATCCGCGATCTGCGAAGCAGATGTACACCGGCGAGGCCGACCATTCGCTGACGGCCGAGCTCGTCGAGCTCGTCGACGTTCCGGTGATCGCGTCGGGCGACGTGACGTCGCTCGCCCGGGCCCAGACCGTGCTGGCCACGACCGGCGCCGCCGCGGTGATGGTCGGGCGAGCCGCACAGGGCAACCCGTGGGCGATCCGCGAGATCGTCGGTGACTCGGACGCGGAGCCGACGCAAGAGGAGGTCGTCGCGGAGCTCGTCCTCTTCATGCGCGAGACGGTGCGGGAGCTCGGCGAGCGCAAGGCGACCGGCTTCCTGAAGAAGTTCTACGGCTGGTACCTCGGCCGGGGCCGGTTCCCCAGGCCGTTCAAGCAGGAGCTCGTCGAGCTGGAGACCGTCGCGGAGGTCGAGGAGCGCCTCTTCGCCGCCGCACCCGGCGCGCACTTCGTCCTCGCGCGGCTCGAGCAGGAGCATCCACGCCTCGACGAGGTGGAGCTCGACCTGCCGATCTCGATCTACGGCGGCGGCTAACCCTCCTAACCCGGAGATTCGACCGGACGCTTACGGGGAACAAGCCATCTCGACCTCACGAAAGGGGTGCACGAGATGGCAACGGAAACCAGGGACAGACAGGAGACTCGGGTCGACGAGAGGGTCGACACCGCGAGACCGGTCGAGACCCGCACCGATCACGAGACGAGCGCGGATCCGTACGCCGGAATCCATGCGGCGCGCGAGCGCTTCGGCGGGGTCGACATTCCCGCGAGCCTCGTCGGGATGCTGACAGCGCTCTCGACTGTGATCATCCTCGCCGGGCTGGTCGGCGCCGCCTTCGGTGTCGTCGGCTACCAGACCGGCCTCGAGGAGAACGCCGAGGACCTGTCGATCGGAAGCCTGATCGGCGGCGTGGCGATTCTCTTCGTCGCCTACCTCATCGGCGGCTGGGCGGCGGGCCGGATCGCACGGTACGACGGCGCCCGAAACGGCTTCGCAACCGGCGTCTGGACGCTGATCTTCGCCGCGATCCTCGCGGGCCTCGGCGCCTGGGCCGGCGCGGAGTACGACGTCTTCGAGAACGTCGACCTGCCGCAGTGGTTCGACAGCGACGCTCTCACGACGGCCGCCATCGCCAGCGGCATCGGCGCAATCGTGGCGATGTTCGTCGGCGGGATCATCGGCGGCTTCTGGGGCGAGCGGTACCACCGCCGCGCCGATGCCACGATCGCCGACACGCGGCGCTCCACCGTTCGCACCGATCATCGGACGGACGACCGGGTTGCACACGACGACGGCGACGTGCCCGCGCCGGCGGCACACGACCGCACGCGGGACGAGCACCGGGTCTGAACCGGGAGTAGGGGCGGCTTCGGCCGCCCCTACTGATTCCGTTCCCAGAGAATCCTGAGCCCCTCGAGCGTCAGGAAGGGATCGACCTTCTCGATCGTCCGCGCGTGGGGGACGATCAGATCCGCGAGGCCGCCGGTCGCAATCGCGGGTGCGTCGGCACCGAGCTCGCCCCGGATCCGCGCCACGATCTCGTCCACCTGACCTGCGAACCCGTAGACGAGCCCGGACTGGAGCGCCGAGGCGGTCGTCTTGCCGATCACCGTCTCCGGCGTCGAGAAGTCGATGCGGAACAGGCGCGCGGCGCGCGAGAAGAGGGCGTCCATCGAGACCTCGATCCCGGGAGCCAGGACGCCGCCGACGTACTCCCCCTCCGGTGAGACGACGTCGAAGTTCGTCGAGGTTCCGAAGTCGACGACGATGGCCGGCGAGCCGTACCGCTCCAGCGCCGCGACGGCGTTCGCGATCCGGTCGGGCCCGACCTCGCGCGGGTCGTCGTAGCGGATCGGGATGCCGGTCCTCGCCCCCGGGCCGACCACGAGGACCGGCGCATGCGCCCAGCGCTCACCGAAATCCTCGTAGGCCTGGACGAGCGGCGGCACCGTCGAGCTGAGGCAGATGCCGTCGACCGAGTCGAGGTCGAGCAGCCCGGAGAGGAGAACGCCGAGCTCGTCGCCCGTGCGGTCCCGCTCGGTGGCGACGCGCCAGTGCTCGCCGAGCTCACCGTCCTCGAAGAGACCGAAGACGGTCTGTGTATTGCCCGCGTCTACGGCAAGGAGCAACGACTATTCGTCGTCGCGCAGGGGCTCGCCTAGGCGTTCCGCGAGAGCCTCGGCGGTCAGCTTCGGCTCCTCGCCCTCGCCGCGCAGCTCCTCCACGGTCACGTCGCTCGAGGTGTAGACCTCGGCGCGCGGGATCATCCGAGTCGGGCGGTTCTTGTCCCAGACCCAGACGTCCTCCATGCGCAGGTGGAAGAACGGGTAGCTCGGCTGTGGGACGTAGCGCAGGTCGAGCGTGTTGCAGAGGTACGTCGCGTCCTGCGTGAGGACGCAGTACCGGAACAGGCCGAAAACGGCCGTGTACTCCTTCTTCAGCTGGAGCTCGAGCTCCGCCTCGAACTCGTCGAGCTCGTCGAGATGCGACATGCGGATCATTGTAGTGCGGCAAGAAGGGCCTGCACCGGGCCCTGTCCCGGCACCTCGAGGCCGGGATCGAGCTCGGCCAGGGGCTCCAGGACGAACATGCGCTCGGCCATGCGCGGATGCGGGATCCGAAGCTCCGGCTCGTCGACGACGCGGCTGTCGTACAGGAGGATGTCGAGATCGATCGTCCTCGGCCCGAGGCGGGGGCCGTGGCGCGTGCGGCCGAGGTCGCGCTCGAGATCGAGCATCACGCCCAGGAGCTCGAGCGGCTCGAGCTCGGTCTGGAGCCGCGCGACGCCGTTCAGGAAGCGCGGCTGGTCCTCGTAGCCGACCGGATCGGTCTCCCGAAGGCGCGAGACGCGCTGCACGTCGATCCCGTCGTGCTCGTTCAGCCGGGCGAGCGCGAGCCGGATCGTCGCCTCGCGGTCGCCCAGATTCGCCCCCAGCCCGAGATAGACGAGCGGCATACCGTCGCTATCGTGTCTGTTAATGCGCCGTCTTGTGGTCGTGCTGGCGTTGCTCTTCGTAGCTGCGCCGGGCCCGGCGCAGGCGGTCCCGGCTGCCCAGGTGCCGGGCGACCGCGAGGTTGCGGCGCTCGGTGACTTCGGCCACACGATGCTCGGGGTCCGCGCCGACCCGCATGCCGAACGGCTGCTGGCGGCGAACGGCGGCACGATCGTCGCGCCCGACCTCCACATCTGGCGCCTCCCGAGCGGCACGGCGCAGCGGCTGATTCCGCGACTCCGGCGACAGGGGGCCCTGCGGTTTGCCGAGCCGGACCGGCCGGTCGTCCGAAACTCGCACCTTCCGGGCGCCGACCCGCTCGCGGCGCCTCCCATCGGCTGGCACCTCTACCGGATCGGAGCGGACAGGGCGGAGCCGCCGGGCCCCGGCGTGCCGCTGACGATCATCGACTCCGGGCTCGACATGAACCACATGGAGTTCCGCGCCCGCCCGAACACCACAGTTCTGAACGCGCAGGACGTCGAGCTGACGAGCGACGAGTACCACGGCACGATCGTCGCCTCGACGGCTGCGGCGCCGGTCGACAACCTCGGTGCCGTCGGCGTCTACCCACAGGCGCTGCTCCAGGCATACGACCTCTGGTTCCTCTCGGAGTCGCTGATCGTCCAGGGCATCAGCCGCGCCACGGCGGCGAGGGCCGGTGTCATCAACCTGAGCCTCGGCGGCGACGAACCGTCTCGGGCGATGTACGAGGCGATCGTCCACGCGTTCGGCCGGGGCTCGATCGTCGTGGCCGCCGCCGGAAATGAGCGGCTGCGGGAGGACCCGCAGATCTACCCGGCCGGCTTCCCGCACGTCTTGACCGTCGGCTCGACGGATGCCAGGGACCGGCCGTCGCTCTTCTCCAGCACGAGCCCGGCGGTCGACCTCGCCGCGCCCGGCGAGCAGATCCCGTGGCAGCACCCGACCGATCCGGCTACGTACCAGACGGTCAACGGGACGAGCTTCTCGTCGCCGCAGGTGGCCGCGGCGACCGCGTGGGTCTGGACGGCCCGGCCGGGGATCGAGAAGACACAGCTGTTCGACCTGATGCGGCGCTCGACACGGGACGTGGCACCCGCCGGGTTCGACCGGCGAACCGGTTTCGGCATCCTCGACATTCCCACTGCCCTCAGCCGGGCACTGCCGCCCGTCGACCCGATGGAGCCGAACGACGACGTGGATCACGTCAAGGCGCACGGGATCTTTCGGTCCGCGGCCCGCCCGCTGACCGCTCCGGGCCGGCGCCGCGCCTCGCTGACCGCGCGCCTTCATGCCAGTGAGGATCCCGACGACGTCTATCGCTTCTGGGTACCCGCGCGGCGTGAGGTGACCGCGCTCGTGCGGCCCACGGCCGACGTGTCGGTGGCGGCCTGGGCGACGGGCACGCGAAGCGTCTACGAGCGCGGCCGAGCGAGGGCGCGCGACCTGCTCGCGGGGAGTGCGCGCCGCGGTGGTCGCACGGAGACCGTTCGGATCGTGAACGCCGGCAGCCGCGGCTTCTACGCGTACCTCGACGTGTTTCCCGCGAAGGGCGTGCGCTCGAGCCGGTACACGCTGCAGATCAGCTCTCGCGCACTGCGGTAGCGGCCGAGTACTCGACGGGCAGGCCTGCGGGCGCGATCCCGGGCTTGCGCACGCGCACCTCGACGCGTCTCGCTGGGAACCGGGCGGCGAGCTCGTCGGCCACCGCGGCGGCCAGCTTCTCGATCAGCCGGTACTCGCCTGCGTCCGACACTTCGCGGACGCACGCTGCGACAGCGCGGTAGTCCACCGTGGCCTCGAGGCGATCTTCGCGCGGCTCCTCGACGGTCAGCGCGATGTCGTAGAAGAACGTCCGGCCGGTCTCGCGCTCGTCGTCGTCCACGCCGTGCCGCCCGAAGACCTCCAGGCCGACGAGCTCGACGATCACCCGACCACCGCCCGCGCCGCGGTCAGCGCCTCCACGTGCTCCTTCACGTCGTGCACGCGGAGGATGGTCGCACCGCGCTCGTAGGCGGTGACGGCGGCTGCGATGCTCGCCGAGAGTGGGCCGGTGGTGGCTTCGGGATCGCCGAGGATCTTTCCGAGCGAGCTCTTGCGAGAGAGCCCGACGACGATCGGCCGGCCGAGCGAAGCAATCTCGTCGAGACGGCGGATCAGCTCGAAGTTGTGCTCGACGGTCTTCCCGAAGCCGATGCCCGGATCGACGCAGATCCGCTCCTCCGTGATCCCGGCGTCGACCGCGAAGCGCAGCCGCTTCTCGAGGAACGCCTTGACGTCGGAAACCACGTCGTCGTAGGTCGGGCTCGCCTGCATCGTGCGCGGCTCGCCCTGCATGTGCATGAGGCAGAGGTAGGCGCCGGAGTCGGCCACGACCTCGGCGAGGCCCGGATCTGCGCGGAGCGCGGTCACGTCGTTGACCAGCTCGGCTCCGAGCTCGAGGGCTCGTCGGGCGACCTCCGCTTTCGCCGTGTCGATCGACACAGGGAGCCCGGCGAGTTGCTCGAGCACCGGCTCGATCCGGCCCAGCTCCTCCTCGGCGGACACGGGCTCGGCGCCCGGACGGGTCGACTCCCCGCCGACGTCGACGATCGCCGCCCCTTCGTCGACCATCCGCCGCGCCGATGCCACCGCGTCCTCCGCGCGGAAGTTGACCCCGCCGTCCGAGAACGAGTCGGGCGTCACGTTGACGATCCCCATCACCGAGGGGCGCGGAAAGCGCTGCTCCAGGGGGACACGCACGCCCAGAGCCTAGGGAGTCTCTAGATCGAGCCGGAGAAGGTGTCGCAGGCCGCGGGCTGCTTCTGTTCGTAGCCCCGCGAGAACCAGCGCCGCCGCTGCTCCGAGGAGCCGTGCGTCCAGCCCTCGGGGTTGACCTGGCCCTGCGTCTGCTCCTGGATGCGGTCGTCGCCGATCGCGGCGGCCGCGTCCAGCGCCTCGTTGATGTCCTGCTGGGTCAGCTCCTCGAGCAGCCCCTGCTTCACCGCGTTGGCGGCCCACACGCCTGCGTAGCAGTCCGCCTGGAGCTCCGCGCGGACGGCCCGGCTCTCCGGCCCCTGCCGGTCGTTCCCGATCTGCTCGAGGACGCCGAGCTGGTTCTGGACGTGGTGGCCGTACTCGTGGGCGAGCACGTACGCCTGGGCGAACGGCCCCCCACCCGCGCCGAAGCGGGACTGCAGCTCGTCGAAGAAGCCGAGGTCGATGTAGACCTGCTGGTCGCGCGGGCAGTAGAACGGCCCGACCTGCGAGCTCGCGAAGCCGCACTGCGTCTGCACCTGGTCGGTGAAGAAGACGGTGTTCGCATACGGATACCGGCGGTTGCTCCGCTCGAACGTGCCGTTCCAGAAGCCCTGAACGCTGTTGACGACGCCGACGATCCGGCAGTCCTGCCGCTCGTTGGCGTCCTCGCCGCTCTGGCACTCCTGCGAGACCTCGCTCGGGGTATCGCCCTGGCCGACCTGCTGCTGGTCGAGGGGCGCGAGCTGACCGTCAAGGCCACCGCCGCCGCCGAGCAGCGTCAGGAGCAGATAGATCACGACAGCGGCGATGCCGATGCCGCCGCCGCCAACCGCCAGCCCACCCGGAGCCATCCGACGTCCGCGGACGTCGGTGACCTGACCAGGATCGAGCTTGGCTCCACGCCGGAAGCGCATGACGCCTCTTTACCCGCGTCCGGCACACCCGGAAACGGCGGAGCGGCCGGCCACGTCCCAGACCGGCCGCTCCTGGCTCCTGCTAGCGCTTCGCCTTGGGCTTCCGCACCTCGACGACGAGCGGCTTCGTGCCGGCCCCCGTGTGGTCGGCCGTCCCGAGGACGTGCGCGACGAACACGGCGCGCTTGGCCACACGCCAGCGGGTGACGAACGTGCCGTTCGAGGCGACGGTCGCGACCTGCGAGCGCCACAAGCCCGAGACCCGCATCGAGACGACCGCCTGCTCGCCGGCAACGGCCGATGGAGAGCCGGCCGCTGACGGTGATCGTCGTGGGCTTCGAGATCCGCCTCCCGCGCGTCGTGATCAGGAGTGCCCGAGCCGTACCGACGTCGCCGCCGCTCGTCGTTGCGTAGAGGAAGTTGGTGCCCGCAAGTGCGTACGCGGTCCCGCCGGCCATGTCGACGTCCCTGACGAACGCCGGGCTGACGAGCTGCGGGCGCCAGCTGGCGCCGCCGTCGGACGTTCGGAGCACGAAGCCGTGCGCCTCGAGACCGAACCTCGGAGCGACCACGTAGCCGTTCCGCGCATCCGCGAAGGCGACCTGCGTCATCGGCCTTCCGGTCGAAAGAAGCTCCGTCCACGTTCGTCCGGCGTTCGTCGTCTTCCAGAGCCGGAAGCTCACGTCGACGAGGTAGCCGGTCTGCGTCGAGACGAACGAGATGTCGTGGATGCGGCTCGTGGTCGGCCGGCGCAGCCGCCGCCAGCTGAGGCCACCGTTCGGGGAGAAGAGCAGCCGCAGCCGCCCGGCGGCGACGATGCCCGACCCTGCGGTGTCGGCCATGAGGAGGCCCGCTCCGCGGAGATCGCGATCCGACACGGCGGAGAAGGTCTCGCCGCCGTTGATCGACCTGCGGACGCCGCGTGTCCCGATCACGACGACGTGGTCGGCGTCCGTCGAGACGAGGGCTCGCGCCCCGACCGGTGTGCCGGGGTTGAGGAGCCGGTAACTCGCGCCGCCGTTGTCGGACCGCTGGACGGTCCCGTCGTCCGCCAGGACGAAGAGGCGCGAGGCGGTCGGAGCAGCCACGGCCCGGATCCCAAGCGAGGTCGGCGGGCTGACGTTGGCCCAGGTCTGCCCGGCATCGGTCGTCCGCGCGAGGGCGCCCGAGCGGCCGCCTGCGTACGCGATCCGGTCGGTCGCGGCGTCCAGCACCGTGAAGTCGTCGGTCAGGCGGCCGCCGACGACGCGCCAGGTGTCTCCCGCGTCGTCCGAGATGACCGCGCTGCCGAAGTTCCCCACGGCGAGGCCACGCGTCGCCGACGCCAGCTCGACCGCGAACGCCGACTCGGCGGGCGGCGTGGCGGCCGTGAACGTCTCGCCACCGTCTGTCGTCTTCACGATCCGGTTTCCCTGCCGCATCGCGAGCAGGCAGGTGTCGGCGTCGGAGCAGCGGATCGAGCCGAAGTCCCCGCTGGGGACACCGGAGACCGTCTTCCGCTCCCACGTCGCACCGCCGTCCGTGCTCTTGAGCAGCTGAAGGGCCTGGCCGACCGCGTACAGGGTCGTGGTGTCCGCCTGCTCGAGCCCGAAGAGCGGCTGGCTGAGCCCCGCGACCTGCGACCAGGTTACGGCGCCGTCCGTCGTTCGCTGGATCGAGCCGCCGGAAGTCGCAAAGCAGGCCGTGTCGCTCGTGCAGAGCAAGTCGGTGGCGGCTGGAATCGCCGGCACGGCGGTGCGGCGCGTGAACGTTTGACCGCCGTCGGCGGTCGACAGCACGGCGTTGTTCCCGAGTACGAGGTACCCGACGTTCGACGACGGGAACGAGAAAGCCCCGACCGGCGATGGACAGCTGAAGTCGCTCGCCGAGAAGGGCAGCCGTTGGAACGTCGCGCCGCCGTCGTCGGACCGGCGAAGCGAACAGCCGCCGCCCACCACGATCCGGTCGGGCGAGCCGGCCAGGCGCACTCGACGGAGGTCGAGCCTGAGACCGGTCACGACTCCCGACCAGCTCGAGCCGGCATTCGTGCTCTTGAGCAACGTCCCGAAGGCGCCGGCGGCGTAACACGTCGGCCCGCTGCAGACGAGGTCGGTCAGGTTGCTCGGTCCCAGAGTCGGGTTGCCGGAGTGCCAGCCCGAATGCGGTGTGTTCACTCCGGCCGAAGCCCCGGCGACGAGCGTCAGGGCGGCCGTCACGGCTGCGGCGGTCCAAGCGCGGCCGCGCAAGTTGAAGAGCGTGTGCATGAGAAACCCCTTTTCCGCGTCCGTCGCGTCGGCGGCGAGACGCTCCCGAAGAAGAAGCCGATCGTTACGGGGGCGGCGCCGGTTTACAAGGGGTTACGCAGGAGCTTTTGAGGCAATCCGTACATCTGTGGGAGGCGTCCCAAACGCTTCCCTAACGAACCTCGGATCAATGCCTCCGACCGCGAAGCGGAGCGAAGCCCGTTAGGGCTTCGCGGGATCCGGCGGTGGAGGCTGCATCATCGCGCCGGGAACCGGGAACGGCTTCGGCTTGGGTGCCGGCTTGCGCTCGCGGCTCGGCTTCTCCTCCGCCTCGGCTGCCGGAGCCTCCTCCGGGAAGACCTCTTCCTCCGAGGCGCCCTCAAGCAGCCGCAGGAACTGCTCCTTGTCGATCGTCTCGCGCTCGATGAGGATCGCCGAGAGGCGGTGCAGCTCTTCCATGTGGTCCTTCAGGACCTGGTGCGCGCGCAGGTGCGCCTCCTCGATCACACGGCGGATCTCCTCGTCGATCTCGCGCGCGACTTCCTCGGAGTAGTCCGGCTCGGCGCTCATCTCGCGTCCGAGGAACGGCATGTCGTGGTTCCGCCCGAGGACGCGCGGGCCGAGCTTCTCGCTCATCCCGAAGCGCATGATCATCTGCTTGGCGGTGCTCGTGACCTTCTCGAGGTCGTTCGCCGCGCCGGTCGTGACCTCGTTGAAGACGAGCTCCTCCGCGGCGCGACCGCCCAGCGTCGCCGCCAGCTGGTCCATCAGCGTCGACTTCCGCGTCAGGTACCGGTCCTCGCGCGGGAGCGAGATCGTGTAGCCGAGCGCCTGGCCGCGCGAGATGACCGAGATCTTGTGGACGTCCGTGTCCTGGTCGAGGTAGTGGCCGACCAGTGCGTGGCCCATCTCGTGGTACGCGGTGACCTTGCGCTCCTCCTCGGACAGGAGCCGCGTCTTCTTCTCCGGGCCGGCGATGACGCGCATGACGCCCTCCTCGAGCTCCTCCTGGCCGATCGTCTTACGCCCCCGGCGCGCCGAGAGGAGCGCTGCCTCGTTCACGAGGTTGGCCAGGTCCGCGCCGGTGAAGCCGGGAGTTCCGGCGGCGAGGGAGTCGAGCTCGACCACCGGGTCGATCGGCTTGCCCTTCGCGTGCACCTCGAGGATCTTCTTGCGGCCTGCCCTGTCGGGTCGGTCGACGACGATCTGGCGATCGAAGCGGCCCGGGCGCAGCAGCGCCGGGTCGAGGATGTCTGGCCGGTTCGTGGCCGCGATCAGGATGATGTTGTCCTTCAGCTCGAACCCGTCCATCTCGACGAGGAGCTGGTTCAGCGTCTGCTCGCGCTCGTCATGGCCGCCGCCGAGGCCGGCGCCGCGATGGCGACCGACAGCGTCGATCTCGTCCATGAAGACGATGCACGGCGCCGCCTGCTTCGCCTGCTCGAAGAGGTCGCGGACGCGCGAGGCGCCGACGCCGACGAACATCTCGACGAAGTCGGAGCCGGAGATCGAGAAGAACGGGACGCCCGCCTCGCCTGCGACGGCGCGCGCGAGCAGCGTCTTACCGGTGCCGGGGGGCCCGTAGAGCAGGACGCCCTTCGGGATCCGCGCGCCGAGCGCCTGGAACTTCTTCGGGTTCTCGAGGAACTCCTTGATCTCGTGCAGCTCCTCGACGGCCTCGTCCACGCCGGCCACGTCCTTGAAGCCGATCTTCGGCGAGTCCGGGGTCATCCGCTTGGCGCGGCTCTTGCCGAAGGACATCACCTTCGAGCCGCCGCCCTGCACCTGGTTCATCAGGAAGATCCAGAAGGCGATCAGGATCACGAACGGCAGGAGCGAGGTCAGGAGCGACCACCAGGGCGACCCACCGACGGCCTTGGAGTCGAAGTTGACGCCCTCTTCCTTCATCACCCTCTCGAAGACGCGGAGCGACTCCGGGCTCGGGTAGGCGACCTTGACCTTCTTGCCCTCTTCGCTGCCGCCCGTCGGCTGGTACTCGACCGTCAGCTGCTGCTTGTTCGGGTTGGCGACGATCGACTCGAACTGCCCGGGGTTGTCGGCGACCGCCGTCTGGAGCTCGGAGTAGGTGACCTTCTCCTGCTTCTCGCCCTTCATCAGCGTCTGGCTCGCCAGATAGACGAGCAGGACGATGACGATCAGCGGGAAGAGGGCAGAGCGGAAGAACCGATTCATAGGCGGTCTATCGGCCAGGGTAGCAGCGGCCTTAGCGGCAAAGCCTGCTCCAGATGGGGTGAATCAGAGGCCGGCAGCGGCGTCCTCGCCGAGCACGCCGACGTAGCGGAGGTTCCGATACCGCTCGGCGAAGTCGAGCCCGTAGCCGACCACGAACCGGTTGGGGATCTCGAAGCCCGTGTACCGGACCGGAACCTCGACCTCGCGGCGCTCCGGCTTGGTCAGCAGCGCGCAGATCTCGAGCGAAGCGGGCCCCCTCGCGCTGAGCGTCCGCTTCAGGTACGAGAGCGTGAGGCCAGAGTCGATGATGTCCTCGACGACGAGGACGTTACGGCCTTCGATCGACTCGTCCAGATCCTTGAGGATCCGTACGACACCCGAGGAATCCGTCGAGGCTCCGTAGCTGGAGATCGCCATGAAGTCCACCTCGCACGGCACCGTGATGTGCCGCATCAGGTCGGCCATGAAGAAGACGGCGCCCTTGAGGACGCCCACCAGCAGCAGGTCCTGGCCGGCGTAGTCGGACGAGATCTCGGCGCCGAGCTCGGCGATCCGCTCGCGAAGCGCGTCCTCCTCGATCAGCACCTCGGCGACGCCCTGCTCGACTTCAGTCTTGAACGTACTCAGCGCGCACCCCTTCCGCGTCGACGATCCCCGGCACCGCGACGACCTCGTCTCCGCGCACCACGAGAGGCCAGGCCTCCCGGTGCGAGCGCGGAACCTTGGCGTCCACGAAGACATCCTGAAGCTTCTTCGACCGGTTGGCGAGCCGGTCCCCGGCGCGCCAGCCGCGGACCTTGAGGCCCGACACCGACGAGCTGATTCTCCAGGGGCCCCAGCGGATCTCTCCTTTCAGGTCGACAGGGCCGCGTTCGAGCCAGACACGGTCGTACTCTCGCACGGCCTGCACCCCGCCGCCGAGGTCGATCCGCGCCGAGCCGACGGCGCTCTCCAGCAACGCATCGAGCGGGCTCGAGCGGCCCTCGGCGAGCGCGAGCAGGTTCTGCTCCGCGCGCTCGTCGAGCTGCCTAAGCAGAGGGATGATCCGGTCGCGGATCAGCCCGCGCTTCGTCTCCGCGTTGGTCGAGTCGCTGCGGAACGGCAGCCCGACGGCTTCGCAGTACGCCTCCGTCTCGTCGCGCCAGACGCCGAGCAGCGGCCGGACGAGGCCGTCCTCCCGCTTCGGCTTGATCCCGCCGGGCTTCCCGCTCGACACCAGACGGTAGACGACGGTCTCGACCTGGTCGGATGCCGTGTGGCCGGTGGCGCGCAGCCTGTCCGTGGCGAACGAGTAGCGGAGCTCGCGCAACTCCGCCTCCGTCGAGGCCGGCGGAGCCTCCACGACCTCGGCGCCGAGGACGCCGGCGCAGAACCTCGCGTCCTCGTCCGACTCGGCGCCCCGCAGTCCATGGTTCACGTGCAGCGCGGAGACGGCGTAGCCGAGCTCGCGCAGCCCGTGCCACAGCGAGCAGGAGTCCGCGCCGCCGGAGACGAGGCAGGTGACCTCGCCGCCGGCCGGGATCAGCTCGTGCCGGCGGATCTGCTCCTCGACGCGCTCGAGGAAGTCCATCGCCCTATTGTGGCCGCCGGTGCTCGAGGTAGGAGGCGACCATGAGCACCGCCCACCTCGCGACCCACAGGCCGATTGCGAGCAGCAGCAGCCTCCTCATGGATACACCGGGTCCCGAACCCATTCCTCGATCCGTCCCACGGCATCGCGCAGGCTCGGCTCGTAGAGGATGTGCGGCTCCGCCGGAGTGACCAGCGGCATCTTCGCCGAGGGCCGTCGCCCGTCCGCGGCCGCCAGTGCGAAGGCGATCGGCAGCGAGTGGCAGACGACGAGGATCGTCTCCTCTGCCCGGTCGAGCAGCGCGCGGAAGCCGCGCGCGTAGCGCTCCGCGATCGCAGCCCTGGCCTCGCCCTGGCCCGGCGGGACATCGAGCGGGCCGTGCGACCCTGCCCACTTCCGGTACTCCGCGAGCGGCTTGCCCTCGAACGCGCCGTAGAAGGGGTCGTTGAGGTCCCGCAGGATGATCCGCGGCACCGGCCGGTCGCCGAGCGCAAGGTCGGCGGTCTCGCGCGTCCGGCCGAACTCCGTCACGACACAGAGGTCGATCGGCTCGCTCTCGAGGCGGTCGTACAGCCAGCGCGCCTGCTGCTTTCCCTCCTCCGTCAGCCCGACGACGACGGACGGGTCGCCGTTGACGAGCGCCCTGGCGGAGTACTCGCTCTCGCCGTGCCGGACGAAGATCGCGCGTTCCACTAGAACAGGACCGAGCCGGTAGGTGCCGACACGGGCCATGCCGATCGCCTCGTAGAGCCGGATGGCCGCGGGATTGTCGGCGCGCACGAAGAGGCAGACGCGTGGCACGCGCTCGAGCAGGAGCCGCACGAGGTCGCGGAGCCCCCGCTGCGCGTACCCCTGCCCGCGCACCTCGGGGTCGACCCAGACCTGCTGGAGCTGGACGGCGTGTGGCGTCCACGCGGACGCTTCGGCCTTGAAGAGGATCGTGCCGTCCTCCGAGAACCAGATCCAGGAGCGCTGCTCCTCGATCTGCTGCAACGTCCGCCGGCGGAACCCCTCCGCGTCGGCCGCCATCGGATCGAGACCGAGCTCGCCCTCGTGCGTCGCGGCGCACGCCGGGAGGAGCAGCTCGAAGTCGGCTTTCGTCGCCTCGCGGATCCGGGTTTCGCCGGGATCGGGCGCCCGGGAGATCGCGAACACCGGCTGACCCGGCCGGTCGTCGCGCGGCTCCTGCATCCGTGAGCGCACGGCGTCCCACAGATCCGAGACCGCCTGCTCGTTGCCGATGAACATCTTCGGCCGCGCGGCGACCGCCACGTCCGCGAAGGCGCCGCACCCGCGTCCCGACGGAACGAGGTTGGCGCCGACGTGGCACAGCGCCGTCAGAGCCCCTCCGTCGACGGTCGCAACTAGGCGGCCGGGGCCGCGCCTGGCCACCTCCTCGAGGTACACGCGCTCGATCGGATCCTCGGCGCAGAACTCGAGGACCCGGTCCAGATCCGGCTCGATCAGCCGGTTTGCTCTTGTAACCATCTAAGACTTTACGGTGGTGTCAAACTTCGCTACGCTGATCGCATGCTGCCCGATCCCGGAGACAGAGAACCCGCCCCGGAGCCACTGAGGATGGTGCAGGCCTTCGTGAACACGGTCGATGTGGAGAACGGCATCGAGGAGCTGACGGATCCGGGCAGCCTCCACGAGGTGCTGACCCGCATCGGGGCGCTCGATGCCGGCGCTTCGCCGCTGAGCCAGGCCGACCTGCGCCGTGCGCTCGCCGTGCGCGAGGCGCTCCGGAGCCTGCTGCACGTCAACGTGGGGCTCGTGTCCGACCCTGCGGCGATCGAGCTGCTCGACACCACCGGCGCGACCGGCGGGCTCTCCGTTCGCTTCGAGCGCGACGGAACCTCGCACCTGGCCGCCGACGGCTCGACGCTGGACGGCGCCCTCGGGCGGATCCTCGCCGTCGTCTACTGGGCGATGGTGGCCGGGACCTGGACGCGGCTCAAGGCCTGCCCGCGCGACGTCTGCGGCTGGATCTTCTACGACCGCTCGCGCAACTCGTCCTCCCGCTGGTGCGCGATGTCGGTCTGCGGCAACCGGACGAAGACCAAGCGCTTCCGAGCGCAGGCGGTGGCGCGATGATGGGAATCCTCCGCTCGCCGCGGAAGCGGAAGCGCCTTGCGTACACAGTCATGATCCCGCTCGTCCTCGCCGGGCTCGTTTTCGCGGGGGCGACACTGCTGCCCAAGGCGGAGGAGAACCCGCCCGAGGTCTTCGGCAACGAGGAGGCGTACAACATCGCCGCCCACGAGAAATCCGTCCGCCTGTTGCCCGCCGACCGCAAGCTCGTCAACGAGACGATCGACGTGGTCATGAACGACGGCGTCAAGCGGCAGGACCCGTCCGCGGTCTACGAGATCGTGACGCCGAACCTCCGTAGCCAGGCCAGTCGGAGCGATTGGCGCCGCGGCAACATCCCCGTCTACCCCTACCCCGCGCTCGGCAAGAAGTTCCACGGGTGGACGATCAACTACTCGCAGCGCAACCACCTGAACATCGACCTGCTCGTGATGCCGGCGCGAAACCGCGCCACCCTCGGGCCTGTCGCGCTGACCATCGACCTTCGGAAGGTCCAGAGGAAGTGGCTCGTGGACGGGCTGTTCCCGATCGCAACGTTCGCCCCGATCCCGCCGCAGGGGAACCGCGGCCCGGTCGTCTCGACGTACGACCTCGTTCCCGCCGCAGCCGGGGCAGCGCCGACCGGCGCCCACAGCCGCCTGAGCTACGCGTACTTCGTCCTCCCCGGTGCGATCATCGGCGGCGGCATCGCGTTCGTCGTGGGCTTCTTCGTCTTGCGGGCGGTGCGCGACCGCCGGGCGCACCGCCGCTACCTGGCGCAGCGCTCGATCCAGCAGCCAATAGGGTCCGCGCATGCCGATCCACGTCCGCGCCGAGCCCGGCGACTACGCCGAGGCCTGCCTCCTCCCGGGCGACCCGCTCCGCGCGAAGTACATCGCCGAGACCTTCTTCGACGACCCCGTGCAGCGGAACGAGGAGCGCGGGATGCTCGGCTACACGGGAACCTTCGAGGGCAAGCCGGTCTCCGTGCAGTCGACGGGAATGGGCTGCCCGACGGCGGCGATCGTCATGGAGGAGCTCGTCCAGCTCGGCGTCAAGAGGTTCCTGCGGGTCGGCACCTGCGGAGGGCTCCAGCCGGACATGCAGCTCGGCGAGCTCATCATCGCGGTCACCGCGGTCCCGTCCGACCGAACCGTCGACAAGCTCGTGAACTTCGAGCCCCACGTTCCGACGGCGGACTTCGGCCTCGTCCACGGCGCGGTGCACGCCGCCAAGGAGACGGGGAAGAGCGTCCGTGTCGGCCCGATCGTCTCCAGCGACCTCTTCTACAACCCCGACGACGGCCAGTACGCGCGCTGGTCCGACCGCGGGATCCTCGCGGTCGAGATGGAGGCCGCGGTCCTCTTCACGATCGGCGCCCTCCGCAAGGTGGCCGCCGGCTGCCTGCTCACGGTCAGCGACGTCGTCGTCGAGGGCGAGTTCGTGCGGATCTCGGACGAGGAGATGAAGGCGGCGGTCGACCAGATGACCGAGCTGGCGCTGCGGACGATCACATCCGAGAAGCACTGAAGACCGCGCTCCTCGTCAACCCGGCGTCCGCGAACGGGAAGACCGGACGGCGCTGGCCCGAGCTCGCCCGTGCCGCGCACGCCGCCGGGCTTCGCGGCGAGGCGATCTTCTCCGAGCGGCCGGGCCAGCTCGGAGACCTGGCGCGGGAGGCGGCGGACGATGGGGCCGAGCTGCTCGTGGTCTTCGGCGGCGACGGAACCGTCCACGAGGTCGTCAACGGGATCGCCGGCCGGGAGGGCGTCGAGCTCGCGGTCGTCCCACGGGGCACGGGCCGGGACTTCGTTCGCACCCACGGGATCCCGAAGCGACTGGGCGACGCGCTCCGCATCGCGCTGGAGGGCGAGGCGCGCCCGTTCGACCTCGGCCGCGCCACCTATCGAGTCGGGAGCTGACGACGAGACGGCCTGGTTCGCGAATGCCGGCAGCGTCGGGATGAGCGGCGCGATCGCGGCCAGGGCGAACCGTACGACGAAGGCCTTCGGCGCCAAGACGTCGTACCTGATCGCGCTCGGCGCGGTCTTCGCGCGCTGGAAGAACGTCGGAGCTGGACGTCAGGGTGGACGGCGAGGCGAGGAGCGGGCTGATGGAGGACGTGATCGTCGGGATCGGCCGCTACCAGGCCGGCGGGATGATGACGACGCCCGATGCCGAGCCCGACGACGGCCTCTTCGACGTGCTGCTGATCAAGGACGCCACGAAGCCGGAGGTCGTCCGGGAGCTGCCGCGGATCTACAAGGGGACCTTCCTCCCGCACCCGAAGGCCGAGGTGATCCGTGGGCGCATCGTCGAGGTCGAGACACCGGACCCTCTCCCCGTGCAGCTCGACGGCGAGCAGCCGGGCACGGCACCGGTCCGCTTCGAGATCGAGCCCGCCGCGTTCCGGCTCAGAGTGCCCGCTAGCTAGACGACTTCTTGGCGGTGCTCTTGCGCGCGGAAGAGCTCGTCGTGCGCGCGCGAGTCGTCTTCGGCTTCGCCTTGGGCTTCTGGAGCTCCGCGAGCTGCTTCTCGAGCTTGGCAACCCGCTTCTCGAGCTCGTCAAGGCCGCGCATCTTCTTCTGGACGTCGTCAATCCGCTCGCGCAGCCCGGTGACGCTTCCGATCACCAGCGCCGTCGTCTGCGAGCTCGCGACGCGGGAGAGGGCGCCCTCGCCCTTGTCGGCGAGCTTGCTCAGGATGTCCTGTTTCTCCTTGGCCATCGGCGGAACCTTACCCCGGTCGCGCGACGCTACACCTGCACCTGGACGGGAGTGCCCGTCGGCGCAAAGCGCCAGAGCCGCTTGACCGTCTCGTTGCTGACCCGGATGCAGCCGTTCGAGACCGGTAGGCCGAGCAGTGACGGACGGTTGGTGCCGTGGATCGCGACCGGCCCGCCCTGCGGCCACCCGTGCAAGACCTCGGAGAAGGCCGAGATGCCGATCGCGGCCCAGCCGTACGGCCCTCGCGGGTCGTCGCGGAAGCGCTGGTTGACGTAGAAGCGGCCGGTCGGCGTCGGAGTCGAGCGCGAGCCGATCGCGACCTTCGCGCTCAGCACCCGCCTGCCGCCCTCGAACGCCGTCAGCCGGCGCGTGGACAGGTCGACGACGAGCCGCGTCTGGAGCGGCCGGAGCCTGACATCCCGCGCGCGGACATAGCCGGTCTGCCCGTGCGGCTTCAACGGCACCATCACGCGGTACCAGGTAGCCCCGCATCCGGTAACCGACTGGAGCGCGGCGAACACGGTCGGCACGCCGTTGACGTTCCAGCGCCCGAAGCGGGCGAACGCGCGCCCTCCGGGACTCCGGAACACGTAGGTGAGACCACGTCGGACGTCGACGGCGTACGACCGGGTCGACGTGACCAGATTCGCCCCTTTCGAGCACACGCGCGCCGTCCGACCGGTGTCGGAAGCTTGTATGGATTCAGTGAACACACCCGCCACGGCCAAACAAGCTGCTACTGCTGCCGTCGCAGGTAGTTGGAGTCTCAGCACGAAGTCGACATCGCCATTTCGAGGGCAACCATTAAACCGACTCGGCCGTTGCGCCGAATGAAGGCAAAGTGAACATGCTCCGCAGGACAAGAACGCACCGGCATCACGAGGTCACCACCCACGTGATCCGGCAGCGGGCGGGCGTGCCGTACGAGGTCGAGCAGCGTGTCTGTCGCGATTGCCGCACGGTAATCGCGGAGCGCTCGCTCCGCCGCGCAGCGGCTTAGCTCAGCTCGCCAACGAGCGCCGTCAGCGACTCGCCGGCAGCGCCATCGCATTTGACGGCGGCCAGGCCGTCATAGGACGTCGGTCCCTGGTTCACGATCGCGACCGCTCCTCCGGTCGAACGCGTCTCCTCGGGGAGCTGCGACACCGGCCAGACCTCCAGCGCCGACCCCACCACGAGCATCAGCCCGGTCGAGCGCGCCAGCTCGTAGGCGCGGTCGATCGCCGCTTCGGGCATGAGCTCGCCGAACATCACGACGTCCGGCTTCACGATCGCGCCGCACTCCGTACAGGCCGGAGCCTCTGCGCTCTTGAGGAGCTCGAGCAGCTCGGCGAGGCTGTATGAGGCGCCGCACCCGGGGCACGTGGAGCTTCTGATCGAGCCGTGCACCTCGGTGACGTCGCGGCTTCCCGCCCGCTGGTGGAGCCCGTCGATGTTCTGCGTCACCACCGCGGAGACGTGACCCGCCCGCTCGAGCTCCGCGATCGCCCGATGGCCGTCGTTCGGCTCGGCCTCCACGAGCACGCGTAACCGGAGCGAGTAGAAGCTCCAGACCTTGACCGGGTCGGCGCGAAAGGCCTCGATCGTCGCGTACTCGGCCGGGTCGTACTGAGCCCAGATCCCGGTCGGCGAGCGAAAGTCCGGAATCCCGCTCTCGGTCGAGATGCCGGCGCCGGTGAGGACGACCGCCGGCCCACGCTCGCGGAAGAGCTCGGCGAGCCGCGAGACCTCAGGCACGCCGCCGAAGGGCGAAGAACCCTCCTACGCCCAGCGCGATGGCGACGAGCGCGAGCGACCCCTCCACGACCCGTGGGTTGCGCTCGAGGAACGAGCGCGTGTCGTCGGGCGGCTCCCAGGCCGGATTTTCTCGCTCGGCGCCCAGCTGCCCGGCGACCAGAGGCTCGAGCTCGCGGGCGGGGAGCCGGGCGAAGTCATACGTCGGCGAATCCAGCGACGGATCGCCGTAGAGGAGGCGGAACGGCTGCGCGAAGCCTTCGGCAAGGACGACCGTCCTCGGCCGAGCGAGCGCCTCGACGCGCAACGCGCGAAGCGGCGCGTCGTCGCCGTTCCGAATCACGACGCTGAGTATCCGGTGGGCGGCACTCACGGGCACCTCGAGCTGAACGACTCCCTCGCGGCGGAGGATCCGTCCGCGCTGCAGGACCCGGAAGACACGTTCACCGTTGGAGCCGCTGATGATCACCGGCCGGTCGAACCGAGGAGTCGCGGTGCTGATCCGGACGAGATCGACGGGTCGACGCTCGTAGCCGACGTCCAGGCGAACGTGCGTGGCTCGCTCACGCTGCTCTGTGGAGATGTCCGACTCGACAAAGGCGAGCGGGGGCCGGGGCGGCGCGTTGTAGACCCGGACGGCCACCGGGAGCGGGACACCGACGCCTCGAAGCCGAAGGAAGCGGTGATCGGTCGGCGGGAAGACGAGCGTCGTGCTCGTCGCGGCCGTGGCTCCCCGAAGGTCGAACACTTTCGTCGTCGAGAGCCGTGTGAACGTCCGGCGGTCGTCGCTCCCGAACACCGTCACCGGCCCCACGAAGTCCCGCTCGTTGGCCATGACGAGCTCGGCGCGGTTGCGAACCGCCCTCGTCGGGCCCAGATCCAGGAGTCCGACGAACGCCGAGCCCTGGACACCGGCGTTGAGGAGCTCGACCTCCTTCGATGCTCGCGGTGCGGGGTCCGGAAGCGGCCGCCACGGCACCTGGCGGCCGGCCGAGTCCAGCACCCGAAGATCGGCCAGCCCGGGCTGGGCATGGGCGAACAGCGGGCCGTCGGCGAAGAACGTCACGAGCCCATTGCCGGCCGCCTGGACAGTTCGCTCCCACCGGAAGTCGGACTCGTCGACGGCGGCGGGTGCCGCCAGCGCCGCGGCAAGGGCGACCAGCACGAGCTTCACGGCGCGTCCTCCACGATCCGCGCCCGGATCCGCTGGTACGCGAACGCGGCAGCCAGAAGCAGCAGCCCGAGCGCGATGAACGAGAGCACGCGATAGATCGACTCGAGCGTGGACAGGTCGAACAGGAAGACCTTCGCGATCGCGGCCGTGAGGAGCGCAAAGCCGGCGATCCGGAATCTCCGGTCGTCCCGCAGGAGGCCGAACAGCAGTGAGCCGAAGCCGACGAGCGCCCAGAAGGCGCTCAGCAGCACCTGCGGCGTCTGTCCCGGCTCGGCCGCCGTCTCCGCTTCGCGGGTCAGATCCACGATCGCGACCGAGCCGAGGTAGACGAGCGCCGCGGCCCCGGCCGCCTCGAGGAGCGGCCTGAGATCGACGAAGAGACCGACGGACGTCTTGTCGGGGACGAATCTCGCCGACACGAAGGCGGCAACGGCGAAGGCGAACAGGGCGATCACGGCCTCCGCCAGGTCGTCGACGCCTCGGTAGAGCGAGTCGGGCGGGGCCTCGATCGTCAGGATGTGGCCGCCGGCGAGCGTGAGGAACACGACCGTTCCGACCAGCGCACGCCGCTCGCGGGTCACGGACGCCACCCACGCGAGGACGGCGGCCTCGGCCGACCACCCGATGACGAGCGCGGGGCCGTCCAGGGCCAGGCCGAGCGCGACGCCCGAGAGCCCGATCCCGACGGCGACGACCATCGCGGCGATCTCGCGGCTCATGCGCTGACGGAAGCCGAAGCCACCGAGCAGAATGTGCGCGCCGGCTGCCGCGATCACCCATGCCGTCGCCGCGTTCTCGTGATCCGAGTCGTGCAGCATCACCCACCCGCCGCCGGCGAGGAGCAGCGCGTTCGCGAGCAGCAGCATCGCGGAGGACGCCCGCAGCGTCGCGACGGGAACCCGGAGCTCGTAACCGATCGCCGCCACGACGTAGAGCACCCAGAACAGGGCCAGGACTGCGAGCGTCAGACCCAGCCGGTCCTCGTACGTGTCCTCGAGCCAGACGACCAGCTGCGGCGCGCTCAAGAGGAACGCGCCCGCGGCGAGCCAGTCCCATCGCTGCCAGAGGAGCACGCCGACGGTCGCCATGAGGGCGATCGCCATGAAGGCGAGCGTCGCGCCCGACGTATCCGCCTGCACGAGGATCGGCGAAGCCAGCGCACCGAGGAGCCCGATGGCGCCGACGAGCTCTGTTCGCCAGCGAACCGCGATCGCCGTGCCGAGCACACCGATCACCCCGGCGCACAGGAGGCCGACCACGGGCGACACGAGGTCGTAGAGCCTCGTCGCCGCGACATCGGAGGCGTACAGCCCGGCGAGCCCGCTGGCCACCGCCGCGAGTGACGCCTGCGTCCGGCCCTGGCTGATGAAGAGATACAGCCCGGTGCCGACGAGCGCGCCCGAGCCGAGGAAGGCGAGCACGACGCGTAGCTCTTCGCCGATCCAGCCCCGGCGGACCGCCATCGCGACGAAGAACACGATCCCGAGCAGGATGGCGAGGCCGCCGACCCAGGCAAGCAGCCGCCCTCCCAGCAGCTCCTCGAGATCGACGTCCCACCTACGGGGCTGCTCCGCAGCAGCCGGCGGCGGCGCTGCAGGCGCAGGCCTCTCGGCGGTCGCGACGCGGCACCGAAGGTGGGGCCGCGGGCGCAGGTCTGGACGCCTCCAGCCGGTCGACGCGCCGCTCGAGCCGCTCGAGCGCGGCCAGGATCTCCGCGAATCGCTCTTCCGCCGCCTCGTCGATAGCCGAACGATGGCACGTCGGACCGGACGCCGCCGAGAATCTTCCTAGAGTTCCGCGGAGTGACCTTCCAGCTCGAGATCACCGTGCGCTTCGCCGAGACCGACGCGCAGGGCGTCGCCCACCACGCCGCCTACCTCGTCTGGTTCGAGACCGCACGCGTCGAGTACCTCAGGAAATTCGCCGGCGGCTACCAGGCTCTGCGGGACACCGGCATCGAGGCCACGACCTCCGAGGTCCACGCCCGCTACATCCGGCCCGTCGCCTTCGACGACCGGCTCGTCATCGACACCCGGTGCACCGAGATGCGCGGCGCCCGCTTCAAGTACGAGTACACGGTCGAACGAAACGGCGAGCTGGTCGCCGACGGCTGGACGGGGCATGCCTGCGTCGACGCCAAGACCATGCGGCCCACCCGCGTGCCCGCCTGGCTTGTAGAAGCGATTACGCGGGCGGAGGCGGCGGAGGATCCTTCGGCGGAGGCGGCGGCGGATCCTTCGGCGGCGGGTCCTTAGGCGGAGGCGGAGGCGGCTCGGGCCGCTCCTTCGTCCCGTACCGGACGACCGTCGGCTCCGACCGGTAGGACGACCCCCAGGTCGTGTCGTAGAGCTTCTTGCCCTCGGCGGTGTAGACCCGGCGCGTGACCGCCGTCTTGCGCGACGGCTCTCCGACCTTCTCCGTCGTCCGCTCGCCCTCCCAGATCGACGGATCCGGGATGCGCTTCACTGCCGGAGCACCGGTCACCTCGAGCGGCGCCGTCTCGACCTCGACGCGCCGGTGGACCGGCGTCCCGTAGAGGTTCACGGTCAGCTCCGAGGCCCCGACGAAGGTGCGCAGCAGCAGCCACTTGTTCGTGTCGTTCTGGAAGCGCAGGTCGAGATCCGGATAGTTGACGGTGGCGTCGCGGCCCTGCGGGTAGTGGGAGATGTAGAGCGCGTGGTTCGTGCGCGACGTGATCGAGAGGCCGGCGTCGAACGCCGCGTTGAAGACGGTCGTGGAGACCTGACAGACACCGCCGCCGATCCCGTTCTGGAGCTCGCCGTTGATGATCACGGGCGCCTCGAGGAAACCGCGCTCGGGTGTGCGCTCACCCGTCGTCTTGTTGAACGAGAACTCGGCGCCGGGCGCGATCAGAGCGCCGTCGACGAGCTGCGCGACGAGCCGGACGTTGTGCAGCCGGTTCGGATCGCCGCCGTAGGTGGTCGTGTAGCCGGCGACGAGGCCCGTGATCCCCATCGCCCGCGCCTCGCGCGTCGTCCGTTCGGGCGCGGTCTTCTCGACGACCAGGCGCGCCGTCCGCTCCGTCGACGAGAGCGCGGCGGCAAGGATCGCCTTCCGCGCCGCTGCGACGTCCAGGCCGAGCCCCGGCAGGGACGGCTTCACCGCGACCGAGCTTCCGGAGACCACGAACTCTGCGTCGGTGGGCGGCCGGTCGACGCTCTTGCGGAACCGCTCGAAGTAGGCGTCGGCCCTGGGGCCGCCGATCGTGAGCGTGGTCGCGCCGTTGCGCGGCAGCTGGAGCAGCTGCGCGATCCGCCAGCGCGGCAGGCGCCAGCGGGTCTCGCCGCGGACGAGCCGGACCGGTCCCGAGACGGCGGTCTCGACCTGCGATACGACCCGAGTCAGGTCGGCGGCGGTGACGTCGGGCTGTGTGATCTCGACTGGAAGCGGGACGGGTGCCCGCTCGAAGGCGATCAGCGAGGTCATCATCGTCCGGGCCGCGGCATCCTGGTCGAGCGTCCGCCCCGTGGCGCCACGCACGGCCAGCGGCTGGAGCCCCTTCAGGCGGACGGCCGCCTGGCGCTCGGGCCGGTCGATCCGCTTGGCGAGCACCGCGAGCTTGTGGTTGAGCAGCGCGTCGTAGGCGCGAGCCGACGGCGTGATGTCGCCGCCGAAGAAGCGCTGGCCGAGCCGGCGCAGGCCGCGCACGGGGGCGAAGCCGTCGCCCTGGCGCCGCGCGGTCTCGACAGCCGCCTGCCAATCGACCGAGAGGACGACCTCGTTCGGCCGGACCCGATACTGCCGCGGCCCCGCCGTGAAGGTGACGGGCTCGAGCTTCATCTCTTCGTAGCGCTGCTCGAGCCGCCGAACCGCCTCGCCGGTGGTCAGCCCACCGACCGGGAAGCCCGAGACGGTGGCTCCCTCGGGCAGCTTCTGCGGCGACCCGGCGAAGATCAGGCCGAGCCCGAGGGCGCCGAGCACGAGCGTGCCGGCGCCGACGAGGGACCATTGAAAGGCAAGCCGCCGCCGGGCAGCACGCTTCCGGCGGAGATACACCGCCCTCGTACCGGCCTCCGCGTACAAGGTCCGGAGTGTACCGACGCTATTGGTCGGTCAAGCCTCCGATTTTCGGCCGGATCACGCCG
>CAVTCN010000019.1:0-38227 GCA_963733215.1 uncultured Actinomycetes bacterium
GATCAGAGAGCGCCTCGATGTCGTCAAGCGTCCGGCGCAGATACGCCTGGAGCACGATGCCGACGTTTTCGAGCCCGGCCTCGCGAAGCTCGCGGTAGAGGCGCAGCGTCTCGTCCGTGCAGCTCGAGTCCTCCATGTCGATCCGCACGAAGTTGCGGCGCTCGGCCGCCTGCCGCACGAGCCGCTCGAGGATCTCGCGGCAGAGGCCGTGGTCGAGCTTGAGCCCGAGGCCCGTGAGCTTGACGCTGACGTTCGAGTCGAGGCCCTGCTCGTCGATCGTCCGGAAGACGTTCTCGTACTCGTAGCCGATGTGCCTGGCTTCCTCCCAGGTCGTGATCTCCTCGCCGAGGACGTCGATCGTGGCCATCTTCGACTCGCCGTTGAGGCGCTTGACGACGCGGCAGGCGTCCTCGACCCGCGTGCCGGCGATGTAGCGCTCCGAGATCTTGCGGACGATCGGCTTCGGAACGGCCGGAAGGGTGCGGACGATGGCGCGGCTCAGAATGGCCATTCGGCGCGCGAATTCTAGGAGAGACGCGACTCGGTGCCTCGTCGGAAACCCAGACGCGCGCGCCGGTGTCGGACAACGGGAGCTGTCAAGCGCAACCTGTGTCAAGAGTGCGCCGATCACTCCCCGGTACCGACGAGCCTCGGCAGGAGGCTGCGCGCGCCGACTAGCTCTCGCGCATGAACCCCTGGCGCGCGGCGCTGACGAGCGCCACCGCCTCGGGGAAGAGGACGCGCATGGCGTCGCGTAGCGCGATCGCCTGCTCGTCCGGGCCGCCCTGTGCCTGCATCTGGCCGAGCGCGGCCGCGGTGAGCTGAACCGCGGTATTGAGCGTCAGCGTCGCGAACTGCTCGCGCTGCGCCTCGGCGACCGACTCGGCCTGCTTCTCGGCGAACTCGCGCAGACCGCGCATCAGGTCGTCGGGGTCGCCACCCATCGGGAATCCGAAGCCGCCTTCCATGCCCTTACCGTAGCGATTCCTTGTAGTTCGACTCGACGTCGCTCGTGAACGCCTGCACGGCGCCCGCGGAGGCCTTCATCGCCTCTGCGAAAGGCGAGGAGCCCGAGGATCCGAGCGCGTCCTCCAGACGCTTCGTCGCCGCGCCCACGTCGTCGAGGTACTTCGCCGTGGCCAGGCGCGGCGACGCGCCGAGCGTCCGTTGGAGGTGGAGCACCGCCTCCTCCGCTTCCTCGATCCCGTCGGGATTCTCGGTCAGCCGTAGTGCGACGAGCCGCGACCGGAGCTCGTCCAGCTCGCCCCCGCCCGCGCTCTCCTCGGCGAGCTCGGACAGGGCGACGAGAGAGGCAGCTTCGCGCACTCGCTCCCGGTCGGTCACCGGCTCGCCGGAATCGTCGAGCGCAAGCCACGACACCTTGTCGCTCGAACGGTAAGCGCACAGGTACACGCGGCCGCCCTGGACCGGCTCGGCTGCGAGGACGCCAGCGAGCTCCTCTCCGCCGGACGCCAGCCCGGCCGCCGCCGCGGCAATCCGCTCGAGATCCTCCACCAGAGTCACCGCGGGGAAAATAGACCGCGTGAAGGAGCAGGCCCTCGACCTCTTCGCCCCGCTGGGGCCGACATACGACCGGTACGCGAGCCTCCTCTCCTTCGGACAGGACCCGCGCTGGCGCCGCTTCCTCGTCTCCCGGATGGACGTCGGGCCCGAAGACGCGGTGCTGGACGTGGCGACCGGGACCGCGTCCGTCGCGATCGAGCTCGCGCGCCGCTCGGGGTGCCGCGTCGTCGGGCTCGACCAGAGCGGCGAGATGCTCGCCGAGGGTCGAAACCGCGTCGACGCAGCCGGCCTCGGCGACCGGATCGAGCTCGTCCAGGGCGAGGCCGAGCGGCTGCCCTACGCCAACGCGTCGTTCGACGGGCTCACGTTCACGTACCTGCTCCGGTACGTGAGGAACCCGCTCGCGACCCTGAACGAGCTGGCACGGGTCGTCCGGCCCGGAGGGACGATCGCGATGCTCGAGTTCGGCCTCCCCCGCGGCCTCGCCCGGCCGGCGTGGGAGCTCTGGGTCCGGATCGGCCTTCCTGCGTCCGGCGCGCTGATCTCGCCCGGCTGGCGCGAGGTCGGCTCGTTCCTCGGCCCGAGCATCCGCGAGTTCCACCGAGCCAACGATCTCCCTTCGCTGTGGCGCTCGGCCGGGATCGACGGCGTGCAGTCACGAAGCATGAGCCTCGGCGGCGGCCTCGTGATGTGGGGCCGCAAAGCGTGAGCCGTCCGGCGTTCTACGCGCTCGCCTCGGGCGGCTGGCGCGACTACGTCACGATCCTCCACCTTCCGTACACGGCCTGGCACCTGAGCTACGTCGCGATCGGGGCCGCGCTCGCACCGGAGCTCCACACGAACCGCATGCTCGCGGCACTGGCGGCGTTCTTCCTCGCACTCGGGATCGGCGCGCATGCGCTGGACGAGCTCCAGGGCCGCCCGCTCACGACCCGGATCCCGACACGGGTGCTCTGGGGGCTCGCGCTCGGCTCGATCGGCGGCGCGGTCGCCATCGGCATCGCAGCGGCGCTGGCGTGGACGCTCTGGCTCCTCCCGTTCGTCGCGGCAGGCGGCTTCCTCGTCTTCGCGTACAACCTCGAGCTCTTCGGCGGCCTCTTCCATACCGACCTCTGGTTCGCGCTCGCCTGGGGCGCCTTTCCGTTGCTGACGGGGTACTTCGTCGTCGCCGAGGAGCTGACGGTCGAGGCACTGCTCGCCGCGTTGTTCGCGGTCGCAACGAGCCTCGCCCAGCGCGCGCTCTCGACACCGGTTCGAGCCGTGCGACGCGGCCAGAGCGACGATCCACCCAGCACGATCGTCGGGCCCGAACGTGCGCTCCGAGCGCTGACCGTCGCGATGGTTGCCCTCGCTCTTGCGCTGCTCGCCCTACGATGGTGAGCCGATGGGCTTCTTCTCCCGCCGACGGAAGCAGACGCAGCGGATCGCCGACGTCGAGGCCGAGCTCGACCGCGCGCGAACCGAGCTGACGCGCGTCATCCGCGAGCAGACCGAGACGAGCAGCGCCGAGATCCAGCGGCTGCTCGCCCGGGAGCGCGCCGACACGCTGTCGCGCCTCGA
The DNA here is from genome assembly GCA_963733215.1 of uncultured Actinomycetes bacterium. GTDB lineage: Bacteria > Actinomycetota > Thermoleophilia > Gaiellales > Gaiellaceae > JACDAN01. Next base: position 3,085 of record CAVTCN010000019.1, read on the forward strand.
GGAGGAGGAGCGGAAGATCGCCGAGGAGCGACGCCGGGACATCGTCGAGCGAGAGCGGCAGGCCGGCTCCGAGCTCAGCATGAAGCTCGCCCAGGCGCAGGAGCGGGTGGAGCAGCGCTACGCAAGCTGGAGCGCCGACCTCGATCGGACGCACCAGGCCTTGACGGCCGAGCTGAAGAAGCTCGCCGAGCGCCAGAAGGTCCTCGTCGGGCAGGCGGAGACCCGGCTCGAGGACGACCGCGAGAAGATCGACGAGGCGGGAGAGCTCCAGGTCGCCGCCGTGCAGAAGCTCCGGGAAGAGCTCCAGCGTGCGTCCGAGCTCGCGGCGCAGGAGCTCCGCGCCGAGCTCGACGCGCACGGAGCCGAACGGCGACGCGCGCTCGAGGAGATGAGCCAGCGGCTGAAGGCCCGCGAACGTCAGCTCGCCGAGCGCGTCGACCGCGAGGAGACCGACGTCGTACGCCGGATCCAGGCCCGCTTCGTCGACATCGAGCGCCGGCAGGTCGAGGCGCTCGAGCGGACGACGAAGCAGGCGGCCGGCCGCTTCGCCGAGGCTGCGGCGCTCCAATTCGACTCGGCGGTGAAGTCCGCACGGGAGGACGCCGCCCGCCGCCTCGCCCGCGAGCTCGACCGCGCCGTCCACATGTTCGCGCGGGAGGCGGAGTCCGTGCTGGCGGAGCGCCTCGCGCAGGTCGCGGACACCGGCACGCAGCGGGTCGAGAAGCGGCTGCTCCAGGTCACCGCCGGCCTCGAGCGGCAGCGCGACGAGTTCATCGCCGAGCTCCAGCAGCGCCTCAGCCAGATCGAGCACGAGGTCCGAGACAGGCTTCGCACCCTCGCGGCGGAGGCGGAGGCGGAACGGTCGGTCCTCGACCGCGCGGCTCCAGGAGCTCTCCCGCCGCGCAGAGACGAGCGAACCGGTTCGCCGCTAGCGCCGAACCCGTTCTGGCACTAGCGCGATTGAGTCAGTTGGCAGCCCCGAGGCCAACTTCCGCGGGGAGGGTTCGTCTAGGAAAAGACGAATCAGAGCCGATCGAAGGCGTAGAAATGACCGAGATCGTCGAGTACAAGCAGAGCGACCGCGACAAGGTCGCCAGCTGGCGTCTCCACCAGCTCATGGAGGCGGGCTACCCCGTTCACCTTGCGGAGCGGCTCGCCCAGAGCGAGGCAGACCTCCACCGCGCGATCGAGCTCGTCAAACAGGGCTGCGACGCGACGGTCGCGGCCGAGATCCTGCTCTAGCGCCTCCCGCGCCTGGCCAAACAGGCGTCTACCCGCTTGCGTCGGCTGCTGGCATCCTGGCGGCATGCCGAAGGTCGAAGCTGCCCAGTACGGAGACCGGAAGGTCTACAGCGTCTCGGCGTTCAACCGCGGCGTCGCCGACTGGCTGTCGCGCCTGCCCACCGTCTGGGTCGAGGGCGAAGTAACGGAGCTGCGGCGACAGCAGCGCTGGGCCAGCGTCTTCCTCACCCTCAAGGACCCGGCCGACGGCTCCTGCCTGCGAGTGTCGATGCCGCGGAGCCAATACGACGCGCTCCGGCTCGATCTCGTCGACGGCGAGCGGGTGCACGTCTACGGGCGGCCGGAGCTCTTCGAGGCGCGCGGCGACCTTCGCTTCCGGGCTCTCTCGATCGAACGGTTCGGGCTCGGCGACCACCTCGCCGCGCTGGAGCGGCTGAAGCGCAAGCTCGCCGCAGAGGGGCTCTTCGAGCGGCGCCGGCCGCTGCCGCGCTTCCCGCGCCGGATCGGGCTCGTGACCGGCAACGACGCGGCCGCCAAGCGCGACGTCCTGACGGCGCTCACAACGCGCTTTCCGCCGGCGCGCGTCGTGGTGGCGGAGACCTACGTCCAGGGCCCGCGGGCGGCGCCCGCGATCGTCGAGGCGATCGGAGCCCTGTGCGAGATCGACGACGTCGACGTGATCGTCCTCGCCCGCGGCGGAGGGAGCTTCGAGGATCTGCTCCCGTTCAGCGACGAGCGCCTGGTGCGGGCAGTGGCTTCCTGCCGGGTTCCGATCGTCTCAGCTGTGGGCCATGAGCAGGACACACCGTTGACGGACCTCGCCGCCGATGTCCGTGCGTCGACCCCGAGCGTCGCCGCCCGGCTCGTCGTCCCGGACGCGGACGAGCTGCGCGAGCGCATCGAGCAGACGCGGGATCGGCTCCGCCGGGCGCCGCTCCTCACCGTCGAGCGGAAGCGCGCCCGCCTCGAGGGCGCCTACGGACGGCTGCGGGCGCTCTCCCCCACCTCCACGCTCGAGCGCGGGTACGCAATCGTCCGCCGCGACGGCCACATCGTCCGTGGCTCGAGCGAGATCGAGAGCGGTACGCGTGTGGACGTCGAGCTGGGAACGGGCGGCTTCGGAGCCACGGTGGACGAGACCCGGTGACCTTCGAGGAGGCACAGAAGGAGCTCGAGCGGATCGTCCAGCAGCTCGAGAGCGGCCAGGCCGACCTGGACGAGGCGATCACGCTCTGGGAGCGAGGCGAGGAGCTCTACCGCCTCTGCTCCGACAAGCTCGACTCGGCGCAGGGCAAGATCGAGGAGCTCGCCCGCAGGGTGGACGCGGTGCGTCCGGCAGAGTCTGCTTAGAATCCGGCCCGATGGCCGACCAGAACACCATCCAGCTCCTCAAGGACGTCCCGCTCTTCTCCGATCTGAACGACAAGGAGCTCGCGCAGATCGCAGAGACGATGAAGCGCCGGCAGTTCTCCGCGGGCCAGGAGATCGCCCGCGAGGGCGAGAGCGGCGTCGGCTTCTTCGTGATCGAGGACGGCAACGCCAAGGTCACGGTGCACGGTGAGGAGAAGCGCCGGCTCGGGCCGGGCGACTACTTCGGCGAGATCGCGCTGATCGCGCAGAGCGCTCGAACCGCGTCCGTCACTGCCGAAAGCGACCTGACCGCGCATGGGATGACGTTCTGGGACTTCCGGCCGCTCGTCGAGGGCCACGCTTCGATCGCCTGGAAGCTCCTCCAAGCCTTCGCAAAGACGTACGGCCCGGACGAGACCTAGGCCAAGCTCCTCCCGAGCGCCACGAGATCCTCGCGCGCCCGCGCGGGATCGCCGCTGAGCTCGTAGACCTCGACGCCGTCCGGCGGGTCCACGACGCGGCCGCCGAAGAGCGCACAGCGCACTCCTCGCTCTGCGCAAAGGCGGAGGACCTCGCCGGGCGCTTTGCCCATCCACGTCGTCCGGTCCACGGTCCCCTCGCCGGTGACGACGAGGTCGGCGCCGTCCAGCCGGCTCCGGAAGCGGATCAGGTCGAGCACGTAGTCGGCACCGTTCACGAGCTCGGCACCGAGGGCCGCCAGGGCGGCGCCCAGCCCGCCGGCCGCCCCGGCCCCAGGGAGCTCGCGAAAGGGCGCGAGCGACTGCCTTTCCAGGAGACGCCGCTCCAGCTCGGCCGCCTGGTCAGGCGTGGCGCCCTTTTGGCCGGCGAAGATCCGGGCGGCGTCGACGAGCGGCGCGCGCACGTCGCAGGCGGCCCGGACCGGGACGCGGAAGCCGCCGAGCACCTCCATCAGCCCGGCGCCGCCGTCGACCGTCGCCGTGCCGCCGAGGAAGACGACGATCTCTACCGGATCGGCGTCCTGCACCTCGGCGAGGAGCTCGCCCAGGCCACGGCTCGACGCCCGCAACGGGTCCCGCTCGTCCTCGGCCACCAGGCTCAGACCGATCGCCTCGGCCGCTTCGACGAGCGCAGAGCCGTCGTGGAGCAGCCAACGGGCCACAACCGGCCGGCCGAGCGGATCCGCGACCTCGGCCTCGCGCCACTGGCCGCCCAGCGCGGGCGCGAGCACGTCGAGCGTCCCGTCCCCGCCGTCGGCGACAGGAAGCTCGACCGCATCGCCGAGCCCCTCGGCGAGGGCGGCCGCCGCCTCCCGCGCGGAGAGGACGCCCTTGAGGCTAGCCGGACATGCGAGCGCGTTCACGCGGCGCCGCGGGCCTGAGCTCCTCGACGACTGACTCCTCCGATTCCTCGTCCGGCATCCGGCGCAGCGTCTCGAGCGAGAGCCCTTCGCGCATGAGGAAGATCAGCCCGACGCCCACGCCGACCGACATCTCCAGCACCTGGAGGCCGAGGCCGAAGGCGAGCCCGGTCGAGTAGGCGACCCCGTAGGAGACGAGCGGCAGCGCCACGACTGCCTGCAGCAGGCCGATGTTCCCCGGCCAGAGCGGGAAGATGGTCGCGACGTTCATCAGCAGCAGGACGACGGCTGCGGCCGAGATCGGCGCGTCGATGCCGAACGCCGCCATCATCGACCAGACGGCGAGCAGCTGAATCAGCCAGCCGGTCGTCTGCAGCACGGCAGCCAGCGCCGCCGCCTTCGGCTTGCGCAGGACGTGGAGCCCGCGCTGCGCCATCGCCAGCAGCCGCCGGACCGCCAGCGCGCCCTCCGGGAGCGGGCGCAGCTCGCGGCCCGCCACGAGGATCGCGACGAGGAAGAGCGCGATGCCGACGACGGCGACGAGCTCGAGGCTCGTGACCGCCCAGTGCGGGATCCGCGTCGTCGCGAGCACGAACGCGGTCAGCAGCAGGGCCGGAACGAGGTCGAACAGGCGGTGCGCAAAGACGGTTCCGAGCAGCCGGCCGGTCGTCCCCTGGCCCCGAGGCGTCCACCTGGCGAGGACGCCGACGCGGGCAAGCTCGCCGATCCGCCCCGGGAGCACGGCGTTGGCAAGCAGGCCGACCGCGAACGCCGAGAAGACGTTTGCGAACGGCGGCTGTTGCGAGCGAGGCATCGCCTGGCGGATCACGACGTTCCAGGAGACGGCGCGGACGAGCACCGACGCGAGGTTCAGGACGAGCGCAACGCCGACCCAGCGCCAGGAGACGGCCTCGAACGCGTCGCCGACGAGTCCCCAATCGGGGCCGCGCCACCACAGCAGCAGCACAAGGGCTGCGATCCCCGGCAGGATGAGAGCGGTGCGCGCGAGATGACGCCGCGAGATCGTCACGCCGCGACCGGCACGCGTCCGAGCGCCTGCTCGTACACACCGGCGAGCCGCCCGGCGATCCCGTCCCAGGAATACCGCTCCTCCGCCAGCCGGCGGGCCGCGAGCCCGGCCCGGCAGCGCGCCTGCTCGTCGGCTAGCAGCCTCGTCATGGCGTCGGCAAGGGCGGCGGGGTCGCCGGGTGGGACGCTGAACCCCGCCTCGTTCGTCATGACCTCCCGGTAGCCCTCGATGTCCGAGGCGACCACCGGCGTCGCGCAGGCGAACGCGCGGGTCAGCACCATCCCGAAGCTCTCGCCGCCGAGCGACGGCGCAGCCATCGCCTTGGCGCCGAGCAGCTCTTCCGTCAGCCGCTCCTGGGGCAGGAAACCGAGGATCTCGATCCCGTCGGACGGCGTGCGGAGCTTCGCCATCAGGAGCCGCACGGCCAGCGGGTCGGCGCCGATGACACGAAGGGTTGCGCCGGTCCGGCGGCGGATCTCCGGCCAGGCGCGCAGCAGAACGGAGAGTCCCTTGCGCGCCTCCTGGCGCCCGACGAAGAGGATCCGGTTCTCGCGGCCGGCAGGGTCGGCCTCGGGCGGGATCAGCACGCCGTTGGGGATCACCTCGTAGTCCGCAGGCGAGTAGCGGCTCGCCGAGGCCTTCGCCTGCTCGGAAACGGCGATACGCACATCGATCCGGTCGAGCAGGAAGCCCCAGACCGGGATCGACATCCTCGCCAATCCGAGCTCGCCCGAGGCGTGGAAGGTCGCGACGACGGGGCACTTCGCCATCGCCAGCGAGGCGATACAGACTGTCGGCGTCAGCGGCTCGTGGAGGTGGAGCAGGTCGAACTGCTCCCGCTCGAGCGCCTGTTTGATCCGCCAGACCGAGCGAGGGCCGAGGATGATGTTCGGGAGCGATCCGTTGGCCGGCACGATCGCGGAGCGGCCGACGGGGATCACGTCCGGCGGCGGCGGCCCGTCACGCCCCTCGCGGGGGTGGAGCGCCCGCGTGAACTGGCCCGGCGGGTCGTTGCCCATGATCGTCCGGGTCTCGATCCCGAGTCTCCCAAGGGCCTCCGCCTGGAGCTCCGCGTGCTCGACGACGGCGCCCCAGAAGGACCACGAGAAGGGGACGACGATCCCGACCTTCATCGGCGGGGACCCTACCCGGCAGTCAGCGCCGTCCGTCTCCGTCGGCCGCCACGAACTCGCGGTAGCGGCGCCGCCAGTCATCGTTGTCTCCCAGCGCTGCTCGAAGGGGGCCGGAGTCGAGCGGGATTGGCGGGTCGCCGAGCCCGGCACAGGCGGCTGCGCTGCTCCATGGCCAGTCGAACGGGTCGTCGCAGAGCCCGGCGGCGACGGGATTGTGCGCGACGTAGCGGCAGGTCACGAGCAGGTCCTCGTCGCTCTTCAGCTCTCGGGCGAAGAAATGCGCGAGGAAGAGGTGTGCGCGTCGTCCATGGCGGAGATTGTGGGCGCGCGAGTACCGGGCGTGGAGCTGCTGGAGGGCGCTCGAAATGCGGCCGCCCGGGGTCCCGAGGACGAGGTGGTAGTGGTTGCTGAGCAGGGCGTACTCGACGAGGCGGAGCTCGAAGCGTTCGATGACGAGCGCAAGCCGATCGAGGAAGCTCGTCCTGTCCTCCCCGCTCAGGAACAGACTGCGGGTGTCGCTCGCGTGCGAGCTGAGGTGATAGATCCCTTCGACGAAAGCGCGGGGCGGGCGCGGCATGACCCCGACCGTACGGTCGGCTGCGCCTCGAATCGCACGCCAGATCCGACTTGTCGCACTCTTGACACACATTTCGCTTGACACTTCGTGGTGTCTGACACCGACGGACCGCAGCGCGCGCCCGGCTTGGAGCGGCTCGCGGGCCGCTACGCGCTCTGGGAGACCGCTGCGGCCTGCTGGCCAGGCCGCGCGGAGACGAGCGGGAGATCGACGACGAACGTCGATCCTTCGCCTTCCCTCGACCTGACCGATACGCGTCCGTCCATGCGGCGGGCGAGCTCCCGGCAGATGTAAAGCCCGAGCCCGGTACCCCCAACGCCCCGCGTCAGGTTCGGATCCACTCGGTAGAACTTGCCGAAGATCCGCTGCTGCTCCCCATGCGCGATCCCCAGCCCGTGGTCGCTGACCTCGAAGCGCAGGCCGCCCTCACGCGGCTCGACGCGGAGCTCCACACGACCGCCCTCCGGCGAGTACTTGACCGCGTTGTCGATGAGGTTCAGGAGGATCTGGCGGAGCTTGTCCGCGTCACCGACGACCGGCTTCAGACGACCCGGGGACTCGATCGCGAGCTCGACCGTCGCCGCGCCGTCGAGCGAGGCCCGCATCTGCTCGACGACCTCGCGGACGAGAGCCTCCACCTCTATTTCCTCCCGGACGAGCCGCATGCGCCCTGCATCGAGCTGGTTGGCGATCAGGATGTCGCCGACGATCCGCGTCAGGCGCTCGCACTCGTGCGCGATCACCTCCAGGAGCCGGTGCTCGGTGTCGTCGTCGAGCTCGACGTCGCTCCGCCGAAGCGTCTGCGCGCAGCCGTAGATGGCCGACAGCGGGGTACGCAGCTCGTGCGAGACGGTGGCGACGAACTCGCTCTTCAGCTCGTCCAGCGCCCGCTCCTCGGTCAGGTTGCGGAACGCGTAGACGACGCCGCCGTCGAACTCCACGCCTGACATCGACAGCCACAGCTCCCGGCCGGACACGTCCAACGGAACCGTCGCGTCACGCGCGGCCGGCCCCGGCTGGGGCGAGACCGGCACGCCGCCGACGATCGCGTCCCACCCGGGCAGGACGTCCGTAACGCACCGGCCGAGCGCGCTCACCGTCGGAATGCCCGTGATCGCCTCCGCCGCGGGATTCCAGTACAGGATCCTCTGCTCGGCGTCGACCAGCACCACGCCGTTGTCGACGTGCTCGAGCAGGCGGGCGTGCTGCTCGAGGAGCGCCTGCTGGTCGGCCACCTGGCGGTCGAGCCGGCGCATTCTGATCGCACGCTCGAGTGAGGCGACGAAGTAGTCGCGGTCGATCGGCTTCTGGACGAAGTCGAACGCGCCGCCCCGCAGCGCCTGCACGGCGAGGTCGTGCTCTCCGTGGCCGGTGATGAGCAGCATCGGCGTGCCCGGCCTGAGCTCCTTCGCGGCGCTGAGCAGCTCGAGCCCGTCCATGGCGGGCATCTTCACGTCGCTGACGATCGCGTCGTAGTCGACGTCGCGGATCCGGTCGAGCGCCCTCATGCCGCTGTCGGCCGTATCGACCTCGATCCCTGCCATCCGCAGCTGGAGTGCCTCGGGGAGGGCTTCCAGGAGCGCCTCGTCGTCGTCGACGAGGAGGATCCGGGCCCGGTCGCTCACAACAGCGGCTCCACCAGCGGCCTCTCGCCTCCGCGTGGGAGCTCGATCGTGAACGTCGCGCCCTCGCCGGACGGGGAGACGACCGAGATCTCGCCGCCGTGCTCCTTGACGATGCTGTACGTGATCGAGAGCCCGAGGCCGGTGCCCGAACCGACCTCCTTGGTCGTGACGAACGGATCGAAGACGCGCGGCTCGAGCTCGGGCGGAATCCCCGGCCCCGTGTCCGAGAAGGTGATGACGACGGTGTCGTCCCGAAGGCGGGACGCGATCCGGATCTCCCGAAGGTCCGAGCCCTCCAGCGCATCGCGGGCGTTCGTCAGCAGGTTGATGAAGACCTGCTCGAGCTGAATCGGGTTGGACAGGACAGAAACGTCCTCGTCGCACAGGTCGAAGACCACCTCGATGCCGCGCTGCTTCAGCTGCTCCTGTACGAGCGAAAGCGCGCGCTCGATGATCTCGTGGACGTCGGCCGGCTCGAATGCCATTGGCGCGGAGCGTCCGAAGGTACGGAGGTGGGAGATGATCTCTGTGGCCTTCCGCACCTGGGCCATCGCCTTCTCGAGGTCGGCGACGAGCACCCCGGCGTCGACCTCTCCGGCCCGCGCGCGGTCGATGGCATTCCCGACGAAGAGCCCGATGTTGTTCAGCGGGTTGTTCAGCTCGTGCGCCACGCCGGTCGTCAGCTCGCCGAGCGTCGCCAGCTTGCCCGCCTGGACGAGCTGCTCCTGCTTGTCCCTCAGCTCCTGCTCGCGCCGCTCGATCTCCTGCGTGGTCTCACGCAGGTCGCCCATGATGTGGATCATCGCCTTGCGGCTGTCCGCGAGCTTGAGATTGGTCTCGTTCGCGTCCTTGAGGATGTGGAGCATCGCCTTCCGCTGATCCCCGAGCCGGCGGTTGGAGTCGTTGAGGTCGCCCATGATGTGAATCAGGGCACGACGCCGCTCCTCCGCCTGCTGAACGCGCGCGCGGAGCTGCTCGACCTCTCGTCGGAGATCCTGGGACTCGTCTGCCGCAGAGCCGCCGTTCGCGTCTGCCGGCTGGGCTTCCGGCCAAACGCCCATCAGCCGCCCGCGGATTCGCCTCGAAGCGCTGTGAGCTCCTGCCTCAAGCTGTCGAGCTCCTTCTCCATCGCGATCATCTTCAGCTCGCGGCCGACGACGACCTCCTCGAACTTCTCGAGGTCGAGGATCTTCTCCTGGAGCTCGGTCTTCGACTGCTCCAGGTCGCGAACGACCTGCTCGTACGCGCGCATGTCGCGGAGCACGCCGATCGCGCCGATCACCCTCCCGTCCGGGTCGCGGAGCGCCGACGCGTTCAACGTCGTCGGAATCAGCTCACCGGAGATGCTCCGCGGGTTGAGCCGCGCGTTGCGCGTCACGCCGCGCTCGACGACCTCGCGGAGGGCGGCGGTGAACTCCCGGGTCTCCTCGGGGCTGATGAAGCGCGACACCGACTGCTCGAGCACCTCGTCCCGGCGAAAGCCCAGGAGCTCGGACACTGCGTCGTTCGCCTCGAGGATCTTCCCCTCGAGATCGGAGACGAACACCGGGTCAGGCGCGTTCTTGATCAGGCTCTCCGCGTAGGCGCGCGCCTTGTCCAGCTCGCGCATGTCGCGGAGGACGCCGATCGCGCCGATCACGTTGCCCTCGGGGTCGCGGAGGGCGGACGCGTTCAGCGAGGTCGGGATCACCTCGCCCGTCGCAGAGCGCGGGTTCAGCGCTGCGTTGCGGGTCACGCCGTGCTCGACGACCTCCTTCAGCGCCGCCGTGAACTCACGCGTCTCCTCCTCGCTGATGAACCGCGACAGCGACTGCTCCACGACCTCGTCCCGCCGGAACCCGAGCAGCTCGGACACCGCGTCGTTCACCTGCAGGATCTTTCCTTCGAGGTCGGCGACGAACACGGGGTCGGGCGCGTTCTCGATCAGGCTCTGGGCGTACGCGCGCGCCTTGTCCAGCTCGCGCATGTCGCGGAGGACGCCGATCGCGCCGATCACGTTCCCGTCTCCGTCCCGAAGCGCCGAGGCGTTCAGAGACGTCGGGATCACCTCGCCGGTGGCGCTGCGCGGGTTGAGGACGGCATTTCGCGTCACGCCACGCTCGACGACCTCCTTCAGCGCGGCCGTGAACTCACGCGTCTCCTCCTCGCTGATGAAGCGGGAGAGCGACTGCTCGAGCACCTCGTCCCGACGGAATCCGAGCAGCTCGGAAACGGCATCGTTCGCCTGGAGGATCTTCCCCTCGAGATCGGAGACGAACACCGGGTCGGGCGCGTTCGCGATGATGATGTCGGCTGCGAGAGCGCCGGCCGCAGGTGCGCCGTTGGCGGTCGCGGTCGCAGAGCGATCCAGAGCGTTCTTGGCCACGTGTTCCTCCGTAGGAGACGTCCCCGGGCGTGCAGACGGTGCTGTTTACATTCTGAGCGCTCGAAACCCTGTGCGCAATCTATGTGAGCGACTCCAGGCGTTCCTCCAGCTCGCGCACCCGCGCCTGCGCCTTGGCCAGCTGCTCCTCGAGCCGTGTCCGCTTGGCGGCGTTCGGGTCGCGCTTGGGCTTCGGCGGCGGCTTGGGCTTCGGCGCGGCCCTGGCGGCCCGGCGTTTCGTCGGTGGGGCGCCGGAGGGAACAGCTGAGAGCAGCGGCCCGAAGCCCGCCTGCTCGACGTCTTCGGCGAGCGTCCCGGCCGTCAGAGCCTTCGACGTCTCCTTGTCGATCGACGCGGCCCGAAGCGTCTGGGCCACCCGGGTCACCGTGGCGGCTGCCGCGGCGCCGCGCTCCTCGAGGGCCGCTCGCGCCTCCTCCGTCAGCTCCTCGACGAGACGCCGGTGCGCCGTCGTCGCCTCGCGCAGCTGCGCCGGATCGCGCCCACTGACCACGCCGCGCTGCGCCTTTCGCAGCTCGTCGCCCGCCTTGACGAGCGCCTTCGCCTCCTGCGGGCGGCGGCGGACGGCCTGGTTCACCGCCCACGCGGAGACCGAAGGCTTGCGCAGCGACTTGACCTCGTCCGCGGCCTCCTTCTTCCCCGCCTGGCGGAGCTCCTTGGCGAGCTCGTCGCGCGCCTTCGTGAACTCCTCGACCGGGAGCCCATAGAGATCGTCCTTCCTCACGGGCATAGCTTGACTGAGCAGGCCGATAGGCTCGCGCGATGGCGACTTCGAACGGCCTGGCAGAGCTCCACACGCATCTCGGCGGCTCGGTCGCCACCGAGATCATGTGGACGCTCGCGCACGAGCAGGGGATCGCACTTCCGGTCAAGGACTACTGGGAGTTCGACGGGCTCGTGACCGTGTCCGACCCGCGCGGGGTCGCCGACCTGACGGCGCTCGACCAGATCTACAAGTGGACGGAGCTGATCCAGTCGAGCCCGCTCGCAGTGGAGCGCTCCGTGCATGCGGCGATCGGCGGCGCGTACCGCTCGCAAGGGATCACGACGCTGGAGCTCCGCTTCAACCCGATGAAGCGGAACCGGGGCGGCGAGCGCGACCTCGACCACATCATCGTCGCCGCGATCCGCGGGCTAGACCGCGCGAGCCTCGAGTACCCGCAGGTGCGCGCCGGGCTGATCCTGATGATGGACCGGACGTTCACCGAGCGGCAGAACGCGATCATCGTCGAGAAGGCGATCCGCTACGCACCGCGCGGGATCGTCGGGATCGACATCGCCGGGCCCCGGCCCGACGGTGCGGGCCCGTACCCGTATCGCGGGCTCCTGCCGCTGATCGAGCAGGCGCGGGAGGCCGGCCTCGGCGTGACGATCCACGTCGGCGAGGAGGGCGGCGAGTTCGGGATCGCGGAGATCCGCGAAGTCGTCTCGACACTGCGGCCCGACCGGATCGGCCACGGGATCCTCGCTGCGCAGGATCCCAAGCTGATGGACCAGCTCCGCGAGGCCGAGATCGTCCTCGAGATCTGCCCCACCTCGAACCTGCTCACGAAGGCGCTGGAGAGCGAGGACCAGGTCCGGGACACCTTCCGCGCCTTCACCCAGCACGAGGTGCCGTTCACGATCGCCACCGACGGCCCGGAGATGATGCGGACCCACCTCAGGGACGAGTTCGAGCTGCTGCTGAAGATCGGCGCACTGGACGAGGATCGCCTCGCGGAGGCGAATCGCCGAGGCCACGAGGCAACGTTCATCGCGGCCGCCTGAGCACCGTGAGAATTCCCGACGGCGCTGATAGCTTGGCGCGGCCGTGAGGCCGTTGGAGGGCGTAACCGTCGTCGACCTGAGCCGCCACCTGCCGGGGCCGTTCGCCAGCCGGGAGCTCCTCGAGTTGGGAGCGCGCGTCATCCGGCTACTCCCGCCGACAGGCGACCCGATGGCCGAGCTCGCACCGGCCTGGCACGAGGCGATGAACGCCGGCAAGGAGACCGTGCTCCTCGACCTGAAGGCCGAGCCGGAGCAGGGACGCGCGCTCTGCGCCGAGGCCGACGTCGTGATCGAGAGCTTCCGGCCAGGTGTCGTCGAGCGGCTCGGCGTCGGGCCCGACGACCTCCCGGAATCCGTCGTCTACTGCTCGTTGACCGGCTTCGGAATCGACGGCAGGCACGCGGCGCGCGCGGGCCACGACCTCAACTACCTCGGCTGGGCCGGGGTTCTCGCCGACACGGCTCCTGCGATGCCGCCGACCCAGATCGCCGACCTCGCCGGTGGCGCGCTGACGGCCGTCACGCGGATCCTGGCCGCCCTCCTCGAGCGGGAGCGGACGGGCCGGGGCGCGCGCATTGTCGTGTCGATGACGCACAGCGCCCACAGGCTCGTCTCGCACCGGCTCGGCGGCGACCCGATCCCCCAGCTCCTGACCGGCGGGCTTGCCTGCTACCGCATCTACGCGACAGCCGACGGCCGCTATCTCACGGTGGCTGCGCTGGAACGCCATTTCTTCGTCCGCCTGTGCGAACTGCTGGAGCTCTCGGAGCTGACCGACCGGCACTTCGATCCGGACGCCCAGGAGGAGATCGGCGACGCACTCGCCGAGCGGATCGCCTCGAAGCCGCTCGCGGCCTGGCTGGAGCTCTTCGACGGCGAGGACGTCTCCGTCGGCCCAGTCGCCACACTCGAGGAAGCCGCAGTGGAGCTCGCGTGACGACCCGGATCGCCCTCCTGACCCTCTCCGTCGCCGCCGCAGGCGCCGCGGCACTCACGCTGACGCTCGCGAGCCCAGCCACCGTGCGCTCACCGGTCCCCTGGGCGACGCTCGCCTTCTCCAAGTCGGAGATCGCGGGCGGCGGCGTCTACGTCGCCGGACGGGGCCGGGCAAGGCTCGTCCTTCCGGCCGCGACCGACCCCGCGTGGTCGCCGGACGGGCGCCGGCTTGCGTACCTCGCCCCCGGTGCCGGGGGCGCGGCGGACGTGTTCGCCGCCGACGCGGACGGAACGAACCGCGGCCGGTTGACCGCAACCGAGCTCGAAGAAGCGTCGCCGACCTGGGCCCCGGACGGACGCCGGCTCGCGGTCGAGCGCAACGGCTCGATCGTCCTGCTGCGGGCCGACGGGATCCAGGGCCGGACGCTGGCGCGAGGAGCCGAACCGGCCTGGTCGCCGGGAGGACAGCGCATCGCGTTCTCGGCCGGCGGCGACCTCTTCGTCGTCCGAGCCCGGGGCGGGCGGCCGCAGCAGCTGACGAGCTCGCCCGCGTCCGAGTCCAGCCCCTCGTGGGCGCCGGACGGCCGGCGACTCGCGTTCGTCACGGACGAGACCGGAGCCGCCGACATCCGAGTCCTGGACCTTCGCACCCGGGCTGTCGTGCAGGTCACCGCAGACGCCGCGGTCGACTCCGCGCCGGCGTTCTCGAGCAACGGCAAGCGCGTCGTCTTCGTCAGCGACCGCACCGGCGTGGAGCAGATCGTGGGCGCTCCTTCCTCCGGCGGAGCAGCAGCGCTCGTCTCCCCGATCCAGCTCCCCGCGCATCCAAACGCGCGTCCGGACCAGCGGCCCCTCGAGCTCCTGCCCGACTTCGACCAGCAGGCTCCACGGGATCTCGAGGTGCGCCGAACCGGAAGGCGCTTCCTCCTGTGGTTCACCTCGGCCGCCGACAACGTCGGGCTCGGCCCGTTCATCGTCAACGGCCGCCGGCGAGGGGCCGGCGCGATGCGCGCCAGCCAGCGGATCCGCCTCGCCGACGGATCGCTCAGGACGTACCCAGAGGTCGGCAGCTGGCGCTACAACGCGACTTCGGATCACTCCCACTGGCACCTCGTCGACTTCCAGCGCTACGAGCTGCGCCGGGGGGACGGCTCTCTCGTCGTCCGCGATCGCAAGAGCGGCTTCTGCATCGGAGACCGGTACGGCGTGGCTCCGGGCCGGATCGCGGGCCGCACGTCCCGGCCGGTCTTCCGGGGCTTCTGCAACCTCTATCGGCCGGGCGCCTCGGACGTGAACGCCGGGACCTCCGTCGGCTTCTCCGACCGCTACCACTCGCACCTGGACGGCCAGAACGTCGACCTGACGAATGTGCCGCCCGGGCGCTACGCGCTCGTGAACCGCGCGAACCCGAGCGCCGAGCTCCACGAGCTGCGGTACGAGAACAACGCCGCAGCCGTCGCGATTCAGATCAGCCGGCCGCGAGGCCGAAAGAGCGCTCCGGCCGTGAGGGTCCTCGCGACCTGTCCGGACTCAGAGCGCTGCTAGCCCGAGCGCGGCCGGCAGCGCGAAGAGGTCGGGGAGCCGGTCCTCGGCGTCGGGAAAGACGTCCTCCCGGTCGACGAGGAACGCGCGCATGCCGAGCGCGCGAGCGCCCTCGAGGTCGTCCTCGGGCGAGTCGCCGACCATCGCGGCCCGCTCGGCAGGGACGTCGAGCCGGGCGAGCACGGCCTGGAAGATCGTCGGGTGGGGCTTCACCTTCCCGTGCACCCGCGATGACAGCGCTGCATCCACCCGGATGCTGTGGTGCGCAAGGAACTCGTCGACGTCACGGCCCGTGTTCGAGACGAGCCCGAGCTTCAGCCCGTGCTCCCGCAGGTGGTCGAGCACCGGCAGCGCGTCGTCGAAGAGATCGAAGTTGTGCGCCTGCTCCCACGCCTTGGTCATCTCGACAGCGGCCTCGTAGGCGCGCTCCTTGTTCCCGCCCATGCCGCGGATGATCCGCTCGGTGAACGCGACCCAGATCTCCTCGTCATGGCGGAAGTCGGGATGCTTGTGGAGCCCCTCCACGGCCTTCGCGCGGGCATCCCTGTACAGGGCCGGATCGAGCTCGAGCCCGAAGCGCCGTCCGAGCCGCTGGTAACCCTCGGGGCCGAGGTCGGGGCCCGGCTTGGCCAGCGTGAAGTCGAGGTCGAAGAGAACCGCCTGGATGTCCATAGCCGCTACGGGATAGGAGTTGGCCACCGGTAGGCGTCTGCCTGCCTGCTGGCCAGCGACGGGAGCTTCGCGCGGACATCCTCGAGGCGCCGCCGGTCGAGCTCTGCGGAGATGACCGTCTCCTCGTCCGGCGCCAACGCGACCACGGTTCCCCAGGGATCCGCGATCAGCGAGCGGCCGTAGCTGAGACGGCCCGGCAGCGTCTCGCCGATCTGGGCCGCAGCCGCGACGTAGTACTGGTTCTCGACCGCACGGGCGCGGAGCAGCAGCTCCCAGTGGTCCTTGCCGGTGTAGAGCGTGAAATGCGCCGGAACCGTCACCAGGTGGGCCCCCTGGAGCGCGAGGATCCGGTACAGCTCGGGGAAGCGGACGTCGTAGCAGACCGTCAGCCCGGTGGGCCAGCCCTCCACGTCGAGGACGACGGGCTCGTCGCCCGGCTCCTCTGCGTCCGACTCCCGGTAGACGTGGCCGCCGACCTCGACGTCGAACATGTGGATCTTCCGGTAGAGGCCGACGATCGACCCGTCCGAGTCGAAGACGATGCTCGTGTTGGAGAGCTTGTCGCGGCCTTCCCTGCGCTCGGTGATCGAGCCGCCGACGAGCGTGACCCCGTGGCGGCCTGCCCACGCCGCCATCGCCTGCACCGACTCGCCGTCCTCGAGCGTCTCGGCTGCGCCGTGCAGCACCTCGGGGTTGCCGATCGCGTTCCACTTCTCCGGAAGGACGACCACGTCGGCGCCTGTCGCCGCCGCACGCGCGACGAGCTGCTCGGCCTTTTCGATGTTCGCCGCCTTGTCGTCCCGGCTCGTGAGCTGGACGCAGGCGACCCGAAGCGTGTCAGGAGTTCGTTTCAGGGTGATGCTCGTCGTCAGGGTGCGATGGGTGGATGCCAGGCCCGGACGCAGACCGCGTCCATATCAAGTCGATAATGGGCGCGGTTGAGGACGACGCCTGGCGCCGCCCAGCGCGGCCTGACGGCACAGCCTCACTCTGGAACGAGCTCCGAGCATCCACTGGCAGGATAGCCCCGCCTTTGGAGGCTGCCGCGGACCGACCAGGGCGCGCACGCGCCCTCCACGCCCTGCGCAGCAGGGACTTCCGCCTGCTCTGGACCGGGCAGACGATCTCGCTCGTCGGCGACGGAGCCTTCCTCGTCGCGCTCGGCTGGAAGAGCTTCGAGCTGACCGGATCGAAGAGCACCCTCGCGCTCGTCCTCCTGGGCCACAGCGCAGCGATGCTCACGACCCTCCTGATCGGCGGGGCACTCGCCGACCGCTACCCACGGCGCACGCTGATGATCATCTCCGACCTCGCGCGCTGCGCGTGCATGGTCGTCCTCTTCGCCGTCGACGTGAGCGGCAACCTCGAGCTCTGGAGCCTCATCGCGCTCGCCGTCCTCTACGGGGCCGGCGACGGGTTCTTCTACCCGGCCTACGGCGGGATCGTCCCGCTCGTCGTCGACGAGCACCATCTGGCGTCGGCAAACGCGCTGACAGGCCTCTCTCGTCAGGCGGCGTTCGTCGTCGGGCCGGCCGTCGCGGGCGTCCTCTACGCGGTCGCAGGAGCGTCGTCCGTCTTCGCCCTCAACGCAGTGAGCTTCGTCGTCGCCGCAGGGCTGATGGCCATGGCGCGCCCTCGCGGCTTCGAGCGGGACGAGCCACAGGGAACCGTGAAAGAGATCGCCGACGGCCTACGCTACGTCCTCGGCGTCCCGTGGCTCTGGATCACGATCTTCCTAGCCTCGTTCATCCTCATGATCGCCATGGCGCCGTACACAGCGCTGCTGCCCGCGTTCGTCGAGGAGCAGTTCGACCGCGGCGTCGGCGCGTACGGCACGCTCTTCACGCTCCAATCGTTCGGCATGGCGATCGGAAGCCTTGCGTTCGGCCAGACGAACCCGACCCGGCGGCGCGTCATCATCATGTACCTGCTCTTCGCCGCCAATGACATCTGCGTGATCGCCATGACGCTGACTCACTCCTTCGGCCTCGCATGCGTCTTCGTCGCGCTGCGGGGCGTCTGCATCGGCTACGGGATCGGTGTCTGGAGCACGCTCCTGATGCAGCAGGTCCCGTCGTCGAAACTGGCGCGGGTGACGAGCCTCGACTTCTTCGGATCCTTCGCACTGATCCCGGTGGGCTATGCGCTGACGGCAGCCGTCGCGGGGTCGTTCTCCCCTGCAAGCCTGCTGTTCGTCGGCTTCGCGCTCTCGGCGATTCTCTGGATCGCACCACTTGCGTCGAGGAAGGTGCGGACCGCCGCATGAGCAGCCCGGAGGAGATCCTCCGTGACGCAAAGACGATCGCGCTCGTCGGGGCCTCGCCGAACCCGGCGAAGCCGAGCCACGGGGTCATGCGCTACCTCCTGGCGCAGGGCTACGACGTGATCCCGGTGCGCCCGCTCGACTGCGACGACGTGCTCGGCGTCCCGTGCGTCGCGACCCTGGGCGAGATCGACCGTCCGATCGACCTGGTGGACGTCTTCCGCCGCTCCGAGCACACCGCGGCGCACGCGCGAGAGGCGGTCGACGCCGGCGCGAAGGCCCTCTGGCTCCAGCTGGGCATCCGCTCGGAGGAAGCGCGCCGGATCGCCACAGAGGCCGGCCTCGACTACGTCGAGGACCTCTGCACGGCGGTCGTTCACAGTGCGATGGAGAGACCTAATCGGGGTGCCCAGATTTGAACTGGGGACCTCTCCGACCCGAACGGAGCGCGCTACCAGGCTGCGCCACACCCCGAGAGCGGACAGAGTAGCGGCGATGGCCTCACGCGACGCGATCCTCGAGCACGCCCGCGAGCTGCTCGACCTCGACAGCTTCCCCGACTACGGCCCGATGGGCCTCCAGGTGGTCGGAGCCGACGAGGTGACGAAGATCGCGGCCTCGGTCTCGTCCTCGCTGGAGGCCTTTCGGAGGACCAGGGAGGCAGGCGCGGAGCTGCTCGTCGTCCACCACGGCCAGTACTGGGAAAACGAGCCGCGGATCGTCGACCTCGCGATGAAGCGGCGGCTCCAGGCGCTCTTCGAGGGAGACATCACGCTCGCCGCCTACCACCTCGCGCTCGACGCGCACCCGGAGATCGGGAACAACATCATCGTCGCGCGCAAGCTGGGGATCGCGGAGCCGGAGCGTTTCCTCGAGTGGGGGTTCGGCGGGCCCCTGGCCGAGCCCGCCACGTTGGAGGAGCTTACGCGGCGGCTGGAGGAAACGACTGGTCGGCCGCCGCAGGTCTTCGACGGCGGCCCGGAGCGGATCGAGCGGGTGGCGGTGATGACCGGCGGCGCGGCCAGGCTGGTCCGCGACGCGGCCGCGGCCGGCTACGACGCGTTCGTGACCGGCGAGCCTGCCGAGCCCACGCTGCATCTCGCGAGGGAGCTCGAGATCCACTTCCTCGCCGGCGGCCACTACGCGACGGAGACGTTCGGGATCAAGGCACTTGCCGAGAAGCTTGCCTCCGCGTTCTCCCTCGACTGGGAGTTCGTCGACGTCCCCGTCCCGGTGTAAGCTTTGAGCGTGTCGTCCAGGAGGTTGAGCGAGTGATGAGCCGCCCAGCCGACACGCGAGCTTTCGAGCCCGTGGCGCCTTGCGGCGGCGGGCTTTTTTCGTGCTCTCAACCCGACGAGGAGGACTCCGTATGCCGAACCACCTGACGCCCGAGGAGCTGTCGAAGGAGATCGGAATGGACCGTGAGCAGGTCATCCGTCTCTGCGTGCAGGAAGGCGTCCCCATCTACCAGGGGAAGATCGACAAGACGCTGTTCGCTGCGCAGCTCCAGGCCGTCGGCGCCAGCCCTCCCGTCCAGCACCACTAGCAGTCTTCGTCACTCCCGCCCTCGGCTCGCAGCCAGAGGGCTCTGAGCGAGCGCGCGAGGCGCTCCGGCTCGACCCGGTGCGGCGGATCGAAGTGGTGCCGCTCCTCGAACACCTCGAGCTCGAAGTCCCCGAATACGGCGCCGAGACGGGCCGCGATCTCCCCGTACTGATCGGGGCTGCTGAGAGCACCGAGGGCGAAGTACACAGGTCGATCGAACCGCCGCAGCGCGTCGCGCTCGATTTCGGCGCCTCTGAACGCGCGCAGGATCGCGCGGATCCCTGCCGGACGCTTCGCCATCCAGGGCGGCGGCTCGCCGGATGGCGGCTCTGGAAGGCGGACGCCCGGCTTGAGCCCGGCCTGCATGAAGGCGCGCATGAGCTCCTCGACCGGGAGTCCCTCGATTCGCTCGAGCTCGACCCAGACGGCCTCTTCGGCGGAGCTTCTGTCGCGGTTTCCCGCCCACGCGGGCTCGAGCAGCGCCAGGCTTGCGAGCCGCTCCGGCCTGGTCGCCGCCACGGCGAGGGAGACGGCTCCGCCTCCCGAGTACCCGACGAGGTGAAACCGCTCCCAGCCCTTCGCATCGGCGAGGAGCAGCACACCGCCCAGCTCGAGCTCGAGGCTGTAGCCCTCGGGCGGCTCCGGCAGCGCGTAGACCTCGAGCTCTTTCGCAACCGCCTCGATCTCCGGCCCGAGCGCGGCGATCAGCGCGCCGTACGCGGGCTCCGCCGGGAGCACGATTCCCGGAAGCAGGAGGACCGGAAGGGCAGGGGTCGTCGCTACTTGCGTCCTGCGGCGGCGGCGCGCTTTCGAGTGCCGCCGGAGGTCTTCGCCTTCGAGCGCGAGGCCGGTGCCTTCTTCTGCTTCTGCACCTCGTCGACGCTCTGGCGGAGCGCCTCCATCAGGTCGATGACCGGCGTCTCCTCCTCGGCGGGCTCCGGCCGCTTGATCTCCTGCCCGTCGAGCTTCGCCTGCAGCATCTCGTGGAGGGTGCTCCGGTACTCGCTCTCGAGCCCGGTCGGATCGAAGTCGCCTGCGAGGCTGTCGATCACCTGCCGTGCCAGCTCGAGCTCGGCCTCCTTGACCTCCGTGTCGCCCACGGCCTCCTCGACCTCGGCCTGCGAGCGGACGTCCTCGGCCACGAACAGCGTCTCCAGCGCGAGGGCGTCACCGCGGGGTCGGATCAGAGAGAAATTCTCCTGCCCGCGCAGGACGAAGCGGCCGACGGCGCCCATGTCGCTCTCCTGCAGCGCACGAAGCAGCAGCACGTAGGGGCGGCGCTGCGCCGGCGTCGACGACGGTGCCAGGTAATACGTCCGGTCGAAGAACACTGGGTCGATCTGGTCGAGCGGCACGAAGCTCGTGATCTCGATCGCGCGTGAGTCGTCGTACTGGGCGATCGCCTCGAGGTCGGCGTCCTCGACGAAGACGAACTCTCCCTTCGAGACCTCCCAGCCCTTCACGAGCTCGTCATTCGAGACCTCGCGGTCGTGCACCGGGCACCAGCGCTTCTGCTTGATCGGCGTCCCGCACTCGCGATGCAGCGTGCGGAAGCTCACGTCCGACTGCCGCGCCGCGGGCTTCGTCGCAAGGGCCAATCCGACCGGGATGTTGACCAGGCCGAAGTTGATCGAGCCGTTCCAGATCGTCCGCATCGAAGTCTCCAGAGTGTAGAGGGACCGGAGATTTCTCCCCCTACGCACCCTTTCCTCCACCCATTACGATCTTCCGGATGGCGATCGTGGAGCAAGCGGCGGGGACGAAGACGATCGCGGAGCTGTGGCGCCGCGCCGCGACCCGTCAAGGCACCGCCTACCTCGTCGAGGGCGAGGACGGTTGGCGCGAGGTCAGCTGGGAGGAGGCGACGCGCGCCGTCGACGAGATTGCGAATGGACTCCTGTCCCTGGGCATCGGGAAGGGCGACGCGGCCGGCATCCTCGGCCGGACCAAGCTCGAATGGGTGCTGTTCGACTACGCGCTGGGATCGATCGGCGTGATCGGCGCGGGGATCTACCCCTCCCTGCCGCCGAGGGACTGTGCCTACATCCTCGACCATTCGGACGCGGTGGCCGTCCTGGTCGAGAACGACGAGCAGCGTGCCAAGATCGACGCCGAGCGGGCGAACCTGCCGAAGCTGCGCCACGTCTTCTCGTTCGACGACCTCGACGACCTCCGAGCGAAGGGCCGGGAGTTCGCGGCCGAGAATTCGGACGCGCTCGAGCAGGCCCGTTCCGAGGTGCGCGAGGAAGACCTCTTCACCTACATCTACACGTCGGGGACGACCGGGCCGCCCAAGGCCTGCATGATCTCGCACCGCAACTACTACTCGATGGTCGGCGCCGTCGACGACGTCCCGTCGTTCATCGGCCCGGACGACCTGATCCTCCTCTACCTCCCGCTCGCCCACAACTTCGGGCGGTGCCTGCACCTCCTCGCCGGCTACGTGGGCTGCGCGATCGCGTTCTGCCCCGACCCGGTACAGGTCGGAGAGGCGGCCGCCGAGGTCAAGCCGACCGTCCTGCCGAGCGTGCCGCGCGTGTTCGAGAAGGTGCACACGGCGGTCCTGGAGAGCTTCGACGAGGCGACGGGCATCAAGCGGAAGCTGATCGACTGGGCGCTGCGGGTCGGTGCGCGCGTCAGCGCGAAGGAACAGGCGGGGGAGCCGGTCCCGACCGGCCTGAAGCTGCAACACCGGATCGCCGACAAGCTCGTCTACTCGAAGGTCAAGGCCAAGCTGGGCGGGCGGCTCAGGCTGCCGATCTCGGGCGGTGCACCGCTCTCGAAGGAGATCGCCGAGTTCTTCCACACGATCGACATCCTGATCTGCGAGGGCTACGGGCAGACCGAGTGCACGACGGCCTCGAACGTCAACATGCCCGCGCCCGGCGGGTTCCGGTTCGGGACCGTGGGGCCGTCCATCCCGGGGATCGAGGTCAAGACGGCGGAGGACGGCGAGGTGCTCATCCGCGGGCCCAATGTCTTCGGCGGCTACTACAAGGACGAGGCCGCCACGCGCGAGGTGCTCGACGAGGAGGGCTGGCTGCGCACGGGCGACGTCGGCTCGATCGAGGACGGCTTCCTGGCCATTACCGACCGCAAGAAGGACATCATCGTGACCGCCGGCGGCAAGAACGTCTCGCCCCAGAACATCGAGAACGAGCTCAAGGCGTCCAAGTACGTCTCGCAGGCGCTCGTGATCGGCGACCGCAGGCCATACCTCACCGCGTTGATCACGCTGGACGAGGCGGCCAAGGGCCTGAGCGACCCGCAGGGGCTGATCCAGGAGGTCGTGGACGAGGTGAACGACGGCAAGGCGTCCTTCGAGCAGGTGAAGCGCTTCGCGGTCCTGGAGCGCGACTTCGACCCCGAGCACGACGAGATCACGCCGACGCTGAAGCTCAAGCGCAAGATCGTCGGGGACCACTTCGCCTCGGAGATCGAGGCGCTGTACGCCCAGCCGCGCTAGTGACCGTGGTACGCGTGCACGACCGCGTGGCCCTTGCCGCGGGCGATGAGGTACCGGTTGACCGGGTACGCACAGATGCCGGCGATGAGGAGCGCGAAGGCCAGTGAGGCCCAGAAGAGCAGCGAGTCCAGCCCAGCCTCCATCGCGCCCGGGACTACGAGCAGGATCGCGTTGTCGACGAGCTCCATGACCGCGATCGAGAGCGTGTCGGAGGCGAGCGCGAGAGGGACGGCGGCGGCGAACGCAAGGCCGGCGCGCAGCAGCGGCAGCATCGTCAGCGAGTAGCCGAAGAGGAAGGCGAGCGCGATCGCCAGCACGATCGTCTCGAAGTTCCCCCAGCCGAGCGCGGTGCCGATGATCACGCCGAGCACCTCGCCGATGGCGCAGCCGGTCAGACAGTGCGCGGTCGCCGAGAAAGCAACGCGGTTGAGCGAGCCGTGATCATGCGCGTGCTGATCGTGCGCATGGTCGTGATGCGCGTGGTCGTGCACGGAGGCGGAGGCTAGCGGGTGACCCTAGAGTCGCCGAGCGCCGACGTACGTCGACGAGTACCAGCCGGACATCGACGAGATCTTGACCACGTCGCCCGTGTGCGGCGAGTGGATGAACGATCCGCCGCCGACGTAGATGCCGGCATGACCGAGCCCGTTGAAGAACACCAGGTCGCCGGGCTGGAGCTGGCTGCGGTCGACCGGCGTCCCGTGGCCGTACTGCGCAGCGGCGTTGTGGGGCAGCGATACCCCGACCTGCGCGTAGACGTACATGATGAAGCCGGAGCAGTCGAACCCCGACGGGCTCGCGCCCCCGTACACGTACGGGATGCCGAGGTACTGCATCGCGATCCCCACGACCCCGCCGTACTTGGCGGCCGGAGCGGGCGGCAGAACGGTCGGCGCCGACGTCGAGGGCTCGGAGGTCGCCAGATCCGGAATCAGCGGCTGCGGCGCTGCGAGACGGGCCCGCGCCTGCGCAGCGAGCTGTGCCTGCCGCCGCTGCTCGGCCGCGCGAATCGCCGCGATCTCGGACTTGATCGACGAGAGCATCTGCTGCCGCTCGGAGAGCTTGCTCTCGATCGACGCCTTGTGAGCGGCGCGCTCGGCGACGAGCTCGGCCTGCCGGTCACGGGCGTGGCGCAGGCGCGTCCGCGCCCGGCGCATGTCCGCGCGGAACCTGTTGACGTCGGTGAGGACAGCGGAGTCCTGCTCGGAAACCCGTGTGACCGTCTCGAGCCCGTCGAGGAGATCCTCGAGGCTGCGCGAGCCGACGAGCACGTCCAGCGTGGAGTCGTTCTGGTCGGTCGTGTAGATCGCCACCATTCGGGTTGCGAGGACCTTCTGCGCGGTGCGAAGGTTCTCGGCAGCGATCCTGAGGTTCACCCGGTTCTCCTTCAGATCACCCCTGATCGCGTCGAGGCGCTCGTTGGCCAGGTTGTAGGCGTCCACGGCGTGCTCGAGCGAGCCGTCGAGGGCCTGGATCTGCGCCATCACCGACTCCGCCTGGGCCTGCTTGGACGACACGGAGGCGGGCTCAGCGGTCGCGCTGCCGGCCACGGCGAGAGCGGCGAAAAACGAAGCGCTGACGATTGCTAGCTGAGACCTACTCATCCACTAAGCCGATCCGAAACCCCCCATCCGTCCGCAGCGCGACGGTGGACCGGAGCGGCGCAAGCACGGCACCCTAACAACGGTTTCGGACAGCCGCAATGAGGAAACGCACACAGAACGGTGCCAGGAGCTCTGCTAGGGTCGCCGCTCGTGCGCGGGCCAGGGAGGGGGTTGCGAGCGCTTGGCGCCGTCGTGCTCTGCGGAGTTGCCGTCGGCGCATCTCTCGCCGCCGGTGGCGGCGCACAGACACCCGACGACCTGGAAGCGCAGGCGGATGCACTTCGCGCCCACAACGAGTCCCTCGCGGCGGGCTCGCAGTCCGCTCTGGCGAGCCTGACCGAGATCGAGAGCCGGCTCGCCCAGGCGAGGGCCGAGCTGGCGTCCTTCCGGGCACGCTCCACGAAAGTCGGATCGCAGCGGCGCGCCGTCAGCGAACAACTGGCGATCACCCGCTCAGCGATTCGCCTGACGCGGACAGCGCTCGCGACACGCCTTCAGCACCTCTACGAGGAGGGAAACCCGGACGTCCTGGCCGTCATTCTCGGCGCGGGGTCACTGGACGAGGCGCTGAGCGCCGTCGAGACACTGGATCTCGCCGCCCGACAGGACGAGGAGCTCGTGGAGCATGCCCGCGGCGCCGCGGCGCGGCTGGCGCGCCTGAGCAAGTCGCTGGCCGCGAAGCAGCGTGAGCTCGATCAGCTCGCCGCGGTCAAGGCCGCCGCCACCGCCTCGCTCGTGAGTGCGCGGTCCGAGCGGCTGCAGGCGATCGCGGCGCTCCGCGCGACGAGGTCGGCGAACCTCGACCGGATCGCGCAGCTCGGCGAGAAGGCCCGCACGCTTGCCTCGGCGCAGGCCGCGCCGTCGACTCCGGTCGTCACGCCCGGCGCGCCGAGCCTTCCTGCGGGACCGGCGTCGGCCGGCGTGCGCTCGCTGACCGTCGTTGCAACGGGCTATGCCCTCCCAGGGCGTACCGCGAGCGGTCGGGCCGTCGGCTGGGGCGTCGTGGCGGTCGACCCGTCGGTGATCCCGATGGGCTCCAGGCTCGCGATTCCGGGCTATGGGATGGGCGTCGCAGCCGATACGGGCGGCGCCATCGCCGGCGCCAGGATCGACCTTTGGTTCCCGTCGGTCGCGCAGGCGCGCGACTGGGGAAGCCGCACGGTCACGGTGACCGTGTATCCGAATTAGACAGGCGGGCGCCGTGCCCCGACAATACGACTCCGTGACCATCGCGACCGACTCCGCCGACCCGACACAAGGCGTCAGCCCCGAGCTCCTTCGGGTGATGCTCGTCGACGACCACGACCTGTTTCGGACCGGTCTGCGGAACCTGCTGGAGGAGCAGGGCGTTCACATCGTCGCGGAGGCGCCCGACGGGAACCTCGCGCTCCAGCTCGTCCGCGAGCTCGCTCCCGACGTGGTCGTGATGGACCTGAACATGCCGGGGATGAACGGCATCGAGGCAACCCGGGAGATCACCCGGCTCGCGCCGCTCACCCGAGTGCTCGTCCTGACCATCTCGGACCAGGACGGCGACGTGATGGACGCGATCCTCGCCGGGGCCTGCGGCTACCTGATGAAGGACTCGTCCATCCAGGACCTGATGCAGGGAATCCGCGCCGCGTCGGTCGGCGAGTCGCTGATCTCGCCCCACATCGCGTCGAAGGTCCTCCAGCGGATCCGGGCGGCGAGTGTTGACGCGGGAGGCGTCGTGGCCCGGCCGGAGCTTTCAGACCGAGAGACCGAGGTCCTGAAACTGATCGCGAACGGCAAGGACAATGCCGAGATCGCGCAGGAGCTTCACATCAGTCCGAAGACGGTCAAGAACCACATCTCGAACATCCTGATGAAGCTCCAGATCGACAACCGCATCCAGGCTGCGGTTTACGCGGTCCGGTCCGGGCTGGTCTAAGCGACTTTCGCTTCGGCCGCTTCGCTGCGAAGCGCGGCCAGAAGGCCTCTGAGCGCGGCGAGGTCGCGCTTCGCCCGGGCCAGGCGGCGGGCGGCGTGGGAGAGCTCCTTCGCCTGCTGCTCGCTGCTTGCCGGGTCGAGCTCTGCGGCCAGCGTCCCGATCGACTGCTCGAGGCGCCTGCACTCCGCGTCGAGCTTGAGCGCCCAGGCATAGCCGTCCGTGAGTGTGTCCTCGACGCGAGCACGCCCAGGATGGCGGCCGCTCTCGAGCGAGTGCAAGAGCTTTTCCAGACGGCTTCGGACAGATGCGAGCTGCTGCGACATTTCGTCTCCCGAGGTTCTGGCTCGATTATCTGCCCCCTGCCGGTTGTTTCCTATAGGCCGACCGGCCCATCTTTGGCGACGGAAGGACCTAGGAGGGCGCGCCTCCTAGAATGCCTCGGTGCCGCGTCGAGTCCTCGCTGCCCTCGCCGTCTTCGCGACGGCCGCGCTCGTCGCCGCTTCCGCTCCCGCGAAGCCCACGAAACCGGCGCTTGCAACGAAGCTTGCAAGGGCGCTCGCGGTGCCGCACGCCCGGGCGAGCCAGTCCGGCGCCGTCGCGTTCGATCTCGCCTCCGGCCGCACCGTCTTCCTCCGGCACCCCACGCTCTCGCTCGTCCCTGCGTCGAACGCGAAGCTGGCGGTCGCATACGCTTCGCTGGACGTTCTCGGGCCTGACTTCCGGATCGACACGATGGTCTTCGGCGAGGGACAACTGGCCGGGTCGACCTGGAACGGCGACCTCGTCCTCAAGGGGTTCGGCGATCCGACGCTCACGCGCGGGGACCTTCGGGCTCTCGCCCGCCAGATCAGGGCGTACGGGATTCGGCAGGTCACGGGCGGGATCGAGGCCGACGAGTCCTACTTCGACTCGCGGCGAGTCGGGCCCGCGTGGCGGTCGCACTACTACATCAACGAGTCGCCGCCGCTCTCCGCCCTGACAGTCGACCGTGCTCGCTTCCGCGGCTACGTGACCGCGAGCCCGGCGATCGCGGCTGCGACGCAGTTCCGCCTCGCGTTACGGGCCGCCGGCGTCGGTGTGCGTGGCCGGGCGGTCATGGGCGCCGCGGACCCGGTTGCGATGCAGCTCGCGAGCACCGCCTCCGCCCCGCTCTCCCGGATCGTCGCGTTCATGAACCGGGAAAGCGACAACTTCACGGCGGAGCTCCTGCTGAAGCAGCTCGGCGCCGTCGACGGCGGGGGCGGAACCAGCGCGGCCGGCGCGGAGTCGGTCCGGCGGTCGCTCACGGAGGCCGCCGTGCCGCTTGCAGGCGTGCGAATCGTCGACGGGTCCGGGCTCTCACCGCGGAACCGCCTCACCGCGGCGGCGGTCATCGGCATGCTCGTCGTCGCCTGGAACGACCCCGTGCTGCGATCGCACTTCGTCCGCTCGCTCGCCGTCGCCGGCGTGAACGGGACGCTCGAGGACCGGCTTGGAGCGGCCGCCGGCCCGCGGCGCGGTGCTTGCGAAGACCGGGACGCTGCGGGAGTCCTCGGCGCTCTCCGGCTACGTGAAGGGGCGCTGGGCCTTCGCCGTCATCCAGAACGGCCGGCCCGTGTCCCAGTTCTGGGCCCGCAGGGCGCAGGACCGGTTCGCGTCGGTTCTAGCCGCGCAATAGCCGGGCGAGCGCGGCTTCGTCGAGCAGCGGCACGCCGGAGCTCTGAGCCTTCGTCAGCTTGGAGGCGCCGGGCTCCTCGCCGACGATGAGGCCCGTCGTCTTCTTGGAGACAGAGCCCGTGACCTTGGCGCCGCGCGCCTCGAGCTCCGCCTGGGCCTCGTCGCGCGACCAGCCCTCCAGCGTCCCCGTGATGACGTACGTCCGGCCGGTGAGCGGGCCCTCGGGCGGACGGTCCTCCTCGCCGGACTCGAAGCGGAGGCCGAGCTCGCGCAGCTCGTCCACCAGGCGCCTGTTGTCCTCTTCCGCGAACCACTCGACGATCTTCTCCGCGCGCTCCGGCCCGAGACCCTCGACCTCCGTGATGTCCTCCTGCGCGGCGGCCGCGAGCCGGTCGACCGAGCCGAAGTGGCGCGCGAGGGTCTGGGCCGTCACCCAGCCCACATCGGGGATGTTGAGCCCGTACAGGACTCGTCTAAACGGGATCTGCTTCGACGTCTCGATCGAGGAGACGACGTTCGTCGCGCTCTTCTCCTGGAAACCGTCCAGCTCGAGGAGCTGCTCCTTCGTCAGCCTGTAGAGATCCGGGAGCGAGCGGACGAGCCCGAGGTCCCAGAGACGTCGCACGAGCTGCTCGCCGACGCCCTCGATGTCCGCCGCCGACATGACCCAGTTGTTCAGCGTCTCGAGGCCCCTTGACGGGCAGGCCCGGTTCGGACAGCGGTGCATCACCTCGCCCTCGGGCCTGACGATCTCGACGCCGCACAGCGGGCAGTTCGTCGGCATCTTGAACCGGCGTGTGCCTTTGCGGTGGGTGCCTGCCGGGCCGACGATCTGCGGGATCACGTCGCCTGCCCGCTGGACGATCACGTCGTCGCCTTCGCGGATGTCCTTCCGGTTGATGTCCTCCTCGTTGTGGAGGGTGGCGCGCGAGATGGTGACGCCGCCGACCTCGACCGGCTCGAGCATCGCCCAGGGATTCAGCGCGCCCGTCCGCCCGACCCGGATCAGGATCTTGTTCAGGCGCGTCGTCGCCGTCATCGGCGCCCACTTGAAGGCGCGCGCCCAACGCGGCTTGGAGTGCAGGGCGCCGAGCTCCGCCTGCTGCTCGAGGGAATCGACCTTGATCACGATCCCGTCGATCTCGTAGTCGAGATCGATTCGCGCCGTCTCCCACTCGCTGCACCTGCGGGCGACCTCTTCGATCGTCTCGAGGCGCTCTGCGTGCGGATTCGTCCGGAAGCCGCGCTCGCGCAGCCACTGAAGCGTCTCCGAATGCGTTCCGGCCTCCACGCCTTCGCGGACACCCAAGCCGTAGACCCAGAGCGAGAGCGGTCGCGAGGCCGTGATCGCCGAGTTCTTCTGCCGGAGCGACCCGGCTGCCGCATTGCGCGGGTTGGGCGCCAGTTTCTGGTTCGTGCCTGCGAGCTGCTCGTTCAGCTGCCGGAAGCCGGAGAGAGGAAGGTAGACCTCTCCTCGCACCTCGATCACCGGCGGCGGATCGTCGCCGAGCATGCGGAGCGGAATCGCCGGGATCGTGCGGAGGTTGACGGTCACGTCCTCACCCTGGACACCGTCTCCGCGTGTGGCGCCGCGCACGAGGACCCCGTTCTCGTAGGTCAGGTTGACGGCAAGCCCGTCGATCTTCGGCTCGATCAGCCAGGCGATGTCCTCGGGCGCCGCGTCCAGGCGCTTGCAGACGTCCTGCGCCCACTTCTGCAGCTGCTCGTCCGTCGTCACCTTCTCCAGCGAGCCCATCGGCGAGAGGTGCTGGACCTTCTGGAACTTCTCCGAAGCCGGGGCACCGACTCGGTGGGTCGGAGAGCTCGGATCGTCGAGCTCCGGGTGCTCGGTCTCGAGCTCCTTGAGCTCGTCGTACAGCCGGTCGTACTCGGCGTCGGTGATCTCGGGGTCGTCGAGCACGTGGTAGCGGTAGAGGTGCCGCTCGAGCTGCTTGCGCAGCTCCAGGACACGCTCGGCGGCGTCGGCACGGGTGCGGGTCGCCATGGCGCCGATCGTATCGGCGGCGGGAGTCGCGGCAATCGCGTTGAATGACGCGCAGCAGGCGGAACGCCTCTCCCCCCGCCTGCGGAGTCCCGGCGGTTGGCTGCAGACCGCTGGGACTCTTTTTCAGGTGCCGGGGCGCGAGGGACTGTCCCTCGGACCCGGCTCGCGGGGACATGGAGATCGTGACGAAGGTGTGTCAGTACTGGACGCGGTCTAGGTACAGCCCCCACGGTGGTGCTGTACTGCCGGCGTCTTCGCGGCCGTGGCCCCCGGTCAGGAGCCGCTCGAGCTCCGCCGGCCGTCGTTCGATCATGGTCCCGACCAGCGTGCGGATCATGTGACGGAGGAAGCTGTCCGCCTCGATCTCGAGCTCGAGCGCGTCACCGCGCCGGTGCCAGGCCGCGTTCTTCACGACCCGGGTGAAGACCTTGTGGTGCGTCTGGGCCGGGGTGAACGAGCGGAAGTCGTGCTCCCCCACCAGCAGATCAGCCGACTCGGCAAGTGCCTCCTCGTCGAGCGGCCGTGGGTACCACCAGCTGCGCCGCACCTCGAACGGCGAGGGCTCGCGTCGCCTGTAGACGCGGTAGCGATAGGCGCGCGAGGCGGCCGAGCGGCGCGCGTGAAACTCGGACGGCACCCCCTCCGCGGACGAGACCGCGACATCGGACGGAAGCTCTGCGTTCAGCGCCTCGGCCGCCCGGCCGGGCGGCGGGCCGCCGTCCACCTCGACGGAAGCGACGTTCGCGAGCGCGTGCACGCCCGTATCGGTGCGTCCGGCCACCACAAGCTCCGACCAGGCGGGAAACACCCTGTCGAGCGCCCGGCGAACCTCACCCTCGACTGTCCGCAGCCGCGGCTGCCCCGCCCAGCCGCGAAAGCCGGTGCCGTCGTACTCGAGTGTGAGCTTGAGTTTCGTGCCCTACGCGGTCGGCGCCACGGCCTGCTCTTCGGGCTCGCGCACGGGGCGCGCCACCGGAGCCGGCGGCACGTAGTCCACGAACTCGAGGTATGCCATCTCGGCCGCGTCGCCGGCACGCGGGCCGACCTTGACGATTCGCGTGTAGCCGCCCGGCCGATCCGTGAACCGCGGCGCGACCTCGGCGAAGAGGATGTGCACGACCTCGTTCGAGCGGAGGTACGCGAGCGCCTGCCGGCGGGCGGCGAGATCGCCGCGCCGGCCCAGAGTGATCATCTTCTCGGCGATCGGCCTGACGGCCTTCGCCTTCGCGACCGTCGTCTTGATCCGGCCGTGCTCGATCAGCGAGCCGGTCAGGTTCGAGTACAGCGCCTTACGGTGCGCCGAGTCGCGGCCGAGCTTCTTTCCGGAGCGATGGTGGCGCACCGCGGCAGTCCTACAGGGAGTCGTCGCCGCGCAGGTTGAGACCGTGCGTGGCGAGCGTCTCCTTGACCTCTTCGATCGACTTCTTGCCGAAGTTGGGGATGGCGGCGAGCTCGCCCTCTGATTTCGTGACGAGGTCGCCGATCGTCTCGATCCCGACCCGCTTCAGGCAGTTGTACGAGCGGACACCGAGCTCGAGCTCCTCGATCGGGAAGTTCTCCATCCCGTGCGCGAGCGGCGCCTCGGCAGCGGCGGCCTGCGTCGCGGCAGCCTCGCCGAAGCCCTCGATCTTCTCGATGTCCGTGAAGATCGCGAGCTGGCGGATCAGGATGTCGGCAGCCTCGCCGATCGCCTCGCGGGGGTCGACCGAGCCGTCCGTGGTGACATCCAGCGTCAGCTTGTCGTAGTCGGTGCGCTGACCGACGCGCGCAGCCTCGACGTCGTACGAGACGCGTCGCACCGGCGAGAACAGCGAGTCGATCGGGATGACGCCGATCGTGTGCTCGGGCCCGCGGTTCAGCTCGGCCGGGACGTACCCGCGGCCGCGGCCGATGGTCATCGTCAACTCGAGCCGCCCCTTGTCGGACAGGTGGGCGATCTCGAGGTCCGGATTGAGGATCTCGAGGTCGGCGGGCGCCTCGATGTCGCCGGCGGTGACCGCGCCCGAGCCGCGCTTGTTGAGCCGAACCTCGATCTCGGGCGACTCGCCGTGGAGCCGCGCGACGAGGTTCTTCAGGGCCGAGATGATGTCGACGACATCCTCACGGACGCCGGGCAGCGTCGTGAACTCGTGCGCGACGCCCTCGATCTTGACCGAGGTGACCGCAGCGCCCTCGAGCGACGAGAGCAGCACGCGGCGCAGCGAGTTGCCGAAGGTGTGGCCGAAGCCGCGGTCGAGCGGCTCGATCACGAAGACACCGCGGCGCTCGTCGACTTCCTCGTGGACGATTCGCGGAATCTGGAAATCCATCAGAGACGTTCGTGTAGCCATAAAAACCTTTCTATTGGTGCTGGATCAACCTAGGACGCGTAGCGTTTCCGTTCGTTACTTCGAATAGAGCTCGACGATGAGCTGTTCCTGGACGGGCGTGTCGATCTCGCTCCGCTCCGGCCACTTGAGCACCTTGCCGGTGATGCCCTCGTGATCGGCCTGGAGCCACGGCGCGACCGACGCGGTCAGATCGGTGGCGTCGCGGATGACCTGCTCGGCGGAGCTCCCCGGCGCCATGGTGACGACGTTGTCGGGCTTGACCTGGAAGCTCGGGATGTTCACCCGCCGGCCGTTGACGTGGAAGTGGCCGTGACGGACGAGCTGGCGGGCCTGCGCGCGCGACGCCGCGAATCCAAGGCGGTAAACGACGTTGTCGAGCCGCGTCTCGAGCATCCGCAGCAGGGTCTCGCCGGTGATCCCCGAGCCCTTCGCGGCCTTGGTGTAGTAGTTGCGGAACTGCTTCTCCAGCAGGCCGTAGTAGCGGCGCGCCTTCTGCTTCTCGCGCAGCTGGAGCAGGTACTCGGACTGCTTGATCCGGCCGCGGCCGTGCTCGCCCGGCGGGTAGCTGCGGCGCTCGACCGAGCACTTCTCGGTGAGGCAGCGCTCGCCCTTCAGGAAGAGCTTCATGCCCTCGCGGCGGCACCAGCGGCACTTGGGTCCGAGGGTGCGGGCCACTAGACGCGCCTCCGCTTCTTGGGGCGGACGCCGTTGTGCGCCTGCGGCGTGACGTCCTTGACGCCGAGGATCTCGAGGCCGGCAGCCTGGAGCGACCGGATCGCGGTCTCGCGGCCCGAGCCGGGCCCCTTGACGAAGACCTCGACCTTCTGGAGGCCGTGCTCCATCCCCTTCCGCGCGCAGGCGTCTGCCGTGACCTGCGCCGCGAACGGCGTCGACTTCCGGGAGCCCTTGAACCCGGCCGAGCCGGCCGACTCCCACACGATGACGTTCCCGTCCTTGTCCGTGAGGGTGACGATCGTGTTGTTGAACGACGTCTTGATGTGCGCCTGGCCGATGGCGATGTTCTTGCGCACACGGCGGCGCGTCCGCCCGCGGGCGGCCTGTCTGCGAGGAGGCGCCATTAGGTCTTGGTCGCTGCCTTCTTGCCGCGGCCGACGGTCTTCTTCGGGCCCTTGCGCGTTCTGGCGTTCGTCTTCGTGCGCTGGCCGTTCACCGGGAGGCTGCGGCGGTGGCGCATGCCGCGGTAGGCGCCGATCTCCGACAGTCGCTTGATCGACTGCTGGCGCTCGCGGCGCAGGTCACCCTCGACCTGGAGGTTTCCGTCGATGTACTCGCGCAGCTTCGTGATCTCGGGGTCAGTGAGGTCGCGGACCTTCTCGTCGGGCGAGAGCCCGGTTGCCGTGCAGATCTGGATCGCCGTCGAGCGACCGACCCCGAAGATGTAGGTCAGGCCGACCTCGAGTCGCTTCTCGCGTGGAAGGTTGACGCCTGCGATTCGTGCCAAAGCTCCTCCTCTACCCCTGCCGCTGCTTGTGACGTGGGTTGGTGCAAATGACCATGGTCCGGCCGTGCCGCTTGATCACGCGGCACCGCTCACACATCGGCTTGACGGACGGGCGTACTTTCATCTCTACCTTCCTACCTGTGCCTGAAGGTGATCCGGCCTCGGGACAGGTCGTACGGGGAGAGCTCCACCTTCACGCGGTCTCCCGGAAGGATGCGGATGTAGTGCTTGCGCATCTTCCCGGAGATCTTCGCGAGCACCTGATGCCCCTCGTCGACCTGGACGCGGAACATCGTGCTCGGCAGGGCCTCCACGACCTCGCCTTCCACCTCGATCTTTTCTTCCTTCTGGGCCATACCTCCACACGGCAACCGCGCTCTACGAGCGCGGTCTTGGACGAACAACGAACACAGCGCAGCGCGGCGTGCGCCGAGCGGAAAATAGTAGCAAAACGCCCCTAACTGACCCGAACCGGGGCCGCTGTGAGGATTCTCGGCTCTCCGTCGGTGACGGCGACCGTGTGCTCGAAGTGCGCGGCGAGCGACCCGTCCCGTGAGGCGATCGTCCAGCGATCGTCGCGGACGACGACCTCGGGCTCGCCGGCGGTGATCATCGGCTCGATCGCAAGCGTCATCCCCGAAGCCAGGACGGGCCCGTAGCCAGGGTCGCCGAAGTTCGGGATCTGCGGGTCCTCGTGCATGTCCCGGCCCACGCCGTGGCCGACCAGCGAGCGGACGACCGAGAAGCCGGCCTCCTCGGTGACGGTCTGGATCGCGTGCGAGACGTCGGACAGGTGCGCGCCCGAGCGTGCCTTCTCGATCCCGGCCCACAGCGCTGCCTCGCAGATCTCGAGGAGCCGCTCGGCCTCACCGTCGACCTCGCCCAGCTTGTACGTGGAGGCCGAGTCGCCGACGAAGCCCTCGTAGGTGACCCCGACGTCAACGGAGAGCACATCTCCCTCCGACAGCGGCTCGTCGTTCGGGATCCCATGGACGACGACGTCGTTCAGCGACGCGCAGATCGAAGCCGGATAGGGGTACGGCCCCGGGTAGCCGAGGAAGGTCGGAACTCCGCCGCGCGAGCGGATGAGCTCGTCGACGAGGCGGTCGAGCTCGGCTGTCGTCACCCCGGGACGGACGTGCTCCGCGAGGAGCGCATGGGCCTCGGCGACGATCGCGCCGGCCTGCTGCATGACGTCGAGCTCGGCTGCGGACTTGCGGATGATCATGCGGACCTCGCCGCGGTCTGCTCCAGAGCCTCCTGCACCTCGGCGAACACCTGGTCCACGGTCTTGTCGGCGTGGATCC
>CAVTCN010000020.1:0-47965 GCA_963733215.1 uncultured Actinomycetes bacterium
GAGCTCGAGAAGACGCTTTGAGCTCCTTTCACCCACTTGGGGTCAGACCCCCGCACGAAGGTCGCGCGAATGTTGCGCAGCTTTGTGACGGACACGGGCCGGATCTCGCTTGGACAGGCGAGGAGACCTGTCCGTTCTGTGGACAGGTCGTTACACCCTCGTGACGGGGTCTGACCCCAGCGGGCGGCCGCTCCTCGTCGTCGACGGCGACTCGCTTGCACACCGCGCCTACCACGGGCTCCCGAAGTCGGTCAACCTCAATGCCGTCGTCGGCTTCACGAACATGCTCGTCCGCCTCTGGGAGTCGGAGGAGCCTCGCGCCGTCTTCGTGGGGTGGGACACGCTCACGGTTCCGACGTACAGGCATGAGGCGCTCGCGGGCTATCAGTCGGGCCGCGTGTTCGACAAGAGCCTGCTCGAGCAGCTCGACATGCTGCCGGAGCTGGTTCGCGCGCTCGGCTTCGCGGCCGCGAAGGAGGACGGATACGAGGCGGACGACTTTCTCGGCGCCGCCGTGCGCTTCGAGGAGAAGCGCGGCGGGACGGCGGTCGTCGCGACCTCCGACCGCGACTCCTTCCAGCTCGCGAGCGGCCAGACGACGATCATCACACCGATTCGCGGCGTCTCCGAGCTCGCGCGCATCGGGCCCGAGGAGGTCCGCGAGCGGTACGGCGTCGAGCCCGCTCAGGTTCCTGACTTCATCGCGCTCCGAGGCGACCCGTCCGACAAGATCCCGGGCGCCCCGGGCGTCGGGCCCAAGACGGCCGCGTCGATCCTCAAGCAGTACGGCTCGCTCGACGCCGCGCTCGATGCCGGCCGCTTTCCCAACCTCCGGGAGGAGTTGGAGCTCTACAGGCGAATTGCCACACTCGACGCCTCCGCTCCTCTCCCTCCCCTAAAGGATCAGTCCCCTGCGTGGGCGGAGGCGTCCTCCCTCCTCGATTCCTGGGGCCTCGGCAACCTCGCCGGACGAATTGCTGCTCGTTCGGCATAGCGCGCCGGAGCTCGATCCGTCCGTGCCGTCCGAGGAGTGGCGGCTGAGCGAGGAGGGGCGGCGGCGCTGCGGCCCGCTCGCCGAGCGGCTCGCCCGGTACGAGCCGCGCGTCCTGCTCGCGAGCAGCGAGCCGAAGGCGCGCGAGACCGCCGAGCTGGTCGCGCCTGCCCTCGGGCTGGAGGTGCAGCTCTCGGACGGCTTGCGCGAGACGGCACGCCGGACCGTCGGCTGGCTGGCGCCCGACGACCTCGACCGCGGGATCCGGGAGCTCTTCGAGCGGCCGGGCGAGGTCGTCTTCGGCGAGGAGAGCGCTGCGGCGGCGCTTGCTCGCTTCGAGGCGGCGGTCGCGGGGTTGCCGGAGCCGTCCGTCGTCGTCACGCACGGGACCGTGCTCAGCCTCTACGCCGCACCCCGGATCGGCCGGAACGCATACGAGCTCTGGGGCAGCCTCGAGCTTCCCGACGTCGTGGAGGTCCCATGGAGCTCGTGAGCCACCGCGACATGGCCCGACTCCACCCGACGGGCGACTACCCCGAGCGGCAGGAGCGGCTTCGCGTCCTGCAGGAGCAGTTCGAGTTCCGCGAGGCGGAGCCGGCCTCCGAGGAGGACATCCTCCGCTGCCATACGAACGAGCTGCTCGAGCTCGTCCGCGGAATCGTCCGGCCGACCTTCGTCGACCCGGACACCGTCGCTTCGGACACGACCTACGAGGCGGCGATGCTCGCGGCCGGCGCCACGATCGAAGCGGTCCGCAGCAACGGGTTCGCCCTGGTACGGCCGCCGGGACACCACGCGACACCGGATCGGGCGATGGGCTTCTGCTTCTTCGACAACGTCGCGATCGCGGCCAGGTACGCGCAGGCCGAGCTCGGGATTGGCAGGGTCGCGATCATCGACTGGGACGTCCACCACGGAAACGGCACCGAGGACATCTTTCGAGCGGACCCGACGGTGCTCTTCGTCTCGATGCACCAGTGGCCGTTCTATCCCGGTACCGGTGGGCCGGAGGATCAGGGCGAGACGCTGGTGAACGTGGCGCTGCCGGCCGCCTCCACGGACGAGGACTATTTGCGGGCCTGGGACGAGCGTGTGGAGCCTGCCGTGCAGGCATTCGAGCCCGACCTCGTGCTGGTCTCGGCGGGCTTCGACGCCCACGAGGAGGATCCGATCGCGCAGATGCTCGTCACGGAGGCCGGGTTCCGCGAGCTGGCGCGCCGCTCGGCCGGCCTCGCGCCGAGAACGGCTGCCGTGCTCGAGGGTGGGTACAACGTCGCCACCCTGCCCGCGCTGGTTCGGGCCGCGCTGGACGGGTTCGGAGCCTGAAACGCAACGGCCGACTTTCGCCGGCCGTTCGGTTCATTCAGAGGAGGAAGAGCCACCGCCCTCGGTCTTGCGAGGAGGACTGGCCTCAGTATCCGCGGAGAAAAGCGTCTCGTCGTCGCCCGTGGCGGGCGATCGGACTCACCCATCTTGGGTGAATGAGGAGGGCTACGCGGCCTGCGAGCGGGCGGAGGCGAGGAGCTCGAGCGCCTCGCGGCGCGACGAGACCTGGAGCTTGCGCAGGAGGCTCTTCACGTGCGAGCGAACCGTGTGCTCGGAGATGAACAGGCGCTTGGCGATCTGGTCGGTGCCGAGATGCTCGTCCAGCAGGAGCAGCACCTCGAGCTCGCGCGCGCTCAGCCGCTGCGCGACCGAGTCCGGGACGCCCGCATCGGTCGGCCCGCCGTTGCGGACCTGGTCGAGCAGCCGCCGGGCCACCGCGCCGGAGAGAGCCGCCTCACCGCGGGCCGCGCCGTGCAGGAAGTCCACGAGCCGCTCGGGGGGCTCGGTCTTCAGCAGGTAGCCGGCAGCGCCGCCGCGGATCGCAGCCAGCAGATTCGCTTCGTCACCTGAAGCGGTCAGGACGACGACCTCGCAGTCCGGCGCCGCAGTCCGCAGCATTGGAAGCGCGCTGAGGCCGTCGAGATCAGGCATCGAGAGGTCGAGCAGGACGACGTCGGGCTGGAGCTCACGCGCCCGCTCGATCGCCTCGTGGCCACCGGAAGCCTCACCGACGATGTCGAAGCCGTGACCCGCGAGCAGGGCGGCGAGCCCGTCCCGGGTCAGTGGGTGGTCGTCCACGATCAGCATGCGCGGCTCCATCCCGCCCTTATCGGCAGGGGCACGCCTGCCGACAAGAGGGAAATGCGGCGCGACGATCGCGATGCCTACCAGGCCTGGCTCGTCGGCGAGCTCCTGCTCGTCGGCCTGCTCGGAGCTGCCCTGGCGCTGTTCCTCGCCTATCCGGATCTCCGGACGAGCTACGAGCTCCCCAACCTTCGCCTGGCCCTCGACACGGGCATCGTCCTCGCCGCGACGATCGTTGCCGTCCTCGCCGGCACCCGGTTCTCCGTGGAGGGTCGCCGCCTCGACCTCCTGCTCTGTGCCGGCTTTGCCGCCGCTGCCGGAACCGCACTCTTCTTCGCCGTCCTCCCGGTGCTCGGCGGCGAGCCGATCCAGACGCCGGAGGCCTGGGCGGGTGTCGCGGGGCGGATCCTCGCACTCGGCCTGATCGCGGCGGCGTCGTTCGTGCGGGGCCGGGTCCTGGAGGCCCGCTGGGCTCTCCGCCTCGGACTGGCGTTCGTCGCGATTGCGCTCGGCGGGATCTGGCTCCTTGCACGCAGCCCTGGCAGCGCGCTCCCGAGTCTCGAGCCAGGTGCGGATCTCCCCGCCCTGATGATTGTCGCCCTCGCACTCCAGGGTCTCCTGAGCCTGGTGGCCGTCTGCGGCTTCGGGCTCCGCTACCGCCGCTACGGGGAGGATCTCGACCGTTGGCTCGCCCTCGCCGCGACGCTGATGCTCTCAGCCGACCTCCACTACATCTTCACGCCCGTCGTCATCGGTGGCGTCGTCTCGCAGGGAGACTTCCTCCGGCTCCTGTCCTACGGCCTGCTCCTGGCCGGCGTTTGGCGCGCTATTCGCTTCGCCGAGTTCGGCCGCGCCGTCGCCGAGGAGCGCGCTCGTGTCGCGCGTGAGATCCACGACGGCCTCGCCCAGTACCTGTTCACGATCTCGACCCATGCCGCAATGCTCGAGCGCGGCTCCGCGCCCGAAGGGACACTCGGCCGGCTGAGGTCCGCGGCCGTGCTCGCTCAGCAGGAGGCGCGCTTCGCGATCCTCGCTCTGTCGTCGGCGAGCGGGAACGCCCCGTTCGACACCGCTCTACGGCGCTATCTCGACGTGCTGACCGCGGACGGGGAGCTGGACGTGGAGCTCGACGTGGATCCTGGCGTCGTCCTCGCCCCGGACGAGCAGATCGAGGTGTTCCGCATCGTCCAGGAGGGGCTGGCCAACGTGCGCAAGCACGCGGGCGCAACGCAGGCGGAGGTCTGGATCGGCCGCGACGGGACGAAGCGGCTGGTGCGGATCCGCGACGACGGGACCGGCTTCCAGCCGGTCGAGGACGGCGCCGGCCAGGGACTGAAGAACATGAAGACCCGCGCCGCGTCGATCGGCGGGGTCTTCGGGTTCTTCTCGACGCCGGGGCGCGGGACGGCGGTCGAGGTCGTCCTGCGCGCCTAGTCGGTGTCGCCGCTCTCGTTCTCGCTGTCGCCTTCGACGGAGAGGACCTTGTAGCTCGTGTCGAGGTGGACGTCGACGGTCTCGCCGTTCGACTTCGTCACTTCGACCTCCCAGGCCCCTTCCTCGTCGCCGCGCTCCACTTCGTTGGCGGTTCCGCCGCCGAGGTGCGCGACCGCGGCCCGGCTGGCACGGTCGGCGCCCGGCCCGGTGGCAGTTCCCTCGCCGTCGTCGCCGCCGCCGGCATAGGCGTACGCGCCTCCGCCGACTGCGACCGCAACGAGTGCGACTCCGATCGCCAGCAATGTCCTGTTCCTGTTCATGCACGAGAAGGTAGCGAGGTGAGGTGAAACGCTGATGAGAGCGGCCTCTCATCCCGCTCTCATCTCTTGGCTGCCACCATTCGTCCATGCGGGTGCTGGTCGTGGAGGACGAGCCCAAGATGGCCGGGCTGATCCGCCGCGGCCTCTCCGAGGAGGGCTACAGCGCCGACGTCGCCGCGACGGGAGACGACGCGCTCTGGATGGCACAGGCGACCGAGTACGACGCGATCGTCCTCGACGTCTTGCTCCCCGGCCGTAACGGCTTCGACGTCTGCCGCGAGCTTCGCAAGGCCGGGATGTGGTCGCCCGTCCTGATGCTCACCGCGCGTGACTCCGTCGAGGATCGGGTGTCCGGGCTCGATGCGGGCGCCGACGACTACCTGACGAAGCCGTTCTCGTTCGCCGAGCTGCTGGCGCGGCTCCGGGCGCTTGCGCGCCGGCCCTCCGTCGAGCGTCCGACGGTGCTGGAAGTCGGAGATCTACGCCTCGATCCCGCGACGCAGCAGGCGTGGCGAGGCAAGACCGAGCTCCAGCTCTCGACGAAGGAGTTCCGGATGCTCGAGGCGTTCATGCGGCGGCCGGGCCACGTTCTCTCCCGCCTCTACCTGCTCGAGCACTGCTGGGACTACGCCTACGAGAACCGCTCGAACGTCGTCGACGTGTACGTCCGCTATCTGCGCGAGAAGGTCGACCGGCCGTTCGGGCGGAAGTCGCTCGAGACGGTCCGCGGGTCCGGCTACCGGCTGCGCGACGGATGAGCCGCCTGCCGATCCGCGTCCGCCTGACGCTGGCCTTCGCCCTCGCGATGGCGGTGGTGCTCGCGGCGACCGGCGCGTTCGTCTACGTCCGTCTCCAGTCGTCGCTCGACGAAGGGATCGAGGAGGCACTCGACGCACGTCTTGCCGACGCCGTGGCCCTCGCGCGGACAGGCGAGACCGGCCGTCGCGCCGACGAGGAGGGGTTCACGACGATCGTCGCTGGAAAGATCTCCGCGGTGCCGCGCGACCGCATCGAGGGCGGGATGCGGACAAGAGGCACGACTGTCGAGACCGACCTCGGCATACGCACCGTGCTGGTCGGAGCGTCGCTCGCGGACCGTGACGAGGCGCTCTCCGAATTGCTGACGCAGCTCCTCATCGTCGCGCCGATCGCGCTTCTGCTCACTTCGCTGCTCGGGTACTGGCTTGCCGGCGCCGCGCTACGGCCGGTGGAGGCGATGCGCTCCGAGGCCGCCGCCATCTCGGGCTCGGAGCCGGGGCGCCGGCTCCCCGAAGGGCGGGCGAAGGACGAGATCTCCCGCCTCGCCGAAACGCTGAACGAGATGCTGGCGCGGCTGGAGCGCGCGATCGAGCGCGAGCGGAGCTTCGTCGCGGACGCGAGCCACGAGCTCCGAACACCCCTCGCGCTGCTCCGGGCCGAGCTGGAGCTCGCCCTCCGGAAGCCGCGGACCCAGGCGGAGCTCGAGGAGGCCGTTCGCTCGGCAACAGCCGAGACCGAACGGCTCGTCCGTCTCGCCGAGGATCTCCTCGTACTCGCGCAGGCCGACGACGGGCGTCTGCCGCTCCGCCGCGGACCGGTCCGCACCGATGAGCTGCTCGACGCCGTCCGTGACGCGTTCCGGCCGCGGGCAGACGCGTCCGGGCGCGCGATCGAGGCAGAAGCCGATGCGATCGTCCTCGACGCCGACCGGCTCCGCCTCGAGCAGGCGCTCGGCAACCTGGTGGACAACGCGCTGCGCCACGGCGCGGGCGAAATCCGTCTCGATGCAGTCGAGCACGACGGCCGGGTCGAGCTGCACGTCCGCGATGAGGGGCCGGGCCTGCCACCGGACTTCCTGCCCCATGCCTTCGAGCGCTTCAGCCGTGTGGATGCTGCGCGGACAAGCGGCGGAGCGGGCCTCGGCCTCGCCCTCGCCTCCGCGATCGCCGAGGCGCACGGCGGCTCGGCTCAGGCTGCGAGCAGGACGGCTGATATCTGGTTGTCGATCCCGAGGCGCTAGCGATTCGACAGGGCTAACATCGGATTCCGATGTCGACCGTGGAGTCTCCCGGCCTGGTACACGACGCGTTCGTGTACTCGTCGGACGAGGAGTTCCTCGCCGGCGCCCTGCCCTTCCTCGAGGAGGGCATCGACCTTCGCGAGCCGATCATCGCGGCGCCGACGCCGACCAACGGCGACCTGCTCCGAGCCCGGCTCGGGCGACGGGCAAAGGCGGTCGACTGGGCCGAGGGCCATGGGGCGCATCGCGCGGTCGAGCGACTTGCGTTCCTCCTCCAGTTCATCGACCGGCAGCAGAACCGCGGCGTCGCCCGCATCCGGGTTTTCGGTGAGCCCTGCTGGCCGCCCCGCGGCGGGCCCGGCGTAGCGGAATGGAAGCGGTACGAGTCGTTCCTGAACGTGGCGCTCGCGGACTACCCAGTCTGGATGGTCTGCCCCTATGACGCGAGTCGGCTCTCGCAGGACATCGTCGCGGACGCCCACCTGACCCATCCCGCAATCGGTCACGGTGCCGCCCGGAAGCCCTCGCCCGGCTACCTGGAGCCTTTGGAGTTCGCGAAGCGAATCGACGACGTTCCTCTTCCGCGGCCGCCGGAAGATGC
Organism: uncultured Actinomycetes bacterium; assembly: GCA_963733215.1. Lineage (GTDB taxonomy): Bacteria > Actinomycetota > Thermoleophilia > Gaiellales > Gaiellaceae > JACDAN01. The sequence goes on from CAVTCN010000020.1 coordinate 7,476, forward strand.
GAGTGAGCGCTACTTCGGCCACGCCGGTGCCGTGCGCCGCTTCGTCAGCGTCGAGGCCTACGCCGCCGGCCTCCCCGAAAACCGGCACAACGACGCAGAGCTGGTGGCCGGGGAGGTCGCCGCGAACGTCTTCCTGCACGCCGCCGACGTGGCCCGCGTCCGTACCTGGACCACGGACGACAGCTTCGTCTTCGACATCGACGACACCGGCGACGGGATTCGAGATCCGTTCGCCGGCTACACGATCGCCGGCCCGCTCGAGCCGAGCGGCCGAGGCCTGACCGTCGCTCGGCGGTTAGCGGACGTCGTCGAGATCCGGACGACGCCCACCGGCACCCTCGTGCGCGTGCACTTCACCCTCGGCTGAGAAGCTGACCAGCTCCTCCGCCGATGTCTAGGGACTGAGGTCGTACGGGTACTGCGTGAGGGTCTCGCTTCCGTCTTCGGTCACGAGCAGGAGATCCTCGAACCGGACCTCGCCGATCTCGCGCAGCCACAGGCCCGGCTCGAGCGCGATCACGTCTCCGACGACCAGCGGGCCGCGGCCCGTCCGGCCCAAACCCGGAGGCTCGTGAACAGCGAGTCCGACGCCGTGGCCAAGCGAGAACTGGAAGCCCTCGTTCGGATCCTCACCCGGGCCGTTTCGCTGAGTGCGATACCCGGCCGGCTCGAACACATCGCACACGAGGTCGTGCAGCTCACGTCCGGTGATCCCCGGCGCCACCGCCTCCCGCGCCTTCTCGATCGCCTCGACCACGAGCGCCTCCATCGCGCGCACCTGCTCGCTGATCTCGCCGACGACGAACGTCCGGGTCATGTCCGCCCAGCAGCCCGACTCCTCGTCGCGAGGCCAGAGATCGATCACGATCGGGAGGTCGGCGGGCAGCGGGCCGGAGCCCGGATCGTGACCGAACCCGCTCCACGGCGAGGACACGATGATGTCCGGTGGCGCCGGCGCACCATGCGCCTGGCAGACGTCGCGGACCGCCGCGCGAACGGCCTCGGACGTCAGGACCTCCCCGTCGAGCTTGAGCCGGTCGCCGTCGCGGTCCGACCGCCGTAGCAGCGCCGCCGCGGCGCTCATCCCTGCCTCGGCGGCGATCTGCGCCCGCCGTGTGCCGGCCAGCTCCGGCGCGGACTTCACTCGGCGCCTGGCAGCGATTGCGTCGTCGTCCAGATCGAGGACGATGCCGTCGGCTCGCAGCCGGTCGGCAACTGCAACGGGCATTTCCGGGTCGGCGGTCGCCTCGCGGATCCCCATCGCGGCAGCCGCACGCGAGGCCAGCTCCAACTCGACCTCGTGCCGGCTCATGCCGGACTCGAGGAGCTCGCGAAAGCCGAGCTCCTCGTAGTCGTGGAGGACTGCGTCGGGCGCCGCACCCTCGATCCGTGTCCGATCCAGGGCGCTGGCCATGACGTGGAGCCGACCGTCCACGATCCCGAGCAGGAACGCGTCTCCGATCGTGACCGGGAGCTCGTGCCGCATGGCCGGCGACCGCTCGGTGTCGCCGTAGAACAGGAGAGCCGTCATCTGAGACGAGCGAGGCTACAGAAATGGAAAGAGCCCCTTGCGGGGCTCTTTCGGTAGCAGGCCTGTAAGCCGGATTCTGTCTTGGATGACCATCTCTCTAGGCCGGCAGTTTCCTGACGGCTCGAGCGGCGCACCCGGCTCCTCTGCGGGCAGCGTCGACGGAGCCTGCTTCGCCTTGCACCGGACGGGGTTTGGCTAGCCATCGCGTCACCGCGATGCTGGTGGGCTCTTACCCCACCTTTTCACCCTTACCTTGAGCGTCTCCGGAGAGTTTTTCGCTCCTGGCGGTTTCCTTTCTGTGCCACTTTCCATCGGCTTTCGCCGCCTGGGATTTCCCCAGCGTCCTGCCCTACGGTGTCCGGACTTTCCTCGGACCGGCTTGCGCCGGCCCGCGGTCACCCGGCCTGCACGTCCAATTGTAGCCCGGCTTTTCCGGCGTTCTCGTCCCGGAGCCTGAAGCCGCACTCGGGACAGCAGACGGCCCCGGCCGAGCGCAGGACGAACTCGCCGCACACCGGGCACTCGAGGCTGACTCCCCGCATGAGCGCGACGAGCTCCTGGTCGAGCGTGCGATTGAACGACTGGACGCGCTCCATCAGATCCTCCGGAAGACCCCCACGACCCGGCCGAGCACGCGGACGTAGGGCGCATAGATCGGCTCCAGCGCGCTGTTCTCCGGCTGCAACCGGACTCGTCCGTCCTCGCGGAAGAACCGCTTGACGGTCGCCTCGTCGGCCGACTCGTCCTCACCGGCGAGCGCGACCACGATCTCGCCGTTGCGCGCGTCCTCCCGACGCTGCACGACCACGATGTCGCCGTCCAGGATCCCGGCGTCGATCATCGAGTCGCCCTTCACGCGCAGGAGGAAGTCCGCGCCCGCGGAGAGTGGTTCGGGCACGCCGAGCTCCTCTTCGACGTTCTCCTCGGCGAGCAGCGGCCCGCCCGCCGCGATCTGACCGACGAGAGGAAGGCGCCGCACCTCTACCTCTGCCGGCTGCCCGGGCCGTCGCCGATCGGTGAGCTCGATCGCCCGCGGCTTCGTCGGATCGCGCTTCAACACACCCGCGCGCTCGAGCTGCGCCAGGTGCGCGTGGACGGTCGAGGGCGACCGCAGGCCGACGGCCTCGCCGATCTCTCGGACGGTGGGCGGATAGCCGTGGTCGTCGACGTACTCGTGCAGGTACTCGAGGATCGCGCGCTGCCGCTCGGTCACTGGATGCCTCCTGTCGCGAACATGTGTTCGATCACGGTAGCCAGGGCTTCGGACGGCGTCAAGAAGAAGTCTGGTACCGTACTAACTAGTCCGTAACCAGACTAGTTGGAGGTCGACATGGAAGCACGGACCGTCACTGCCGTTCTCGATGCGCCGAGGGAGCAGGTGTTTCGCTACCTGGCGGACGTCGAGAATCTCCCCGACTGGGCGACGGAGTTCGCACGGGAACTGAAGTTCGAGGACGGGAAGGCCAAGGTGGTCAACGGCCTCGGCGAGTTCTACTTCTCGATCGAGGCCGACCCGGACACGGGCGTGATCGACATGTACGCGGGCCCGACCGAGGAGGAGCTCGCCGTCTTTCCGACCCGCGTCGTCGGGCTCCCCGGTGGCAAGGTCGCCTACAGCTTCACGATGTTCCAGGGCCCCGAAATGCCCAACGAGCTCTTCGAGTCCCAGTACGAGGCACTGCTCCGGGAGTTCGACAACATCCGTGATCGGTTCGCGTGATCGACGACGTCGGGTTTCTGCTCGCCAAGGCGACGCACCGGTGGAACGAGCTCCTCGCCGAGCGCTTCGTAGCCGCCGGCCATTCCGACATCCGCCCCTCGTACGGCTCGGTGCTGGTGCCGCTCTTCGAAGAGGACGGTCTCCGGATGGGCGAGCTCGCCCGGCGAGCACGCCTGAGCAAGCAGACGATGACCGAGCTCGTGCGCCGGCTCGAGGGAGAGGAGCTCGTCGAGCGGCGCACGGATCCGGCCGACGGGCGAGCGTCTCTGATCTTCCTCACGGCTCGGAGCCGGGGCTTCGAGCCGACGGCCACCGTCATCCTCGACGAGCTCGATCGTCTGGTCCGCGACCAGATCGGCGAAGAGCGGGCGGCCGAGCTCAGAGCGTCGTTGACCGAGCTTCTCGACCTCGGCCGCGGTCCCTGAGACGAGAAAGCCCGGCACTCGACCGGGCTCTATGCGCTGGAGAGGACTTGAACCTCCACGGGCCGCAAAGCCCACAAGGCCCTCAACCTTGCGCGTCTACCAATTCCGCCACCAGCGCGCGGGGGTCAGTGTAGCCGCGGCGCGGCGCTATTCGAGGACGCGGAAGAGCAGGATCGTGTTCAGCCCGAACATCAGGGCGACGACGATGGTGACCCTGGTCAGGTTCCGCTCGACGATGTGCGTTCCCCCCTGCGAGGTAGGCACGAAGCCCATTCCGCCGAGGCCGGCCTCGCGCCCCGAGTGGAGCAGCACGAGGACGATCAGCGCGATCGAGATGATGAAGTGGACGAAGACCAGCCCGGCCTGCGAGAACTGAAAGAGCAGCACGGGAGACGAGGATACCAGCGGTTTACTTGGATCCCAGGCTGCGGATCTCGGTGATCAGATCGGTGGAGATCCGGTCCTTCGTGATGTATGCCGCGGCGCCCGCCTTGCGGGCGCGATCGACGTCGCCGGGCGTCGTCCCACCGGTCAGGATCAGGACGCAGGCGTTGGGATCCCGCTCCCGGATCCGGGCCGTGGCGTCGATCCCGTCCATGATCGGCATGCTCACGTCCATGAGGATCACGTCCGGATGGAGCTCGCCGGCCAGGTTGACGGCAGCGCGGCCGTTGCCTGCGGTCGCCACCACGTCGATCCCGTCCTCGGCGGACAGCATCGCCTGGATCATCTCGACGAAGAGCGGCTCGTCGTCAGCGACGAGGACGCCGATCTCGCTCGGCAGGGCGGCGGCAGTTTCCATTAGGAAGGGTACGAATTTTCGCAGTTAGGGTGCGATTTGTGAAGTCTGAGGACGTTCGTGAGCAAATCCAAAAACTCCTCGTCACCGGCGACAACCGGCTGAAGCAGGGGGTCGCCGCCGAAAAGGTGCGCGGGAGCTACGAGCAGGCCCTCGAGCTCGCGCGTGAAGCGGGCCTCGAGGAGACGGTCAGGCCGCTCGTTGAGCGCCGCCTCGCCGATCTCGAACGGCTCGCAGGAGAATCTCCTCCACCCGATCCACCTGCCGCCTGAGGTCGTGCTCCTCCGCGGCGGCCCTCGCGGCAGCATTCGGCCGCGGGAGGTCGGCGGCGGAACGCATCCCCCGGGCGATGTCCTCAACGTCGGTCGGGTCGACGAGCGCGCCGGCCGCCGGCGGGACGAACTCCGGCGGAGCGCCGACCCGGGTCGCGACGACCGACCGGCCGGACGCCATGCCTTCCAGGAGCGCTAGGCCGAACGGCTCGATCAGGCTCGGCTGACAGACGACGTGTGCCTGCGCGACCCGACTCGGGATCTCGTCGTGAGCGATGCGCCCGGTGACGGTCACGCCCGGGCGGGCCTCGACGTCGCCGCGTAGCGGTCCGTCGCCGACGAACGTCAGCGTGCCCGAGCCGAGCTGCTCGAACGCGTCTGCCAGGCGCACCACGTTCTTGCGCTCGATCAGCGACCCGACGCAGAGGTACGCGGTCGGGCCTTCGGGTGCAGCCTCGACGCGGAACCGCTCGAGGTCGACGCCGCAGTCGACGACCTCCACCTTGCCGCGGGCTTCCGGCACCTTCGTCTCGAGCTCGTGGCGAAGGTAGTCGGAGACTGCGACCACTGCTGCGGCGCGCCGGACGACGTAGCGCGTGACGGCGCGAATCCCGGGGAAGGCGCCGACGTTCCGGACGTCCCGCCCGTGAGCGGTCACGACCAGTGGCGCGCGCGACGCCAGCGCGGCCAGCAGCCCGGTCGGGACGAGGAAGTGCGCGTAGACGACGTCAGGCCGGAAGCTGCGGGCCGCGCTCACCGCGTCACGGCCCAGGCGTAGGTAGCGCCGCTTCCCGCCGCTTCGGCTGTCGAGGACCGCGCGCTCCAGCTCGTGCCCGCGGCGTGCCAGCTCCTCCTCGAGCGCCTGGACGAACACGCCGAGGTCGGGGTCTTCGGGCCCCGGGTACATCTGCGAGACGAGAAGGATCCGCACTACGCCCGCTGGGCGTCGTACGTCCCGTACTCCTCGCGCAGGACCTCGCAGATCTCGCCCACCGTGCACCGCAGCCGCAGCGCCTCCCGCATCGGAAACAGCAGGTTCTCGTCCGAGCGCGCGACGCGCCGGATCTCCTCCAGCGCCCGGGCGGCTGCCTCGGCGTCACGCTCGGCTCGGACGCGCTCCGTCCGCTCGAGCTGCCGCCGCTCGGCCTCCGGATCGAGCCGGTGGAGCTCGATCGGCTCCTGCTCGTGCTCCTGGTAGCGGTTGACGCCAACGATCACGCGCTCGCCCTGCTCGACCTCGCGCTGGTACCGGAACGCGGCGTCCTCGATCTCCCGCTGGACGAAGCCCTGCTCGATCGCAGCGACAGCGCCGCCGACCTCGTCGACCCGCTCGATCAACTCCCACGCCGCCTCCTGAAGCTCCGTCGTCAGCGCCTCGATGAAGTACGAGCCGCCGAACGGGTCGGCCGTGTCCGTGCCGCCCGCCTCGTGGGCGAGGACCTGCTGCGTCCTGAGCGCGATCTTCGCCGACCGCTCCGTCGGCAGGGCCAGCGCCTCGTCGAACGCATTCGTGTGGATCGACTGCGCGCCGCCGGCCACCGCCGAGAGCGCCTGAACGGCGACCCGAACGATGTTGTTCTCCGGCTGCTGGGCCGTCAGCGTCGAGCCGCCGGTCTGCGCGTGGAACCGGAGCGCCATCGCCTTCGTGTTCGTCGCGCCGAAGCGCTCCTTCATGATCCGCGCCCACAGCCGCCGGGCCGCGCGGAACTTCGCGATCTCCTGGAAGAAGTGGTTGTGCGCGTTGAAGAAGAACGAGAGCCGCTCGCCGAACTCGTCGGGCGAGAGCCCCGCGTCGACCGCGGCCTGCGCGTAGGCGATCCCGTTCGCCAGCGTGAACGCCAGCTCCTGCACCGCCGTCGAGCCGGCCTCCCGGATGTGGTAGCCCGAGATCGAGATCGTGTTGAAGCGCGGCAGCCGCTCGTGGCAGTACGCGAAGAGGTCGGTCGTGATCCGCATGGTCGGCCGCGGCGGGTAGATGTAGTTGCCGCGCGCGCAGTACTCCTTGAGGACGTCGTTCTGGACGGTGCCGCGCAGGTCTCCTCCCGACACGCCCTGCTCCTCCGCGACGAGCTCGTAGAGCAGGAGCAGCAGCGCCGCCGGCGCGTTGATCGTCATCGAGGTCGAGACCTCGTTCAGCGGGATGCCGTCGAAGAGCAGCTCCATGTCGGCGATCGAGTCGATCGCGACACCGGTCCGCCCCACCTCGCCCACGGCGCGCGGGTCGTCGGAGTCGTACCCGAGCTGCGTCGGGAGGTCGAAGGCGACCGAGAGCCCGGTCTGGCCACGCTCGAGCAGGTACCGGAAGCGCTGGTTCGTCTCCTCGGCGGACGCGAACCCGGCGTACTGCCGGATCGTCCACGGACGGCCGCGGTACATGTCCTTGTAGGGCCCGCGGGTGAAGGGGTACTCGCCGGGAAGCTCGAGCTCGAGACCCTCGACGTCGTCCTCGGTGTAGACGGGCTTGATCTCGATCCCGGAGTCGGTCTCGCGCCCTTCCTCGGCGGTTGCCATAGAGGAATCGTACGTCGGGTCGCGCATTGAGCCTTCATGCGACGCGTCGGCTTGCTCGCAGCCCTCGCGGCACTGGCTTACGCGGCGCCCGCGTGGGGGGCCGATGTGGTGACGCTGTCCGCACAGCCTTCGGTGGTCGGGTACGACGGGCTCGTGCGCTTTTCCGGAGCGACGGTTCCGCTCTCGGAGGTCTTCCTCGTACAGCGCTCGCGGGCCGGTTGGACGGTGGTCGCGCAGACCCGCGCCGGGACAGACGGCGCGTTCGTCTTCGAGCGGCGGGCCCGGAAGCCCGGCGTCCATCAGGCCCGGACGCTCGGCGGCCAGTCCGGCGAGGTCGCGACGCGCATCCGGCCCCTCCTCCGCGCTCGGCTCAGAGGGTCGATCGTGACCGGGCGGGTGCGGCCGGCGAGGGCCGGCTCTGTTCTCCTCCGGGTGCAGGGCAGGACACGGCGTCTGCGCGTCGGCTCGGCGGGCCGCTTCCGTGCGCGGCTCGGGCAGCTCCGAGCCGGCCGGCATGCGGTCCGGGTCTCGGTGCGCCCGGCGCCCGGTTACGTCAGCGTCCTGCGCCGGTTCGCGCTCCGCGTGCGCCGGCCTGCTCTCCGGCTCGGCTCGCACGGCCCGGGCGTGCTCGCGCTGAAACGTCGCCTGGCGGAGCTCGGTTACGCACTGCGGTCAGTGGATTCCGGGTACGGCTACGGAACGTTCGAGGCGGTCATGGCCTTCCAGAAGGTGCACGGGCTCCCTCGGACCGGCTCGGTGGACCGCAGGGTCTGGCGGGCGCTCGAGCGCGCCTCACGCCCGCGGCCCCGGGTGCGGCGCGGCGACTACCTCGAGGTGAGCAAGTCGCGTCAGACGCTCTACGAGGTGCGCGACGGCGAGGTCGAGCGCGTGATTCACGTCTCGACGGGCGCGACGGGCAACACGCCGGTCGGCACCTGGCGCGTCTACCGCGAGGTCTTCGGCTGGGACTGGGTGCTGTACCACCCCATGTACTTCCTGCGCGGCTTCGCGATCCACGGCTATCCGTCGGTGCCGGCGTGGCCGGCGAGCCACGGCTGCGTGCGCATCCCGCTCTGGTTGGCGAGCGGGCTGCGCGAGCGCTGGGGCTACGGCTCGGTCGTGCGCGTGTATAGCTAGGCCACATGCGGGTCACGGTCAGGCTCTTCGCGGGGCTGCGCGAGCGGGCCGGGTGGGGCGAACGCGAGCTCGAGGCGGCCTCGATCGACGAGGTCTGGTCTCAGCTCGGGCTGGGCGAGGAACCGGCCGGGCTCCTCTACGCGGTCAACCAGGAGTACGCCGACCGGTCGACGGCGCTTGCGGAGGGCGACGAGGTCGCGATCATCCCGCCCGTTTCCGGCGGCGGGTTCCGCTTGGTGGACGTGCCGCTCGACCTGGCCGCCGTGGTCGCGGAGGTCGAGGACGAGAGCGCCGGCGCGATCGCGACGTTCCAGGGAACCGTGCGCCGCCAGTCGCGCGGCCGCCAGGTGATCGCGCTCGAGTACGAGGCCTATGCCGGCATGGCCGAGAAGGTCATGGCCGAGATCGCCGAGGCCGCGAAGGAGCGCCATGACCTCTGCGCGGTCGCGATTGCGCATCGGACCGGCCGCTGCGAGGTCGGCGAGGTCTCGGTCGCGATCGCGGTATCGGCCGCGCACCGGCATCCGGCGCTCACGGCCTGCCGCGAGATCATCGACGAGCTCAAGGGACGCGTCCCGCTCTGGAAGAAGGAGCTCTACGAGGGCGGCGAGGAGTGGATCGGCCGCGGCTCGTGATTGCTTCGGGTGTCTACCGACCGGCGCGCTGGGCGCCGAGGCGGCGGAGCGAGCGCTCGAGCTCAGGCACATCCGCTCGGATGCGCTGGAAGTCCTGACCGGAGAGCGAGAGGAGCTTCATCGGCGTGCGCGCCACGACCGTGGCCGACCGCTCTCCCGTCAGGAGGAGTGCGATCTCGCCGAACGTGTCGCCGGGGCCGAGAGTTTCCGTCGTCTCGTCCCCATCGGCCAGGACGTCGGCCTCTCCCTGCTCGATGAAGTAGATGGCGGTTCCGTAGTCGTCCTGTGTGACGACGTTGGCACCCGCCTCGACCTCGACCTCGCTCATCGCGGCCGCAAGCTCGTCGAGCTCCGCTTCGGGGAGATCAGCCAAGGGCCGGAAACGCTGCGATTCGACTCCTGTCCACGGTCGCGATCCTGCCACAGGGGACGAGGAGCAGATCGGCCGCGGCCCGCGATGCAGCGAGCGGGCGGGCCGGCTCAGCTAGTTGGCCGCGACGTAGAACGGACCATCGTCCGTTAGTGCTCGGACCAGATAACGAAGTCGTGAACCTCGAGGGCTGCGGCCGTTCCGCACGAAGGTCCGCACCCGGAAGCGGTCGGCGCTCGGATCGCAATCGTCCAGGTTCACCAGCGTTGTTCGTCTCGACCGAGGCGACGTGTCGTTCTGATTGCCACGGTTGGCACCGCCAGTGCGATTTTCGCGCACGCCGGGAGGCCGACGGAAGCAATAGACGCCGGATGGCCGGGTGCGTGACCATCGCAGCGGCGATGTTCTTGACGGAGCGTTGGCCCTCGACCGCTCCGTCGTCGTTGATCGAGGGCATAGGCGATCGCTGTGCCTGGCGCTCCGCCCGTGTCGCCCTTGTCTCCCTTGGCGCCGTGTGCGCCAGCCGCGCCGGTGGCACCGCGGAGGCCTGTGGGGCCGCGCACCGAACCGCGGAAATCGCGCGGTGTCAGCGACTTGTTCTTGACGTCGAGACCGGTGATGGAGCCGTTCTTGATCTGCCTGCCTGTGATCAGGGCCGAGGTGGTCGCGACAGCCGTCCCGCTGAGCGCGACGAAGAGCGCGAGCATCGCCACCGCCATCGCCGGCGACATGCGCCCGAGCACGTTTCGCAAGACTGATCCCCCCTTCGGTTGGCGTAAGCCGACCCGAGTCTGCGGAGACGCGCCGGACAGAGCGTCGACCGATCGGGTGCAATGTGGCCGACGCGACTGCGTCGACGGAGTGCGCAGGCCTCGCGGTCGCCGCGACGCAAGCCGTGTACCGACAGCTCGAAGCTCATCGCGACCGCAGCCAGAGTCTCGCCGTCGTCGCGTAGACGATCGCGAGGTCCCGACGAGCCTGCCGTCGTCAGCGATTCGGCCGATCGGCAGCTCAGTGAGCGTCCTGGCCGTAGGCGGTCGCATGCCGCCGTCGTTGTTCACGAACGGCATGTCCCACCGATGATGAGGATGCCGTTGCTCGGATGCCGCGATGTTGACGGCGTTGACAGTGACCCGACCGCTGCCCGTAATGATATCGTGCCGCCGGGACCGTCGCAGTGGCTTCGCTGCGCGGAATGCGCCGAATGTGCGAGGTTCGGTCGCTCCTGCGATCACCGCGCCGCAGTCGGCGCCGTCGCCGAGCACCTTGTCGCCCTTGCGCGCCGGCTGCGCCGCCGCGCCGGTCGCTCCGGTAGCGCCGGGCAGACCACGTAGGCCGCGCGGGCCACGGACCGAGCCTCGGAAGTCGATCGGCCTCAGCGACCTGTTCTTCACGTCGAGACCGGTGATCGAGTTGTTTCTGATCTGGGCGCTTCCGATGAGCGCCGACGTCGTCGCGACTGCCGTTCCGGTCAGCGCGACGAACAGCGCAAGCATCGCGACGATCATCGCGGGCGACTGACGCGCCACGCGTACGAGTACCTTTTTCAAGAAACCCACCTCTCCTCCGCAGCTAGATGACTTCAATCCAGGACGGAGGGCTGCGGTGGTTTCTTCCGTCCCATCGGCCCGCCGAGCCTATTGCGGCGGTCGGAGGTCCTAGTTGCGAGGATGCGCCGGTGCGGGCGGAACGCGAATACGACATGCCGGGCTGGTGCCGGAACCTGATCGACGCCTCCGGGCTGCGAGCCGGCGAGGAGGTGCTCGTCTTCGTCGACGAGCCGCTCGTCGAGCAGGGCTCCCAGCTCGCGACCGCCGTCAAGGAGGCCGGCGGGCGGCCGACGTTCGAGCTCTGGGCGGGGGATCGCCCGATGACGCGCGCGCCGCAGCCGATCCTCGACGCGGCCGAGCGGGCGACGCTCTCGTTCTTCCTCGCGGAGGCTCCGCATCCCGCGGAGGCGCCAGCCCGCTTCTCCGTCGGTGAAACGCTGCGAGGCCACGGCGGGCGCGCGATCTACATGGGTTTCGTCACGCCCGAGCTGCTCGAAGGCGAGCTCTCTCAGCCCGCTGCCGACCTCGAGGAGCCGGCGCGGCGCTTGCTGGCCGAGCTCGAGGGATCGAAGCGGATTCGCATTCGCGGGCGCGCAGGCACCGACCTGACGCTGGACATCGAGGGACGCAGCTGGCTGACGGACGCGCTCGCCCTCGAGGACCGCGGGTTCGCGAACTACCCGGGCGGCGAAGTCTTCGTCGCGCCGCTGAGGCACGGCGCCGACGGCGTGCTCGTCGCCGACCTCACCGTCCCGTACACGGTCGACGGACTGGTCGACGAGCCCGTCACGCTGCGGTTCGAAGCCGGGCGTGTCGTCGAGATCTCCGGCGGCCGCGCTGCGCAGATGCTCCGCGAGCTGGTCTCGGACGCCGGTGACGGCGCCGACGTCATCGCCGAGCTCGGCATCGGCCTGAACCCGGCGGTGAAGCCGCGCGGCCACGTGATGCTCGACGAGAAGGCAGCGAACACCGCGCACGTCGCCATCGGCCGAAACACGGGCGCCTACGGCGGCGACAACGAGGCCGCGATCCACGTCGACTGCATCTTCTCCGCGCCGGAGGTGGAGGCCGACGGCCGACGCGTCGACCTCCCCACTGCCTAGCGGCTAGCCGGCGACCACCGCCGAGCCCGCGACCAGGCAGCGCGCGGCGCCGCCGACCGAGTACTGCTCGAGCATCAGGTTCGCCGTCACGACTCCGCCCGTCGCGGAGCGGTAGACGAGGGTCGCGATCGCGTCGTCGTCCGCGGCGCCGACGAAGTCGAAGCCGTCGATCGTGTCGAGGTCGTCGTCCTCGTCGTAGGCCACCGAGTCCGTGGGCGTCCCGGCGGCGACGACCAGCGCCCGCGCCCTCGCGTTGTTCGCCGTCGAGCTGGCCTCGAGCGAGAGGTCGCCGCCGGCGCTACATGCGCCTTTGAGGACCAGCCCTCCCGCGGCGACGAGCTCCGTTTCCGCGGTGCCGGCCGGGACGTCGAAGCCGATCCGGATCGCCGACGGGCCGGGTGGCCCCGGCGAGCCGGCGGGGCCTGGCGGACCGGCCACGCCCTGTGCGCCGGCCGGACCCGGTGGTCCCTGCGGCCCCGAGAGGCCGGGAGGCCCCGCGAACCCTCGTGGCCCACGCGGTCCGCGCGGCCCCCGGATCACCTTCACCTTCGGTTTCTTCGGCTTCGCCTCCGGGCCGGTGCTCGCCGCCGTGGCGCCCAGACCGGCGGCAAGCGTCGTGAGCCCAGCGGCCGCGACCGCGATCGCGGCGACCAACCGGCGTCCCATTCCTGCCTCCTCGCTCGTGAACCGTGAATGGCTCCGGTCTAGCCGCGGTACCGCGTGAACAGGAGGCCCTGACTCGCATATTTCACGCTTTTGGAGCAGGCTCGACACAGAGGGACGCGGCTACCATGCGAGCGTGAGTCAGCTCACGCCCGAACAGGAGGCGGAGCTCCGGCCTTACGAGCCTTACGACAGCGGCCCGGTCAGGCACGAGCCTCGCTTCCGGATCCTCCGCAAGCTCGCGACGCCGATCATCGCGCTGGCTCTGCTTGTCTGGAAGGCGAAGTTCATCTTCGTCGCGATCTTCAAGCTCAAGATCTTCACGACGTCCGCGTCGATGCTCGTGTCCGTCGGGGCGTACGCGCTGTTCTGGGGCTGGAAGTTCGCGGTCGGGTTCGTGCTGCTGTTGTTCGTCCACGAGCTCGGCCACTACATCGAGGCTCGACGCCAGGGGCTCAACGTGAGCGCGCCGATGTTCATCCCATTCCTGGGCGCGGCGATCCTCCTCCGGGAGAACCCGCTGAACGCCTGGCGCGAGGCGCTCGTCGCCTTCGCCGGGCCGGTCGTCGGCAGCCTCGGCTGCGCCGTCGTCTGGCTCGTCGGGGAGCAGCAGGACTCCGAGTTCCTGCTCGCGCTCGCCTTCACCGGGTTCCTCGTCAACCTCTTCAACCTGATCCCCGTCGTGCCGCTCGACGGCGGCCGGATCGCCGCGGCTATCCACCCTGGAGTGTGGGTGCTCGGCTTCCTCGGGCTCGTCGCGCTGCTGTTCATCGCGCCGAACCCGCTGCTGATCCTGATCGTCATCATCGTCGGCTTCGAGCTCTACCGCCGGTGGCAGGAGCGGGCCAACCCCGAGTCGCGCGCCTACTACGAGGTCACGCGCTGGCAGCGGACGGCTGCCACCGTCGGCTACTTCACCCTGGCGGCACTGCTCGTGCTCGGGATGGACGCGAGCTTCGTCGAGCGCGACTTCTAGGCGTTTATGGAAGACCGGCGGATCCTCGAGGCGCACGACGGCAACCTCCCGCGCAACGTCTTCCAGATCGCGGAGGAGTTCCGGACCGGGTTCGAGGCGGTGGACAGCATCGACCGGCCGGGGGTGTCGGTGTTCGGCTCCGCGCGAGTCAGGCCCGACAGTGAGATCTACGAGCTTGCACGCCTGATCGGCCGACTCTTCGCTGAGTCCGGCTTCGCTGTCATCACCGGCGGCGGCCCAGGGGTGATGGAGGCGGCGAACCGCGGCGCGCAGGAGGCGGGCGGCCTGTCGGTCGGGTTCGGGATCGAGCTGCCGCACGAGCAGTCCGCGAACCCGTACCTCGACATCAGCCTGACGTTCAAGCATTTCTATGCACGGAAGACGATGCTCGTGAAGGCGGCCGAGGGCTTCGTGATGATGCCGGGCGGCTTCGGAACGCTGGACGAGATGTTCGAGGCGCTCACGCTCATCCAGACGGGCAAGGTCTTCAACTTCCCGGTCGTGCTCTTCGGCAAGGAGCACTGGAGCGGTCTCGTCGAGTGGATCAACGCGCAGCTCCTCCCCCAGGGGCTGATCTCGGGCGAGGACGAGGAGCTGCTGTTCGAGACCGATGATCCCGCCGATGTCGTGAAGCTCGTTGTCGGTTGCTACGAGGAGCGGGCCGCGCAGGCGCATGCTCCTGCGGCTCCGCGCAAAGCGGACGCGCAGTAGGCCGATGCGGCTGCGCGACCTGCCGTCCGTGGACGAGCTGGCGCGCGCGGTCGACGATCCGCTCGCCGTGGACGCGGCCCGCAGGGTGCTCGACGAGGCTCGCGAAGAGATCCGCGCAGGGTTCGAGCCGGGTGATCTCGTTGCTCGGGTGCGCGGTGCGGTGGGATCGGCGCGGGCTCCGGCGCTTCGGCGGGTGCTGAACGCGACCGGCATCCTCGTCCACACGAATCTCGGGCGGGCGCCGCTGGCAGACGCGGCGCTGGAGCGCGTGCGCGAGATCGGGCGCGGGTACTCCAACCTCGAGTACGACCTGTCGGTCGGCGGGCGGGGATCGAGGCAGGATCACGTGGCGGGGCTGTTGCGGCGACTGACGGGCGCGGAGGCTGCGCTGGTCGTGAACAACAACGCGGCGGCGGTCCTGCTGGCGCTGGCGGCCTTGGCCGAGGATCGCGAGGTCGTCGTGTCCCGCGGCGAACTGATCGAGATCGGCGACGGGTTCCGGATCCCCGAGGTGCTGGCGCGGTCGGGCGCGCGGCTCGTCGAGGTGGGGACGACGAACCGGACTCGCGCCGCGGACTACGAAGGCGCGATCGGGCCCGAGACCGCGGTGCTGCTGCGCGTTCACCAGTCGAACTTCAGGGTCGTGGGGTTCACGGAGCGCCCGCGGCTGGGCGAGGTCGTCGCGGTGGGCCGGCGGCACGGCCTTCCGGTCGTCGAGGACGCCGGATCGGGCGTGATGGCCGAGGTTCCCGACGAGCCTTCCGTGCGGGAGAGCCTCGAGGCGGGCGCCGACCTCGTGTGCTTCTCCGGGGACAAGCTGCTCGGCGGGCCGCAGGCGGGCGTGGTCGTCGGACGGGCGGAGCTCGTCGAGCGGCTGCGGCGGCATCCGCTCCAGCGGGCTTTGCGCGCCGACAAGCTCACGTTGGCCGCGTTGGAGGGGACGCTCGGCGTCTACCTGGAGCCGGCACGCGCTCTGCGCGAGATTCCGGTTCTGCGCATGCTGGTCGAGGCTGAGTCGTCGGTTCGGGCGCGGGCGGAGCGACTGGCGGCGCTGGTCGACGGGGGCGTCGAGGAGACGGTTGCCCGGGTCGGGGGCGGGGCGCTTCCGCTGACGGAGCTGGGGAGCTTTGCCTGCGCGGTGGAGGAGGAGCTTGCGGCGCCGTTGCGGGACGGCGATCCCGCGGTGGTCGGCGTCGTGCGCGACGGCGTGTTGCTGCTGGACTGCCGGACGCTGACGGACGGCGAGGTCGACGAGGCAGCTCGCGCGGTGCTGGCTTGCCGCTCACGGTAGGGACAGCCGGGCACGTCGACCACGGCAAGACCTGGCTCGTCCGCGCACTGACGGGCAAGGACACGGACCGGCTGCCGGACGAGCAGCGTCGGGGCATCTCGATCGACCTCGGGTACGCGCCGCTGGATCTCGGCAACGGGCTGCGGCTGTCGCTCGTCGACGTCCCCGGTCACGAGAGATTCGTCCGGAACATGGTCGCCGGCGCGACCGGGATCGACCTGTTCCTGCTCGTCGTGGACGCCGGCGAGGGTGTGCGGGAGCAGACGCGGGAGCACATCGAGATCCTGCGGTTGCTCGGCGTCGAGGCGGGCGTGGTTGCCGTGACGAAGGTGGACGCGGTCGACGAGGGGCGGATCGCGGCTGCGGTGGCGGAGGCCGGTGAGCTCGTGCAGGGCGCGGAGGTCGTTCGCGTGAGCGCGACGAGCGGCGAGGGGCTCTCGGAGCTGCGCGCGGCGCTCGCTCGGGCCGCCGGTCGTGCTCGGCCTGTCGCGCGAGATCTCCCGACGCGGCTGTGGATCGACCGCGTCTTCTCGCTGGCAGGCGTCGGGACCGTCGTGACCGGAACGCTGTGGTCCGGCTCGATCGGCGCCGGAGACGAGCTGCGCGTCGAGCCCGGAGGGCTGGACGGGCGCGTTCGCTCGGTCGAGGTTCACGACCAGCGCGTCGAGCGGGCCGAGGCCGGGCAGCGGGTCGCGGTCGGGCTGGTCGGAGTCGAGCGGAGTGCCCTGCACCGAGGGCAGGCGCTGGTGGAGCGCAGCGCGTTTCCGGTCGGCTTTCGGCTGGATGTGCGCCTAGAGGGTGACGACTTTGCGCCGACTTCGACCGTTCACATCGGAACCGCCGCAATTCCCGCTCGAATTGTCCGCGACGGCAACTACGGTCAACTGCGGCTGAGCGAGGCCGTGGTCGCGGCGCGCGGCGACCGGATCGTCCTTCGGACGCGAACGACGATCGGTGGCGGCGTCGTCCTCGACCCCGCTCCGCCGCGTGGACTCGACTCCGAGCGCCTGGCGCTCCTGGACGGAGGTGATGCGAAAGCGATCGTCAGACATCTTGCGCGCGAGCCGACGACGTCGGACGCTCTGCGGGCGCGAGGGCTCCTCACGGCCGCCGAGCTCGAGTCGGGACTCGCCGGTCTCGCGCAGACGGACAACTTCTATTACCGGCCCGAATGGCTCGAGGCCCAGCGGGCGGCGGTGGCGCAGCGCCTGACCGAGCAGGCTGCGGCGACTCCGCTCGACCCCGGCGTGTCCCTCGCGGAGCTGTTTCCCGGCAAGCCCTGGGGCGCCGCGATCCTTCGCCTCCTCGACCTCGAGGTCCGCGGCGGCCGCGTCTACCTTCCGGGAGCCGTCGGCGGGGCTCTCGGTGACCGTGCGACCGATGCAGATCGGCTCGAGGCGGCGCTGCTCGACGCCGGCCCGGCCGGCCTCAGGGTGGACGAGCCCGAGCTCGCCCGCTTCCTGGAGGCGCGCGGACGGCTGGTTCGGCTTGCGGACGGTCAGGCCGTGTCCCCAGCCGGCTACGCGCAGGCGCGCGAAGCCGCGGTCGCGGAATGCGAACGAGCGGGCTCGATCGAGCTGGCGCGGTTCCGAGACCTGCTCGGCATCTCGCGCCGGCCGGCCCAGCTGCTCCTCGAGCGGCTGGACGTCGACGGCGTGACCCGGCGGACGGGTGACGTGCGTGTGCTCAGGCGGTCGGCGCGTCCGGAAACGTGAGGCTAGGATCGCGCTCAGGGAGCGGCATGGGCCCGGTGGCCCAGCCGGTCTTCAAAACCGGTGCGGTCGTGTAGCCCACGGCTCGGTAGGTTCGACTCCTGCGCCGCTCCGCTTCGGGATTGCGCCGCGTGTTCGCCGAGTGCGGCGCTTCCCTCGGCCCCGATAGGCGCTGCCATACTGCGGCGATGCTCGAGCGTCGCGGCGTCGTCGCCGTGGTTGTGGCGATCGCGGCCGCGGGTTGCTCAGGTAGCGACGACAGCCCGGAGCAGGCGTCCCGGACACACGAGTCTCCGAACACGTCGAAGGTGACCGGCCCGCTCTGTGATCTGCTGCCGTCGGGCGACGACCCCGGCGCGCCGGAAAGCGCTCACGGACGAAACCGCCGACGTGGCGCTCACGTGGATCCCGGTCGTGACGACGTTCGAGGCCGCGGTGCGCGCCGCGGGGCTTGCCGACGATCTGCGCAGTGACGACGGCATCACGATCCTGGCGCCCACTGACGCCGCGTTCGCTGCCGCCTTCGACCGGCAGAAGCTCGACGATCTGCTGCTGTCGCGACACGGCGAGCTCCGGGCCCTCCTCCAGGCCCACCTCATCGACGGGAGACTCTCGCTAGCCGCCCTGCGCGACGCCGACAGCGTGACCACGCTCGCCGGCGACAAGCTCACCGTCGCGCCCGCGGGAGCGATGGCGCGGTTCGGCGACCGCGCCACGACCGTCTGTGCCGACTACGACGTCGCCAACGCCAGGATCCATGTCGTCGACGGCGTGCTCCGCTAGCAGGGGACCCGGTTCGCGGCGACCATCGGCTCGGCAGCCTGCCCGTCCAGGAGCAGCGGGATCAGGCCGCGCTGCGGCTGGTCCATCGGGACCCAGTGGTCGTTGCGCCCCTTGCGGTGGGCGACCTTGAGGCCGTGGGCGGCGAGGCGCTCGCCCACCGGCCGGCCGTCGGGCTGCGCGCCCGAGTACTGCTGCTCGCTGAGCACGTAGCCGCACGGCGGTGGATCGAGGATCCCGTCCGGCGGCTCCTCCGGCGGCGGGCTCTCGCCCGGATGCGGTGCCGGGAAGGCGGGAATGGGATACGAGCCCCGGAACACGATCCGACCGGTGTTGGACTCCTGGAATGCGATCGACTCGTCGATCGCCTGCGCGATTGCACCCTGATTCGCGAGCTGGTAGTCGAGGAACTGCTGGTAGGTGTAGAGGGCCGAGTAGGTCTTGCGCCGGCGGTTGTTCGGCGCATTCAACTCGTTCGGCCGCGTCGCCCCGCCCGCGCTGCGCGCCTCCAGCAGTGAGCCGACCACGCTCTTCAGGCCCATCGTGTTGCGCAGGATCGTCTCCTGGCTGAGCCCGACCGCGCCGCCGCTCTGGCAGCCATACGGGCAGTACCACCAGCCGTCGTCCGAGCCTTGCTCGTACAGCCAATCCTCGATCATGCTCTTCGACTGCTCGAAGATCGACCGTGCCACGTTCAGGTGCCGCGGCGGGAGCACGGGCAGGTCGCCGGCCTGATTGTTTCCGAACTCGTGGCCGTCGAAGGCCGCCTCCGGCCGGTAGTCGCGCATCATCTGGACGAACGCGAACGTCTCGGGCTCGCGAATCAGCGAATAGTCGCGGTTCAGGTCCTGGCCCGTGGAGTTCCCGCGCGTGTTTGCGGCTCGGCCGTCGCCGTTGATCGTCGGGACGATCAGCACGGTCGTGTTCGCCAAGATGCCGAGCGTGCGAGCGTCGTCGGCGAACGCCAGCTCGCGGGCCATGATCAGGCACGCCTCGCGCGAGGACGGCTCGTTGCCGTGCACGTTGCAGTTGATCAGCGCCGCCGTCGAGCCCGCGACCGCCTTGGCGTGGCGCGGCGGGGTCGGGTACCCGATGATGAACATGTTGATCGGCCGGTCGAGGGCCGTGCGGCCGATCTCCACGACGCGCACGCGCTCGCTGGCGGCGTCGAGCGCCGCGGTGTAGGCGTACTCGTTCGCGTCGCTGGTGAACTGCGCCGCCTGAGTCAGCTCCCACTGCGTGCGCAGGCTCTCCCCCGGCACGACCGGTGAGCCCCACGGCGGCAGGGTCGTGTCGAACACCGGAGTGGAGAACGGGTGCACCGTGGTGCCGCTGCGCGCGCGGACCCGCCACTGGAAGCGATCACCGGGGTTGAACCCGGCATCCGCAAAGGTCGGGGAATCGGGCGTGACCGTCCGGTTCGGTCGCCACACGCCCACGATCGTCGCGGCGCCGGTCGGCACGTCGTCCGACCCCACGGGGACTCGCTCGATCTGGTAGTCGGTCGCGGCTGCTACGGGTCCCAGCCGAGAGTGGCGAAGCCGTCCGCCTGCTCGACGACCACACCGGTGACCTGATTCGGCTCCTGGGCGAGCGCCGTTCCCGTCGCGAGCGACGAGGCGATCAGCCCCGAGGCCACCATGGCTACCAACCGCAGTCTTCCTGTCACGGGCCCTCCCGCTGCGTTGGCCGGCGCGTGCATCTTGTACCGCCTCACCGGCCAGGTCAAGTGGCCGCAGCTCTAGCCCGGCGTCACCTGGAGCAGGAACGGGACAGCCCCCTCGCAGCAGGCGAATCGCTCCGTGAACCGATTCGGCGCCGAGCGCCGTTTCGCCGCTAGCCGGCCAGGCGGAAGAGCAGGATGTGGCGGCGCGGATTCTTCGTGGTTCGAATCACCGTCAGCGTTCCACGAGCGTTGTCGTAGAGCCTCGTGCCTCCGAGCACCGCCAGCTCGTACAGATCCTGGTACTGGATCGAGCCGCCCGCGATCAGCCGGCCCTTGGGCAGGAAGATCGTCACGGTGCAGGCACGCGTTGTCGCCGTCGTCAGCGTGCAGACGAACTCCGCATAGCCGATCGGCTTCGACCTGATCCGCCTGTTGAAGAGGTTCTGCCGGACGATCTCCGTGTCACCTGCTCCGCGCCCGGGACGTCCGACGTCGACCCGAACACGGCTGATCTCTCGGCTCGTGATCCGGATGGTCGCCGGCCCGGTCACCGCCCCCGAGCTCCACGCGTTCCCGTTCCACGCGTAGAAAAACCCCGGCACCGAAAGCACCACGGCCAGCCCGAGCATGTACACGAAACGACGCATCCCCCCACTCCTTTCGCCAGGCAGCGCCGTTATCCCGGTGCCGCAGTCGGAAGTTCTAGCCAGAAAACCGAGCCTTCGCCACTTCCGCTCTCGAAATTCATGCTGCCGCCGTGGGCCTCGACGACGGATCGCGCGATGGTGAGGCCGAGGCCGGTGCCCGGAATTCCGCTCGCCGACGCGTCGCCGCGGAAGAACTTCAAAAAGACCCGCTCCTGCTGATCGTCCGGGATCCCGAGTCCCTCGTCGCGGACGCTCACGCGGACAACGCCGTTCTCCTGCTCGGCGACGACGTGCACCGTGCCGCCCTCGGGCGAGTACTTGATCGCGTTCGACAGAAGGTTTCCGACCACCTGCGCGAGGCGGTTCGGATCCCCGTGCACGTTCAGCGGGGTCGGCGGAAGCACCATGTCGAGCTTGTGCTTGTCGCTCTGCCCTTCGAAGAGTCGCACCTGCTCGGCGACGACGCGCGATACGTCGATCAGCTCGGGCTCGAGGAGCAGGTGGCCCTCATCCAGCCGCTCGGCGTCCAGGAAGTCGTTGAGGAGATTCGAGAGCCTGCGCCCCTCACGATCGATGATCTCGAGATAGCGCCGCTGCTCCTCCGGTTCCGCATCTCGGTTGAGGAGCACTGAGGTAAAGCCGAGGATGCTCGCAAGCGGCGTCCGGAGCTCGTGGGAAACGATGCGGACGAGCTCCGACTTGCGGCGTTCGCTCTCCCGCAGCTTCTCGTTCTGGTCCTGCAGCTCGCGCCGCTGACGTGCCAGCTCCTCGGCCATGTGGTTGAACGCCGCAGTCAGCTCGCCGACCTCGCCGGGGCCGCCCTCGGAGAGCCGCACCGAGAGATCGCCCTCTGCGAAGCGGGTCGCAGCGGTCGCGGCTTCTCGCACCGGGTGCGCGGTCGAGCGCGCCAGATAGAGGCCGAACAGGACGATGAGCAGGGCACAGGCGACGAGACCGGCGACACCGAGCACGATCGCGCGCCTCGACTGCGTCGTCGCCGACGCCGCGCTCGAGGCCGCCCGCCCCTCCTCGGTCGACTGGAGCTCGTTGAAGCTCCTCCGGATGTCGTCCGTCCGGCGCTTGGCTTCTTCTGCTGCCAGCGTTTGTCGAACGGCTGCCAGGTTCTCCTGGGCAAGCGTGACGATTGGGACCAGGTAGTCGTCGACGTAGTCGTTGATCGCCACGCGCAAGTCACGGACGCGCTGCCGCTGGATCGGACTGTCGGCAACGAGGCGCTCGAGCTCACGGGCGCGACGAGGCACTTCCCGGCGAGCGGCCCGCGCAGGCTGGAGAAAGCGGGGGTTGCCGGTGAGCACGACGCCGCGAAGCCCGGTCTCGAGATCGATGACGAGCTTCTCGAGCCCGACCAGCGCAGTCCGGACATCCTTCGAGGCCGCCTCCCGTTCGCGCGCGTTGTCGAGGGTCACGACCGCGTAGATGAGAACCGCGAAGACCCCGGCGACGAGGACGGCGAGCACGACGCTGGCCGCGATGATTCTGGCGGACAGCGACAGCGACTTCATTCGTCCGCCCCGCCGAGCAGCGACTCGACGATCTCCGTCAGCTGGTCCGGCTCGAACGGTTTCTGGATGTACTCGTCGGCGCCGGCCTCCAGCGCGGCCTCCTGCGCATTGGGCCACGCGCTCATCACGACGATGTGCGTCCCGTCCACGCTGACGTCGCCCCGAAGACGTCGGAGGACGTCGAAGCCGCTCATCCGGGGCATCATCAGGTCGAGCACGATCAGGTCGGGCCGGTGCTCGCTCGCGAGCGCCAGGGCCTCGTCGCCGTCGCCCGCTTCCACGATGCGATAACCGGCGCCGATCACGACCCGGATGAGCTGCCGCAGATTGTCGTCGTCCTCACAGATGAGGATCGTCTTGGCAGTCCGGCTTTGCACCTAGTCCTGAGGGTAACGCGAAGATCCAGATTCGCGCACAGTGGCCGAAGGCCTTTGCGGTGCAGGACGGGTCACGACGAGGTCGAGTTTCCGAGCCTTGCGAAAAGCGTGAGCCGGGCTAGAGTAGGCCGCTCGCAAACTGGGTACCACCCGCTCCGCAAATGAGGTTCGCACTGCGGTCAATCCTTCTTCCGCTGGGACCGAGAAGCCCGGCCCGATCCCTCGGGATCTCGACGGCCGCCTTGGTGTCAGCGCTTTGTGCCCTTGTTCTCGGGTGCTCGGCGGCGCTGGTCATGACGGGCGAGGCGAGCGCCGCGAGCACCGCGGAGGCCCCCGACCCGAAGCCGCCTCCGCCGCCGAAGCCCGACCCGAGGCCGAAGCCACCCGCGCCGCCGCCGCCGCCTGCGCCGCCGCCGCCACCGCCGCACCGCCGCCGCCACCGCCCGTCAGTCGAGCAGCCGACACCGACGACGGTCGCCTCGACGCCGCCCCCACCTCGCGTGAGCAGGAAGCCGGCGAGAACGGCTCGTCCCGGCAAGAAGACACGCTTGACGGCAGCACGGAAGGTCCGGCCGCGCGTGAAGCCCATGCGCGTCGAGCGAACGCCACCATTGAAGGAAACGCCGGAGACACTGTCCGCAGGCGCGCTTCCGGCAACTCCGGCGACTGAGCTCGGGTCAGCGGAGCAGCCGACGAGCTCGAATGCGGTCGTCGCCTTCGCGGCATTCGCGGCTTTCGGCCTGCTCATGCTCGCCCTGTCGGCCGTGCCGCCCAGACGAGTTCCCTGGCCGGTCCTCGCCGGACCGCTGTTCGTGCACCGCGGGAACCTCGCTGCGGTCGGGGTCGGAACGATCATGGTCGCGCTTCTCTGTCTCAACATCGCTGCTCTGCTCTAGAGGGAGGGGTCCTTCTGCTCAACCGCCGCCGTTTGTCGCTCGTGCTCCTCGGTGCCTGCCTGGTTCTCACGTCGGGCGCCGCTGCGGCAGAGGGTGATGCCTTCACCGCGACGTCGACGCCGTCGCACGTGAGGCCGTCAACCCCGGCGTCGTTCACGTTTGCGCTCACCAATAGCCCGTCGTCGCCCAGTCGAGCGCAGCGGGCGACGATCGCCGTCCCGGCCGGCTTCAGCGTCGACGCGGCCTCGATCCAGGCAACCAGCCAAGCCATCGGCGGCTGCGACGGCTCTCCCTGGGCTCTCGAGGGCACCGTGAGCTCGGAGATCAACCTACGCCGACCGGGCAACAACGACACGGGGCTCTGCCCAGGAGCGACTCTGACGGTCTCGTTCACCGCGACGTCCGCGGCCGACCGAGACACGTACACGTGGACAACGCCGTCTCCTGGTCGGCGAGACGGAGGAGTCCGCGCTCAACGGCTCGCAGCCCACCGTCGATCGTCGATGGCACGGCGCCGGACACGACCATCGACGCCCATCCGCCCGACGCGACGCAGCTCGACGAGCGCAACCTTCACCTTCAGCTCCACGGAACAGGGGAGCTCGTTCGAGTGCAGCCTCGACGGTGCCGCCTTCGCGGCTTGCACGAGCCCCAAGGAGTACACCGGGTTGGGCGAGGGGGAACATCGCTTCGAGGTAAGGGCCACCGACCTGGCCGGGAACACAGACCCGACCCCGGCGAGCGACAGCTGGAGGGTGGACACGACCCCGCCGAACACCAGGATCACCGGCGCGCCGCCGACGCCCACGAGAGAGACGACCGCGACGTTCACGTTTGACTCCGGCGAGGGCGGAAGCACGTTCGAGTGCAGCCGCGACGGGGAGGCGTTCACAGCGTGTACGAGCCCGCAGACGTACGAGGGGCTGCCCGGCGGCAACCGAAGCTTCGCGGTGCGTGCCACCGACCCGGCCGGGAACACGGACGCGACTCCGGCGGAGCACAGCTGGAGAATCGATCTGGTGGGAGCGGCGACGACGATCCTGACTGCTCCGCCGAGCTCGACGAGCTCGACCAGCGCGAGCTTCACCTTCCAGTCCAGCGAACCGGGCACCACGTTCGAATGCAGCCTCGACGGCATGCTGTTCACCGAATGCCGGTCACCGATCGGCTACGCGGGCCTGTCGGACGGCGAGCACACCTTTGCCGTTCGGGCGGTGGACGCCGCCGGGAACACGGGTCCCGAGGCGTCTCATCGATGGACGATCGACACTCGAGCGCCGAGGGCGACGGTGACTTCGGGCCCGCCCGCGCTCAGCAATAGCAGATCGGCGGCGTTCACGTTTACGGCCGACGAGTCCTCGTCATTCCAGTGCAGCCTGGACGGCGGCAGCCTGACCCCGTGTGTGTCGCCCGCGTCGCACACGGGCCTGGGTGACGGCCCGCATACGTTCGTCGCGCGGCCGACCGACACCGTCGGCAACCCCGGCGCGCCGGCGTCGTACGGCTGGACGGTCGACGCAACCGCTCCGGAGACGACGCTCGGCTCGCGGCCGCGGCCCCGCACGAAGTCGCTCACTGCGACCTTTGCCTTCTCGGCGAGCGAGGCGGCGACCTTCCAGTGCAGGCTCGACGGCGGTGCGTTCGCCGGATGCACGTCGCCGAAGACCTATGGCCGTCTGAGGCGGACGTCGCACACCTTCGCAGTGAGGGCTATCGACGCCGCCGGCAACGTCGATCCCAGCTTCGCGACTCACCGCTGGACGATCGCGGCAACACCGCGGAAGGCCAAGGCCTCCTCGGCGCTGTTCGCGCCGTCGGCCGGGGCCCGACTGACGGCGCCGCCTCTGCTTCGCTGGCGGCGGGCGGCCGGAGCGTCGTACTACAACGTGCAGCTCTACCGCGGGCGGGTGAAGGTCCTGAGCGCCTGGCCGATCCGCGCACAACTCCGGCTGCGCGCCCGCTGGACCTACCTCGGTCGGCAGCAGCGACTTGCACCCGGCACCTACCGCTGGCTCGTCTGGCCACGGGTTGGCCGGGGTGCGAAGGGGCGATACGGTGCGCTTCTGGGCCAGAGCACCTTCATCGTGACCGCCAGGCGCTGACGCGTGCTCGCCGAGAGCCTCGCGGCGGCCGCGTTGATCTGCCTCGATCCCGGGCACGGCACGCCACCCGCGATCGGCCGCCAGAGGGAGCCGATCGGACCCGGCTCCGCCCTCACGAAGATCAAGGACGGCGGCGGCGCGCACGGTGAGGCAACCGCAGCGCTCGCCATCGCCAGGCGGACGCGCGCCCTGCTGCTGCGGCGCGGCTACCGCGTGGCGATGACGCGGACCGGAGCGACGTTCCGAGGCGGGAACATCGAGCGGGCGCAGTTCTGCAACCGCCGCGAAGCGTCACTGATGCTGCGGATCCACGCCGACGGCTCGCCCGATCCGTCCCGGAGAGGCGCCTCGACGCTCTTCCCCGCCCTGCGGAGGGGCTGGACGGACGACGTCCACGGCCGCAGCCGAAGGGCTGCGCGGTCGATTCAGCGCTCGCTCGTCGGGGCGACGGGCGCGCGTGACCTCGGCCTGGTCGAGCGCTCCGACCTCACCGGCTTCAACTGGGCGGACGTTCCCGTCGTCCTCGTGGAGACCGGGTTCATGACGAACCCGAGAGAAGGCCGGCTCCTCCGCTCCAGCGCCTACCAGTGGCGCGTGGCGCGCGGGCTCGCCGCCGGCGTCGCCGCGTTCACTTCTGCTTAGAGCCGCGCATCTTGTCGGCCGCCGCGCGACCCTCGGCGTGCACGGAGCGGCGCCGCTCCTCGGGCTCCGGCACCGCCTCGACGGCGTCCACGGTCGTCTCGGCGCCCTCGAACTCCTCCCGGTCGTCGACGACCGCGCGGGACTCTTCGAGCCGAGCGCGCAGCTCCTCCGCCCGCGGGTCGGATTCCGCCACCGGGCGCGGCTTCCGCCGGACGGTGCGCCACACCGCCGCAACGCCGAGCGCCACTCCGCCGGTCAGGAACGCGAGGCGGCGGTTCACGGGGGCGATGCTACACTGCCGCCCGCTTCCTGCCTTGCCCGGCGGGCGCCGCCCGAAGCGCCCTCGACACGGCAAGGCCGCCTAAGACCGAAGGAAGGAGAAATCGGGCCTGTGACGCCCTACGAAATCTTGCTGATGCTCGACCCGGAGCTCCCCGAGGAGCGCCAGTCCGAGATCGTCCAGCGCACGCGCGAGCTCGTCGAGCGCAGCGGCGGCAGCGTCGACGCCCACGATGTCTGGGGTCGCCGCAAGCTCGCGTACGAGATCGACCACAAGACCGACGGCACCTACCACCTGCTGACCTTTACGGCCGAGACGGAGACGCTCGAGGAGATCTCCCGGATCCTCAAGATCACCGACGGGGTCATGCGCCATCTGGCCGTGCGGCGATCCGAGCGACGTCCCGGAGAGACGGTGGCGGCGTCCGCCCCGGCGCGGCAGGATGGAGCCGAGGCCGAAACCGTCGCATCGGAGGAGGAGTAACCATGGCCAACATCAACCGCGTCGTCCTCGTCGGGAACCTGACCCGCGACCCAGAGCTCCGGCACACGCCTTCCGGCACCGCCGTCTGCAAGCTCAGGATCGCCGTGAACTCCCGCCAGAAGGACTCGTCCACCGGCGAGTGGGGCGAGAAGCCGAACTACTTCGACGTCACTGTCTGGGGCAACCAGGGCGAGAGCTGCGCCCAGTACCTCTCCAAGGGTCGCCCGGTCGGCGTCGACGGGCGCCTGGACTGGCGCGAGTGGGAGGCCCAGGACGGCACCAAGCGCCAGGCCGTCGAGATCATCGCCGACAGCGTCCAGTTCCTGGGCAGCCGGGGCGACGGCGAGGGCGGCCAGCGCGAGTTCGTCCCCGCGGGCGTCGCCGAGAACAGTGCCGACGTCGGCACGACCGGCGCCGACGACGACATCCCCTTCTAGGAGCCACTGCATGCCGAAAGCCAGAAGAGAGCAGCGCAGCTCGAGGCGCGGGCCCCCGACCGGGCCGATCAAGCGCCGGTCGTGCCAGTTCTGCCGCGACAAGGTCGAAGAGGTCGACTACAAGAACACGAACATCCTGCGGAGGCACGTCTCCGAGAAGGGCAAGATCCGCTCGCGCCGGATCACCGGCACCTGCCGGCGCCACCAGCGCCAGGTCGCGGTGGCCGTGAAGCGTGCGCGCGAGATGGCGCTCCTGCCGTACGCGACCACCTAGGCATGCAGGTCATCCTCCTCAAGGACGTGGACAAGGTCGGCCTGCGCGGCGACGTCGTGGACGTGGCCCGCGGGTACGCGCGCAACTACCTCCTCCCGCGGAAGCTCGCCGAGGCGGCTTCACCCGGGCGACTCGAGGAGCTGCAGCGCCGGGACGAGATCCGCGCGCGCCAGGAGGCCCGTACCCACGACGAGGCGCGTGAGATCGCCTCGCGCCTGGAGCAGACGGTGATCCGGTTCGACGTCAAGGCCGGCCCGACGGGGTCGCTCTTCGGCTCGGTCACCGCGACCGACGTCTCCGACCGGCTCTGGGCCGACCACAAGATCCGTGTCGACAGGCGGAAGATCGAGCTCGGCGACCCCGTCAAGCGCGTGGGCCGCTACGAGGTTCCGGTCGAGGTCTTCACCGATGTCTCAGCTCCGGTCCGGCTCGAGGTCGTGCCCGAGGGCGGCGACCTCGCGCAGATGGAAGAGCTGCAGGCCGCAGCCGAGGCCGAGGAGGCCGCAGCGGCCGCGGAAGCTGCCGCTGCCGCGGAGGCGCAGGCGACCGCCGAGGCCGAGGCGATCGAGATCGTCGAGGCGGCCGAAGCCGCCGAGGCTGCTGAGGCGGAGGGCGCCGTCGAGGAGGCCGGTGCCGAGGAAGCTGCCGACGCCGAGCCCGAGCCGGACACCGAGGAAGAGGCGCCGGTCGCCGAGCCCGAGCCCGAGCCCGAGACCGAGACCGTCGCGGCCGACACCGACCCCGACCGGTAACGAATTCGTCACGACTCGTCCACAGGCTTTTCCAGAGCCTGGGGATTGACGCGCGAAAAAGGCGCTGGCAGCGGGAAGTTCGACCGGCCGGTTTCGCCGTTTTGTGGGGACAACGTCCGCTCCGCCGTGGACAATACGGGGGAACATGCGTTCTTTCCCCTGCATATCGGACTCTTTTCTCCTAGTAGTAAGGGACAACTGGGTTGAGCGAACCCCACGGCAACGGGTCTAATCGAGGCGTGGTCGCCCAGGTTGCCCAGCCGTCGCAGACGGCCCCGGTCCCACCCCAGAACCTCGACGCCGAGGAGTCCGTCCTCGGCGCAATGATGCTCTCCCCCGGGGCGATCGGGGCCGTCAGCGAGATCGTCGATGCGAGCGACTTCTATCGCGAGAGCCACGCGAAGGTCTATCGCGCCGCCCTCGCGCTGTATGCGCGCGGCGAGCCCGTCGACGCGATCACGCTCGTCGACGCGCTGGAGGAGCGCAGCGAGCTCGAGGACGCGGGCGGTCGCGTCCGGATCCACGAGCTCGCGGCGCTCGTCCCGGCCACCGCGAACGCCGCGCACTACGCGCGGATCGTCCGCGAGATGGCGACGCTGCGCGGCCTGATCCGGTCCGGGCAGGAGATCGCGCGGCTCGGCTGGGAGCGGCCGGGTGACGCCCAGGACCTCGTCGACCAGGCGGAGCAGGTGATCTTCGAGCTCTCCCAGAGCCGGGTCACCGGGGAGTTCGCGCACATCGAAGGGCTCCTGAAGGAGAGCTTCGAGCGGATCACCGCGCTGTACGAGGCCGGCGAGGAGATCACCGGCGTCCCGTCGGGCTTCCGGGACCTCGACCGGCTGACGTCGGGGTTCCAGCCGGGGAACCTGATCATCATGGCCGCCCGCCCGAGCATGGGGAAGTCCGGCCTCGCGCTCTGCACGGCGGCGAACATCGCGGTCCGGCGCGGGATCCCGGTCGCGCTCTTCACGCTCGAGATGTCGAAGTCGGAGGTCACGCAGCGCCTGATGTGCAGCGAGGCGAAGGTCGAGTCGCAGCGGCTCAGGAACGGCAAGCTCGCCGCCGACGACTGGCCTCGGCTCACCGCGGCCTGCGACAAGCTCGCGAAGGCGCCGATCTACGTCGACGACACCGGCTCGATCACGATGATGGAGATCCGGTCGAAGGCGCGGCGGCTGAAATCGAAAGAGCCGAACCTCGGGCTGATCGTCGTCGACTACATCCAGCTGATGACGTCGGGCGCGAGCGTCGAGAACCGCGTGCAGGAGGTGTCGCAGATCTCGCGGAACCTGAAGGTGCTGGCGCGCGACCTGGACGTCCCGGTGCTGGCGCTCTCCCAGCTGTCACGCGCAGTCGAGCAGCGGCACGACAAGCGGCCGATCCTGTCGGATCTCCGCGAGTCGGGGTCGATCGAGCAGGACGCCGACCTCGTCTTCTTCATCTACCGCGACGAGTACTACAACGACGAGACCGACCAGCAAGGCATCGCGGAGATCCACCTGGCGAAGCACAGGAATGGGCCGACGGGGACGGAGAAGGTCGCGTTCCTGAGCCGGTACGCCAAGTTCGCCGACCTCGCCGCCGCGTAGGGCACACTCCGTCCGTGCCAGCGACCGTCATCGTCGGGGCGCAGTGGGGCGACGAGGGCAAGGGCAAGATCGTCGACCTGCTGGCGCAGCACTCGGACGTCGTCTGCCGCTACCAGGGCGGGCCCGAACGCCGGGCACACGATCGTCGCCGACGGGCAGACGTACAAGTTCCGGCACATGCCCTCGGGGATCCTCTGGGGGAAGGAGTGCGTGCTCGGCGCGGGCTGCGTCGTCGATCCGGCGGTCTTCATCGAGGAGCTGGACGACCTCGACGCGCGCGGGCTCTCGACGGGTCAGGTGCACCTCTCGGGCAACGCGCAGCTGATCATGCCCTGGCACGTCGCGCTCGACCGGGCGAGCGAGCGGCGGCTCGGCAAGCTCCAGATCGGCACCACGCGGCGCGGGATCGGGCCGGCGTACGGCGACAAGGCGGCGCGGCTCGGGATCCGCGTCCAGGACCTGCTCGACCCGAAGATCCTGCGCCAGAAGATCGAGGTCGCGCTCGCGGAGAAGAACCACTGGCTCGAGCAGGTCTACGGTGCGGACCCGATCGACCTCGAGGACGTCTCGTCGCGCTACGAGAGCTACGCGCAGCGGCTCCGGCCGTTCATCGCGGACACGTCGCTCCTGGTCGATCGCGCGCTGCGCGACGGCCGCTTCGTCCTCTTCGAGGGCGCACAGGGGACGCTGCTCGACCTCGACCACGGCACGTATCCGTTCGTGACCTCATCCAACCCCGTGGCCGGCGCGGCGGCGACGGGCATCGGGATCGGGCCGAATCGGATCGACGCCGTTCTCGGCGTGGCGAAGGCGTATCTGACCCGCGTCGGCGAGGGGCCGTTTCCGACCGAGATCGCGGGCGCCGACCAGGAGCGGGTGCGCGAGCTCGGCGGCGAGTACGGCACCGTCACCGGGCGGGAGCGGCGGTGCGGCTGGCTCGACCTCGTCGGTCTCCGCTACGCCGCGCGCCTGAACGGGTTCACGTCACTGGCACTGACGAAGCTGGACGTGCTCTCGTCGTTCGCCGAGCTCCCCGTCTGCGTGCGCTACCGGCTCCGCGACGGGACCGAGACGGAGGAGTTCCCGGCGCACCAGAGCGACTTCCACCACTGCGAGCCCGTGTACGAGGTGCTGCCAGGCTGGGAGCAGCCGCTCGACGGGATGGACGACGTCGCGCGACTCCCGGATCCGGCCCGCGAGTACGTCGCATTCGTCGAGCGCGAGGTCGGAGTGGAGGTCTCGCTCGTCGGCACCGGGGCCGCGCGCGAAAGTGTCCTGGCCCAGCGCGGGCTCGAGACGATCGCCCGCCCTTAGGAGGCGCGCTCGGTCGTCAGGAATTCGTACAGGGACCGGTAGCCGCCGACGACGGAGGCGATGTCGCCCGGATCGACGGTCTCGTCGCGCTCGAGGCGGTCGACCACATCCTTGCCGGCGACGTACTCGGCGAGCAGCTCGGGATCGGCGCCTTCGGTCGCCACGAGATCGTCGTCGAGGATCGCCCGCTCCTGGAGCATCCGCACGATCAGGTCGTGCAGCTCGGGCAGCGCCTCGGCCGGCGAGTCGCGCACGAGCGGCTCGAGCTGCTGCCACTCGCTCTCCCAGTCGTGCCGATCGAGCCCAGGTTCGACCACGACCGGACTGTCGCCGGGTTCGCGGCCTTTGAAACCTCCGACGACCGGAATAGACTCGCGCCCACGTGAGGGTGCTCCTGATCGGCTCCGGCGGCCGCGAGCACGCGCTTGCATGGAAGCTGCGGCAAAGCTCTCTTCTGGACGAGCTGCACGCCGCGCCGGGGAATCCCGGGATCGCGGGCCTCGGGGAGTGCCACCCCGTCCGTGCCGAGGACGGCGAGGGACTGCTCGACCTCGCCCGCGGTCTGGAGGCGGACCTGGTCGTGGTCGGCCCGGAGGCGCCGCTCGTGTCGGGCGTGGCAGACGAGCTGCGCCACGCCGGCGTACGCGTCTTCGGCCCGGGCCACGAGGCGGCGCAGATCGAGGGCTCGAAGACGTTCGCGAAGGACGTGATGTGCGCAGCAGGCGTTCCCACAGCTGAGACGCTGGCGGTCGCCCGCCCTCCGTGCGTCGTGAAGGTCGACGGGCTGGCCGCGGGAAAGGGCGTCTTCGTCTGCCCGGACCAGGCGTCGCTGGAGGAGGCGCTGCGGGCCGTGGGCCGTCTCGGCCAGCCGCTCGTGATCGAGGAGCTGCTCGAGGGCGAGGAGGTGTCGTTGTTCGCCGTCGCCGACGGGAGGAACGCCGTTGCCCTCGCGCCGGCCCGCGACTACAAGCGGATCGGCGACCGAGACACCGGCCCGAACACCGGCGGGATGGGCTCGTACTCGCCGGTCGCGCGGCATGTCGGCGGCACGATGCTCAGGAGCTGCTCGAGGAGGTGCATCTGCCCGTGCTCGCGGAGCTCGCGGGGCGCGGGCGGCCGTTCGTCGGCCTGCTGTACGCGGGGTTGATGCTGACGGAGGCCGGGCCGAAGGTTCTGGAGTTCAACTGCCGCTTCGGCGACCCCGAGACGCAGGCGATTCTGCCGCGGATCGACGGTGACCTGCTCGAGGCGCTGGCGGCCGCGGCCGACGGCGACCTGGGCGGCACGACGATCAGCACGCGCGATGATGCGGCGGTCACGGTCGTGCTCGCATCGCGCGACTATCCCGAGCGCGGCGACTCGGGCACTCCGATCGACGGCGCCGACGACGCGGCGGCCGCAGCGCTCGTCTTCCATGCGGGAACCGCGGTGCGGGGCGGGCAGCTGGTGACGAACGGCGGGCGCGTGCTGAACGTGACCGGCCTCGGCCAGACGCTCGACGCGGCCCGTGAGGCGGCGTACGCGGCGTGCGCCTCGATCTCCTTCGACGGCATGCAGTACCGTCGAGACATCGCCGCGAGGACTGCAGACGTTGCGACCTGAGACTCAGACCGAGCCGTTTCTCGAGCTGGTCGAGTTCGCAGAGCGCGGTCCGCTGGTCGGGATCCTCGTGGGATCCGAGTCCGACAGGGAGCGGATGGAGCCCGCGATCCAGGAGCTCGACGACCGCGGGATCACGCACGAGTTCCACGTCATCTCCGCGCACAGGGATCCGCGCGCGGTCGCGGAGTATGCGTCGACCGCGGCTCTCCGCGGGGTCCGCGTGATCATCGCGGGGGCCGGCATGGCGGCCGCGCTGCCCGGTGTCGTCGCCTCCTATTCGGAGCTGCCGGTGATCGGTGTCCCCTTGAGGTCGAGCAAGAGCGTCGGAGACGGCATGGACGCCCTGCTCTCGATCGTCCAGATGCCGCCCGGCGTTCCGGTCGCCTGCGTCTCGATCGACGGCGCGCGCAACGCCGCGATCCTCGCCGCCCGGATCCTCGCGCAGGGCGGCGGGCTGCCGGCTGCCGAGGTCTGAGAACTCGCTTCCGGCGTCGGCCTGAGGGCTGTGTAGAGTCGGATCGGTGATCGCCCGCTACTCGCGCCCGGCCATGGCTCGCGTCTGGTCGGACGAGAGCAAGCTTGCGCACTGGCTCGAGGTCGAGCTGGCGGCGCTCGACGGGTGGGCCTCGGTGGGGGCGATCCCGGAGGACGCCGCGCGCGAGATCCGCGAGCGGGCGGAGGCGCCGACGCCGGAGCGGGTGGCGGAGATCGAGGAGCGGACGCAGCACGACGTCGCCGCGTTCGTGGATGCCGTCGCGGAGCCGCTCGGGCCGGTGGGGCGCTGGTTCCACTACGGGCTGACGTCGTCGGACGTCCTCGACACCGCACTGTCGCTGCAGATCCGGGACGCGGGAGCGCTGATCCTCCAGGGCGTCGAACGGGCGTTGGCTGTCGTGCTCGAGCAGACGGAGCGCCATCGAGGGACGCTGATGATGGGGCGCACGCACGGCGTGCACGCCGAGCCGACGACGTTCGGGCTCAAGCTCGCCGGCTGGGCGTTCGAGCTCGACCGGGCCCGAGGGCGGGTCGTGCGGGCACTCGAGGGGCTTCGGGTCGGGAAGCTCTCCGGCGCCGTCGGGACGTACGCGGCGATCGACCCGGAGGTCGAGCGGCTCGCCTGCGAGCGGCTGGGGCTCGAGCCGGCGCCGTCGTCCACGCAGATCCTCCAGCGCGACCGGCACGCGGAGCTCTTAGCGGCCCTGGCGGTCACCGCTGCGTCGCTGGAGAGGTTCGCGCTCGAGGTCCGTCATCTCGCGCGGACCGAGGTTCGCGAGGTCGAGGAGCCGTTCGGTCGGGGCCAGAAGGGCTCATCGGCGATGCCGCACAAGCGCAACCCGATCGTCGCGGAGCGCATCTGCGGGCTCGCGCGCGTCGTGCGCGGCGCCGCTCTCGTCGGGCTCGAGAACGTCGCGCTCTGGCACGAGCGCGACATCTCGCACTCGTCTGCCGAGCGGGTCGTCGTGCCCGATGCGTTCCTGGCGCTCGACTACATGCTCGACCGCTTCGCGTGGCTCGTCGAGGGCCTGGTCGTGCGGCCCGAGCGCATGCGGCGCAATCTCGAGGCGAGCCATGGGCTCTTCTTCAGCCAGCGGCTGCTGCTGGCGCTCGTCGAGAGCGGCCTGGAGCGCTCCGAGGCGTACGAGCTCGTCCAGCGGAACGCAATGCGCGCCTGGGAGGAGGAGCAGGACTTCCCCACACTCGTCCGTTCCGACTCGGCGGTCTCCGCGCGGCTCGATGCCGCGGCGCTGGACGCTGTCTTCGATCTCGAGGCGTACACGCGCCACGTTGACGTCGTCTTCGACCGCCTGTCCGTCCTGACCCGAAAGGAGGAGCCCGTCCATGCCTGAGACCCATCTCGCGAGCGGCAAGGTTCGCGAGCTCTACGCACTCGACGACAACCGCCTGCTGCTCGTCGCCAGCGACCGGATCTCGACGTTCGACGTCGTGCTGCCCACCGAGATCCCGGACAAGGGCCGCGTCCTCACCGGCCTCTCCGCCTTCTGGTTCGCGCGAACAAGGGAGATCGTCGACAACCACATGCTCGCCGTTCGCACCGACGGCCGGTCGATGGAGTGCCGGCGGCTCGAGATGCTCCCGCTGGAATGTGTCGTCCGCGGATACCTCACCGGGTCCGGGTGGAAGGACTACGTAGCGACCGGCGAGGTCTGCGGACACGAGCTCCCGGCGGGGCTGCAGGAGTCCGCGCGGCTTCCGGAGCCGCTGTTCACGCCCTCGACGAAGGCGCAAACGGGCCACGACGAGAACATCACGCGGGCCGAGGCCGTCGAGCTGGTCGGCGAGGAGCTGGCCGCGCGCGCGGAGCAGGTCTCGGTCGCCCTCTACGAGTTCGCTGCGGATTGGGCAGCAGCGCGCGGGATCCTGATCGCAGACACCAAGTTCGAGCTCGGTCTCGACGCCGACGGGACTCTCTGCCTCGGGGACGAGGCGCTGACGCCCGACTCTTCGCGGTTCTGGCCGGCCGACGAGTACGAGCCCGGGCGCGGGCAGCCGTCGTACGACAAGCAGTTCGCCCGCGACTACTGCGAGACGGTCGGCTGGGACAAGACCGAGCCGGGACCGGAGCTTCCGGACGACGTCGTCGACGGCACACGGGCGCGGTACGTCGAGGCGTTCGAGCGCCTGACCGAGCTCCCCTTCCAGCGCTATCTCGACGACCCGGAGGCGGTGCTCCGATGAGGGCGACCGTGCTCGTCCGCCCGAAGCCGGGCATCCTCGATCCGCAGGGTCAGGCGGTCGAGAGCTCGCTCCGGCAGCTCGGCTTTCCCGTCGGCGACGCGCGCGTCGGCCGCGTCGTCGACCTCGAGGTCGAGTCGGCCGACCCGGCCGCGGCGCGAGCCGAGGTCGAGCGGATGTGCGAGCAGCTCCTCGCCAACCCGTTGATCGAGAGCTACGAGATCGAGCTCGAGGGCGCCGCTTGAGCGAGCCACGCATTGCCGTCGTCGCCTTCCCCGGCTCGAACGACGACCGGGACGCGCTGGACGCTCTCCAGGCGCTCGGCGCAGAGGCGGTGGCCGTGTGGCACGCCGACGAGCACCTTCCCGACGTGGCTGGGATCGTTCTCCCCGGTGGGTTCTCGTACGGCGACTACCTCCGGTGCGGCGCGATCGCCCGCTTCTCGCCGGCGATGAGAGCCGTCTCCGAGTTCGCCGCGGACGGCGGTCCCGTGCTCGGGATCTGCAACGGTTTCCAGATCCTCTGCGAGGCGGGCCTGCTCCCAGGCGCACTGCGGCCGAACGCGTCTCTCTCATTCGTTTGTCGTGATGTCGATCTTCGGATCGAGCGAACCGACACGCCGTTCACGTCGCTCTGCGAACCCGAGCAGGTCATCACCATCCCGATCAAGCACGGGGAGGGCTGCTGGTTCGCCGACGACGGGCTCCTCGGCGAGCTCGAGGCCAACGGGCAGATCGTCCTCCGTTATGAGGACAACCCGAACGGTTCCGTCGCCGACGTCGCGGGCGTCGTGAACGCGGAGCGGAACGTCATGGGCCTGATGCCGCATCCCGAGCATGCGGTCGATCCACTGCTGGGCTCCACGGACGGTGCGCTCATCCTCGGCGGCCTGATCGAGGCCGCACGAGATCGATCTGTGGTCGGCGCAGGCGTCTAGGCGAGCTCACCTCCCCCGACGAATCCGAGGGCTGCCGCCAGCGAGGGGTGGTCGCCGAGGCGATCGCGGAGCCGCTCGAGATCGGCGCCGCGGAGCGTCACCGGCCCCCGGCGGGCCGTTCCGTCCGTCGTGTACGCGAAGCGCACGAGCCAGTCGCCCTTGTCGTCCTCGAGCAGCTGCACGACAGAGGCGAAGCGCTTCCGGCCGGCCCGCTGTGGCAGCGTGACCTCCTCCACCAGCTTGGCGGTACCCCAGGCAGTCGTGATCTTGGTCATGGCGCGACGCTAGCCCGGAAAAGCGCACGGGTGGGTGACGGCTCTGTGCCGAAAGTGCGCCGGCTTCAGGCGAGGCGGCGGAAGCCGACCCGATCCGTCCGCGGGTCGAGCGGGCTCGGCTCGAGCCCGGGTGCAACCGGCGTCAGGTTGAAGCCACCGGGCGCCACGTCGTTGGACGAGCCCGCGTGGAAGAGGGAGGCGAGGTACTGGATGTGCCCGCGTCCCACGCCGAGCTCGAACTGCCCGCCGCCGTACATCTCGATGTCGTTCACGGCGCAGTAGTCGTAGGTGGCGAACAGCCGCTCGACCGAGCCGAAGCGCGAGGGCTTGACGTTGATCGTCCGAGGCGGGAACGGCAGGCTCTCGATGTCCGCGACCGAGTGGATGGGCGCATCCCAGGTGATCCGGTCGCGGTGTGACTCGAGGACCGCGTCCGTCTCCTCGGTCAGCGCGGGATCCTCGATCCATGCACCGGGGAAGCCGTCGGCGACCCTTCGATAGAGCTCCGCGTCGGGTGGGTTGTCCACGACCGTGCCGGAGTACTGGCCCTTCAGGTCGACGACGTCCACGCGGTCGAGCTCCGCGAGCTCGGCGACGAGCTCTGCCGACCAGTCGGGCACCGGATCGACCTTGAGCCGCATCTCGGGATAGCCGGCGAGCAGCTCATGGATCGGCGCCGTCGTCGACGGCTCGCCCAGTCGCAGCGAGACGACGAATCGAACGGGTTGCGGCGAGCGGTCGAGCGCATCCGCCAGCGACCGCCCCGCCTGACGCAGCGCAAGATCCAACGCGGCGCTCTCGAACGCCCAGCGGCGGTAGTCGCGGAAGGCGTCCATTCCCGGCGGCTCGGGCCACATGTCCAGCCCGTCGAGATGCTCCGAGAACGAACGGATCGTCCACTCGCCCTCGAGTGGGAGCGGAGGCGCGGCTCGAAGGCTGTCGTGCGCCGCGCCGTCATAGGTCACGTCCTCGCCGATGCCCTCCTCCCCGCCGCCGCGCAGCCTGACCTGAGTCGTCGTCCGGACGAACTCGCTCGAGACGGCCCGCTCAAGCTGCTCGAGCTCATAGCTCTCGACGAGCAGCGGCAGGTCGGCGACTCGATCGAAGGTGGACACAATGGCGAGTATGTCGATCCGAGCCCTTCTCGCCGCGACACTTCTGGCCGCCCTGGCAGGTTGCGGCAGCGACGAGCGGCGTGAGGTCCGGCTCCTCGCCCCGGCAGGCATCGTCTCCGACGCGGACTCCGCGCGGTTCGAGCGGGAGACGGACTGCCGCGTCGACCTCCGGGTCTACGACACGGACGAGGACCTCGAGGCGATCGCTGAGCGCCGGGACACCGATGCGATCGCGGCGCCGACCCTGAACGGCGAGACAGCACACGTCACAGAAGAGATGGCCCGCGCGACGCTGAAGGATGGGGTCGTCGTCACGGTCCCGACTCGACTCGCAGCCGCGCTCGACCCGGTCGAGACGCGGCCGGCCGGGCGGCGCGGACTGACCTGGACGATCCGGGAAGAGGGCGACAACGACGACTGCGCCCGTCGCTGGATCGCCTACGCGACCTCCCAGTAGACCTCGGTGTCGAGCAGCGCGAGAAAACCGTCCGGATCGGACACGGCCCCTTCCGGCGGCACCGCGCCCGAGAACCGCAGCCGCCCCTCGGCCAGCTCGACCGCCGCCCGTGCCGCCGGCTCCGACGTCGAGCGCGCGGAGCCTCCGCGGGTCAGCGTCCACCCCACGACCCGCCTCGTCTCACCCAGCAGCTCGACGAGGTGCACCGCGACAGCTTCCTCGGACTGCTCGTAGGGCTGCGGCTCCTCGCCCTCCTCGAGCGCGAGCAGCTTCTCGAGCAGCCCCGGCGCGAGGCAGAGCCGGAACGACGCAGAGTCGAGCGACGGGTAGGCGCCGGGCAGCGTGCGAAGCTCGGAGTGGAGCGTGTAGATCCCCTTCGCGCGGCCGACCGGCGCCGGCAGCTCGCGCTCCGCCTCGCCCGAGAGCGCCTCAACCTCACGCACCTCGCCGTCCTCGACGACGACCGGCCGCAGCTGCAGCTCGTCCAGCAGCGTCCGCACCGAGTACGGCGCCGGGAATGGATGCATGGCCGCCGCCGGATCGCGCGCTGCCGCCCAGATCTCCAGCGACCGGGGCTCCTCCCCCAGCCGCTGCGCCGCCGCCGCCGTCAGCAGGTTCGTCTTGCCGGGCGCCGAGCCCATCCCGAGCAGCGCGCCCAGCCCCGCCGCCCGAAACTCCCCGTCGAGCCCGAGCTGCTCGCTTGTGACGTGGTAGAGCCCCCCGAGGTCGACGTAGTGGACGTCTGCCGCAAGCGCACCGTGCATGACCGGAAGGTTGAGGCGGTAGTCGGCGCAGTTGACGACGACCGAGCAGCCGTCCAGTCCGCGAGCGACCGAAGCCGGATCCGACGCGTCGAGCGCCTCCTCTCCCGAAAGCCGCGCGTCCCGACGCAAGAACGGCGCGCCCCACGCCTCGAGGAAGCCCGAGACGCGGCGGCCGATCGTCCCGGAGGCACCCACGACGGCGATCACAGGTAAGAGAAGGTTCGCAGCGTTTTCATTAGGGTCCCCGGCGGATGTCGATCCGTGAGCGGACGGGGTCGTCGGCGGTGATCGAGGCGCGCGAGCGGTACGTTGCGCGCGGGATCGCCACCCCTCCGCTCGTGGTCGCGCGCGCGGAAGGCGCGCTGGTCCAAGACGTAGACGGGCGCACGTACATCGACTTCGCGGGCGGCCTCGGCTGCCAGAACACCGGCCACGGGCTCCCGGCCGCCGTGGATGCGATCCGCGAGCAGCTCGACCGCTATCTGCACCAGTGCTTCATGGTCGGGATGTACGAACCCTACGTCGAGGTGTGCCGCCTGCTCGCCGAGGTCTCGCCGTGCCGGGGCTCCGAGCAGCGAAGCATTCTGCTGAACAGTGGCGCCGAGGCCGTCGAGAACGCGGTCAAGATCGCGCGCGCGGCGACAGGCCGTCCCGCCGTCCTCGTCTTCGGCGGCGCG
Source organism: uncultured Actinomycetes bacterium (assembly GCA_963733215.1). Classification (GTDB taxonomy): domain Bacteria; phylum Actinomycetota; class Thermoleophilia; order Gaiellales; family Gaiellaceae; genus JACDAN01. The sequence goes on from CAVTCN010000020.1 coordinate 47,165, forward strand.
TTCCACGGCCGGACGCTGCTGACGATGACGATGACCAGCAAGGTTCAGTACAAGCAGGGCTTCGGGCCGTTCGCCCCCGAGGTCTACCGCGCGCCTGCGCCGTATCCGTACAGAGGCATCTCGTCCGACGACGCACTCGCCGCAGTCGAGCAGCTCTTCAAGGCCGAGGTCGATCCGCAGACGATCGCCTGCGCCGTGCTCGAGCCCGTGCAGGGCGAGGGCGGTTTCATCCCGATGCCGGCGGACTTCCCGCAGCGGCTGCAGGAGCTGCTCGGCCGCCACGGGATCCTCTTCGTCGCCGACGAGGTCCAGAGCGGCGTCGGGCGCACCGGGACCGTGTGGGCGATCGAGCAGTACGGCGTCGAGCCCGACCTCCTCGTCTCCGGGAAGTCGCTCGGCGGGGGCCTCCCGCTCGCGGCCGTCACCGGCCCGGCGGAGATCGTCGACGCCGTGGAGCCGGGCGGGCTGGGCGGCACCTTCGGCGGCAACCCGCTCGCGTGCGCCGCGGCGGTCGCCGTGCTCGAGGAGGTCCGGCGACCCGAGTTCCTCGAGCGGGCCCGCGAGCTCGGTGCGGTCATCCGCGGCCGACTCGACAAGATCACCGCCGACTACCCGAACGTCGGGGAGGTACGCGGCCTCGGCCCGATGCTCGCGCTCGAGCTCACCGAGGCTTCGCCGGACCTCGCAAGAGCAATCACGACCACGGCACGAGAGAAGGGCCTGATCCTGCTCTCGTGCGGGCTCTACGGCAACGTCATCCGCATCCTCGTCCCGCTCGTCATCTCAGACTCGGACCTCGCG
>CAVTCN010000021.1:0-17041 GCA_963733215.1 uncultured Actinomycetes bacterium
AGGGCTGCCCAGACGAGGCGCATCGTCCGCATCGTATTCCCGCCGGAAGCGATTGCTATTCCCCGGTCGGGGGACGGCTCATGAACTCGGCGATCGCGTCGTGGATCTGCCTTCCGTCGAGCACCTCGCGCACCGCCCGCGTGATCGGGAGCTCGATGCCCATCTCCCGGGCCCGGTCGTCGAGGATCGGCGCGGTCGTCAGTCCCTCGACGGTGCCGATCTTCCGAACCGCGTCCGCCGCGCTCGCTCCGCGCGCCATCAGCGCGCCCGCACGGCGGTTGCGGCTGTGCCGGCTCCAGCAGGTCGTCAGCAGGTCTCCGGTCCCGGCCAGGCCCGCGAACGTCTCGCGTTGCGCGCCGATCGCCATCCCGAGCGTGGCCATATCGGCAAGGCCGAGGGTGATCAGCGCAGCCTTCGCGTTGCTGCCGAGCGCGAGCCCGTCCATCGCACCGGCCGCGAGCGCGATCACGTTCTTGGCCGCGGCGGCGAACTCGACTCCCGCCGGGTCGTCGTTGACGTAGACGCGGAACGTCATCGAGTTGATCTCGTGCTGGAGCTCGACGGCGAGCTCGTGGTCCTGGCTGGCCACGACGGCGGCGGTCGGGAGGCCCTCGGCGATCTCGGCCGCGATGTTCGGCCCGGACAGGACGGCGACCGGTCTGTTCTCGACCAGCGCCGTGAGCCGGCCTCCCGTCGCCGGGTCGAGCCCCTTCGTCAAGCTCAGGACCGGAGAGGTGCCCGGCAGGTCCCTGACGACCTCGCCGAAGGACCGGCTCGGCACGGCGACGACGACGAGCTCGGCGTCCTCGACGACCCCGTTGTCGCGCTCGCGCCCGAGGATCTCGACGTCGTGCCCACGGTGGCGGAGCACGCCGCCGAAGACGGTGCCCCAGGCGCCTGCGCCGATGACGGCGATCTTCACGTTCGTCTCACGAAGTCGATGGACACGGGAATCCCCTGCAGGTCGAAGCGCTCGCGGACCTTGTTCTCGACCCAGTACGCATAGTCCCGCGTGATCAGGCCCGGGTCGTTGACGAATCCGCGGAAACGCGGCGGCCGGACGCTCGTCTGCGTCGCGTACAGCAGGTTCAGGCGCTTGCCGCGCCGCGACGGCGGCTCGCGCTGCTCGCGCAGCTCCTGGAGGAAGCGGTTCAGCTCGCCCGTCGAGATCTTCGCCGTGTACTTCTCGAACAGCCCCTCGATCCGGTCGAAGAGCCGCTGGAGGCCGCGCCCGGTCTTGGACGAGACGGTAACGATCGGCGGGCGCTGGCGCAGACGGGCCTCGAGCCGGTCCCGGACGTCCTCGATCCCGATCGTGGTGATGTCCCACTTCGACAGGACGACCAGGGTCGCGCACTGCGCCTTGCGGGCGATGTCGGCGACCGCGAGGTCCTGGTCGACGAGCCCTTCCGAGGTGTCGATCAGGACGAATGCCACGTCGGCCCGCTCGGCCGCCTGCAGCGCGCGCAGCTCCGAGTAGTACTCGATCCCCTGGCGCTGGCGGCGTTTGCGCCGGAGCCCCGCGGTGTCGACGAAGACGAACGTGCGGTCCCCCCGCTGGACGACCGTGTCGATCGAGTCGCGCGTGGTGCCCGGGACCTCGGAGACGATCACACGCTCCTCTCCCACCAGCGCGTTGAGCAGGCTCGACTTCCCGACGTTCGGCCGGCCGAGGATCGCGACGCGGATCGCGTCCTCCGAGATCTCCGGCCGCTTCGAGGCCCCCGGGAGGCGTTCGAGGATCGTGTCGAGCAGATCGCCGGTGCCGTGACCGTGCAGCCCCGAGATCGGCAGTGGCTCGCCGAGCCCGAGGCGGTGGAACTCGTGGATCTGATCGGTCCGGGTCGGGTCGTCGAGCTTGTTCGCGATCAGGAGCACCGGCCGGTCGGAGCGGCGCAGCAGCTCCGCGACCTCCTCGTCGCCGGGCGTCACTCCGGCCTGCGCGTCCACGACGAACAGGACGAGGTCGGCCTCGTCGATCGCCGTGCGCGCCTGGGCGGCGATCTGCCGTGTGATCTCGGACCGGTCGGCGAGATCGACGCCGCCCGTGTCGATCAGGATGAATCGCCGCCCGCTCCACTCGCAGACGATGTCCTTGCGGTCGCGGGTCACACCCGGCTCCTCGTGGACGACCGCCGTGCGGGTAGCCGTGAGCCGGTTCACGAGCGTCGATTTTCCGACGTTGGGAAAGCCGACGATCGCCGCCGTCCCGGCGAGCTCGCTCACGCGGGCGGCACTGCGTGGTCCGGCCGTCCGAGCGCGTGGACGTCGACGAGGAACCGCCAGAGCTCGTGGATCCGTCGCTGGAGCTCGACGGACGCCTCGCGATAGCCCTTGCCGTTCGCCTTCAGGCCGTCGAAGGCGAACGGCCGGCCCCAGGCGACCGAGACGGGGTGGAAGTTGCCCGGCCGCCAGTGCTGGCTGCCGTGGATCGCCGCGCAGACCACCGGCACCTGCTCGTTGAGCGCGACCATCGCCGCGCCCGGCTTCACCTCGCCGGGGACACCCGAGCGCTGTCGCGTCCCCTCGGCGAACATGCCCAGCGCATTCCCTTCGTACACGCAGCGACGCATCTCCCGCACCGCCTCCCGGTCCGACTCGCCGCGGCGGACCGAGTAGGTGCCGAAGGCCTTGATCAGCGGGCCGATCACAGGGACCTCGTGCAGCTCGGCCTTCGCCAGGAAGAAGAGCTGACGCGGGCTTGCCGCCCCGAACGCCGGTGGGTCGAGCCACGAGAAATGGTTGAAGACGAGCACGACGCCCCCGCTCTCGGGCACGCGCTCGGCGCCGTAGACGCGCAAGCGGCGCAATGCGTGCGGACGGCCGTGCCGATCGTGGCCTGACCGACGTTCCAGACGAGCCCGTTGCGGCTCATGCGACCCTGGAGCGGACGAGCTGCTGGATCCGGTCGACGACGTCCTCGACGTCGAGGTCGGTCGTGTCTATGAGGTCGGCGTCCTCCGCCGGCTGCATCCGCGCCGCGTCGCTCTCGTCGCGGAGCCGAAGATCCGTCGCGAGCGCGTCGCCGCCGATGTCAGGCCGCTCCGCCTGGCGCCGCTCCGCACGGATCTTCTGGTCCGCGTTGAGATAGACCTTCACGTCGGCGTCCGGCGCGACGACCGTCCCGATGTCGCGTCCCTCGATGACAGCGTTGCCGAGGTCCGCGAGCTCGCGCTGGCGGCGCCGCATGACCACTCGGACCTCCGGATGGCGGGCGACGACGGGGACGAGCCGGTCGATCTCCGCCTGGCGGATCTCGGCGGTCACGTCCGTGTCGGCGATCCGGACCGAGCCCCCCTCGTCGAGGTCGACGGGATGCCCTTCCGCGAGCACGCCGAGCTTCGGCCCGTCCTCGAGGTCGAGCGCATGCTGGAGCGCGAGCCAGGTCACGGCCCGGTACATCGCGCCCGTGTCCAGATACCGGAAGCCGAGTCGCTCGGCCAGCCGGCGGGCGACGGTGCTCTTCCCGGCTCCGGCGGGCCCGTCGATTGCCACGATCATCGCTGGGTCACCGACTCGAGCAGGTCGAAGAATCCGGGGAAGCTTACTGCCACGCTCTCCGGGTCCAGGAGCTCGACGCCTTCGCGCGACGCGAGCCCGGCGACGGCGGCGAGCATCGCGATCCGGTGGTCGCCGCCGCTCGAAACCGCACCCCCGCCCTTAGGGCGGGTGGGGACCCCCCTCACCCTGAAGCCATCTTCGCTCGCCGTGATCCTCACGCCAAGGGATCGGAGCACATTTGTCACGGTTTCGATGCGGTCCGTCTCCTTTTCGCGCAACTGGGCGGCGCCGCGGACGAGGCTCTCCCCGCGCGCCAGCCCGCCCGCGAGCGCAAACAACGGGAGCTCGTCGATCATCCGCGGCACCTCCGCCTTCCGCACGGTGGTTGCGGTCAGCGGCGCCGAGCGGGACTCCAGGTCTGCGACCGCCTCGCCGCCCGCCCGTCGCCGGTCGAAGATCGAGATCCGCGCTCCCATCCGGGCGAGCACGTCCAGCAGGCCCGAGCGAAAGGGGTTCACGCCAACGCCGTGGATCGACAGCTCGGAGCCCGGGACGAGCGTCGATGCCACGAGGAAGGGCGCCGCCGAGGAGATGTCGCCGGGAACCTGCACCGCGTCCAACTGCAGCGACTCCACGCGAGAGACCGACACCGAGCGTCCCGAGCGCCGGACCGGGGCGCCCGCCGCCCGCAGCATCGTCTCACTGTGGTCGCGCGTGAAGTACGGCTCGTGGACGACGGTGCGGCCGCCCTCGGCCTGCAAGCCGGCGAGCAGCAGCGCCGACTTCGTCTGGGCACTCGCCCGCTCGGGCCGATGCTCGGCCGCCAGCAGCTCGGAACCCACGATGTGCACCGGCGGCTTCCCGTCGGTCGTCTCGATCCGCGCACCCATCGTCCTGAGCGCGTCGGCGAGATCCTCGACCGGCCTCCCCCGAAGCGACTCGTCGCCCGAGAGGACGAACTCGCCTTCCTGGCCGGCCAGCAGGCCCATCAGGAGCTTGAGCAGCGTGCCGGCGTTGCCGCAGTCGATCGGCTCGGCGGGAGCGAGCAGCCCGCGGAGCCCCACGCCTCGCACGGTCAGGACGTCGACGTCGTCCTCGACGACCTCGACGCCGAGCGCACGCATCGCGTTCACGGTCGACTCCGTGTCCGCCGAGCGCCCGAAGCCCTCGATCCGCGTCTCGCCCTCGCAGATCCCGCCGATGATCACTCCCCGGTGGGAGATCGACTTGTCGCCCGGCACGCCGATGTGGCCGACGACGGCCGCCGCCGGCTCGATCCTCATTCGTCGAGCACAGGGGCGACGACGACGCCGTACCCCTGCGCCTCTAGCAGCGCAGCGGCGCGCTCCGCCTCGTCCTGGCCGGCGACCAGCACCGTCAGGTCGCCGCCCCGCTCCGGCGACTGGTGCTGCAGCTCGAAGTCCTCGATGTTGATCCGCTCGGCCCCCAGCGCCTGCGTGATCCCCGCAAGGACGCCCGGCCGGTCGGGGACGTGCACGCGGAGCCGGTGCAGCTGCCCCGGGTCACCGTACGCCTCCGTGATCATCCCCCGGCGGTTGCGCGCCGCCTCCCCGATCCACCGGGCGAGGAAGCCCGCGTCGCCCGAGGCGAGCGCTGCATCCACCTGCTCGAGCCCGCGGCGGTGCTCCGCGAGCGAGGCACGAAGCGCCTCTGCGTTCTCGAGGAAGATGTCGACCCAGATCCGCGGGTTGGCGCCGGCGACCCTGGTCATGTCCCGAAGCGACCCGCCGGCGGAGGAGAGGGGCTCGTGCCCGTCGATCCGCGTCGCCCCGGCATGGTTGACGAGCACGTTGGCCAGCACGTGGGGCAGGTGGCTCGTCAGCGCGACGAGGCGGTCGTGCGCGCCGGGATCGATGGCCACGGGCACGGCGCCCAGGTCGCCGACGAAGCCGTGGACGAGCCGGTAGCGCGCGGGATCGCTGTGCGGGAGCGGCGACAGAAACCAGGTCGCCCCCTCGAAGAGATCCGCCGTGGCGTGAGCCGGGCCGCGCGCCTCGGAGCCGCAGACCGGATGACCGCCGATGAACCGAGGCGACCCGGCCGCCGCCTCGCAGACTGCGGACTTCGTCGACCCCACGTCGGTCACCGTGCAGTCGTCCGCGCTCGCCTCCAGCACGGTGCGGACCTGCGCGGCCAGTCGCCCGACTGGCACGGCGACCACGGCGAGCTCGGCGCCGCCGAGCGCTTCGCCCAGAGTCGGCCTGACCTCGTCGACCGCCCCCCGCTCGAGAGCGACCTCAGCCATGGCCTCGTCCTCGTCGAACGCGGAAACCGTGGCGCCGGCCCGCTTCGCGGCCAGCCCGACCGAGGCGCCGATCAGTCCGGTGCCGATGACCGCGAGCCGCAAGCCGCCCTATCCGACCTGTTTGCCCATGAGGGCGACGATCTCGGCCACCTCTCGGGCGAACTCGCCGAACTCGTCCGTCGGGATCTGCTGCGGGCCGTCGCAGAGCGCCTCCTCGGGCCTCGGATGCGCCTCGACGATGATCCCGTCCGCACCGACCGCCGCCGCCGCCCTTGCAAGCGGGAGCACGAGCGCCCTCCGCCCGGCTGCGTGGGACGGGTCGACGATCACCGGCAGGTGCGTCTCCTCCTTGAGAACGGCGACCGAGCCGAGGTCGAGCGTGTACCGAGTCGTGCTCTCGAAGGTCTTGATTCCCCGCTCGCAGAGGATGATCCGGTCGTTCCCCTCCCTCGCGACGTACTCGGCCGCCATCAGGAGCTCCTCCACGGACGCGGACGGCCCGCGCTTGAGCAGCACCGGCTTGTCGACCCGTCCGACCTCGGCAAGGAGCAGGAAGTTCTGCATGTTTCGGGCCCCGATCTGGATCACGTCGGCGACCTCGATCACTTCCTCGACGTGCCGTGGGTCGATGAGCTCGGTGACGATCGGGAGCCCGGTCTCCTCCCCGGCCTCGCGCAGCACCTCGAGGGCGTCGAGCCCCAGGCCCTGGAACGTGTACGGCGACGTGCGCGGCTTGAACGCGCCGCCGCGGAGCATCGTCGCACCGGCGGCGGCGACTGCCCGGGCCGTCTCGAGGGTCTGCTCCCGGTACTCGACCGTGCACGGGCCCGCGATCAGGCCGAAGAACGAGTCGCCGATCTTCCGGCCGCGAACGTCGATCACCGTGGGATCCGGGACGAGCTCTCGCGCGACGAGCTTGTACGGCTTGAGGATCGGCAGCACCCGCTCGACCCCCGGAAAGCCCTCGAGCGGGAGCCCCGCGAGCGCCTCGCGCTCCCCGATCGCGCCGATCACGGTCGCCTCCCGCCCGTGGGACACGCGTGCGTCCGCGCCCGACTCGCGCAGCCGGGCGACCACGTGCTCGGTCTGATCCGGCGTCGCACCGCTCCCCATCACGATCAGGAGCTCCGGTGAGGCGTTGTTGCTGGCCATCGCGGCAAGTGTAGGTTCCGGCCATGGACCCCAGCCAAGACCCGACCATCAGGCAACTTCGGGAGCAGGTCTCGGACATCGACCGCGGGCTCGTGGAGGCCATCAACGCGCGTTTGCGGCTGGTCGCGCAGCTGAAGAGCTACAAGGCGTCCCGTGGGTTCGACTTCGTCGATCCCGAGCGCGAGGAGTGGATGTTCCGGGACATCAGCCGTGCGAACCGCGGCCCGCTCTCGCAGGAGGGCCTCGAGGGCATCTACCAGGCGATCCTGGACCTTTCCAAGCGCGAGGTCTCTTGACCGGGGAAACCCGTGGGCGTACGCTGAGCGCGATGACTCCCGCATTCCGCAGCTGGGCCTGGTCGTGGCGCCACGAGCGGTGCGGGAGCATTGCCTGACCTGACCTAGGCACAACCCGTACCGCTCAGCAGACCTTCCGCCTGGAGGGTCTTTTTCGTTGTTCATGATCGTCCAAACCGTCATCGCAACCGATCTGATCACCCCGCTCGGGGCCTACCTGCGGCTGCGCGAGGCGGGCAGCGCGAGCTTCCTGCTCGAGTCGGTGGAGAAGGGACGGCTCGGGCGGCACTCGTTCGTCGGCGCCGGTTCGCGGCTCGTGAGCTTCGAGGAGGCGGAGACCTGCGGCGCGCCGGTCGTCGGGCTACCTCTCCTACGACTACGCGGCCAAGCTCGAGCCGACGGTGCAGCTGCCGGACGCAGGGCGCGACCTGCCGGAGAGCCGCTTCGTCGTCGCAGACACGCTCGTCCGCTTCGACCACGCCCGCGGCATGGCCGAGGTCCTGTGCGGGAGCCCGGACGTGGTGACGGACCTCCTGGCCGGCGCCATGCCCGAGCTGCCGACCGGCGACGGCTCGGCGGGCCAGACCCGTCGCTTTCCCTCCGCCGTCGACTACGAGCAGGCGGTCGGCCGCGCCAAGCGGCACATTCGGGCGGGCGACGCGTTCCAGATCGTGCTCTCGCAGCGGGCCGAGCGCCCCACGTCGGCGAGCGCGCTCGACCTCTACCGCTCGCTCCGCCGGGTCAACCCCTCGCCGTACCTCTTCCTTTTGGAGCTGGATGGCCTGGCGCTGATCGGCTCCTCACCCGAGACCCTGGTCAAGGCCGAGGGCAGGGACGCCTCGCTCAACCCGATCGCCGGAACGACGCATCCGGGCGACGGGGACGCCGAGCGGCTGCTCACCTCCGAAAAGGACAGGGCCGAGCACGTGATGCTCGTCGATCTCGGCCGGAACGACCTCTCGCGGGTCTGCACGCCGGGATCGGTTCGCGTCCGGCGGTTCCTCGAGCCCGAGCGCTTCTCGCACGTGACGCACCTCGTCTCCGAGGTCGGCGGGCGGCTGCGCGACGATGCGGATCACTTCGACCTGTTGCGCGCCTGCTTCCCGGCCGGGACCGTCTCCGGCGCGCCGAAGGTCCGCGCGATGCAGCTGATCTCGGAGCTCGAGGGCTACCGGCGGGGCCTGTACGCGGGCGCCGTCGGCTACGCGCTGCCGGGCGAGGCGCTCGACACGTGCATCGCGATCCGCACCATCGTCCTGCACGAAGGCGTCGCGTTCCTTCAGGCGGGCGCGGGGATCGTCGCCGACTCCGACCCCAAACTCGAACAGGAGGAATGCCGTCAGAAGCTCGCGGCGCTCGAGACCGCGATCCGGCTCGCGGAGGCGCGGTCGTGATGCTCCTGGTCGACAACTACGACAGCTTCACCTTCAACCTCGCGCACCTGTTCGGCGAGCTCGGCGTGGAGGTCGTGGTGCGGCGGAACGACGAGCTCGACGCCGACGAGGCGGAGCGGCTGGCTCCCTCCCACCTCGTCGTCTCGCCCGGCCCGGGTCGGCCCGAGTCCTCCGGCGCGACCCCGGCGATCGTCGCCCGCCTCGCGCCGACAACGCCGACGCTCGGCGTCTGCCTCGGGCACCAGGCGATCGTCGAGGCCTTCGGCGGGGAGATCGGCGCGGCGCGCGAGCTCGTCCACGGCAAGGCGACGACGGTGCAGCACGACGGCGAAGGGCTCTTTCGCGGGCTCCCGGCCGGGTTCGAGGCGGGGCGCTACCACTCGCTGGCCGCGACCCGGATCCCCGACGAGCTGGAGATCTGCGCGACGTCACCGGACGGCGAGGTCATGGCCGTCCGGCACCGGATGCTGCCCGTCCACGGCGTTCAGTTCCATCCCGAGTCCGTGCTGACCCCGGTCGGGCCCGACCTCGCGCGCAACTTCCTGGAGGCGGCGTGATCCAAGACGCGCTTTCTTCACTGCTCGACGGCCGCGATCTCAGCCGGGACGAGGCGCGCCGCGTGATGGGCTCGATCATGGACGGCGAGGCGACGCCGGCCCAGATCGGCGGCTTCCTGGTCGCCCTGCGGCTCAAAGGCGAGACGGCCGAGGAGATCGCCGGCTGCGCCGAGGCGATGCGCGAGCACGTCCTGGCCGTCAAACCGCAGCGCGCCGATCTCGTCGACACGGCGGGCACGGGCGGTGACGGCGCCCGGACGTTCAACATCTCGACCGCCGCCGCACTGGTAGCGGCGGCGGCCGGCGCCGGAGTGGCGAAGCACGGCAACCGCGCCGTCTCGTCGGCGTCGGGCTCCGCCGACGTCCTGGAGGCGCTCGGCTTCTCGCTCGAGCTGGAGCCGCAGCGGATCGAGCGCTCGATCGACGAGCTGGGCTTCGGGTTCCTGTTCGCCCCGACCCATCACCCGGCGATGCGCCATGCGGCGCCGGTCCGCCGGGAGCTCGCGGCGCGCACGGTCTTCAACGTGCTCGGGCCGTTGACGAACCCGGCTGGCGCCCGCGCTCAGGTCGTGGGCGTGTACGCGCCCGAGCTGGTGCCGACGATTGCCGACGTGCTGCTCAGCCTCGGCGCGACCCGCGCTTTCGTGGTCCACGGGGCAGGCGGAGTGGACGAGCTGTCGCCCGCCGGGCCGAACCTCGTCTGCGAGGTGGCGAATGGAGAGGTTCGACGCCGTGAGATCGACCCGCTGGAGCTCGGGGTCCCACGCTGCGCCCCCGAGGACCTGCGCGGCGGCGAGCCGGACGACAACGCGCGAACGATCCACGAGATCTTCGGCGGCGCCGACGGTGGTCGGCGCGACGCCGTGCTGTTGAACGCAGCGGGCGCGATCGCAGCGGCCGGCCACGCCAAGGATCTCGAAGAGGGGCTCGGGCTTGCACGCGAGGCGATCGACTCCGGCGCGGCCGGGGAGCGGCTCGAGGCCCTGATCGCCTTCTCCCGGGCCGAGGCGGTCGCCTGATGGGCCGCTTCCGGGATGCCCTCTCCGGTCCAGGCCTGTCCGCGATCGCCGAGGTGAAGCGGCGCTCGCCCTCGGCCGGCGACCTGCGACCGGACGCCGACCCGGCCGCGCTCGCCGCGGGGTTCGAGCGCTCCGGCGCGGCCGCGGTCTCGATCCTGGTCGACGAGCGGTTCGCCGGCTCGGTCGACGACCTGCGGTCGGCCCGGGGGGCGACGGACGTGCCGCTGCTCGCGAAGGGGTTCTTCTCCTCGAGCGACGAGCTCCGAGAGCTGCGCGAGGCAGGCGCCGACGCCGTGCTTCTCCTACTCCGAGATCTCGACGATCCGGCGGTGATGGAGCTGCTCGGCGCCGCCCGCGCGCTCGAGCTCGACGCGCTCGTCGAGGCCCACGACGCCGCCGAGCTGGAGCGGGCCGTTCGGCTCGATGCGGAGACGATCGGGATCAACGCCCGGGACCTCTCGACCTTCGCGATCGACCGGCATGCACAGCTCGAGCTCGTCGCAAAGACGCCACGCGACCGGGTCGTCGTGGCCGAGAGCGGGATCGGCTCCCGCGCGCAAGGCGCCGCCGCCGAGCTCGCCGGCGCCGACGCGATCCTGGTCGGCTCGGCGCTCATGCGATCGAGCAACCCGCCCGCGAGGCTCGCCGAGCTGATCTCCAGGCCGCTCGTGAAGGTCTGCGGGCTCACCCGCGCGGAGGACGTGGCCGCGGCGGCCGAGGCGGGAGCCGACCTGGCCGGATTCATCCGGGTCGACGGCAGCCCGCGCCGCGCCGACGGTGTGCTCCCGGTGCCCGAGACGATGCTCTCGGTCTCCGTCCACGTAGGCGAGCCGCGCGACGAAGGCGCCGACCTCGTCCAGCTCTACGACCGAGACGACAACGGCCGGCTTCGGGGCCGGGACGCCGCACTGCTGCGGGACGGAGAGCCCGTCGCCCGCGTTCTCGACCTCCCGTGGGAGGAGGACGATCCGGAGCATCTCGCCCGGGCGGAGGCGGCCGATGGGCGCGTGGTGCTCGCCGGACGGCTCGGCCCCGACAACGTCCGCGCCGCGATCTACGCAGTGCGCCCGTGGGCGGTCGACGCCGCGTCGAGACTGGAATCGGAGCCGGGGATCAAGGATCACGCAAAGGTGCGCGCCTTCGTGGACGCGGCGCGGTGCTGACCTACGGCGCCTACGGCGGCCGCTTCGTGCCCGAGACGCTGATCCCGGCGCTGGACGAGCTCGAGCAGGCGTGGAACGAGGCGAAGGACGACCCCGCGTTCGTCCTCGAGCTCGACGAGCTCGGCCGCTCCTTCGGCGGCCGGCCGACGCCGCTGATGCTCGCCGAGCGGTTCGCGCCGGACAAGCGCCTCTACCTCAAGCGTGAGGACCTGCTGCACACCGGCGCCCACAAGCTGAACAACGCACTCGGCCAGGCCGTGCTCGCCCGTCGGCTCGGCAAGCGCCGGATAGTCGCCGAGACCGGCGCGGGCCAGCACGGCGTCGCGGCCGCGACCGTGTGCGCGAAGTTCGGACTCGACTGCGTCGTCTACATGGGCGCCGAGGACATGGCCCGCCAGCGGCCCAACCTCGAGCGCATGCACCTGCTCGGCGCCGAGGTCGTGCCCGTCGAGCACGGCACGAAGACCCTGCGCGAGGCCACGAGCGAGGCGATCCGCGACTGGATCGCGAACGTCGAGTCGACCCACTACCTGCTCGGTTCCTGTGTCGGTCCGCATCCGTATCCCGAGCTCGTCCGCGAGCTCCAGTCCGTCATCGGCCGTGAGGCTCGAGCCCAGATCGTCGACGCCGAGGGCGGGCTTCCCGACGCAGCGATCGCGTGCGTCGGCGGCGGCTCGAACGCGATCGGGCTCTTCGCCGGTTTCCTCGACGACGACGTCGATCTGGTCGGGGTCGAGGCGGCGAACGCCGCCAGCCTGGGCTCCGGCAGGGCCGGCGTCCTGCACGGCGCGCGCTCCTCGCTGCTCGCCGACGAGGACGGCCAGGTGCTGGACGCCGAGTCGATCTCGGCCGGCCTCGACTACCCCGGTGTCGGGCCGGAGCACGCATTCCTGCGCGACTCCGGCCGGGCGCGCTACCTGCAGGCGACCGACGAAGAGGCACTCGCTGCCTTCCGCCGCCTTGCCGAGACCGAGGGGATCCTCCCCGCGCTCGAGCCGGCCCACGCGCTCGCGCGGGTCGACGACCTCGACGCCGAGCTCATCGTCCTCTGCCTCTCCGGCCGGGGCGACAAGGATCTCGCGCAGGTGACGGGATGAAGACGCTCGTCGTCTACCTGATGGCCGGGCGGGACAACGCCCAGAGCTCGCCGAGGCCGCCGTCGCCGGCGGCGCGGACATCGTCGAGCTCGGCTTTCCGTTCTCGGACCCGCTCGCCGACGGGCCGGTGATCCGCATGGCCGCCGAGCGAGCGCTGGCCGACGGGATGCGCACCCGCCGCTGCCTCGAGTGCCTCGCGGAGACACGGGCTCGCGTCGAGGTGCCGCTGATCCCGATGACTTATGCCTCGCTGCTCGAGGCCTACGGCTACGAGCGGTTCGCCGCCGACGCTCACGCCGCCGGCGCCACGAGCCTGATCGTCGCCGACCTTCCAGCGGGCGAGCGGCCCGAGCTCCGGCGCGTCCAGCTCGTCGCGCCTACCTCGACCGACGAACGAATCCGGACTGCTGTGCGCCACACCGACGGCTGGCTCTATCTGGTCACCGTCACCGGGACGACCGGGGCCCGCGAACGCCTCTCCCCTTCGCTCGCGGGTCTCGTCGCCCGAGCGCGCACGCTTACCGACCTGCCGCTGTACGCCGGGTTCGGGATCTCGACGCCCGAGCAGGCCGCCGAGGCAGCGGAGCTCGCCGACGGGATCGTGGTCGGCTCCCGCGCCGTCGAGGTCGCCGAGGATGGCCCCGACGCGCTCAACGCTTACGTCGAATCGCTGCGTACTGCCATCGGCGCCCCCGCGATAATCCCGTCGCGATGAGGATCTTCTCCGGCATCCAGCCGACCGGCTCGAAGCACTTCGGCAACTACAGCGGCGGCTTCCGCCAGTACGCGGCAACCCAGGAGCTCGGCGACGCGTTCTTCTGCATCGTCGACCTCCACTCGATCACCGTCGAGTACGACCCGGCCGACCTGCGCGAGCGGACGCTCGACCTCGCCGCGATGCTCTTCGCGACCGGCCTTGATCCCGCGCGGTCGACCGTCTTCGCCCAGAGCCACGTCGTCGCCCACCCCGAGGCCGCCTGGCTGCTGAGCTCGGTAGCGAGCTTCGGAGAGCTCCGCCGGATGACGCAGTTCAAGGAGAAGTCCGACCAGCAGGGGGCCGTCTCGGCCGGGCTCCTCACGTACCCGGTGCTGATGGCCGGCGACATCCTGCTCTACCAGACCGACCTCGTCCCGATCGGAGACGACCAGCGGCAGCACCTCGAGCTGTCTCGCAACATCGCCGAGCGCTTCAACTCACGCTACGGCGACACTTTCAAGCTTCCCAAAGGGCAGTACCCGGAGATCGGCGCGCGGATCATGGACCTCCAGGAGCCGGACCGGAAGATGTCGACGACACTCGGCACACCCCAGGGAACGCTTCAGCTCCTGGACGACGCCGACACACTGCGGAAGAAGGTCAAGAGCGCTGTCACGGACTCAGGGACGGACGTCCGGCGCGGCGAGGACAAGGCCGGGATCACGAACCTGATCGACATCATGTCCGTGGCCACGGGCGATTCCCGAGAGGAGATCGAGTCCCGGTACGACGGATCGGGCTACGGCCAGTTCAAGTCAGACGTGGCCGAGGCGGTCGTCGAGATCGTCGTTCCGATTCAAGAGCGCTACCGCACGCTGCGATCGGACGATGCCGAGCTGCACAGGCTGCTCGCGCTCGGAGCCGGCAAGGCTCGCGAGGAGTCGGCGCCGACACTCGCGGCGATGTACGACCGCATGGGGTTCGTCAGAGCCAGCCGGACCGTCTGAACTGCCCGTAGAGCGCGAGGCAGAGCCCGGCCATCAGCAGGAGCGCCAGCGGGTAGCCGACCCGCCAGGTCAGCTCCGGCATGTGCTCGAAATTCATCCCGTAGATCCCGCTGATCAGCGTCGGCACGGCGATGATCGCGGCCCAGGCGGAGATCTTTCGGACGTCCTCGTTCTGGCGGAAGCTCGCCTGCGTCATGTTCGCGGTCAGGATGCTCGTGAGGAGCTCTCGGAGCTCGATCACGCGTCCGATCTCGCGCAGCAGGTGGTCGTGGACGTCGCGGAAGTAGGGCCGCATCGGCTCGGGGACGACCGGATGGAGGCCGCTCGCCAGACCGTCCACGGGGGCCTCGAGCGGCGTGATGGCCTGATGCACCTCGAGCACGGTCCGCTTCAGCCGGTAGATCCGCGCCGACGCGTCGCCGTGGCTCGGCGAGAACACCTCCTGCTCGATCCCTTGCACGCGGACGTCGAGCTCCTCGATGAGCGGGAGATACTCGTCCGCGACCTTGTCGAGGATCCCGTACAGCGCGGCGGTCGGCCCGTGGCCGAGCAGGTCGGGTCGGCCTTCGAGCGTCAGGCGAACTCGATGGAGGTCGGTGTCGCCGTGCCGGACCGTGATGATGAACGCGTCGCCGGCGAAGACCAGGACCTCTCCGAGGATCAGATCGTCCTCGTCCAGCCGGGCGGTCTTCAGGACGATGAAGAGCGTGTCGCCGTAGACCTCGAGCTTCGGCCGCTGGTGGGCTTTGATCGCGTCTTCGACAGCAAGCTCGTGGAGCCCGAACTCTCTGCGCACGGCGTCGAACTCGTCCTCCGTCGGCTCGTGGAGGCCGATCCACGCGAAGCAGCCCGGCTTGCGGCTCTCCTCGTAGGTCTCCTCGAGGGGAATGTCACCGGCGTAGCGGTGCCCGTTCACGTAGACCGCGCTGTCGACGATCATCGGCCCGAGCGTAACGCGGCGACCTCGTCGGGGGTGAGCTCGCGCGACTCACCCGCCCGGAGGCCGGCGGTGGTAAGCCCGGCGTAGCGGCTCCGGTGCAGGCGGCGGACCGGATGGCCGACCGCCTCGAGCATCCGCCGCACCTGCCGGTTGCGTCCTTCGTGGATCGCGAGCTCTACGCGCGACGGGGCCAGGCGTTGCACCTTCGCCGGTGCGGTCGGCCCGTCTTCGAGCTCCACGCCCTCGGCGAGCCGGCGGAGCGCGTCGTCGCCGGGCTCGCCCTCCACCTCGGCCTCGTAGACCTTCTCGACCTCGTACTTCGGGTGAGCCAGGCGGTGCGCGAGGTCGCCGTCGTTCGTCAGGAGCAGGACGCCCGTCGTGTCCGCGTCCAGACGCCCGACGGGCACGACCCGCGAGTCGTGGCGGACGAGATCGACGACCGTCAGCCGACCTCGAGGGTCGTTCGCCGTCGTCACCACCCCGGCGGGCTTGTTGAGCAGCACGTACGCGAGCTGCTGGGGAGCAACTCGATCGCCGTCGACCTCGACCCGGTCGGCAGGCTCGACGAACGTGTTCAGCTGCCCCGCCTGGCCGTTGACGGTCACCCGCCCGGCCTTGATCAGCTCGTCGGCCTTGCGGCGGGAGGCGATTCCCGCGCGGGCGAGGTAGGCATTCAGCCGCACCTGGGTAGGGTTGCAGTGTGGGACGGATCGCGCCCTACCTGCTCTACGAGGACGGCGCCGCGGCGATCGACTTCCTGACGACGTCGTTCGGCTTCGAGGAGGTCATGCGTATGGAGGAGGACGGCGTCGTCAACCACGCCGAGCTGAAGCTCGGCGACGACTCCGTGATGCTCGGCTACCCCGGGCCGGACTACCAGAGCCCGAGGCGCAGCGGCCACCAGCCGGCGCTCGTGCACGTCTACGTCGACGACGTCGACGCGCATTTCGAGCGAGCCAGGGCAGGCGGGGCCGAGATCGTCCAGGAGCCGGCGGACCAGGAGTACGGCGACCGCCGCTACGACGCGAAGGATCCCGAGGGCCACCTCTGGTTCTTCGCGAGCCCGCGAAGCTAGGTGCGCCTCGCACTCATGGTCGAGGGCCAGGAGGGCCCCTCCTGGGACGACTGGCTCGCGCTCGCCGAGGCCTGCGAGCGGCACGGGCTCGAGGCGCTTTTCCGCTCCGACCACTACCTCTCGCTGACCGACCCCGACCGCGTCGCGACGGACGCCTGGACCCTCATCGGCGCCCTCGCCGCGCGCACTTCGAAGCTCCGGCTCGGGACGCTGGTCTCGCCCGTTACTTTCCGCCATCCGGCGGTCGTGGCGAAGGCGGCGGCGACCGCCGACCAGATCTCGGGCGGGAGGATCGAGGTCGGGATGGGCGCCGGCTGGATGGCCGAGGAGCACGAACGCTTCGGCTTCGACTTTCCGGAGACGACAGAGCGGATGCGAACGCTCGCCCAGCACGTCGAGCAGGTCGACCGGCTCCTGCGGGAAGACCCGCTCACCGTCCAGCAGCCCCGTCCCTGGCTGATCGTCGGCGGCAGCGCGGGCCGCGGGACGGCCGACCCCGCTGCGAGGTTTGCGGACGAGTACAACACCTTCGGCGCCGACCAGGCCCAGGCCGCGCAGCGCCGCAAGAAGCTCGACGAGGCCTGCGAGCGCGCATGCCGCGACCCGGCGTCTCTGCGCTTCTCCCTGATGACGCCGTTCGTGCTCGGGCGAGACCACGCCAAGCGCTTCGTACGGGTCTTCCCGGCCGCGGGCTCGGCCGACGAGTGGTTCGAGGAGCTGAAGCGACGCGGCCTTGCGGGGAGCACCGTCGACCTCGTGGACGGGCTCCGCGAGTTCGAGGCGACCGGGGTCGAGCGCGTGATGCTCCAGCACGTCGTCCACGACGATCTCGACGTCGTCGCGGCACTTGGCGAGATCGCGGCGGCGCTCTAGATTT
>CAVTCN010000022.1:0-21659 GCA_963733215.1 uncultured Actinomycetes bacterium
CCGCGCAGTCGATCTCACAGGTCGGCGACCAAGTCACCCTGCTCGCGCTCCCGCTCGTGGCCGTCCTCACGCTGGACGCGTCGGCGGCGCAGATGGGATTCCTCGTCGCAGCCGAGCTGCTGCCGCACCTGTTCTTCTCGCTCTTCGCCGGCGTCTGGATCGAGCGATCGCAGACGCGCCGGCACCTGATGATCATCGCCGACGTCGGTCGGGCGCTGCTGCTCGCCTCGATCCCGCTCGCGCCGCCTTCGACGTGCTGAGCTTCCCCAGCTCTACGCCGTCGCGTTTGCGGTCGGGACGTTCGCGGTGATGTTCGACGTCAGCTGGATGACCCTCTTCGTCACGGTCGTCCCCCGCCGGGATGTCGTCGACGCGAACAGCAAGATGAGCCTGAGCCGGTCACTGTCCTTCGTCACCGGGCCTCCGCTCGCGGGTGGTCTCGTCCAGGCGGTGACCGCCCCGGTGACGCTGCTCCTCGACGCGTTCTCGTTTCTCGGCTCGGCGGCGTTCCTCACCCGGATCAGGGCGAAGGAGCCGCCGGTCGAGCACGACGGAAGCGGGGTGTTCCGGAGCCTTCGCGCCGGTCTGCGCTTCGTCCTCAGGGATGAGCTGATCCGCCCGGATCTCCTCTGCGCGGCCACCGTCAACCTCTTCAACTTCGTCTTCCACGCAATCTTCGTCCTGTACGCGACGAGTGAGCTCGGGGTGTCGCCGGGAACGCTCGGCCTGGCGCTCGGAGCCGGCGCAGTCGGCGGAATCGTCGGGGCGCTCATCGCTCCGCGGCTCGAGCAGAGAATTGGGATCGGCCGTTCGATCGTGCTCGGGTCGGTGCTCTTCCCGGCGCCGCTCGTGCTCGTGCCGATCGCGTCCGGCTCGGAGCTGCGGCTCGGCACTGATGCTCGGCGCCGCCGAGTTCTTCTCCAGTGTCGGCGTGATGATCTTCGACGTCTCGGCCGCGAGCCTGACCTTCCTCCGCACGCCCGACCGGATCCGGGCTCGAGGACCGCCGGCACGTTCCGCTTCGTGAACTACGGCATCAGGCCGATCGGCGCGTTGCTGGGCGGCGCGCTCGGCACCGTGCTCGGCCTCCAGACTGCGCTCTGGATCGGCGTCCTCGGCGCGCTCCTGGGGGTCGTCTGGCTCCTGTTTTCGCCGATCCCGCGCCTGCGCGAGGCTCGCCGAGGCCGTCTGATGGAGACCCGCGTCCTCCGGACCGGCCCGATCCGCGCGCTGCTCGCGGCGGAGACGATCTCGACGAGCGGCGCGCAGATGACCTGGGTCGCGCTGCCCTGGTTCGTGCTGACGACGACGGGCTCCGCGACCCGGATGAGCATCGTGATCGCGTTCGAGGCGATCGGCATCGCGCTCGCCGGCTTCTTGGGCGTCCGGGTGCTGAACCGGCTCGGCGCCCGCCGGACGATGCTGCTTTGCGACGCCTGCCGCGGGCCGCTGATGCTCGTGATTCCCCTCTGCCACTGGGCCGGCGTCATGTCGTTCGGGCTGATCGCCGCCGTCGCGTTCGCTGTCGGCGCCTTCACGGGGCCGCACTTCGCCGCCCAGCGCGTGATCATCCCGGAGCTTCTGGGCGAGGACGAAGGGGTGGTGAGCCAGGCTTCCGCGCTCTTCCAGGGTGCGAACCGCGTCACGCTCCTGCTCGGGCCGCCCCTCGCCGGCGTCCTGATCGGCTTCATCGGCGCGCCGGCCGTGCTGGTCGTCGACGCCGCGACCTACGCGGTGGCCGTGTTCCTGCTCGCGGTCTTCGTCCCGGCGACGAAGCCGCTTCCGCCGGAGAAGGAGGAGGATCGCGGCTTCCGCGCCGGCCTGCGGTGGGTCGCGCAGGAGCCGCTCGTCCGCGCCTGGCGCTTCAGCCTGATCGTGGGCGACATGGCCTGGCAGGCGATCTTCATCTCGCTCCCCGTGCTGGTCGTCACGCGCTACGACTCCGACCCGCGCATCGTCGGCGCGATGTTCGCCGCCTTCGGCGTGGGCGCGGTCCTCGGGAACACCGTCGCCTACCGGCTGGTGAAGCGCCTGGACGGCCTGACTCTGATCGCACGTTTGGCCCTGGGTCAGGCGCTGCCTCTGTGGCTGCTCGTCTTCGAGGTGCCCGCGTGGGCGGCGATCGGCGTCCTCGGCGCCTCGGGGCTCGCGAACGGGCTCATCAACCCGAGCCTGCACGCGATCATCACGCTGCGCATCCCGCCGGAGCTGCGCGCGACCGTGATCTCGAGCTTCATGACGGTGTTCGCTCTCGCGATGCCGATCGGGATCCTCGGGGCAGGCCCGCTCCTGGACCTGCTCGGCGTGACGCCGGTGTTCGCGATTTGCGCTGCGATCCAGACGGGCGTGATGGCGCTCGTCGCGCTGGCCGCGCTCAGGGCGCGCACGTCCGGGTCGGAAAGAGCGGCGCCCGGCGTGGACCGTGCGGAGGCGGGCGCGTCGCCTCCACACGGTTCCTTCGGATAGTCCTGCGTCAGCGGATCGGCTTCGCCACAACGATGTGGGCGTAGCCGCTTCTGCTCGGAGCAGAGCGCGCGCTGCCGAGGAACCTCGCCCGCACGCGCCACCGACCGGCGGCCGGCGGCCGCCACGTGATGCTCGCTCCCGCCGAGATGCGCACGACTCGGTGGAAGTGCCAGCCGCTCAGTGGGTCGAACCGATCGATCTCGAGCTCGACACGGCCGCTCGCTGCTGGAGAGACCAAGCAACTGAGAGTCACGAAAGAGCCTGGGCTCACTTCGGTCGAGCTGCGTCCCGAGGCGAGGACCGACGTTGAGGTGACGTCCCGCAACCGGAGCGAGAGCCGATAGCGGCCGGCGCGGCCTCCCACGGCTCCCTGTACGGCGACGACATACCGGCCACGACCGAGGCTGCGCCGGAACTCGCCACCGCCGGCCGCCATGCGCGATCCGGTGTCGGTCAGCACGACAAGCCCGAACGAACCGGCGGTCTGCGAGAGACGCAACCGCACCTCGCTCTGCCGCGCGACGTCGAAGTGGTACAGGTCGAGGACGTCCACGCCGCCCGGAGAAAGCGAGCCGCGTGCGCCGGATCCCGGCCTGAGCTCGACGCCGACGCCGATGTCGTCAGCCGCCGCCGCCGCGATGTGCAGCCGATAGCGCTGGCGTGTGGCGGTCGGCGACGCGCTGACCTCGACGACGTAGCGGCCGCCGCCATCCCGGCCCGGCGTGAACGTGGAGTGGGCTCGGCAGCTCAAGCGGACGACCCGGCCCCTGGCGTGCAGGGTGGCGCGGGCACACGGGCTCGAGCTGAAGGCGAGCCGGTAGGTCGTGCCCCGACGGAGGCGAACCGACCAGACGTCGTTGACGTCGGTTAGGCCGTTCACCGAGTCGCGTACGCCTCCACGGCGCAGCGCACGGCCGGGATGGCGCTCCGGCGCCTCGGCCGGCTGCAGCTGCAGGCTGAACGCGCCCGGCGGCGAGTTGCGCTGCTCGCCGACGGCGACCAGGTACCTCGCTCCGGGCCGCGCCGTGAACCCGAGGACCAGGCTTCCCTTGCGATCGGTCGGCGCACAGGCGACGAGGTCGAGTCGCGACCGGACGGGCCGGAACACGGCCACGACGGCGTCGAGCTCCTCCGACGCAGAGAGCCGGAGGAGCACACGCCTGCTTTGGGGGCCGGTCAGCCGATACCAGATGGTTCCGCCGGACATCCCGCAGGCTGCAATGTCCGAAGCGTCACCTGTTGCACCGAGGGTGGTCGCGCGCACCGTCGCGGGCGGTCGTCCGAGCGACACGGCGCCGCCGCGCTCGTCGTTCGCCGGCGGGAGGAAGAGCTCGGCGCGCAGATCGAACTCGCCGTCGGCCGTTCCGGGCCGCCGGCCCACGAGGATCAGGTAGCCGGCGCCGCGCACGGCCTGGACGGAGACGACGGCCTTGCCGCCTGCGTTCGCAGTGGCGCAGTCGAGCTCCTGGATGCTGGAAGAGCCGCGTCGATAGATGCGAAGGACCGGGGTGAAGCCGGCCGCTGCCTGTGCTGTTGCGACGATCGTGCCGTCGGGTGCGGCCTCGACTCGGTACCACACGGTGGACTCGATCCGGCCGCAGCGCGAGACCTGCGGGTCCAGGCGCTCGACGGTCGCTTCTGCCGTCGTCCCGTGCACGCTGGCGGGAAAGTCCGGCAGCAAGACCGAATCGGCTCTGTTGTCGTTCGGCGGCGGGGCAGCTTCCGCCGGCCCAGCCGCGAGTGAGAGCGCCAGAAGCGCCCCAAGAATGGAACTCGCGCAGCGAATGCTCAGCATGTCGTCCTCCTTCGCGTCTGGTTGGAAGCTGTCTCGGGCCGCGGCGTGGGCCAGCCTCGCGTTATCGGTAGAGGCGGCGGCTCCGGCCGCCAATGCGGCTCACACCCCTCACGCCGGAAGACCTCGACGACCTCGAGGTAGAGCTGTGCTTCTTCGGCCAACGTCATGGCTGTGACGATGCGCCGAGGCACTCACGCGGCAGTCACATGCCGCTCACGCACAATCGGGCACCAACCCAAATGCGTCTTTGCGCGGTTCGCCCAACCCTGTTCAATTCAGGGAATGGCGAATGTCGAAGTCCGGCTACTCGGGCCGCTCGAGGTCGTAGTCGACGGTCGCCTCCTCGACGTGCGCCGGCAGAAGCAGCGCGCTCTGCTCGCGCTCCTCGCGCTGCGCGCGGGAGAGGTCGTCCCGACTGATCGGCTCGTCGACGAGCTCTGGGGCGACGAACCGCCCAAGGCCGCCGTCGGCTCGCTCCAGAACTTCGTTTCGGAGCTCCGGAAGATGCTCGGCACCGACTTGCTCGTCACCCGCTCGCCGGGCTACCTGCTCGACATCCCGCGGGATGCGGTCGATGTCCACCGCTTCGAGCGCATGGTCCGCGAGGCCGGGCACGTAGCGCCGGAGCAGCGGTCGGCGAGCCTGCGAGAAGCGCTCGGGCTCTGGCGTGGCCCCGCCCTCGCCGATGTCCAGCTCGAAGAGGCGATGGTGGGCGAGGCCGCCCGGCTGGAGGAGTCGCGCGTGGCCGCGTGGGAGGACCGGCTCGAGGCCGAGCTGGAGCTCGGCCGACAGCTCGCAGGCAATCGGCGAGCTCGAGTCCCTCGTCGCCAAGCATCCACTCCGCGAGCGGCCGGTCGGGCTCCTGATGCTCGCGCTCTACCGGGGCGGCCGCCAGGCGGATGCCCTCGACGCCTACCGCCGTGCCCGCGAGACGCTCGTCGAGGAGCTCGGCATCGATCCCTCACCAGAGCTCCAGCGGCTAGAGCAGGCGATCCTCCGCCACGACGCGGAGCTCGATCGTCCCGAGGCTCCGCGGAAGCGAGTGCCGGCGTCCGAGCCCGACCGAAGGAAGACCGTGACGATCCTGTTTGCCGACCTCGTCGACTCGACGGAGCTCGGCGCCCGGCTGGATCCCGAGGTGCTCCGGCGGGTCCTTGACCGCTACTTCGAGCTTGCGCGCGCAGCGATCGAGCGCCACGGAGGAGCGGTGGAGAAGTTCATCGGCGACGCTGTGATGGCGGTCTTCGGCATCCCGACGGTGCACGAGGACGATGCCCTCCGCGCCGTTCGAGCCGCGTCCGAGCTTCGGGAGGCCCTCGCCGAGCCGACCGAGGAGCTCACCGGTCCGCACGGCATCCCGCTCCAGGTCCGGGTCGGAGTCAATACGGGGGAAGTGCTGGTTCGCGCTGCGGATTCCGGCGAATCATTCGCCACCGGGGCCGCGGTCAATGTCGCGGCGCGACTCGAGGAGGCTGCGCTCCCGGGCGAGATCCTCATCGGTGAGGCGACACATCGGCTGGTGCAACACGCGGTCGAAAGCGAACCCGTGGATCCCCTCGACCTGGGGGGCGCGCTGGGCCGAGCTTCGGTTTTTCGGGTCGGCGGCGTCGGAGAAGCCGCGCGGCCGCTTGGCCGGGCGGCTCTTGTCGGCCGGGACGACGAGCTCGCTTTGCTCCAGTCCGCATTTGCAGGCGTGCAGGCCGAGCGCCGGAGCCGCGTGGTGACCGTGCTCGGCGAGGCCGGCGTCGGGAAGAGCCGGCTCGCCCGCGAGTTCGCGGCGAGTGTCGGCGAGCTTCCCCTCGTCGGCCGTTGCGTGTCGTACGGGGAAGGCGCGACCTTCCTCCCGCTCGCCCAGATCGTCCGGAAAGCAGTTCCGGAGCGGCCTCGCGCTGCGATTCTCGCGTTGCTGGAGGGTGACGACCAGGCGTCGCTGGTCGCGGAGCGTGTGACGCATCTCACCGAATCGGCGGACGGCGCCGCCTCGACCGGTGAGGTGTTCTGGGCAGTGCGCCGCTTCCTCGAGGCGCTTGCGCGCGAGCGACCAGTCGTCGTGGTGCTCGAGGACATCCACTGGGCGGAGCCCACGTTCCTCGACCTCATCGAGTACCTCGATTCGTGGCCGGCGGAGGCAGCGCTCCTCGTGCTTTGTCTCGCACGCGGTGAGCTGCTCGAGGAGCGGCCCGGATGGGGCTCGAGGGACGGAGTCCTCGCCCTGGAGCCGCTGGCCGAAGCGCAGGCCGGCAGCCTTGTGGAGGAGGTCGCCGCTGCGGGCGTCGACGAGGAGGCGCGGACGCAGATCGTCCGGATCGCCGGCGGCAACCCGCTTTTCCTCGAGCAGCTGCTCGCATTCGTCCAGGAGGCCGGCCCGGGCGCGCTCGGGTCCGTTCCGCCGACGGTCGAGGCGCTGCTCGCCGGCCGACTCGAGCGACTCGACCCGGCCGAGCGCGCGCTCACCGAGCGCGCGGCCGTCGCGGGTCGAGACTTCTCTCGGGGCGGGCTGCTCGCGCTGTCGCCGCCGGACGAGGTCGCAGGACTCGACTCGCGGTTGAGGGCACTTGCCCGACGGGGCCTGGTTCGTGCCCTGCGTGGAGGCGACGACGACACGTACCGCTTCCACCACGTTCTGGTCCGCGACGTCGCCTACGCCGGGACGACGAAGGACGCACGGGCCGAGCTGCATGAGCGCTTCGGCACCTGGCTCGAGCAACGAGGCACAGCCGCGGACGAAATCGTGGGCTATCACCTCGAGCAGGCACATCGTTACCGCAAGGAGCTGGACCCCGGCGATCCGGGTGTCGTCGTCCTCGCGCAGCGCGCAGGTCGCGTTCTGGCTGCGGCCGGGATCGGCGCCTGGAAGCGAGCAGATGCCAGGGCGGCGGCCAACCTCCTCGGCCGTGCTGTGGCGTTGCTTCCAGCAGGTGAGCCCAAACGGACCGAGATCCTCTGCGAGCTCGGGATGAGCCTGAGCCAGCTCGGCGACTCGGTCGCCGCCGACGCAGCGTTAACCGAGGCGATCGGCGAAGCTGCCGCCGCAGGCGACCACGCGTCGGCGGCGTGGGCGCGAATCGAGCTCGCTCGCGCACGATTGCACCGGGGCGGCGACCCGGACGAGCTCGTCGCTCTTGTGCAGGAGGCGACGCCGATCTTCGAGGAGGCGGAGAACGAGCGCGCCCTCGGACGCGCGTGGCGTGCGCTCGGGTACGCCCGCGGCTCGATGCAGGGACGATGCGCGGACTGGCTCGACGCTTCCGAGCGCGCTCTTCCGTACTACCGGAGATCTGGGTGGTCCACCTCCGGCTGCCTGTCCGAGATCGCATCGGCACTGTTCCACGGTCCCACGCCGGTTCCGGAGGCGCAGGAGAGGTGCGAGCACCTACTCGAGGAAGCGACCGATCGTCCAGGACGGGCCCACGTCCTCGCTCACCTCGCCGGTCTACACGCCTATGACGAGCGCGGAGACGAGGCCCTTCGCCTCCTCGATGAAGCCGACAACGTGTACCGCGACCTCCACGACGACTACAGCCTGGCCAACACGAGTGGCCGGATCCGAGGTCGCGTCCATGCGCTCGCGGACGACCACGAGGCGGCGCAGACGGCGCTTCGAACTTGCTGCGAGACCTTTGAGCGGTTCGACGACGCCGCCGCGCTCGCGAGCGTCGCCGCCGAGCTGGGCGCCTCCCTCTATGCCCAGGGCCGGATCGACGAGGCGCGGGAGTGGAGCGCACTCGCGGAGCGGAGCGCTCCGCCGAGGGACGTCATCGCACAGTTTTCCTGGCGGAGCCTCAAGGCCACGCTTCTCGCGCACGACCGTCGCTCGGCTGAATCCGAGCCGCTGGCAATGGAGGCGCTGTCGCTCGCCATGCAGACCGATGCGCCCACATATCAGGGCGACGTGCTGCTCGACGTCGCGACCGTCCTGACGGCGGCGAAGCGGCCGGGGGAGGCTGCGGAACGCGTCCGTCAGGCGATCGACGTCTACGACCGCAAGCAGAACGTCGCGTCGGCCCGGAACGCCCGCGCGAGACTGGCCGGAGCGAAGGTCGTCTAGACGCTAGGAGAGCCCCGTCCGGGGCTCTCCTAGCGGCCACGTGAATCTCGATCTACGGGCCTCCGCCGCCGCCGAGGTTCGCGAGCGACAGCGCCGCCGCGATGCTCGCCAGCATGATCATGAGCTGCCTGCTGATCACGTCTTGCCTCCCTCCTGCACTAGTCTTCTATTGACTAGCCAGGCTAGTAGACAAGATATGAGTATTCAAGTACTGTCTAGTTAAGGTCGCGTAAAGATTAGACTCCATCTGTTATAGTGCTGTCTATGACGCATAACGCAAAGGCCGAGCTCGGCGGTCGGATCCGCGAGGCTCGAGCAGCCAAGGGCTGGAAGCAGCGGGAGCTCGCCTCGGAAGTCGAGGTCGAGCCGATCACGGTCTCGCGCTGGGAGCGGGGAGCGACGACACCGGATCTCGACGTCCTGCGGCTGGTCGCGGAGGCGACCGAAAAGCCGCTCAGCTACTTCGTCGCTGGCGAGACCGACCAGGCGGCTGCGTCGACAGTCGATGCCACGGCTCGCAAGCTCGAGGAGGCCGCCGACCGGCTGAACGCGCAGGCCGATCGGATCGCCGGACTGCTCGATGAAGTGCGCGCCGAGCTAGCTCGTCTTCGCTGAGACGCGGATCATGAGCGCGTAGGCAGTCGCCGTCGGCGGGCGGTCGCCGGGATCCTTGGCCAGGCCGTGCCGCAGCGCGTCCCAGAACGCGAGCGGCAGGTCGTCTCGGAAACCGGAGGGATCCGGCGGCTCCTCGGACAGGTGCGCAACTGCCGCCTCTGCGAACGGCCGCGAGCCGAACGGCGGCGATCCGGAGACGCACTCGTAGAGCAGGCAGCCGAGGGAGTAGATGTCCGCGGCCGGGCTCGCCGGCTCGCCGCGGATCACCTCGGGCGCGAGGTAGTCGAGCGTCCCGACGACACGGCCGGGCGCCGTGAGCACGCTGTCGGCGAGCCCGCGGGCGAGACCGAAGTCGGTCAGCGCCGCCCCGTCGGCCCCGAGCATCACGTTGGACGGCTTGATGTCGCGGTGGACGAGACCCGCCTCATGCAGAGTGTCCAGTCCGGTACCGAGCTCGGCGGCGATCCGTAGGAGCTGGGGGAGGGGGAGATGACCTTCGCGCTCCAGCCGATCGGCAAGCGTCTCACCCTCGACGAAGCGCGAGGCGAGGTAATGCAGCCCGTTCGCCTCGCCCGAGTCGACGACCTCGACGAGGTGGGGGTGGTCGAGCTGTGCCGCGATCCGTCCCTCGCGCTCGAAGCGACGGCGGAAGGTCTCGTCCCCGGAGAGCTCCCGCCGCAGCACTTTGAGGGCGGCGACTCCGCCTGACAGCCGGTCCGCCCGGAAGACGATGCCCATACCGCCCTCGCCGAGCGGCGCCACGAGCCTGTACGGCCCGAGCCGGTCGCCCGGCTGGAGCTCGAGCGCCGCCGATCTCCCCATGGGTTCGAGGATAGAGACAGAGTTAACAACTGTGTTACAACCGGCGAATGGCGGTTGTTCCGCGTATCGGCACGGAGTTCGCCGGGTATCGGATCGAGGCTCTCCTTGGCCGTGGCGGGATGAGCGTGGTCTACCGAGCCGAGAATGCCCGACTGGGGAACAAGGTCGCGCTCAAGCTCTTGGCCGAGTCGCTCGCGGACGATGAGAGCTTCCGGGAGCGTTTCGTCCGCGAGTCGCGTACGGCGGCTGCCCTCAACCACCCGAACATCGTCCCGATCTACGACGCTGGCGACTGGGACGGAGTCCTCTTCATCGCCATGCGCTGGGTCGAGGAGGACATGAAGGTGCACCTCCGCCGGGAGGGACCCCTTGCGCCCGACCACGCGATCGCGGTCGCCGCGCAGGTGGGGAGCGCGCTCGACACTGCGCACGCGCGCAGCCTGCTGCACCGCGACGTCAAGCCCGCGAACATCCTCCTGGAGCCGGGCGAACCTGGCGCGCCGCCAATCGCTTACCTCGCCGACTTCGGCCTCACGAAGCATCTGGAGTCGCGCAGCGGGATCACGGCCTCGGGCCAGTTCGTCGGGACGATCGACTACATGTCGCCCGAGCAGATTGAAGGGCGAGAGGTCGACTCGCGGACGGACATCTATTCGCTCGGCTGCGTGATCTTCGAGTCGCTCGCGGGGGCGACGCCGTTCCGACGCGAGACCGAGGTGGCCGTTCTGTGGGCGCACATCAGGGAAGAACCGCCGCCGTTGACCAAGCTTCGCCCGGACATACCGCGCGAGATCGACACGGTGCTCGCGAAAGCCATGGCCAAGTCCCCAGAAGATCGTTACTCGAGCTGCCGAGAGTTGGTCGCCGACTTCCGTCACGTCCTGGGTACTGCTGCGGTGGAGACTTACGCCGATAGGACCGTCAACGACAGCGTGCCCGGAAGCTCGCGGACGCAGGCGGCGAAGACCGTCTTGCAAGCCATTCAGCGTCGCCGGGACCGGAGGCTGCGGAGCTGGTGGCTCCTCGCGGCTCTCGCACTAGTGCTCGGCGGCGTCGCTGCGGCCGTGGGCTACGCGCTCGGAAACGGCGGCGAGCCGCAAGCGACGCCGACGCGGCAAGCTCCCGTCGCGCCGGCCCCACCGCCGACGCGGCAGCCGTCGCTCTCGCCGGCCCAGCGACTCTTGTTGCAGAACATCCCGCCGCCGATCCGGGGGAAGTGCGACCCCACGGAGCCGCCGACGCCGGACTTCGTCGCGAGCGTCGTCTGTCGCCCCGGCGGCGGCATCATCAAGGTTCAATACAGCCGCCCGGAGTCCGGTGCACGCAACAACCGCTACTTCGACAATCGAGTTCGAGCAGAGCAGACGTTGGAGCCGGGAAGCCTCGCCTCGGGGGTCAATTGCCACTCGCCTCCGCCGATTCGGGAGTGGCGCATTGTCGGCAACGCCGGGCATCGACCGGGACCGCACACAATCGGAGGGCGCGGATACCAGGGGCGGTTCATCTGCTACCCCTCGAGTTGGTGGGCCGCAATCGAGTGGACCGACGCCCGCGTCGACGTCTACGCAGTCGCGTACGGACGCGATATCGCACGCTTGTTCAAGTGGTGGAAATCGAAGCCCGGCCCGATCCGATCTAGCTAGTCGGGTTCCAGCTCGTTCGCCTTCGCGCACAGCGCCGCGAACGCCGCTTGGAGGAAATCGTTCGCCGCGGCCGCCGCCAGCGTCCACGTGAGCGCCCGGCCGAAGCGTGGCGTCACCATCTGCGTCGAGGCGAGGGCCGCCGCGCTCCACGTCCCGATGCAGCGTGTGCAGAGGACGAGCTCACCGAGCGCTCGCTGAAAGCCCTCGCCCGCCGGCCGCTCCTCCTCGCCGAGCTCGGCCTCGCCCTCGACGAACGGCTGCCGGAGGAAGCTCGCGACCTTCTCCCGCGAGAGGGTTCGCGAGGCCTTGAAGGTCGCCGCCGAGAGGGCGACGAGGTCGAGCGCCGATGCCGGCGGCGCACGGCGGGACAGGGCCGCGACGGCGCCCAGGCCCGCGACCAGGGTGCCGGCGATCGCGGCGTAGGCCTCGTAGGGCGGTCTCTCGGTCTGCACGGCCACCGGAGCTAGCCTTCCCCGCAATGCCCGAGTTCAAGACATCGGACGCGTATCGTCCGACCGCCGACCAGCCGCAGGCGATCGAGCAGCTCTCGGCCGGCCTGAGCGAAGGAGACCGATTCCAGACGCTCCTCGGCGCCACCGGCACCGGCAAGACGGCGACGATGGCATGGACGATCGAGCAGGTCCAGAAGCCGACGCTCGTGATCGCCCACAACAAGACGCTGGCCGCGCAGCTCTGCAACGAGTTCCGCGAGTTCTTCCCCGACAACGCAGTCGAGTACTTCGTCTCCTACTACGACTACTACCAGCCCGAGGCGTACGTCCCTCAGGCCGACCTCTACATCGAGAAGGACTCGTCCCGGAACGACGACATCGACCGGCTGCGGCACTCGGCGACCTCGTCGCTGCTCTCCCGACGAGACACGATCGTCGTCGCCTCCGTCTCGGCGATCTACGGTCTCGGCTCGCCCGAGGAGTACGAGAGCCGGCTCGTGACGCTCGCGGTCGGCGAGGAGACCGACCGCGACCTGATGCTCCGGAAGCTGATCGACATCCACTACACGCGCAACGACGCCTTCCTCGGCCGCGGTCGCTTTCGCGTCAAGGGCGACGTGATCGAGATCCAGCCGGCGTACGAGGAGTCGGCCTACCGCGTCTCGATGTTCGGCGACGAGGTCGAGGAGGTCACGCACTTCGACCCGCTCACCGGCGAGGTGTTCGGGAAGCTCGAGCACCTGAACATCTTCCCGGCGACGCAGTACGTGACCTCGAAGCCGACGATCGAGCGGGCGGTCGATGACATCCGCCACGAGCTCGAGGAGCAGGTGCGCGACGTTCGAGTCCGAGAACCGGATGCTCGAGGCCCACCGGATCCGGCAGCGCACCGAGTACGACGTCGAGATGATGGTCGAGCTCGGCTTCTGCAACGGGATCGAGAACTACTCGCGAATCCTGGACGGGCGGCCGCCCGGCTCGGCGCCGTACACGCTGATCGACTACTTCCCGTCCGACTTCGTCGTCTTCATCGACGAGTCGCACCAGACGGTTCCGCAGATCGGCGGGATGTACGAGGGCGACCGGTCCCGCAAGCAGACGCTCGTCGACTTCGGGTTCCGGCTCCCGTCGGCGCTCGACAACCGGCCGCTGCGGTTCGACGAGTTCCTCGCCAAGGTGCCGCAGATGGTGTTCGTCTCGGCGACGCCGGGCCCCTACGAGCTCCGGCACTCCACGCGCGTCGCCGAGCAGCTCGTCCGCCCGACCGGGATCGTCGACCCCGAGGTCGAGCTGCGCGCGACGAAGAACCAGATCGACGACCTCCTGAACGAGATCCGCCGGCGCGAGGAGCTGGGGGAGAGGACGCTCGTCACGACGCTGACGAAGAAGATGGCCGAGGACCTGACCGACTACCTGCTCGAGTCGGGCGTCCGCGCGCGCTACCTGCACTCGGAGATCGACACGCTCGACCGGATCACGCTGATCCGCGAGCTGCGCCTCGGCGAGTACGACGTCCTCGTCGGCGTCAACCTCCTCCGCGAGGGGCTCGACCTCCCCGAGGTCTCGCTCATCGCGATCCTCGACGCCGACAAGGAGGGCTTCCTGCGGGGCAAGACGGCGCTGATCCAGACGATCGGGCGGGCAGCCCGGAACACGAACGGCAAGGTGGTCATGTACGCGGACAAGCAGACCGAGGCGATCAAGGGCGCGCTCGAGGAGACCGACCGTCGCCGCGCCGTCCAGCTCGCCTACAACGAGGAGCACGGGATCACGCCGGAGTCGATCATCAAGGGCGTCTCCGACATCGCCGAGTTCCTGGCCCTCGAGTCGCCGACCGTTCCTTCGAAGGGCAGCCGGCGGCGAGGCGCTCAGAAGGTCGACGCGATGCCGCCGAGCGAGCTCCAGAAGCTGATCGTGACCCTCGAGGAGGAGATGTTCGCGGCCGCGGACGATCTCCGCTTCGAGTACGCCGCGAAGCTGCGGGACGAGATCAAGGAGCTCAGGCGCGAGCTCCAGGCCGCCGAAGCCGCCGCCTAGCGCTCTACGCCCGGGTTAACGCCCTTTTCACCACCCTCTCCCTTCATGTTCGCGGTCGATCCGCGTAGGATCGGGCCGTTCACAGTTCAGGGGAAAGAGGGAGAGGAGCAACGTGAAGAGACTAGGACGGCTTGGCGCTGCCCTGCTCGCGGTCGGCGCGCTTGCGACGCTGACGTTTGCGGGCTCGAGCGCCGGTCACGACAAGAAACCACCGGCAGGGCCGCTTACGCAGAAGGCGATCATGTTCGCCTCCGACGGCATGCGCCCGGATCTCATGGAGCGCTACGCGGACAAGGGCATCATGCCCACCTACAAGGATTTGATGAAGCGGGGTGTTCACGGCAAGAACGGCCTGCTTCAGGGGTTCCCGCCCAACACGGGCGTGGGGTGGCACACCCTCGCGACCGGAACATGGCCGGGAGAGCACGGCTCGACGAACAACACCTTCCACCGGACCGGTGCCGGTTTCGACACGACGTCGAGCTTCTCGACGAACGGGATTCTCCAGGCGGACACGATCCTCCAGTCGGCCGAACGGGCCGGGAAGACGGTTGTAGCGGTCGAGTGGGTCGCCGCCCGGGCGCTCAGGCCTGAGCTCCAAGGGCCTGTGATCGACTTCCGCACCTTCATCGGAGGTCGCGGAATCACGCTCAACTTCGACCTGCCCGGACAGCCGGCGCTCGCGAACAGCTTCGGCGTCCAGTACCAGCAGCCCGGCGTCACCGCTGTGAGCGGCTGGACGAACGTGCCGGCCTCCTTCAGCCCGGCCAAGCAGACCACCTTCACGCACAACAACTCCCAGATCCGCGGCAACGGGCTCTGGGACGTCTACATCTACGACTCCACGAACAACGGCACGGTCGACTACGACCGCGTGCTGATCGTCAACAGCGCGGACCTGAAGGACGGCAGCAAGTCCGTCGCGACCCTTGCTCAGGGCGAGTGGGCCGACGCGAAGCTGACCCTCGCATCCGGCGGGCTCGCGGGCAGGACTGCGGGCTTCTACGCGAAGCTGATCGACCTGAACGCGGACGCCTCTCGGTTCCGCCTCTACTTCACATCGGTGCAGCGCGTGAACGCGAGCTACAACGCGCTCGGCCCGACGGGCTCGGCTGACTTCAACGAGAAGCTGGCCCGCGACTTCCCGACCTCGACGGCAGCGGACTTCGCCCCGCTCGAGGCGTTGATCGTCGACGAGGACACCTACGTTGAGCAGGGTCTGATGTGGAAGGACTCGACCTTCGCGTACCTCCACTACATCTTCGACACGCTGAATGTCGACGCGGACATGCTCTTCCTCGGCAACCCCGTCACCGACGAGTTCAGCCACCAGTTCCTCGGGCTGCTCTCGAAGACCGACATCGACGGCCGCCCGAACCCGTACTTCGACGACGTCAACGGGGACGGGACGAAGGACGGGCTCTTCGAGAAGCGCGAGGGCTACATCCGTGCCGCCTACCACGAGGCCGACGAGACGCTCGGGCTCGGCCGTGAGCTGATGGGCAAGAGCGAGACGACGGTGTTCGCGTCGTCCGACCACGGCTTCGCGCCGCAGTGGCTCGCCATCAACGCGCGGAAGATCCTCTTCGACACGAAGATCACCCCGGCGCCGACGACCGGAAATCCGACTCCGACGCCGATCTCGCTGCACCCGAGCGGCAATCCGGCAGCCGTCCACGCAAGCGGCACGCCGCTGAGCAACTGCCGCGCGCAGCCGATTGCAGCGCCTCCCGGAGGGTCGGCTCCTGCCGAGCTCGCCAAGGCGTGCTGGGCCGGCGGGACGACGCAGATCTACATCAATCCGACGCTTCCAGCCGGCGTCACGTACGAGCAGGTGCGCACGGCGGCCAGGAATGCGTTCGCGAATCTCACCGATCCCGGTGCAGCCAACCGTCCGAGCTCGACCAACGCGCAGGTGATCCTCAAGATCATGAACAAGGAGGAGCTGCGCAACGTCGACGGCACCGACTCGCTGCATCCGAACCGGAGCGGTGACGTGGTCGTCGTGTCCCGGCCGCCGTACCAGTTCGACGCGGCGACCGCAGGGCAGGACATCGCCTTCTCGCAGTTCTTCGGCCAGCACGGCTACACGCCCGACCTGGTCGACCTGAAGGACAACGTCAACATGCACGGGACGTTCGTTGCGGCCGGCCCGGGTGTCCAGCACTTCTCCGCAGCCAAGACGGAGGTCCGGGCGATCGACGTCGCTCCGACCGTCGCGTTCCTGATGGGGATTCCGGGCCCGCAGAACGCCCGCGGCAAGATCCTCTTCTCGATCATCAAGGGGAAGGGCAACTTCCGCGAGATCACGGTCCTGAACATCAGCGACTGGCACGCGCAGATCCCGCCCGGAACGCCGGAAGCCGCCGACTTCGTCATCGGTGCGGACGGGCTCCCGACCGGGACTGCAGTCGGGCCGACGTTCTCGATCGCGGGAGCGGCGTTCCTCGACACCTGGTTCGACGACTACCGCAGCCAGGTCCGTGACGGCTCATTGCTCGTGGCCGGCGGCGACTCGTTCGGCGGCGCGACACCGCCGATCGCGAACGCGTTCGGCGACAAGCCGGTCCCGCCGATCATGAACATGATGGGCTTCGACGCCGAGGCGGTCGGAAACCATCAGTTCGACCGCGGAGAGGCATACCTCCGGAACGAGCTGATCCCGCTCGCCGACTTCGACATCCTGTCGGCGAACGTCGTCGACGCGGCCGGCAACACGCCGCCGGAGTGGTCGCCGTCGGCGACGTACAAGTTCGGCGACGTGAAGATCGGCATCGTCGGCTTCACGACCGAGGACACTCCCGAGTTGATCTTCCCGGGCAACCTCGGACCGTTCCATCTCGCCGACGACATCACGACGGTGAACGCGGAGGCCGCGCGTCTCGCACGGCAGCGGATGGACGCGATCATCGCGCTCGGACACGAGGGTGTTGACGGCGGGACGCTCATCAACCCGACGGGCCCGGTGGTCGAGCTCGCCGACGCCGCTCAGAACATCGACGTCGTCATCGGAGACCACAACGACTTCCAGGTGCTCACGACGCGCCCGAACGGCGTGCTGCTCACGCAGAACCGCGGCCGCGGCGTCCGGTTCACGCGGATTCGGCTCGTGATCAACGACGACGACGAGCAGGTGATCTACAAGACGGCCGACTTCCACAAGCCGTGGAACATCGGCGTCGCGCCCGACCCGGCGATCCAGGCGGAGATCAACCGGCTGAACGATCTCCTCCGGCCGATCTTCGGGACCGTGATCGGCGCCTCGACGACCGCGATTCCCCGCTCGGACGAATGCGGCCGCTCGGACGGGCGGCTGTGCGAGTCCAAGGTCGGGAACTTCGTGACCGACGCGATGCGCAACACGTACGCGACGACGCCGGGAGCGGACTTCGCGATCACGAACTCGGGCGGTCTCCGTGCCGACCTGACATGTCCGGCGACGGACAATCCGGACGACTTCTGTCCGGCGTACACGACGGCGCCGCCGCCCTTCAACATCACGAGGGGCTCGGTGAACGGCGTTCTTCCGTTCGGGAACATCGTCGTCACGCTCCCGAACGCGACCGGCGCCGAGCTCAAGGCGATGCTCGAGAACGGTGTCTCGCAGAGCGTCCAGCCGTCGCCAGGCCCGAGTCCGCCGGCCGGAACGCCGGTCAATTCGCCGCAGGGCCGGTTCCCACAGGTCTCCGGGCTGTGCTTCACCTGGGACGTCCAGGCGGCTTCCGGGAACCGGGTGACGGGTGCCGTGCGCCAGGCGGCGGACGGCTCGTGCACCGGGCTGCCGGTCGACCTGACTGCTTCAGGCGGTCCGTACAGGCTGCTGTTGAACGACTTCATCGCGAGCGGGGGAGACGGGTATCCGAACGTCTACTCCCGCGTGACGTCGCTCGACATCATGGATCAGGTGGTCGCGGATTACGTCACGGCGAACACGCCGGTCAGTCCGACGACGACCCAGAACCGGATCGTGTGCGCGGACAGCAACCCGGCGGCAGCGCCGGCCTGTCCGGCCATCACGGCCGAGAGCTGACTCGATAGCGGAAGGGAGCCCGCCGCCTGGCGGGCTCCCTTCACTCTTTTCGGACTGCTACGAGCCGGCCGAGTCAGCCACGTAGGCCGCGACGGCCTCGATCTCTGCGTCGCTCAGTTGCCCTTCGAAGGCCGGCATGCCGCCGCCGCCGCTCCGGACCTGAGCCTCGACCGTCGCCTCGTCGGGCATGAGCTCGTCGAGGTTCGGGCCGGTCGAGCCGCTCGTGCCGGCGGCCTCAAGGGTGTGGCAGGAGCCGCATGAACTCGTGAAGACGGCCGCCCCGTCGGCGCCGTCCTCAGTCGTCTCGGCAGTGGTGGCGGCAGTGGTGGCCGCGCCACCGTCGTCGTCGTCGCCGCCGCAACCGGCTGCTGCGACGACCAGCAGCGCCAGCACCACTGCGATGATCCACACACGCGATCGCATAGTTGCCTCCTTCTACGGCGGAAGCCAGACGCCGGTTTCCCTCCCGCGCGCGTCAAGTCTATGGTTCGGGCCATGTCTCTCGCCGGCGTCCTCTAGGAGGAGTCCGCCGACCCGTCGCGTTTCCCCGTCGCCTACTCAGGGAACGCCGTCTCCGTAAACACCCTCGCGAAGGAGACCGAAATGGGCATCATCGCGTTCATCATCCTGGGCCTCTTGGCCGGCCTGATCGCCAAGG
Organism: uncultured Actinomycetes bacterium; assembly: GCA_963733215.1. Lineage (GTDB taxonomy): Bacteria > Actinomycetota > Thermoleophilia > Gaiellales > Gaiellaceae > JACDAN01. The sequence goes on from CAVTCN010000022.1 coordinate 18,567, forward strand.
CGCTTCTCCCGGGCGACGACCCAGGCGGCATCATCATCACCACTCTGATCGGCGTGGTCGGCGCAATCCTGGGAGGATTCCTCGCCGGTGTGCTTTTCGGCGCGGATCCGATGGATGAGTTCTTCGACATCTCGAGCTGGCTCACGGCCATCGTCGGAGCCATGCTTCTGCTCTTGATCTACCGGATGGTCGCCGGCGGCAATCGACGGGTGGTCACGTAGGCAACCACAAGGAGGAGGAGCTTTGGGCGGAATCGGTCTTGGCGGGATCCTGGTCATCGTGGGGATCATCCTCGCGATCGTCTGGAATCTCTGGATCGGGATCATCATCGCGCTGATCGGGCTCATCGCCTTCGGCGGATTCGCAAGGGGCCGCTGGTACTGATCAGCTCCTAGGTGGGAGCCGGCTGGGCGGCGAGCGGCCCGCGCCCTCGCGGAAAGCGGCGGAGCGCGGAAAGCCCCCAGTCGTCCTCCCGCCAGATGTACGTCTCCACCGAGAGCTCGTCGTCGTCGCACTGGTAGACGAGCAGGCCGCGCGCCTCTCCGCGGCGGTCGGGGCGCGGCTGGCCGAGGCCGGGCGCGATCGAGACCGTGACGCCGCGGATGTCGCTGCGCACGACCTCGAACTCGTGCCGCTCGCTCATGGTGGCCTGGTGGATGTGGCCCGCGAGGATCAGCTCGGCGCCGGCGTCGACCAGCGCCGCGAGCACCTCGCTGCGGCGGGCGACCGGCTTCTTGCGCGAGCGCCACGGCGCTCCCAGGAGGTGGTGGTGGAGAACGACGATCCGCAGCGCCGAGTCAGGCGCTTGCTCGAGGTGCGCCGCTGCCTGCCGGAGCTGCGCCGAGCGCAGCCGGCCCGACTGGTGGAGCCACGGCCGGACCGAGTTCAAGCCGACGACGAAGAGCGTGTCGGAGCGGTAAACGGGCTCCGTCGTCTCCCAGTGGCGCTCGAACTGCTTCCACGTCTGCGTGAACCGAGCGATCGGCGTGTAGGGGATGTCGTGGTTCCCGGGCACTGCGAAGACCGGCCGTCCGAGACCGCGCAGGAAGGCTGAAGCCCGGTCGTGCTGCTCGGCGCGCCCCCTGTGCGTCAGGTCCCCGCTCGCGATGATCAGCTCCGGGTCGACCCGCCCGATCAGACCCTCCAGGCCAGGCCCCAGGCGAGGGTCGTCATGGCTTCCGAAATGCAGGTCGGAAAGGTGCAGAACTCGTATCCGCTGCCCGGCCACGGACGGGGCAGGCTATACACTCAGATTCGTGGTCGATGAGCCCACTGAGATCTTCGACGACCTTTATCTCGGGCTGAGAGCGGGCGGCGCGCTGCGGAAGAAACGGCGTGGCGAGCCGCTGACGACCGACGAGGAGGAAGCGCTCGGTCGGTGGCAGCGGCTCTCGAAGATGCGCAAGGCGGTGACGCTGTTCGCCTTCACGCTCGGGACGTTCGGGCTCGGTTTCACGATCGGCGGGCTCATCTTCGGCAAGTGGCGCCGGGCGTAGCCGTAGCCCGCCTGGCCGGCCGCGGCTCCCGCCGAGCGAAGCCCGGCTTCGCCGCGGCCTGACGCCGACGCGCTAACGCCTTTCCGCGTCTTGCGCGGGGAAGAGCACGGTCGGAACGTCTTCCTCGGCCGGGTCCTTGTTCCGGACGATCACGTCGAAAAGCGTCGCGACGACCGCCGCAAGCGGAATCGCGACCAGGACCGCAAACCCGCCGAACAGGAGCGCTGCGGCCGCGACGGAGACGAGCACGACGAGCGGCGAGAGCCCGACCGCATCTCCGAGCACGCGCGGGATCACCAGGTAGTCCTCCAGCAACCGGACGACGAGGACGGCGATGCCGGCGGCGATCCCGACTCCGACCGAGACCGTCAGCCCGACGCCGACCGCGAGTGCGCCGGCGACGAGCGGCCCGATGACCGGAACGATCTCGACGATCCCGGCGAAGATCGCGATCAGGAGCCAGAACGGAAGCCCGATCGCCCAGAAGCAGATCGAGAGCACGGTTGCGACCAGCGTGATCAGCAGCGCCTGGCCGCGGACGTAGGCGCCGAGCTTCAGGTCGATGAGGTCCCACGTGTCGCGCACGAGCTTGCGGTGGCGGACGGGGAGGAGCGAGGTGACGAAACGAACGGCGTCGTCGCGCTCGAAGACCCAGTAGGCGGCGGACGCGAAGACGAAGAGGATGCCGACCGCGATCTCGACGCCCAGCAGCGTCACCTCGAGCGCCGGGTCGACGAGCTCCTCCGGGCGAGGGAGCCGTTCCAGCCGGCCGTCCAGCCAGCCGAGCAGCTGGCCCTTCAGGCCGGTCTCGTCTTCGGAGTCCCCGATCGCGGTCTGCACCTGCGTGATCGCGCGTGGGACGACTGCCCAGAGCAGCAGTCCGAGGGCGGCGACGAGCGCGGCGTAGTGGAAGAGGACTGCGGCCCCGCGCGGGACTCCCCGGCGACGGAGCGCCTCGACGCCTGGGCGCATGGCGGCGGCGAGGGTGAACGCCAGGAAGAGCAGCGCGAGCAGGATCTTCAGCTTCCAGAGGGCAAGGGCGCCCACGACGACGCCGAGGACGACCATGGAGGCGACGAAGGTGCGGCGTGCGGTCTCGCTCATTGTCTGGGTGTTCCGCTGCTGGTGCGGGAGGAAACTTCCCGGAAGGCGGCGAAGCCGCGGGCGTGCTGGTCGATCGCGACGAGGAGGTGTGCCTGGAGGCTCGGCGCCACGGGATCGTGCTCGCGCGTCCGCTCTGCTGGGCGGTGGTCCTGTCGGGGATCGGCGGCGTCGTGTCGACCGCACCGCCCCCGTTCGCGGTCGCCGGCGGGGTGATTATCGGCCTGGCCGCGCTCGTCGCGCTACGGGCCGTCTGGAAGTGGGAGCGGACCCGCGTCGTCGTTACGACGGACCGGGTGTTCGTCGTCGGCGGGACGTTGCGCCGCCATGCGCAGGCCGTGCGCCTGGCGGCGGTCGAGGCAGTGGAGATCGAGCAGTCGCTTGCGGGGCAGCTCCTCGGCTACGGGACGGTGGTCGTGGGCCCGCTGGCCCTCGACCACGTCCCGAAGCCGAAGAGCGTCTACCGCCTCGTCGAGCGCCTGGCCGAGTAGCGCCC
>CAVTCN010000023.1:0-76526 GCA_963733215.1 uncultured Actinomycetes bacterium
GGGCGAAAATCCCGAGCATGGGGCCCGGGCGCGTGGCTCGCCGCCAACCGGGGAAATCTCCCTCACCACGCGACCGGGCAGGCTGTGCTCAACCCTCCCACTCGGTCCGCAGACCTCAACTAGCCGTTCGGCTAGGTTCGTCGAAAGCGGTCGTCGCGAGGGGTCTTACGCCGACTCGGCGGCGCGCTCTTCTTCGTCCTCGAGCTCGGCCCCGGCGCTCGTCACGAGCGTCGGCTTGAGGCCCTTCTCGATCGTCTCCTTCGTGATCACGCACTTGGAGACGTCCTTGCGCGAGGGCAGCTCGAACATCACGTCGAGCAGCGCGGTCTCGATGATCGAGCGCAGGCCGCGGGCTCCGGTCTCGCGCTCGAAAGCGCGATCCGAGATCGACCACAGCGCGTCGTCGGTGAAGACGAGCTCGATCGAGTCGTAGCCGAAGAAACGCTGGTACTGCTTGACGAGCGCGTTCTTGGGCTCGACGAGAATCTGGACGAGGTCTTCCCTCTGAAGCTGGTGCACCGCCGAGATAACCGGAAGCCGGCCGATGAACTCGGGGATCAGCCCGTACGACAACAGATCCTCCGGCATCACGTCGGTGAGCAGCTCCGACACCACCGCGTCGTGCCGCGAGCGGATGTCAGCGCCGAAGCCGACCGCGTTCTTGCCGATCCGCCGGCCGATGATCTTCTCCAGCCCGGCGAACGCGCCGCCGCAGATGAAGAGGATGTTCGTCGTGTCGATCGAGAGGAACTCCTGGTGCGGGTGCTTGCGCCCGCCCTGCGGCGGCACCGAGGCCACCGTCCCCTCGAGGATCTTCAACAGCGCCTGCTGGACGCCCTCGCCGGACACGTCGCGCGTGATCGACGGGTTGTCCGCCTTCCGCGCGATCTTGTCGACCTCGTCGATGTAGATGATCCCGGTCTCGGCCTTCTTGATGTCGAAGTCCGCGGCCTGGATCAGCTTCAGGAGGATGTTCTCGACGTCCTCGCCGACATAGCCCGCCTCGGTGAGCGCCGTCGCGTCGGCGATCGCGAACGGGACGTTGAGGATCCGTGCGAGCGTCTGTGCCAGCAGCGTCTTCCCGCAGCCCGTCGGCCCGAGGAGGAGGATGTTCGACTTCTGGAGCTCGACCTCGTTCTCCTCGGCCCCCATCTGGACGCGCTTGTAGTGGTTGTAGACGGCGACGGCGAGGGTGCGCTTCGCCTCTTCCTGCGACACGACGTAGTCGTTGAGGACGCTGTAGATGTCGGTCGGCCGCGGGAGGTTGTCGAGGTCGAGCGATGAGGGAGTCGTGAGCTCCTCGTCGATGATCTCGTTGCAGAGATCGATGCACTCGTCGCAGATGTAGACGCCCGGTCCGGCGATCAGCTTCTTGACCTGCCGCTGTGACTTCCCGCAGAAACTGCAGAGAAGCTGCTCGTTGCCGTCGCTCGCCCTCGCCACCTAGTTCTCCTTGTACTCCGAAATCATCCGGAGTGCTAGGGCTTCGCCCCGTCGCGGCTTGTGATCACGGTGTCGATGATGCCGTAATCCTTGGCCTCCTGCGTCGACATGAAGTAGTCGCGGTCGGTGTCGTGCGCGACCTTCTCGAGATCCTGGCCGGTGTGCTCGGAGAGGATCTCCTCGAGCCGGCGCTTGAGGTTGAGCGTCTCGCGCGCGCGGATCTCGATGTCTGCCGCCTGGCCGCCCGGGCCGTGCGGCGTCCAGACCTGGTGGATCAGGATCTTCGCGTTCGGCAGCGCCATGCGCTTACCGTGGGAGCCGCCGGCAAGCAGCAGCGCGCCCATGGACATCGCGATCCCGACACAGATCGTCTGCACGTCGGGCTTGATGAACTGCATCGTGTCGTAGACGGCGAGGCCCGAGTAGACGTCGCCGCCCGGTGAGTTGATGTACAGGGCGATGTCCTTGTCGGGGTCCTCCGACTCCAGGTGCAGGAGCTGGGCGATGATCAGGTTCGCGATCTGGTCGTCGATGGGCGTTCCGAGGAAGACGATTCGCTCATTGAGCAGGCGCGAGTAGATGTCGAAGGCGCGCTCGCCGCGCGACGTCTGCTCGATCACCATCGGGACTAACGGGCTCATGCTGGCTCCTTGCTACCGGGGGTCCACAACTTCGTACCGGTCTCGGGTTTTTCCTTCTCGGGGGTCCAAAGCTTCTCGCGGGCATCCGCGAGCTCGACGGGGATCCGCTTGACCTCGGCGGCGATCCGGTCGAGCGCGTCGCGAAGACGGAGGTCGGAGCGGAGCGCTTCGTACCGCCCCGCTTCGCGCACCTGCGCGATCAGTGCGTCGGCGTCCTCGCCCAGCTCCTCCGCCTGCTCGCGGATCAGTGCGTCGACGTCCTCGTCGGACGCCTCCAGGCCGAGCTTGTCCGCCGCGGCCTCGAGCACGATCTCGCGCTCGAGCGCCTGGCGCGCCTCGGCCTCGATGTCGGACTGGATCTGCTCCGGAGTGCGGCCGCTGAGCTGGACGTAGACCTCGGGGCTGATCCCACGTCGCTCGAGTGAGCGGACGAGCGCGTTCCAGAGCTCGACCGCGCGGGCCTGGACGAGCCCGGGGCGACGTCGAGCTCTGTGCCGGCGACGAGCGCGTCGAGCGCGGCCGTCCGGAACTGGGCATCGAGCTGCTCCTCCAGCTGGCCGCCGAGGCGCGACTGGATCTCCTCTCGCAGCTCGGCGATCGTGTCGAACTCGCTGGCGGCCCGGGCGAGGTCGTCGTCGACGGGCGGGAGCACCTTCTCGTAGACCTCTTTGATGCTCGCCGTGATCTGCGCGCCGTTGCCGTCGGGCAGCCGGTAGTCGATCTCCTTCTCACCGCCGGCCTGCTGGCCGACGAGTCCCTCCTCGATCTCGGGAAGCAGACGCTGCGAGCCGAGCTCGACGACGTAGTCGCGCTGAGCCTCGCCGTCGGACGAGACGAGGTCGACGACGACCGTGTCACCTTCGCGCGCCGGCCGCCCGTCGGCGGCGGCAAGGTCCGCGACTGTGGAGCGGAGCACCTCGAGCTCGGCGTCGATCAGCTCCTCGGGCACCTCGGGCTCGGGCGAGGCCACCTCGAGCGTGGCCCAGTCGGGCAGCTCGGGTAGCGCCTGGACGCCGACGGTCGCCGTGAACTGGAAGCCTTCCTTCTCGGACGAAGGCAGCTCGTAGTCGTACTCGGGCGCCGTCGCCGGCCGTACCGTCGTCCCGCGCAGAGCAGCGCGGAACCAGCCGCCGATGTGGCTCTCGACCGCCTCGGCGTAGAGACGGTCCTTGCCGACTCGGGCAAGGAGCACGGGCATCGGCACCTTGCCCTTGCGAAATCCCGGGATCCTCAGGCTCCCGGCGAGGTCCGAGGCGGCGTGGTCGATCGCATGCTTGACGTCGCCGCTCGGGACGTCGACCGTCATCCGGACTTTGCTCTCGGGGAGCTCTTCGACCGTCGCCTTCACGAGGCGGCCATTGTGCCAGCCGCTCTCGGGGCTGGAGATCGTGCTCCCCGGAGCGCTAGAAGATCAGGACGAGCAGGACGATGATCAGAATCAACAGGAGTACGCCGCCCCGATGTACATCCCGCCTCCTTTCAGTCGGTGCGGATGCTTCGTGGCGGGACCCCCTCTGACACCCCGGACGATGCGGGCGGGAGGACTCGAACCTCCAAGAGGGTTTCCCCCCAACGGGACCTAAACCCGCCGCGTCTGCCAGTTCCGCCACGCCCGCCGCGATTAGAGGATAGATCGGCCGGGTAGGTAGAGCGCATGACAGACCAGGCAGACCGCGAACGCGAGAGCCGCGAAAGCGACATCACGAAGTTCGAGGAGATCCGCCTCGAAGAGGAGGCCGAACGCGAGCGCCTCACGGAGCGGGTTCAGGACGAGCAGCAGCCCGAGCAGAACGAGCCGTAGGCCAGGATGGCGCAGCGGGCGGCGGACCCTCGGCGACCGATAAGCGGAATGGCCCCGGATGGAGTCGAACCATCGCACGCAGATTCGAAGTCTGCCGCTCTATCCACTGAGCTACGGGGCCGGTTCGGTCAGAGTAGCGCCCGATGGACACGGAATCCGCAGCCCGGCGCTGGCGCGAGACGTGGCTCCGGTCGTGGCCTTCGAAGGACGTAGGCGCGATCGCGGCGCTGTACGCGCCCGGGGCGCGCTTCCGGTCGCAGCCGTTCCGCGACCTGCAGGAACCGCGAGCGTACGCCGAGTGGGCGTTCTCCGAACAGGACGAGGCCGAGGTCTGGTTCGGCGAGCCGATCGTCTCCGGTGACCGTGCGACGTGCGAGTACTGGGGCGTCGTCTCGTTCCAGGGCAGGGACGAGACGATCGCCGGCGTTGCAGTGATCCGCTTCGACGCCAACGGGCTCGTCAGCGACCAGCGCGACTACTGGAACGCCGAAGAAGGGCGGCGCGAGCCGCCGGAGGGTTGGGGCTAGATCGCGTTGGGCGGGCGCTCACCGCGCTCGACCGCCAGCAGGTTGTCGACCAGCACGCGCGTCATCGCCTCGCGCGTGTCCTCCGTAGCGGTGCCGAGATGCGGCGTCATGACGACGTTCTCGAGCTCATGGAGCTCCGGCGGGACGTCCGGCTCGTTGGCGAAGACGTCGAGCCCGGCCCGGAGCCGGCCGGAGACGAGCTCGGCGACGAGCGCGGGCTCGTCCACGACTTGACCGCGTGACGTGTTGACGAGACAGGCGCCGTCTCGCATCAGCGCCAGTCGGGGAGCGTCCATGAAGCCGCGCGTCTCATCCGTGAGCGGGACGTGGAGCGTGACGACGTCGGCCTGGCCGAGCAGCTCGTCCAGCGGCCGATACGCAGGGTCGTCGTCTGGCCTGCTGCGCGTGTAGAGGACCCGCATCTCGAAGCCCCGCGCGCGCTGCGCGACCGCCCGCCCCGTTCGTCCGAGGCCGACGATCCCGAGCGTGGCGCCCGTGACCTCGTCGCCCTTGAGCGGCTCGTCGGCCCAGCCGCTCCCCCACCGGCCGGAGCGAACGACTCGGTCGCCGGCCGCGATCCGCCTCCGGACCGCGAGGATCAGGCCCATCGTCAGGTCGGCGGTCGCCGAGGCCGTGACGCCGGGGGTGTTCGTGACCGCGACGCCCCGCTCGCGGCAGGCATCCACGTCGACGAGGTCGTAGCCCGCGCCGTAGTTCGCAACCAGCCTCAGGTTCGGGAAGCGATCGAGCGTCGCCCGGTTGACGTCCTCGGCGACGACGGCGAGCGCCTCGACGTCGTCGCGTGGCATACCAAGATCGCCGTACTCGACGTCCGCGAGCTCCTCCCATGCCGGGCCGGGGAAGCGGCGTGACGCGAGAACCTTCAGCGTGAGAGGTGGCGGAGGGGACTCGAACCCCCGACCACCGGGACCACAACCCGGGGCTCTACCAACTGAGCTACCGCCACCGCGCTAGGCCAAGGATAGCTGCGCCTTCCCGAACGTCAGCGCGCGGACCGGCGCCTGCGAGAACTCTTCGACCAGTGTCTTGCAGAACGCCGGGAGATCGTCCGGGTCTCGGCTGGAGATCAGTCCGTCGTCCACGACGACCTCCCGGTCCACCCAGCTGCCGCCCGCGTTCTCGACGTCGGTCCGGATCGACGGGAACGAAGTCAGCGTCCGGTCACGGACGACGTCCGCCTCGACGAGCGTCCACGGGCCGTGGCAGATCACGGCGACCGGCTTGCCCGACTCGACGAAGGTCCGCGCGAAGCGCACGGCGTCCTCGTTGGACCGGAGCGTGTCCGGGTTGCCGACCCCACCGGGGAGCACGAGCCCGTCGTAGTCGTCTGCGGTGACTTCGCTCACGACCCGGTCGACCTGGAACGTGTTCGGCCTTGTCGTAGTGGTCGAAGCCCTGGATCTCGCCCTCCTCGAGCGAGACGAGCTCCGGCGTGCCGCCCGCCTCCTCGACCGCCTTCCACGGCTCCGTCAGCTCCACCTGCTCGACCATGTCGGTCGCGAGAAACGCAATCTTCTTACCGGTCAGCTCGGCCATGTCCCCTCCTCGGTTGGTCTGCTGCGAGGCCTACCCGGAATGCCCCGGCGCTACGCTTTGGGCAACGGGCGCCCGTAGCTCAGTGGAAGAGCAGCGGACTTCTAATCCGCGGGTCGGAGGTTCGAATCCTCCCGGGCGCGTGCGGTACGAGGGGCTTACGTGTCGACGTCGGGGTCGATCTCGTCCGCGCGCTGCGCTCTCGCTTCGGCCGCCTCGCGCTCACGGCGGGCGAGATCGGCCTGCTCCTGCGCTTCCGCCTGCCGCTGCTTGGCCTCCTCCGCTTGCTCGTCTGCGCCACGCCGAAGCTCGTGGGCCTCTTCGCGACGCCCCTCGAGCTTCCGCTCGCGGGCGCGGCGGCCGCCGAACAGGAGGACGGCGAGCACGACGATCGCGGCGATCACGATCAGCACGATGATCCAGGTATCCATGCTGCTTCCCCTTCCCCGCTCGGCGAGCGGCAAACGCGAAGCTAGCCGCGGGAGCCGAAGTCGGCGGTCAGGATCGTGACCGCTCGGCCGCCGTACTCGCCCGGCGCGCCCGCGAAGAAGACCGCGCCGATCCCTACCTCGCGCCAATTGCGCGACAGCATGTTCTGGCGGTGCGACGGGCTGTTCATCCACTCGCGGACGGCGAAACCGGCGTCGTAGGTGTCGCTGCCCCAGAGCAAGTTCTCGCCGACCGTCCACGAGCGGAAGCCCCTCGAGGGATAGAAGCGCTCGATTCGCCGCCAGAACTGGGCGCCGCTGAGCGAGTCGTGCTCGAAGTACCCGCGGCGGCCCATGTCCTTCGAGTGGAAGACGGCCGCGGCGCGAAGACGGCGGCTCGGACGGAGCGGCCGAAGCCCGTGAGACCGTCGCACGATGTTCATCCGCACGACGACCGAGCTCTCCAGCACCGCCATCGCCGCACGTGCTCCACCTCGCTGCGGCGCGGACGTGCGCGCCGGCGCTGCGGCCACGGCTGTGCTCTTCAGCTGGGCGTGGACGAGGGTGCGGACTCCTTGGGAAACGGCTGCCTCGCTTTGTCCGACCGCGAGGGCGGCTGCAAGCGCAACGACGGCGGCCACCAGTGCCATACCCCTCCGCATGCACTCGATATCGGCCTGCACCGCCCGATGGGCGTCACTCGTGCCAGGGATTCTTCGGTTCGCTAGACGGGGGCAGTTTCGCGCGAACCGCGTTCGCGGCGGCCGCGGAGCCAGGCCAGGAGCAAGACCTGGATCGTCCCCGCGACCGGAATGGCCGCCAGCGCGCCGAGGATGCCCGCGATCTTCGCGCCGATCAGCACGGAAACGAGGATCGCGAGCGGCGAGAGCTGCACCGTTCGGCTGTAGACGAGCGGCTGGAGGAGGTGGTTCTCGACCTGCTGGTAGACGATCATGAACGCGAGCACGATGATCCCCGCCGGGATCGAGGTCAGGAACGCGACGGCGGTCAGGATGATCGCGGCGAGGGTGGCGCCGGCGAGCGGAATCAGGTCGAGGATCGCCACCAACAAGCCAAGTGCGACCGCGTACGGCACGTCCAGGATCAGCAGCACGATCGTCGAGCTGACGCCCGCGATGACGCTGATCAGCAGGTTGCCGGTCACGTAGCCGCCGACCGTCCGGTAGATCTCGGAGCCGATTCCGCGCCACTTCTCCTGCGACCCCTCCGGCAGCAGTCCGTAGAACCGCTCCATCCACCGCGGGCCTTCCAGGAGCATGAAGAACGTCATGAACGCGATCGTGACGACCGCGACGATGAACGTGATCACGCTCTGGGTGACCGCGAGCGCTGTGTCGGAGAGACCGAGGACGCTCGAAGCGTCGCCGCCCTGGACGGCGTCGCGCACCCGCTCATCGATCTCGTAGCGCTCGACGAGCTCGCCGAGCGGCCCCCGCCCCTCCGAGACGTCGTTCACGTAGTCCGGCAGCTCGTCCGCAAACCCCGTGGCCTCGTCGACGAGGGTCGGGATGAAGAGCGAGCCGGCAGCGACCATCACCCCGAGCGCGAGCAGCGAGGTGATTGCGGTCGCGAGGCCGCGCCGCAAGCCGCGCCGCTCGAACGCCTCCACGGCCGGGTTCAGCGCCAGCGCCAGGAAGATCGCGACGACGATCCACGTGAGCACCTGGCGCGAGATCCAGGTGACGTAGAGCAGGAGGAGAAAGGCGAAGGTGAGCCCGAGAACGGCCAGGACCGTGGTCGGGCGAATGCGGACGATCCGCTCTTCGGCGGGCACCGCGCAAGGATCGCGGCACGGTCGGACGTTTCGGTCGGTCCCGGCATGGTGAAATGGAGCGGCATGAGCCTTCGCGGGACCCCGATCGAACAGGAGGCCGAGCTGCCCGACGGCCGGGTCTTCCTCGTCCGGGTCGGTGTGCTCGACGACTCGTACGTCGCGCGACGCGAGATCCAGACGGTGGCACTCGAGCTCGTCGAGGACGGCCAGGTGGCCGCGTCGGTGAACACCGTGCTCGGCCCCGAGCACGAGAGCGAGGCGCGCGCGCTCGCCCGGGAGGTCGCGGACAGGCTCGCGTCCGGCGATCTGGAGCCGACGGCGGGAGCGCTCGAGCCACTGGCGGACACGATCCGATGAGGCAGGCCACTCTTCACACGAGCGAAGGGGCGATCGAGCTCGAGCTCTATCCGAATGAAGCTCCCAAGACGGTCGAGAACTTCGTGAAGCTCGCCCGCGACGGCTTCTACGAGGGCGTCATCTTCCATCGGGTGATTCCCGACTTCATGATCCAGGGCGGCGATCCGACCGGCACCGGGACGGGCGGCCCGGGCTACGAGTTCGAGGACGAGTTCAACGAGCACCGCGTCGTCCGTGGTGCGCTCGCCATGGCCAACGCCGGGCCGAACACGAACGGGAGCCAGTTCTTCATCGTCACTGCCGAGGCGACGCCGTGGCTGGACGGGAAGCACACGGTCTTCGGCAAGGTGACGTCGGGGATGGACGTGGTCGACCGGATCGCGGAGGCCGAGCGAGACGACAACGACCGGCCTGCCAGCCCCGTCGCGATCGAGCGCGTCGAGCTGCCACAGACGACAGAACTAGCCTCGTACGCGTCAGAGCGGGCGGCGGGAATCGAACCCGCATAACTAGCTTGGAAGGCTAGGGCTCTACCATTGAGCTACGCCCGCGCGCCGGACTAGCGTAGCGCTCGATCTCCCGCCCAGATCCCTACTCCTGGACCGTCCACCCGGAGGCGACGCTCGCCGTCGCCGCGCTCGTGCTCGCCTACGTCCTCCTGACGCGCGGTGAGCAGGTCGAGCGGTGGCGCATGGCCGCTTTCGGCACCGGCTGCCTGCTGCTCCTCGCTACCGCGGTCACGCCGCTCGAGGCGCTGAGCTACCACCTGCTCTCGATGCACCTGCTCCAGAACGTGATCCTCGCGGAGTGGGCGCCGGCGCTCCTCGTCCTGGGCATCCCGCCGTCCGTCGCCGAGCGGCTCGCGCGCGTGCCGGCCGTCCGGCTGCTCACCCGGCCGCCGGTCGCGCTCGTCCTCTGGCTCCTCGTCTACTTCGCCTGGCACCTGCCGCGCGCCTACGACGCGGCGCTGGAGCATCCGGCGACTCTGCTCCACCTGGAGCACGCCATGTACCTCGGCGCCGGGGCGCTGCTCTGGTGGCCGGTGCTCCAGGACGCGCCGCATCACCTCTCGAACGCGGCCCGAGCGCTCTACCTGTTCCTCGCGTTCATCCTCGCGAGCCCGATCGGGCTGCTCCTGGCGCTGGCGCCCGAAGCGGTCTACGACTACTACGTCGAGGGCGGCGGGCTCTGGGGGCTCGGCGCGCATGCCGACCAGCAGCTCGCGGGCGTGACGATGGCGACGGAGCAGGCGATCGTCTTCTTCGCCGTCTTCGCGATCTTCTTCTTCCGGTTCCTCGCCGACGAGGAGAACGTCCAGTCCCCGGCCGGCACCAAATAGGCCGTTCGGCCTATTGCAATTCGCAAGCAAGGCTGACAGCGTTGGACGTAGCGATGCCGGTGCCGCAGCTCGCCTCAGCCCAGCAGGACCTGGTCCAGGAGACCCTCCTCGGAGAGGCGCTCGAGCATGGACCGTTCGGCGCCATCGTTCTCGACGAAGAGGGCAGATATCTCGCCGCGAACAGGCTGGCCTGCAAGCTCTCGGGCTACACGCGTAAGGAGCTGCTCGAGGGCGGCGCAAAGGCGCTCTCCTTCGAGCCCTCGGGCGCCGAAGTGACGATGCACCAGATGGCGGTGGGTGACCTTCAGGCAGGGACTGCGGACCTGAAGCGCAAGGACGGCACCGGCATCACGTGCGAGTACCGCCTCGGCCCAACGCGAAGCGGCGGAATGCCGTTCTTCATCGTCATCTTCTGGGAGCGGAGCGAAACGGACTAGTCGGGACGGCCGGATTCGAACCGGCGGCCTCCCGCTCCCAAAGCGGGCGCGCTACCAGGCTGCGCCACGTCCCGGCCGTAGCAGTGTAGAGCCGCCACCCGGATAGGCTCGCCGCGTGAACCGCCGGCCCGCGCTGGGGTACGCGATGGTGCTCACGGCGGCGACGCTCTGGGCGCTGAACGGCGCCGTCTCGAAGGTCATCCTCCAGTCTGGCGGAGTGACCTCGGAGCGGCTGACCGAGGTGCGCGCCACCGGAGCGTTTCTGCTCCTGTTCGCCGCCCTGCTCGTCTGGCGGCGCTCGACCCTTCGCGTGAGCCTCGGCGAGCTGCCGTTTCTCGCCGTCTTCGGCGTGGCCGGCCTGGCGTTCGTCGCCTGGTTCTACTTCGTGGCGATCGAGCGACTGGAGATCGGCGTCGCGCTGCTGATCCAGTACGTCGCGCCCGTGCTCGTCGCGCTCTACGCGCGGTACGTCCTCCACGAGCCGGTGCGGCGGCGAATCTGGGCCGCGCTGGCCCTCGCGATCGTCGGCCTCACGCTGCTCCTCCAGCTCTGGCACGGCCTCGAGCTGGACGGGATCGGCGTCCTCGCGTCGATCGGAGCAGCGATCACGTTCGCGCTCTACATCCTCATGGCCGATCGAGGGATCCGTCGCCGCACGTCGTCCTCGCTGCTCGCCTACGGCTTCCTCTTCGCCGCGCTCTTCTGGGCAGTGGTGCAGCCGTGGACGAGCTTTCCGTGGCACCTCCTCGACGACAGCGTGTCGCTGCTCGGCCGGCTCGAGTCGGTCGAGCTGCCGGTCTGGCTCCTGATGGCATGGATGGTCGTCCTCGGGACGATCGTGCCGTTCGGGCTGCTGGTCGCAGCGCTCCGGCACGTCAGCCCGACCCGCGCTGGGATCCTGGCGATGTTCGAGCCCGTCGCGGGCACGGTGATCGCCTACGCATGGCTGCGCGAGGAGCTGGAGCCGATCCAGCTCATGGGCGCCGCAATCGTGCTTTGCGGGATCGGGTTGGCGCAAACGGCGCGCTAATTCTGCTGATAACTCGCGATATCTCCAAAACTGGCAACACGATTTGCATTCGTCTGGCACACTCATCCGCCGAGTGGTGAGAGGCCGCACACTTCTCGCACTGGCCGTCGGGGGGACTGCGTTTCTGGCTTCGTCGCCGGGAGCGCAATCGTCCGCCCTGGTGAACCATGCGCGGCTCTCGGGTCAGGAAGCGAGCCTCTTGAGCGCGATCAACCGGGCGCGCACAAGGCATGGGGCGCCGCCGCTTCGAATCGGCCCGGCACTCCAGCGCGCGGCCCGCTCGCACTCGAGCACGATGCTCCGCACGGGCACCTTCGACCACGGGGACTGGTACAGCCGGCTGCGCCGGCACGGAGCCCGGGGACGGACGCTTGGCGAGACGATCGCATGGGGCGTCGGAACCGACGGCACCGCACGCGCGATCGTGCGGATGTGGCTCGACAGCCCGCCGCATCGCGCGACGCTGCTGCGCCGCGGCTTCCGCTACGTCGGCGTCGGGGTCGCGACGGGGTCGTTCAGCGGCTTCGGCGGCGCCAGCGTCGCGACTGCCGACTTCGCCGGTCCCTAGACCTACTCGACGAGCAACGTCCGGAGCTCGGCGATCTTCTCCCGCCGGAGCTCGTCTCCCTCGCCGCGCCGGACGCGGGCGAGGAGCCGCTGGACCCCAGACGCGAGCTCGACGGGGTTGAACGGCTTGGTGATGTAGTCGATGCCGCCCAGCTCCAGGCCTTTGGCGCGGTCGCGGAGCTCGGCGCGCGCAGTCAGGAAGATCAGCGGGATGTGGCTCGTCTTCTCGTCGTCCATCAGGCTCTCGGCAACCTGCCAGCCGTCCATGCCGGGCATCATCACGTCCAGGAGGATCACGTCGGGCCGCTCCGCCCGCGCCGTCTCGACTCCGGCGATGCCGTCGGCCGCCTCGAGCACGACGATGTCCTCTGCCTCGAGGTTCACGCGGCAGAGCAGCCGAATCGGCGCCTCGTCGTCGACGACGAGAACCCGAATCGGTGCTGCCGTGGCCATCTCGGTCGCTATACCCGTTCCTCCGTCACGTCAGTCAGGATCACCGGAAGCTCGAGGACGAAGCAGCCGCCCACCCCGGTGTCGGAGTCGACCCAGACGCGGCCGCCCATCGCGCTGGCGAGACCGCGCGCGATGAACAGCCCGAGGCCGGTGCCGCCGGTCGGCTGGCCCGTCGCCTCGGCACGGTAGAACTTTCTGAAGATCCGCTCCTGCTCGCCCTGCGGGACACCCGTGCCTTCGTCCACGACGCGCACCTGGACGGCATCGTGCGTCCTCCGGGCGGCAACGGTCACCGTCCCGCCGCTCGGGGAGAACTTGAGCGCGTTGTCGACGAGGTTCGCGAGGATCTGCCGGACCTTGTCCCGGTCGGCTGACGCGTCGAGCGGCTCCTCCGGGATCTCGAGGACGAACCGGCGGCCGTTCGCGAGCTCGCGCTCCGCGTACTCGACCACGTCCGAGACGACCTCGCGGAGATCGGTCGGCGCGAACTGAACCTGGAGGTCGCCGGACTCCAGCCGCGCCACGCTCAGAAGCGCGTCGACGATGCCCGTCAGGCGCTGGGCCTCGGAGGCGATGTAGCCGAGGAAGACGCGGCGCTCGTCGTCGCCGAACGCGACATCCTCGCGGAGGAGCGTCTCGGCGAAGCCGTAGATCGACGTCAGCGGCGCCCGCAGCTCGTGCGAGACGGTGGAGACGAACCCGGACTTGAGCTGTTCGACGAGCCGGTCCGACGAAACGTCCCTGAACGCGTAGATTCGCCCCGAGACTGCCCCGGCGGGATCACGCATGACGGCTTCGCTGACCGAGAGCCAGACCTCCTCCTCGCCGCGGTGGATCTGGATCAGGCCCCGGCCCTCGGCCGAGGTCTCGTCAGCCTCCAGGCTCCTCTGAAGGACGTCGGCAGGGCTTCGGCCCATCGCCTCGGACGCGGGCACGTCGGTGATCTCCTCCGCGGCGGCGTTCCAGAGGACGACGTCGCCCTCCCGGTCGACCGCGACGATGCCGTCGGCGACGTTGCCGAGGATCGCCAGACTGCGCTCTCGCTCGAGCACGACCCGCTGGTAGAGCTCGGCGTTCGAGAGGAACGCGGAGACGTTTCCGGCGAGTGCCGCAAGGGCCTCGACCTCCTCCTCGCGCCACGAGCGCGCCTCCCGCGCGTACACGGCCAGCACGCCGTGGACTCCTCCTTCCGGGCCGACCAGCGGCGCGCCGAGATAGGCCGCGTAGCCGGCCTCGAGCAGCGCGTCCGAGCCGCTGACGAGCCCGTCGGTGCGGGCGTCGCCGACGGCGACCGGGCCGCGCGACTGGACGACCTCTCCTGCGAGCTCGCCGGCCGGTGAGACGCGGCTGCCGATCGCCGCCTCGGCGCCCTCTCCGTGGGCGGCGCTGACGACGAGCTCGTCCCCCTCGAGGACGCTCACTGCCGCCGCGTCGGCGCCTACGAGCCCGGGAGCCTGCGCCACGATCTCCTCGAGGATCGCGTCGGGGTCGAGCTCGCTCGCAAGCAGCGTGCCGGTGCGCGCGAGCTGCTGGGCGATTGCACGGTTGCGACGCTCGGCCTCGAAGAGCTCTGCCCGCTCGAGCGCGCCTCGGGCGGCTCCCGCTAGATGGTGCGCCAGCTCGATCTCGTCGTCGGAGAACGCCTGCTCCTCGGCAAAGAAGACGAGCCCGATACCGGTCTGCTCGCGCCTCGGGGCCTCGACCGGGACCGCCACGAGCGATCGGAAGCCCTCTGCCTCGGCGAGGGCGCGCCACTCGTCACCGAATCGGTCGTCCTCCGCCAGCTGCGGCGAGGCGAGCACCTGCTTCCTCGCCGCAGCATCCTCGAGCGGCTCGGCACCGCCGATGCCTTTGCGGAACAGCTCGGCGACCGCCGGCGGAAGCTCGTGCGAGCCTGCGAGCCGCAGCCCGCCGCCGCCCGGCATCAGCACCGCGGCGAAGCTCCCTCCGAGCGCCTCGCTCGCGGCCTGCGCGACGGCGTCCAGCGTCTCGTCCAGGGAAAGCGGTTGGGCGAGGACGGACGCGATCCGGAAGAACCCACGCTGGATCCGGACCTGTCTCGAGCTCTGTTCGATGCTGGCCACGTTCCTGAGCGCGACCGAGCCCAGGCTCGCGAATGCCTCCAGCACCTCGACGTCCTCGCGGCTGAACCGGCGCTCCGGGTCGGTCGTCCCGACGCCGATGACGCCGCGAACCTCGCCCCACCACGTCATGGGCGCGACCATCGCCGCGGTGAATCCCTCGTATGCGGGGTGCGGCGGCTGCATGTCCTCGTAGTCGGCGGAGACCACCGCTTGGCGGCGACGCATCGCCTCGCCGGCGAGCGCACCCTCCGCCGGAAACTCGACTTCGACGAGCTCGGCCGGGAGGCCGTACACGGCAGCGCAGCGGAGAACGCCCCGTCGCGAGTCGAAGAGGTAGCAGTCGGCCGCTTCGGCCTCGAGCAGCTTCGTCACCTCGACCACGAGCCGCTGGAGCACGGTCTCGACCTGGAGCTCGCTCGTCATCACCTGGGCTGCCTGCACCAGCGCGGCCTGTCGGCCCAGCCGCAGCCGGTTCTCCTCGAGCAGCTCCGCCGTGTGGAGCGCTAGGCCGACTTCGCGTGCCACGGCCTCGGCGAGCAGGGCCTGGGACTGCGTCCACTCGGTCGGCTCGCTGCGGTGGAGGGCGAAGACGCCGATCACCTGGTCGAAGACCTCGATCGGCGTGGCAAGCGCGGCCCGAGTGTCGAGCCGAAGCAGCGTGTCGACGCCGCCGAGCTCCGGATCCTCGAGCCGCGGCTCGTCCTCGACATCCTCGACGGCGACCGTCCGACGCTCGCGCATGGCGAGGTTGGAGACGGCGAGGTACGGCGCCGCGGCGCCGATCGGCGGTGTGCTGTGGGCGTCCCACTCGGCGCGGATGGGCGTGGGTGCGCCGGGCTCGCCGAGACGGATGAAGCAGCGCGCGACGTCGGCGGCTTTCCCGACCTCCTCGACCGCGATGCGGAGCACCGTCTCGACGTCGTGCTCGGAGCGGACGCGCCTCGCGATCTCGGCGACGAGCCGCTCACGTCCGAGCGCCTCCTCGAGCTGCGCGGCCGAGCGGGTCTTCTCCAGCGCCAGGGCGGTCTCACCGGCAAGCGCCTCCAGGCGGGCGATCTCGTGCGGCGGGAAGTGCCGCCGGCGACTCGTGCTCGCGACGACGAGAACGGCGAGTACGCGGGCGCCCAAGACGATCGGGACGAACGCGGCGCTCTTCGCTCCGACTCGATCGGCGAGACGGCGGCTCACGCGCGGCGAGGACTCAACCTCGAAGATCGTCAGCGGCGCGGCCTCGAAGGCGGCGCTCGCGACGGCCGAGGGCTCGTGCTCGAGGTCGATCCGGACCGACCGGAACCAGCCGGCGTCTTCCCCGTCCATGCGCGCGACGAGCCCTGTCGCCTCCTTGCGGTCGTCGCTGATCAGCATGACCGCGGCGAACTCGATCTCGAGGAGGGCGACGACCTCGTCGAGGAGCGCCCGTGCGACCGACGCTGCGTCCTTAGCGCGCGCGAAGCCGGCCGAGAGCGACGCAGCGGCCTCGGGCTCGGGCGGCACCTCGGCGACCTCGGGCTCCTCCTCTTTCCTGCGGGAGGGGAGGACCCAAATCACCGCAGCCACGAGCAAGGCCCCCGCAAGAGCGAGCATGAGATAGCCGACAGCCGCCACTGGACTTCTCAAAGGATAGAAGGCGGTCCAGCAAACGAGGGAGGCCCGCCGCTCGGGGGGGTCGGTGCGGCGGACACTCCCTAGTGCTAACCGCGGATCGTGGCCAGGTACGCGCACCGCGGTTCGCGTCGCCCAGTGACCGCCAAGCTACCCCTGCGACGGCGGAATTCCAATAGGCCGAACGGCCCATCTTTGAAAGGCAGAAAGACCCCTGGCGATACGATGATCGGGATGGTCGAGCGTGTGTTGTTGGCGTCCCCGCGCGGATACTGCGCCGGGGTCGAACGGGCGGTGGAGACCGTCGAGCGGTTGCTCGACCTCCACGGCCCGCCGATCTACGTGCGCAAGCAGATCGTCCACAACATCCACGTGGTCCGGGAGCTCGAGGAGCGGGGCGCGATCTTCGTCGAGAGCGAGACCGAGGTGCCTCGCGGCGCCCGGATCGTGTTGTCCGCTCACGGCGTCGCGCCGTCCGTGTATGCGAACGCCGCTGAGCTAGAGCTCGTGACGACGGACGCGACGTGTCCCCTGGTCACGAAGGTGCACGTGGAGGCCAGGCGCTATGCGGCGGAGGGCTACACCGTCGTCCTGATCGGACATGCCGGACACGAGGAGGTGGTCGGGACGATGGGTGAGGCGCCCGAGGCGACCGTGCTCGTCCAGTCGGTCGCGGACGCCGAGACGCTCGAGGTGCCCGACCCGGACCGCGTCGCCTACATCACGCAGACGACGCTCTCCGTCGACGAGACCGGAGAGATCATCGCGGCGATCCGGCGGCGATTCCCCAACGCGCGGGCGCCGAAGCGGGACGACATCTGTTACGCGACGTCCAACCGGCAGTGGGCGGTGAAGGACATGCTCGCCGAGGTCGACCTCCTGCTCGTGATCGGCTCGCGGAACTCGTCCAACTCCAACCGGCTGGTCGAAGTGGCGCGGGCCGGGGGCGTGGAGTCGTTCCTCATCGACGACGAGACGGACATCGACGAGGGCTGGCTCGAGGGCGTGCGCGTCGTCGGGATCACGTCAGGCGCGTCGGCACCGGAGAAACTGGTCGAGCGAGTCTGCGACTGGTTCCGCGAACGCGGCGTCGAGAGGATCGAGCCGTTCCAGTCGGTGCACGAGGACGTGGTCTTCCGCCTTCCGGTCGAGCTCCGACGTGAGCTCGCGCTCGCCGACGCGCAGCCGTAGCGCCGCCACAAACCCAGGGTTTGTGTTGCATCAGAAGAACCGCCTGATCGGGCACAGCCCGACGACGAGATCCGTGAGGATGTCACGGGCGAGCTCGCGTCGCTCCCTCCGCTCGAGCTCGAGGCGTCGGCGCTCCGCCATCAGGAAGCGTCTGACCCGCCAGTAGGTCGGTCGCCCCTCACCGAGCCGTTCTTCGAGCGGGATCAGTCGGCGTAGCGCCTCCGCATAGCCGACCTCGAAACGCGCCAGCCCGGCCAGCGCGGCCACGTAGTCGGGGTGCATCGGCGGCCAGCGCGGCATGCTCCGACGCTGCCGAAGAAAGCCTCACGGAGACGACAAGTGATGCAACACAAAGTGGAACTCGTGCGACCGCGCGCGACCTAGGAATCAGGCCGCGGCTTGCGCCGGTCCTTGCCCGAGCGGCGGTCGTCGCCCGTGCGGCGCTCGCCTTCCTCCCGCCGCTGCGACTCCTTCCGGCGGTCGGAACCACTCCGGCGGTCCTTGCCGGAGCGGCGGTCTCCTCCGTTCGGGCGATCCATCTCGCCCATTCTCCTACGCTTTCGCGATCTGTGGGTCTGCGGAGCCGCCGTCGGCCTCGATCGAGACGGCGAGCACCTCGTCCTTGATCCACTCGGCGTGATCTTCCAGCAGGTCGGACTGGTCGGCCGGGAGGGTGACTGCGATCCGGTCGGTGAGCTCGAGGCCTGCCTCCTTGCGCATGCCGTTGAGCCGGTGGACGAGATCGAGGACTCGCGCCTCGAGCTCGAGCTCGGCGTCCAGCCGCGTGTCCAGCGCCACGGTGACGCCGTCTTCCGAGGCGACCGCCCACCCTTCCTTGCCGCGCCGCTCGACGAGCACCTCGTCCGGCTCGAGCTCTCGATCGCCGACTCTGAATCGGCCGCCCTCGAGCTCCTCGAACTCACCGGCCGCGAGAGCCGACCGGAGCGAGCCGAGCTCCTTTCCGAGCTTCGGCCCGAGCACCGGCAGGTTCGGCTTCACGACGAGCTCCTGCGCCTCCACCTCACCCTGCTCGACCTCCTTCACGCGCAGCTCCTCGCGAATCTCGTCGACGTGCTCGCCGTTCAGGCGCGCTCCCTGGACGACGAGTCGGCGCAGCGGCTGGCGAAGCTTCAGGCCCGACGCGGAGCGCGCCTGGTGCCCGAGCGCGACCACTCGGCGCGCCTCGGCCACGTCGCCGAGCAGCGATCCGTCGGCCTCTCGGACATCGGGCCACGCCGGCGAGAAAGGCCGACGCCGGTGCTCCCTCGACAGGCTCGGCCACCAGCACCCGCCAGAGCCGGTCGGCGAGGAACGGCATCACCGGCGCGATCACTTGCACTGCCTGGACGAGCGCCCACCAGAGCGTCCCGAACGCTTCCTGGTCGTCGCCGTAGAAACGACGCCGCGACCGCCGGATGTACCAGTTCGAGAGGTCGTCGACGAACGACTCCCACGCACGGACGACACCCGGCGTCCAGAAGCGCTCGTACTCGGCCGTCGCATCCGCGACGAGCTGGTCTGTCCGGGCGACGAGCCAGCGGTCGAGGGGCCGGCCCGGCTCCGGCCGCGCGCCCCACTCCGGCCGGAAGCCCTCGATGTTCGCGTACGTGACGAGGAACGAGACCGAGTTCCAGAACGTCAGGAGCCGCCGCTTGACCTCGTTCGCGGGCCCGTAGCCGAAGTTCACGTTCTGGCTCGGCACCTGCTCGGAGTAGATCCAGCGCATGACGTCGGCGCCCATCCGCTCGATCGCCTCGTTCGCCTCGATCGCGTTGCCCGTGGACTTGTGCATCTCGCGGCCCGTTTCGTCCCGGACCCGTTCGTACGCGAGCACGCGCTCGTACGGCGAGCGGCCCTCAAGCGTCACCGACATGAACGACATCGAGTAGAACCAGAGGCGGATCTGCTCGCGGCTCTCGGAGACCCAGGCGGCGGGGAACCACTCCTCCCAGTAGGCGTGATCGCCGAGGTCGGCCCCGGTCAGTCCCCTCGCCGCGCCACTCGCACTTCCCTCCGGCTTCCGCTCGGGATTGCGCCAGCCCAGTGTCGAGTACGGGACGATGCCGGCATCGAGCCAGGCATCGCCGACCTCCGGGATCCTGCGGACCTCTCCGTCGCACTGCTCGCACCGGATCAGAACCTCGTCGATCCAGGGCCGGTGCAGCTCTCGGAGCTGGTCGAGACCGCCGGTCGCGCGCTCTTCGAGCTCCTCGCGCGATCCGATCACGTTCAGGTGCCCGCATTGGCACGGGTAGAAGGGCAGCGGCAACCCGAAGTAGCGCTTGCGCGAGATGTTCCAGTCGCCCATGTTTCGAAGCCAGTCGTCCATGCGCTTCGAGTAGAAGCTCGGCGTCCACTCGACCGTGGCGTTGGCGTCCAGCAGCGGCTGGCGGATCTCCTCGGCCGAGATGAACCAGTCGTCGACGACGCGGAACAGGAGCGGCGTCTTGCAGCGCCAGCAGATCGGGTAGCGGTGGACGATTCGTCCGGCCTCGACGAGCAGGCCGCGCTCGCGCAGCGCCTCGATCACCGGCTGCTCAACCTCGTCGGTGGAGAGGCCGGTAAACGGCTCGTAGCCGACGACCATCCGCCCCTCCTCGTCGATCGGGGCCAGCACGGGGAGGTCATGGACACGCGAGAGCTCGAAGTCCTCGGTTCCCGCGCCCGGCGCGATGTGGACGATCCCCGTTCCTTCCGTGAGCGAGACGTCCTCCCACGGGATCACGCGATGAGTGACTCCCTCCTGCGCCGCCAGGTCGTCGAAGGGGCCGTCGTACTCGAGCCCGACGAGCTCCTCGCCCCGGACGACACGCTCGTACTCACCATCCGCCTTCAGCTTCCAACCGCCCTCCCGGAGGCCGTACTCGGCGTCGGGCTTCACGGCCGCGGCCACGTTCGCAGGCAGGGTCCACGGGGTCGTCGTCCAGACGATCAGCGCCTCGTCGGCGCGCCCTTTCAGCGGAAAACGGACGTAGAGCGAGGGGTGGTCGAGCTCGCGGTAGTTCTCCTCACCGGCCTGCTCGTGGTGCGAGAGCGAGGTTCCGCAGCGCGGGCACCACTGCGTCGAGCGATGGCCCTTGTACAGCCAGCCGCGCTCATGCGTCGTCTTGAGGAACCGCCAGATGTACTCGATGTTCGCGTCCGAGAACGTGTAGTAGCTGTTCGGCCAGTCCATCCACATCCCCAGACGCCGCGACTGGTCGGTGATCAGCGCGGCGAACTGCGCTACCCGCTCGATGCACCGGTCGGCGAACTCGGCGAGGCCGTACCGCTCGATGTCGCGCTTCGAGTTCAAGCCCAGCGACCGCTCGACCTCGACCTCGACGTGCAGCCCCTGGCAGTCGAAGCCGTTCTGGTAGCGCTGGTCGAAGCCGCGGAGCGCCTTGTAGCGCTGGAACACGTCCTTCAGCGTCCTGCCCCAGGCGTGGTGGACGCCCATCGGGTTGTTGGCGGTGATGGGGCCGTCGATGAAGCTCCACTTCTCGCCGCCGGCGTTCTGCTCGCGCAGGCGGTCGAAGATCCGTTCCTCGTCCCACCAGGCGAGGATCTCCTGCTCGAGCGCGGGATGGTCGGGCTTGTCGGGCAGCGGTGAGAAGACGGCTTCGGCTTCTGCCATGCGTTCGATTTTACGAATGGGCGGGAACAGCCCAGCCGGGACGCTCGTTACCCTTCCCGAATCCGTGAACCTGAAAGGAACCTTTCAATGACAGACGCACAGGCGGTAACCGAGGAGACGTTCGACCAGGAAGTGCTCTCCTCCGACACCCCGGTCCTCGTGGACTTCTGGGCCGAGTGGTGCCAGCCGTGCCACATGGTCTCGCCCATCCTCGACAAGATCGCCGAGGAGCGGCAGGGCCAGCTCAAGCTCGTGAAGATCAACATCGACGAGCAGCCCGCGATCGCTCAGCGGTACGGAATCGCCTCGATTCCGACGATGGTCCTCTTCAAGGACGGCGAGCCCGCGGCCGCCGCGCTCGGCGCGCAGCCGAAGGGCGCCCTCGAGCGCCAGCTCGGTCTCTCCGAGAACGGCGCCGGGTAGCCGGCTTCCTCCTGATCAATCCGCGCTCGGGGGACGGCTCCCCGAGCGCGGATGAGCTCGTCGCTGCCGCGGAAGCGCGCGGCATCACGACGCACGTCCTGGGTGAGGACGACGACGCCGTGGAGCTCGCGCGCCGTGCTGACGCCGAGGCGCTCGGGATGGCCGGCGGCGACGGATCGCTCGCTCAGGTCGCGCAGGTCGCGATCGAGCGGGGGCTCCCGTTCGCCTGCCTCCCGTTCGGGACGCGTAACCACTTCGCGCGCGACATCGGGCTCGACCGCGACGACCCGATCGCGGCACTCGACGCCTTCGGCGGGCGCGAGCGGCGCATCGACGTGGGCAGGATCGCGGGCGACGTGTTCCTGAACAACGTCAGCCTCGGCCACTACGCGACGCTCGTCCACCGGCGCGAGCACCACCGCCGGCGGAGAGACGCATTCGCGCGGCTCCGCGCGCTGGTCCTGACACTCACCAACCGCGAGCCCCTCGGTCTGACGATCGACGGCGAGCCGGTCGAGGCGAGCGTCGCGCTCGTCTCGAACAACGCCTACACGCTCGAGCTCCTCTCGATCGGCGAACGCGAGCGCCTCGACGAGGGGCGCCTTCACCTCTACCTCGCGACCGGCTGGCGGTTCTCCGAGTGGGACGAACGCGCCTGCACGTCACTGACGATCGACGCGGCGCAACACCGGATCGAGGCAGCGGTCGACGGCGAGCCCGCCGAGTTCCAGACGCCGCTCGAGTTCACGATCGAGCCGCTCGCCCTACGCGTCCTGCTGCCGGCCGCGCCAGGCTGAGATCACATCGGGAATGTGCGGGAACGCGACGTCGTCCCAGGGGATCTCGTCCGGGCCGAAGAAGGCGAACTCCAGGACGTCGTCGTCGGGCGTGGGCACCCCGTCGGCGATCCGGGCGCTCCAGTAGAGGTTCATGGTCGAGATCTCCCGCGCCTCGGCCCGGTACCAGTCCATGAAGATGCCGACGAACTCCGTGTCGCGGAGGCCGATCGCCGCCTCCTCGCGCAGCTCCCGGTGCAGGGCGTCGAGCGGGTGCTCGCCCTCCTCGACGAAGCCCCCCGGCAGGTCCAGCTTGCCGGCGGACGGCTCGTGCGCCCGCCTCGCGAACATCACGCGGCCTTCGTCGTCGACCACGAGGGCGGATGCGGTGGGCTTCGGGTTCGCGTAGTTGACGAAGCCACAGTCGGGGCACTCCACGCGTCCCTGCTCATGCCGGACCGTCGCCGCGCAGACGGGACAGCGCCTCCAGGCGTCGAGCTCTCCCACGGATCGCAACAATAGGGCCGTGCACGAGGATCCACCGCCCACACCCGAGGAGCACGAGCAGGCCCCCGAGCAGCTGCCCGAATCCCAGGCGGCCGAGGGCCCGGGTCACGAGGACGACGATCTCCCCGAGGACGACGCGGACTCGTGAGGCACGTTCCGGCCTCCGTGACGGAGCTGTCGCGGATCGGCCTCCTGGCTGAGCTCCCCGGAGAGCAGCTGACGAAGCTCGCGCACCGGATGCGGCGGGAGGAGGTCGGGCCCGGGCAGCCGCTCCTGCGTGAAGGCGACGAGGGCGACCGCTTCTACGTCGTCCTGAACGGGCTCCTCTCGGTGACCCAGAACGAACGCGGCCTGCGCCGCATCCTCAAGCCGGGCGACTACTTCGGCGAGGTGGCACTCGCGATGGACCTGCCGCGAACCGCATCGGTCTCGCCCATGACGCTCTCGACGGTCGCCAGCTGTGACCGCGAGACGTTCGACGAGTTCATCCGGCCGCTGTTCGCCGAGTAGGCGCTACGTCTTCACGCCGAGCGGCAGCGACCAGAGCTTCACCTTCGCCTGCCGACCGCGAACCTCCATCTCGTCGACGAAGACCAGGTCGTCCAGCTCCTGCTGGAGCAGCTCCACGGTCGTGTCGGAGATGAAGACCGAGTGCGGCGTTCCCTTCGTCATGCCCTGGAGGCGCGCCGCCGTATTGGTCGTGTCGCCGAGAGCCGTGTACTCCATCCGGGTCGCCGAGCCGACGTTCCCGGAGACCACGTCGCCGCTGTTCAGCCCGATCCCCATGTAGAAGCCGCTGGCGATCTCCCGCTCCTCGAGCCACCGGTTGAAGCTCGGCAGCCGCGTCTCGAGCATCTCACGGGCCGTTGCGATCGCACGGTCCGCGTGGTCGGCCTGTTCGATCGGCGCCCCGAAGACGGCCATGATCCCGTCGCCCTCGTACGAGACGAGCGTTCCGCCGTTGGCATGGATCGCCTTCGTCATCTCGTCGAGGTAGTGGTTGACGATCTGCACGACCTGGGCGGCCGGCAGGGCCTCCGACACCGACGTGAAGCCGCGGAGGTCGGTGAACATCACGGTCGCCTCCATCGTCACGCCGCCAAGGCGGAGATCGCCGTCGGTGCGCTTGAGCACGTCGTCCACGACCGCAGCCGGCACGAAGCGAGTGAACATCTCGCGGACCCGCTCGCGCTCGAAGGCCGTGAGGAGGTAGTGCGCCCCGATCGACCCGACTGACGAGACGAGCAGCGCACCGAACGGGTAGACGAACGAGACGACGAGACCCGGCGTTGAACGCGAGCTGGGTCGCGACGAGGAACCCAAGCGCGGCAAGGACCGCCAGCACCAGCGTCCCTCGGAGGGAGAGCCGGATCCCCGTCAGCGCCGGCAGCAGCCCGAGCAGGAGAATGAGCACCACGTTGAGCCAGGCCGGGGCTTTCTGCAGGGGAAGGCCGTCCAGGATCGTCGCGACCGCGTTCGCCTGGATCTCCGGCCCGGGCATCAGGTCGTCGCCGAACGAGACCGGGTGGACGTCCTGCAGCGAAGGGGCCCACGGCCCCACGACCACGATCTTGCCCCGGAAGAGGCCCGGCTCGAACTGCCCGCGCAATACGCGAGAGAACGAGACGGAAGGAATCGTCCCGACCGGGCCGTGGTAGTCGACGAGCCGGTCCTCCACCGAGAACCGCTCGACAGTCTCGCCGGTCGCACGTTCGGCGGCGACGACACCGAAGCTCTTCAGGCTGTCGAGCTCGAACGGGACGCGCCGGATGATCCCGCCAGGGTCGTCGTCGAAGTTCCCGTTGCCGACCGTCGTGCGGGCGTACTCGATGCCTTCGGCGCCGCCGAGGAAGTTCGGCTCGCCGTTCTCGCCGACCTCGGTGGTCGCGAAAACGACGTTGCCTGCCGCGCGGGCGGCGTCCATGAAGGCGTTGTCCTCCTCGGGGTCGGCGGAGGGCTCGCTGAACTGGACGTCGTAGGCGATCACTTTCGCGCCGTCCTCCTTCAGCCGCGTGATCAGCCTTCCGTGATTCGAGCGCGGGAACGGCCACTGCAGGTTCAGCTCGTCGAAGGTGACGTCGTCGATCTTCACGACGGCGAGATCCGCGGGCGGCGACTGCTCGCCGCGCACCGAGAAACGCGCGTCGATCGTGTCGAGGTCGAGGTCCTCGAAGACGTTCACGCCGTACGCGACCAGCCAGAGGCCGGTCGCGCCGAGCCCGACGGCGAGGAAGAGGGCGATGCGCAGACGCCGGCGACCGGAGGTCATCCGCCGAACTCTGGCTGAGCGTCTCGCCGAGGTCTAGCCCGCTAGCGGCGCGGCAGGCTCGGGAACGCCCAGACCAGGAGCAGGACGCTGATCGCGATCATTGCGATTCCCAAGCCGGCGATCTCCATCTGCGGCACAATCGGGCCCCAAGGCCGTATCGCTTGAAGCGAGGCATCCCTCGTTCGAGGGATCGCCAGGTTCAAGGGACGGTCGATCTGACCCCGAAGGGGTCAGGAGCGTTTTGCCGTCAGCCGCCGCCAAGATTCCCGTCTACCGTGGCGAATTCGGTCCCGAGCAGGCCGAGCGCCTGCTCTGGCGTGCCGGCTTCGGGCCGCGCCGAGGACAGACCAGGAAGCTCGCGAGGCAGGGCCTGAACGAGTCCGTTCGCGCACTGACCGCGCCGGGGCGCCAGCGATTCGTCGGCCCGCGTCCGAAGGACGAGAAGGGTCGTCCGCTCGCGCCGCGCGACGCGTGGGGCCACGACCATCTCTGGTGGCTCGATCGCATGGTCCGCGGAAACCGCCCGCTGATGGAGCGCATGACGCTCGTCTGGCACGACTGGTTCGCGACGTCGAACGAGGGCGTCGGCTCGCAGGGGCTCATGCTCCGGCAGAACGCGCTCTTCCGCCGGTACTGGCTCGGCTCCTTCCGGCAGCTGACGCTGGCGGTCACGCGCGACCCCGCCATGCTCCTGTGGCTCTCCGGGACCGACAACACGAAGTGGTCGCCGAACGAGAACTACGCGCGTGAGCTGATGGAGCTCTTCACGCTCGGCGCCGGACGCGGGTACACGGAGCGCGACGTCCGCGAGCAGGCGCGCGCGCTGACTGGCTTCCGGAACGACTGGCGGGAGGGCGTGGGCCCGACTCGCTTCCGCTTCGACCGCGAGCGGCACGACCTCGGCTCGAAGCGCATCTTCGGACGGCGCGGAAAGTTCGACTGGCGCGACGCCGTCGAGCTCTGCGTCAAGCATCCGCGGCACCCGTCCTTCTTCGTCTCGAAGCTCTGGGGCTACTTCATCCCGACCACGCCGCCGCCCGCGACCCGCCGCGGCCTCGAGCAGCTGTACGTGCGCAGCGGGTACAGGGCGCGACCCGTGGTGCGCGCGATCCTCAAGCACCCGCACTTCTACGACGGGCCGCGGATGGTGAAACCGCCGATCGTCTACACCGCGGGGCTCCTTCGCGCCTCCGGCCGGGGAATCGACACCGAGTCGTGGACGTGGCTCTGCGCGAACGCAGGCCAGCAGCTCTTCTACCCGCCGAACGTCTCGGGCTGGAACGACGACCGCTGGCTCGACACTGCGACGTACCTGGCCCGGTGGGACATCGCCGGGCGGGTCGCGCGAACCGGGCAGCTCGACCCGAACAAGGTGCAGGCGCCGTTCGACGCCGACAAGCTGCTCGACCGTGCGCTCGCGTACTGGGGCAACCCGCAGCTCTCCTACGGCACGCGCCGCGTCCTGCGCAACTACACCAAGCGAGCACTCGGGACCGCCAACCAGAACTGGAAGCGGAAGAGCTATCCGGCGCTTGTCGAGAACTCCCTCCGCCAGCTGATCGCCGTCTCCCCCGACCTCCAGACCTCATGAGCCGCTGCTGCAACGAGTTCTCCCGCTCCTCCCTCCTCCGCCGTGCGGTCGCCGAGGCGGGCTCCGGGTTGCCAGGGATCGAGCCGGGGATGCCGATGCCTGCGGGCACCGGTCTCGACCGCCGCGACTTCATGCTCCGCTCGGCCGGGCTCGCACTGGCCGTGTACGGCGCCGGGTCGTTCGCCCTGCCGGGCTTCGAGGACGGGATCCTCGAGGCGGCCGAGGCGGCGCCGGCGCAGCCCGTGCTCGTCAGCGTCTTCCTCGACGGCGGCGCCGACTCGCTCTCGCTGCTCGCGCCGTCGGCGACCCCGACTACCGGCGGCTGCGGCCGCGGCTGGCGCTGCCGGACTCAGGGCTCGTCTTCACGGAGGATCCCGGGCTGCGCTGGCACCCCGAGGCAGCCGCGTTCAGGACGCTGCACCTCGAGGGCAAGCTCACCGTCCTCCCCACCGTCGGCTACACGGACGCCGACCAGTCCCATTTCACCTCGCGCCACTACTGGGAGGTCGGCGCGACGAATCCCGGGCTCCGCACCGGCTGGATGGGCCGCTATCTCGACCGGGCCGGGCGATCGGACAACCCGCTCCAAGGGCTCAGCCTCGACGGCGAGCTGGCTCCGCCGCTCGCAACGCGGAAGGCGCCGGTTGCGGCGCTGCGCGGCGCGGACAGCTACCGGTTCTGGGCTCCGGGCGTCTGGGGTGAGGTCGAGCGCGAGATGCTGGAGACGCTCGCGCCGCTCGGACGGGCCCGCGGCGCCCGCGGAAAGGCCCTCGCGTCCATCGCCGGCACCGCGTCGCAGGCGAACCGGCTCCGCCAGCAGCTCGCGCCGTTCAACGGCACCGGGATCACGAGCCCGGTCGCCTATCCGCAGCATCGCAGCAGCTTCCCGAAGCGCCTCGCAGGGCTGGCGGCGATGCTCGGCGCCGGCCTTCCCCTGCGCTGCGTCGCGCTTCGCGCGTACGGGATGTACGACACGCATGACGACCAGGCCGAGGCGCTGGGACAGGGACTGAAGCTGACCGGCGACAGCCTGCTCGCGTTCCAGCGCGACCTCGAGGCGCGAGGCTTGGCCGACCGCGTGCTCACGCTCGTCTGGTCGGAGTTCGGCCGCCGCGCCGAGGAGAACGGCTCGCGCGGCACGGACCACGGAGCTGCCGGCGTCGGCATGGTCATGGGCACCCGGGCCCGCGGCCAGATGATCGGTGAGCTACCGCGGCTCCGCCAGGCGCTCGACCGGGAAGGGAACCTGAAGGCCACCGTGGACTTCCGGAGCGTCTACAGCTCGCTGCTCGAGCAGTGGTTCGACTTCGACGCCGCCGGCGCGATCCCCAACGCGCGCGCCTACCGGCGGCTCCAGCTCGTCAAGTGAGGCGGCTCGCTCTTCTCGCCCTGACGCTGGCCGCGCTCGTCGCTGCGGCGCACCCGGTGCTCGCGGCGCGGCCGCCCGCGCGCGTGCAGGTGACGGCGCTCGAGTTCGAGTACCGGCTGTCCCGGCTGACCGTCCGTCAGGGGCCCGCGCTGATCCAGCTCGTCAACTACGGCGAGGACGAGCACGATCTCTACGTGCACCGCATCGGCGGAACGCGGACCTTTCGAGTGAGGAGAATTCTCCCGGGCGAGCGGGCAACGCTGTCGATCCGCCTGCTGCCCGGCCGCTACCGCCTCTGGTGCGCGGTCTCGGACCACCGCGCGCGCGGCATGCGCGCGACCCTGCGCGTCAGGCGCTAGGTCGCTTGTAACAGACTGTTACTTGCTCGCGGTGAGGCTAGGCGAGCGGCCCCGAGGGCTTTGTAACAGTCTGTTACTTGGCTCTTGAGGCGAGCTCGTCGATCACTGCGTCGCTGAGACGCGGCCAGGCGTCGAGGGCCCACTCGCCGAACTCGAGATCGGTGAGCGCGGCAAGGGCGAGGCGGCGGTCAGGATCGACCCAGAGGAAGGTGCCGCTGCCGCCGAAGTGGCCGAACGTCCGGTCCGAGGCGCGGTTCCCCGTCCAGTGACTCGGCTTGCGGTCGCGGAGCTCGAGCCCGAGCCCCCAGTCGTTCGGGTCGTAGCGCCCGATCCCCGGGATCACACCGCCGAGGCCGGGGAACTGGACGGTGGTCGCCTCGTCCAGAGTCTCCGGCGCGACGAGCGTCGGGTCGAGAAGCTCGCGGCCGAGGCGGAGCACGTCGTCGAGCGTGCCGTGCACCCCGGCCCCCGCCGAGCCCTCGAGCGTGGCGCTCATCCCGAGCGGCTCGAAGACGGCCTGGCGGAGATACTCGGGGAACGGCATCTCGGCCTGCTCCTCGACAAACCTCGCGAGGACTTCGAAGCCTGCATTCGAGTAGATCCGCCGCGTCCCCGGCTTCGCAATCGGCTCGGTGCCCTCGAAGGGCAGTCCCGAAGTGTGCGCGAGCAGGTGGCGGACGGTCGAGCCCTGCGGGCCGGCCGGCTCGTCGAGGTCGACCGTGCCCTCCTCGGCCGCGACCAGCACGGCCAGCGCCGTCGCGGGCTTCGTGACCGAGGCCCAGCGGAACCTGCGGGCGGCATCTCCGTTCGTCGCAACCACCTCTCCGTCCGCGACGACGCCGGCCGCGGCGTTCTCCGCAGGCCACTCGTCCAGCTGGCGCAGTGCGTCCACGGCGGCGGATACTAGGCCCGTGCCACATCGGCGCATCCCGGGCCACTCGCCGTACGAGTCGATCATGGGCTACTCGCGCGCCGTCGTCGCCGGCGACCACGTGTACGTCGCCGGGACGGCGCCGATCCCCGCGGACGGGAGCGACCCGCCCAGGGCGCCTACGACCAGACCCGCCTCTGCCTCGAGATCGTGAAGGGCGCGCTCGAGCGGGCCGGTAGCCGGCTCGAGGACGTCGTGCGCACGTGTGTCTACCTGACCGACGCATCGGCCTTCGACGAGATGGCCCGGGCGCACGGCGAGGTGTTCAGGGACATCCGCCCGGTCAACACGACCGTCGTCATCGCGGGGCTCGTGGATCCCCGCTGGCTCCTCGAGTTGGACGTCGTCGCAGTCCTGTCAGACTGACGCGCCATGAAGCAGGCCTGGCCCGCGTCGATCACGGGAGTGGAGGGGTTCGCCGCCGGTGGCAGCGTCCTCGAGCACAAGTTCGGTCAGGGCGAGCCGTACACGCTCGGCGTCGAGGAGGAGTACATGCTGCTGGACGGCGAGAGCTTCGACCTCGTCCAGCGGATCGACACGGTTCTGGCCGCGTTCGTCGGCCACGAGGACGAGGCGCGGATGAAGCCGGAGCTCATGCAGTCCACCCTCGAGGTCGCCACGCCCGTCTGCCGGACCGCCGCCGAAGCCGACCGCGAGCTTCGCCGCCTCAGGTCGGCCGTCAAGCAGATCGCGGGTGAGAACGGCCTGCGGATGGGCTCGGCCGGGACGCACCCGTTCAGCCTCTTCGAGCGCCAGCGGATCACCGCGCGCGACCGGTACCGCGCCCTCGTCGACCAGATGCAGTACGTCGCCCGCCGCGAGCTGATCTTCGGGCTCCACGTCCACGTGGCCGTGGACGATCCGGACAAGGCGATCCACGTCGTCAACGGCCTGCTCGTCGACCTGCCGCTGCTGATGGCGCTCTCGGCGAGCTCGCCGTTCTGGCGCGGCGAGCCGACCGGCCTCGCCTCCACGCGCCAGCCGATCTTCGCGGCCTTCCCACGGTCGGGACCGCCCCCGCGCTTCCGCGACTACGAGGACTACGCGGCCGTCGTCGGGCAGCTCGAGAAGACCGGCTGCATCGCCGACTACACGCACATCTGGTGGGACATCCGGCCCCATCCACGGCTCGGCACCGTGGAGATCCGGATCTGCGACTGCGTCACCCGCGTCGAGGACGCCGTCGCGATCGCCGCGTTCTGCCAGGCGCTCGTGAAGCACTACTGCGAGCTGGCGGAGCAGGAGGGCGGGATCCCCGGCTACCACCGGATCCTGACCACCGAGAACAAGTGGCTCTCGGTGCGGTACGGGCTCGAGGCGCCGATCATGGACCTCAACACGGGCGCGAGAAACCGCATCGCCGTCGCCCAGCTGGTGCGCCGCCGCCTCGAGGAGATCGAGCCGCACGCGAAGGAGCTCGGCTCCGACAGCGAGCTGGAAGGCATCCAGGAGATCCTGAGCAGAGGGAACGGCTCCGATCGCCAGCTGCGCGTCTACAACGCCAATCGCGACATCGTCGAGGTCGTCCGCGAGATCGCGGACGCCACCGAGGCCGGCGGCACCGCCGCGTCTGGCTGAACGGGCATAGCCCGTTCCGCGTCGAACGTTCAGAGTACGACCATGGCTCGGGACCTCCTGTCATCCGAGGCTCGTACATCTGACGATGAGCCTCCACGACGCCAGCGTTCGCACCGGAATCGCGCCATGGCCGCGTTGCAGGCCGACGAGCGCGCCTGGATCGCGGGGGCACAGGCGGGGTCGCTACCGGATCTCGAGGCCCTGTTCCGGGAGCACTGGCCCCGCGCCTACCGGGCCGCGTACCTGGTCGTGCACGACGGCGCCGCGGCCGAGGACATTGCACAGGAGGCGATGCTGTCCGCGATCCGGACGCTCGACCGGTTCGACCGGCGGCGTCCGTTCGGGCCGTGGCTGCACCGGATCGTCGTCAACCGGGCCATCGACTGGGCGCGGGCCAGGGAGCTGCAGGCCGCGGTCGGCGAGCCCGCGCTGGAACTTGCAGCGCCCGGGCGCTCCGACGAGGCATCCCTCACTCAGCCCCTCGTTGCCGCCCTCGGCGAGCTGTCGCCCGAGCACCGCGCCGTGATCGTCCTCCGGCACCTGCTGGAGTACTCGCCGCGCGAGATCGCTCGCATGCTCGACCTCCCACGGGGCACCGTGAACTCCCGGCTCCGCCGCGGCCTGAACGCGCTGGCCGACCGGCTCGAGATCGACGAGGACACGCTGTGACCGAGGTCCAGCTCCGACGCGCGCTGCTCCGCATCCAGCCGCCGGATGAGCTCGGGGCCACCCGCCGCTCGTGGCAGCTGGCGCGCGCCGCGTTCGACGAACGGGAGCCGACTCCGTGGCCGAGGCGTCACGCGCGGCTGCTGCTCGCGACCGCCGTGGCGATCGCGCTCCTCGCCGCCGTCCTGAGCCCGCCGGGCCGGGCCGTGATCTCGGACGTCCGTGAGGCAATGGGAAAGGAAGAGGTCGCCGCCGTGCCGCAGGCGAGGCCCGCGGCTTTCTCGCTGCCCGCGGAGGGACGCGTGCTCGTCACGGCGCCGAGCGGCGTCTGGGTCGTGCAGGCGAACGGCACCAAGCGGCGGCTCGGCGACTTCGACGAGGCGTCGTGGTCGCCCGGCGGACTGGCCGTCGCCTCGGCCCGGAGCCGGCTCGCCGCCTTCAACCCGACGGGAGAGGCCCGGTGGACACTCGCCCGGCCCCGCGTCCACGACGCGCGCTGGTCGCCGAGCGGGTCGCTGATCGCCTACCTGAGCGGATCGAACCTCCGTGTGGTCGCGGCCGACAAGACCGGCGACCGGCGAGTCGACGGCGCCGCCGACGTCGCTCCCGCCTGGCGGCCGGGCGAGCAGCAGCGTCGTGGCGTACGTCGACGCCGGCGGCGCGCTGACGGTGCGGGACACCGACACGGATGACACGCTCTGGACCTCCGCCGTTCGGGCCACGCCGTCGCACCTCGAGTGGTCGGCGGACGGACGGCGACTCGTCGCAGCCGTGCCGCTCTCGGAGAACCGGTTCGCCATCACCGTCTACGACGAGACCGGCCGCCGCCTCCAGTCGCTCCCCCTCGCGGGCACCTTCGTGGACGCAGCCTTCACGCCCGACGACCACCGCATCGCGCTC
This sequence comes from uncultured Actinomycetes bacterium, assembly GCA_963733215.1. Classification (GTDB taxonomy): domain Bacteria; phylum Actinomycetota; class Thermoleophilia; order Gaiellales; family Gaiellaceae; genus JACDAN01. The sequence continues at coordinate 32,235 of CAVTCN010000023.1, forward strand.
ATCCGCCGGCAACGAGCCGAGGACGGCGAGACGAGTGAGCTCCTCGTCGTCGACGCGGACAGCATCCGCCGCCAGACGCCCGTCTTCAGCGGCCGCGGCCGTTTTGGCGACGTCGCGTGGTCGCCCGGCGCGCGCTGGCTGCTCCTGGGCTGGCAGAGCGCCGACCAGTGGCTCTTCATCCGGTCGACGGCTGTGGAGAAGATCAAGGCCGTGTCGAGCCTGGCGCAGCAGTTCGACCCGGGCGGGACCGGCGTCGGGCCGTTTCCACGGATCGAAGGCTGGTGCTGCGGGGGTTAGTCTCCGGCGGTGCTCGCGACCGGTGATCGGATCCCCGACGTCGACGTCTGGCTCGCGCCGCGCGAGGGGGTCTCGCTCCACGACCTGGTCTCCGAGGGCGCGATCCTCGTTCTCTTCTACCTCTTCGACTGGTCGGGCACCTGAACGAACGAGATGGAGCTCCTGCGTGACAGGAGCAAGGAGTTCGAGGATGCGGGCGTGCGGATCATGGCGGCCTCGCGCGACTCGGCGTGGTCGCACGTCGCCTGGATCCAGGCGCTCGACCTGAACTTCCCGCTGCTCTCGGACTGGAACGGCGACGCCGTCCGCGGCTTCGGGATCGCGCGGGACTACCGGGGGATGAAGGACGTCGCGCAGCGGTCCGCCTTCCTCGTCGATACCGACGGTACGGTCCGCGGCGCATGGGCCTACGAGGACGGCGACGTTCCGGACGTGGACGAGCTGCTCGCGGCCGCGCGGGCCTTGTCGGGCTCGTCCTAGCGCTCTACCTCGGCGCAGGCCTCGTCTCGACGTGGCCGGCGCTGGAAGACGCCCGGTCGGACTTCCTCGCCGAGGGGTTGCCGGGCCTGCCCGGCGCCGCGGCTCCCGGCGACCATCTCCAGGTCGCGTGGCAGCTCTGGCTCCCGGGGCACCAGCTCGGGCGCGGAGCCGCTCCGTGGCTCGATCCCTACAGCTTCCAGCCCGAGGTCGAAGCGCGCGTCAACTTCGCCGCCTGGCCGTTCGGCGTCGTCTTCGGGCCGCTGAAGGGCGCTGTTCGGGACGGTCGTCGCGTGGAACCTCTTCGTGCTGCTCGGCTACCTCGGGGCCGGGGGCCTGACGTTCCTCTGGCTCCGGTCGCTCGGGCTCGGCGTCGGCCCCTCGCTCGCCGGCGGCCTGATCTTCGCGCTCGCGCCGTACCGCGCCGTCCAGGCAGGCGCCGGGCACCTGCTCGCGTGGATCGCGATGCTGCTTCCTCTGTCCCTCTGGGCGTGGGAGAAGCGCCTGTACTGGCTGACCGCGGCCGCGCTTGCGTCGATTCCCCTGTCGGGCCAAGTGCACCTGGCGCTTGGTGCGCTGCCGTTCGTCTTCGCCTATGCACTGCTGCGTGGCGGCGACCGGCGCTGGGCCGGCGGGCGCCCTCGCGGCAGGTCTGGCCGCCGGCGTCCTCGTCTGGGCGGTCTCGATCCGCGGCTCGATCGGCTCATCGCGCTCGTTCGCCCAGGTCGAGCGCTACTCGGCCGAGCTGGCGGACTTCGTGTCGCGGGATCCGCGCCACGGGCTGGAGGCGTTCGTCTTCGTCGGCTGGCTCGTGCCGCTTCTGGCGCTCCTCGGGGTCGTGGTGCATCGCCGCACAAGGCTCGGTCTCCTCCTCGGAGTCGCGGCGCTGCTGCCGATGATCCTCGCCCTCGGCGCCAACCTTCCCGGCTACGAGACGCTCTGGGAGACGGTTCCCGGCCTCGACGTGACCCGGGTGCCGGGCCGGCTGATGGTCATCGCCTGCCTCGCGCTGGCGGGGCTCGCGGCGCTCGGACTGGAGTGGGTGCTGCAAGAGAAGCGCAGGCTCTTGGTCGTCGGCGCGGCGCTGGCGCTCGCTCGCGATCGACCTCCGCGCCGGGGTGACGGCCTACCGGCCCACCGCCGCGGACGAGGGGAATCGCGCGTACGCGGCGCTGCGGCAGGAGGACGGCGGGCGCCTGCTCGAGATGCCCGTCTACGCGCCCGACCGCCAGGAAGCGAGCGTCTATCTCTACTACGCCATGCAGGCGCCGCGCGAGCGGCCGGCCGGCTACTCGACGGTCGCGCCGAAAGAGGCGGCCCGCGTCCTGCGGGAGCTCCAGCCGTGCGCCGACGTGCGCAGCCTCGCCGAGCTCGGCGTCCGGTACCTCGCCGTCTACGGCCGGCCGCGGTGCGGCGTGGCCGGGCGGCTGCTCGCCCGCGACGGGCCAATCGCGCTCTACGAAGCCTTCATACCCGTAGCCTGGTAGGCGTGGAGATGACGGGGGCCCTCGGTTGAGCGACGAGCGCGTCGTCCGCGGCGAGGACGGAGTCGCCCGCTGCTTCTGGGGCTCGTCGCCGCCCGAGTACCAGGCCTACCACGACACCGAGTGGGGCTTCCCGGTCGACGACGACCGCCGCCTGTTCGAGAAGCTCGTGCTCGAGGGGTTCCAGTCGGGCCTTTCCTGGCTGACGATCCTGCGGAAGCGCGACAACTTTCGGCAGGCGTTCGCCGGGTTCGACTTCGAGCAGGTCGCACGGTTCGGCAAGAAGGACGTCGGGCGGCTGCTGCAGGACGCCGGCATCGTCCGCCACCGAGGCAAGATCGAGGCAGCCATCAACAACGCCCAGCGGGCCGTCGAGCTCGTGGACGAGGAGGGCTCGCTCGCCACGTACGTCTGGCGCTTCGAGCCGGATCCGGCGTCCCGCCCGAAGCGGTTCACGTGGGACGTCCTCCTCGAGATGGCGCAAACCGAGGAGTCGAAGGCGCTCGCCAAGGACCTGAAGCGCCGCGGCTGGCGTTTCGTCGGCCCGACGACGGTCTACGCGTTCATGCAGGCGATGGGGCTCGTGAACGATCACCTGGACGGCTGCGACGCTCGCCAGGCCGTCGAGCTCGCCCGGGCCGAGTTCGACCGGCCAACCTAGGCCCCTTCTCAAAGACGCCTGCCGTCTCTATCGTCGGTGGATGCCCTGGGGAGCGACCGGATTTTCGCTGCCGGCGCTCGAGCTCTTCCCTGACTCGGCCGCCAGGGACGACGGAGAGCTCTCGCTCGGCGGAGTCACGGCGTCGCGGCTCGCCGAGGAGTTCGGGACGCCTCTCGTCGTCTACTGCGAGCAGACGCTCCTCGCCAACGCCGAGGCGTATCGCAGCTCTGCCCCGGACGCGCTGCTGCTCTACAGCGTCAAGGCGTTTCCGAGCGTGGCGATCCTCGAGCTCGTCGCGGGCGCGGGCTACGGCGCCGACGTCTCCACGGCCGGCGAGCTCGCGTTCGCGCTCCGCGCGGGCATTCCAGGAGATCGCATCGTGCTCCACGGGAACAACAAGAGCGACGAGGAGCTTGCCGCCGCTGCAGCGGCCGACGTCCGCTACGTCGTTCTCGACGCCGTAGACGAGGTGGCGCGAGCTGCCACGGCCGGAGTCGAGCGGGTGCTGGTCCGCGTGACCCCCGGGATCGAGGCAGAAACGCATGCGGCGATCACGACCGGCCATCGCGGCTCGAAGTTCGGGCTGCCGCCCGAAGACGCTCTCGAGGCGATCGACGTGGCGCGCGACGCGGGCATCGAGGTCGCCGGCCTGCACGTGCACATCGGCTCGCAGCTGCTCGAGACGGCGGCTGTACGGACGACAGTTGCCTGGCTGGCGGCCTTCGCTACCGAGTGTCGGACGCGTCTCGGCTGGGTGCCAGGCACCATCGACCTCGGTGGCGGCCTCGGCGTCCAGCACGTCCTCATGGAGGAGGCCCCCTCGATCGAGACCTTCGTGGGCGCGCTGATCGAGCGGGTCGCGGAAGAGTGGGGACGCCACGACCTCCCCCCGCCCGACCTCATTCTCGAGCCCGGCCGTTCGCTCGTCGGACGAGCGGGCGTGACGCTCTACAGAGTCGGCGTCGTCAAGCGCGCCAGTGAACGTGTCACCTACGTCGCGATTGACGGCGGCATGTCGGACAACCCACGACCGCAGCTCTACGGCGCTTCGTACAACGCGATCGTCGCCGGGCGCGTGGACGATCCACCGACCGGCGTCTTTTCGGTCTGCGGCAAGCACTGCGAATCCGGCGACGTCCTCATCGACGGAGTGCCGCTCGCGTCGCCGCGCCGCGGAGATGTCCTCGCAGTGCCCGCCACAGGTGCCTACACGCTGGCGATGTCTTCGAACTACAACGCGGTGCCCCGTCCGGCGGCCGTCCTCGTCTCGGAGGGTGCGGCGCGATTGATTCGCCGGCGCGAGTCGATCGAGGACTTGCTCGGCCTAGAAGCTCAGTTCACGCAGCCGGGCTAGCTCCGTCCGGCCGGCGAGGTACCGTCGTCTGTCGTGCTGCTCGCCCTGCTCGTCGTCTGGGTGATCCTCGCGGTCGCGTTCGCGATCACCAGCTGGATCCTGCCCGGCATGGACGTCTCCGGCGGGTTCTGGTCCTACCTCTGGGTCTCGGCGCTGTTCGGCATCGTCAACGCGATCGCAGCGGCGCTGCTGCTGCGGTTCGCTCCCAGGGTGCGGTCGGTGCTGGTCATGGGGCTGCTCGCACTGTTCCTCAGCGCGCTCATGCTCAGCATCACCGATGCGATCTCGGACTCGCTCACGATCGACGACTTCTGGTGGACGACGATCTGGGCCGCGATCATCCTCGCGATCGTCACGGCCTTCATCGAGGCTCTGGTCTTCATGTTCCTGCTCCGAAGAGCGGAGCGGACGGCTTAGCTGGACTACCTTCTTCTACTGCCGCGACAAGCCGGGCACCCTCGAGCTGCGGATGCAGCTTCTCGAGGCCCACTGGTCCTTCATGGACGGCTACGCCGAGGGGATGATCGCCCGCGGCCCGACGCTCGCCGACGACGGTGTCACGCCGACCGGCAGCCTGCACATCGTCGACCTGCCCGATGCGGAGGCGGCAAGGGTGTTCGCGTTCGAGGAGCCGAACCACAAGGCCGGGGTGTACGCCGAGGTGTTCGTGAGGCGCTGGCGGAACGCGCTCGGGCGGACGATGTGGCAGTTCGCGGGAGAGCCCGAGAGCGTGCGCTTCCTGGTCATCGCCCACGGAAAGCCGAGTCAAGACGACCCTGGCTGGGACCTGGCCGCACTCAGCGATCGCCTGATCGTGTGCGGACCGCTCCTCGCCGAGGACGGCTCAACCTGGGTCGGCGACGCGCTCGCAGTCGAGTCCCCCTCCGCGGCTGCCGTCGAGGAGCTTCTCGACCTCCCAGCGCGAGCATCGCTCTACGAGCACGTCGAGATCCACCGCTGGCAGTTCGGCGGGCGCGACTAGACCGAATCAGATCCTCGCGTCGTGCTCGCAGCCCGAACCGGGCCCGACCGTCCGTCCGCCGACAACGCCGAAACCGGTGGCGCAATAGAGCTGATCACCCGGGAAGGCGACGGGGTGGTTGTCGTACGAGAACAGGTCGATGCCGACGAAGCACGCATTCGCGTTCAGGCACGTGCGGCGCTCCGCGCCGACCGGAAGCAGCGGCAGGCTGCACGCCATCCCGCGTGAAACCGGTAGCGGTCGCGTCGATCCGCTGCTTCGTCGTGTCGCAGCGGACGCCGACGAGCAGAGTCGCGAGCACGATGTAGTCGTCGATCGACGGCTCGACCACGAAGGTGCAATCGGCGGCCGAGTCGGGCGGAGGTGGCGGTGGCGGCGGCGGCTTCCTCTTCCCGGCGGCGATGCCGGGAACCGCCAGTGCAAGGGTCAGCGCGAACAGGACGGACAAGCGCAGGATGCTCATCGGTTCCTTCCTCTCGAAGCTCTCTCCGCGAGGCAGTACGCACAAAGGCACACGCGCGGTTCGCGGCGATAAGGAGAACTGATCGGTCCGGCCGATTGAGCTGAATCCCCGGCTCAAGTCGCCGAGCGGTTCGACCGAGGATCATCGTGTGACGAGGATCCTCGGCCACCTCCGCGCTCGCCGCCGCCGTGCCGGCGTCGAGTTGCTGATGCTCGCGCTCGGACGCCGCTAGCCGGGCGCTACATCCCCATCGAGTGGTATCCGCTGTCCACGTACAGCGTCGTCGCGGTGACGTTGTCGGCCTCGTCCGACAACAGGTAGGCGGCCGCGGCGCCGACATCGTCGGAGTCGATCGGACGGTGGAGCGGTGAGCGCTCCTCGACGATCGACTCCATGGTCGGGAAGCCCGCGATCGAGCGGGCGGCCAGCGTCCGGACCGGCCCCGCGGAGATCGCGTTGACGCGAATGTTCTTCTGGCCGAGATCCCACGCCAGGTACTGGACGGACGAGTCCAGCGCGGACTTGGCGACGCCCATGACGTTGTAGTGGGGCACCGCTCGCTGCCCGCCGAGGTAGGTCATGGTCAGGATCGAGCCGCCGCCCGTCGCCTCCATCAGCGGCTCCGCCGCCCGGGCGAGGGCGACGAGCGAGTAGGCGCTGACGTCGAGCGCCATCCAGAACCGGTCGCGCGGCGTGTCCGTGAAGCGCCCCTCGAGATCCTCTGCAGCCGCGAAGGCCACCGAGTGCACCAGCAGGTCGAGCCCGCCGTCGAAGGCCTCCCCCACCTCGCGCACAACGCGCTCGACGTCCTCGTCGGCCCGGACGTCGCACGAGGTGATGAGCGGGCTCGAGACCGATTCGGCGAGCTCTCTGACGCTTTTCTCGATCCGCTCGCCCTGGTAGGTGAAGGCGAGCTGGGCGCCCTCGTCGGCCAGCCGCCGCCCGATCGCCCACGCGATCGAGCGCTTGTTCGCAACGCCCGTCACGAGCCCGCGCTTGCCCTCGAACCTCCCGGCCACAAAACGATCCTAAGCTGTGGCTACCCTGTTGGTCTTGCGCCGCAAGCTCGTGCTCATCGTTCCCGTAGCGGCGCTTGCCCTTTCAGCGTCTGCATCGGCCGCACTCCGGCCCGTCGACCGCACCTTCGGCGACGTCACCGTGCCGAGGGTCACGCAGGGGACTCTGCGGGTGCCGGAGGCGCAGCGCTCCGGACGCGTCACCGTGATCGCGACGCTGAGGCTGCCGCCGCTCGCAGCCGCGCGCGGGCCAGGGCTCTTCGCAACGCTGGGCCCGAGCCGCCTCGACACCGCGAGCTCATCGTCCCGGGCCTACCTTGCGCGCATCCAGACGGAACAGGCGGCGGCCGCCCGCGCGATCCGCACCGCCGTTCCCGGCGCGCGACTGGGCTACCGCTTCCAGGTCGTCCTCAACGGGCTCACGGTGCAGCTGCCCGTGCAGAGCCTTCCCCGCCTCCACGCCCTGGTCGGCGTTGCGCGCGTCTACCCGAGCGTCCGCCACTACCTGAAGACGAACCGCAGCCCCGGTGTCATCGGCGCGACTCCCTTCACCGCGGCGACCGGTGCGACAGGCGCCGGCGTCAAGGTCGGCGTGGTCGACGACGGCATCGACCAGACCAACCCGTCGTTCAACGCCAGCGGCTTCAGCTACCCGGCCGGCTTCCCCAAGGGCCAGACCGCGTTCACGACGCCGAAGGTGATCGTGGCGCGCAGCTTCCTCGCGGCCGGCGCCACCGCTCGAAGCCGGCTCCCGGTCGATCCCCGAGCCTCCTTCCACGGGACGCACGTCGCGGGAATCGCGGCGGGACGCGCGGGCGTCGGATCGCCGGGCGGCCGCGACCACCCGCCGACGACGGGGCTGAGCGGCGTGGCGCCGAACGCGTGGATCGGCAACTACCGCGTCTTCAACGTCCCGACCCCGGCCGGAAACATCTCGACGACGGGTCAGACGGTCGCCGCCTTCGAGCAGGCCGTCAAGGACGGAATGGACGTCATCAACTACTCGGGCGGCTCGCCGGCCATCGATCCTCGCACCGACGCGATGATCGAGACGGTCGCGAACGTCACGCGCGCCGGCGTGGTCGTGGTGGCCTCGGCCGGGAACGACCGCGACGACTTCGGCTTCGGCTCGACCGGCTCGCCGTCGACGGCCCCCGAGGCGATCGGGGTCGCGGCGACCTCCAACACGCACGTCTTCGCGCCGGCCCTGGCCGTGAACGTCCCGTCTGCGCCCGCGTCGGTGCGGCGGATCCCCTTCAAGCCGGATGCGCTCGGCGCCCCCTCGGCCTGGGGGCAGTCCGACCGCTCGCTCGTGGACGTCACCTCGATCACGGGGACGAACGGGCAGCCGGTCCCGACCCAGCTGTGTGGGATCGGCCGCGACCCGAACGCGGGCACGAACCCACTTCCGCGCGGCACGCTGGCCGGCTCTTTCGCGCTGATCACCCGCGGGCACTGCACGTTCTTCTCCAAAGCGGTTCGCGCGGCGGCTGCGGGCGCGGCCGGGCTGGTCATCATCGACAACCGCTTCGGCGAGGCGAACCCGATCCCGCTGGTGTTGCCGGTGCGCTCCGGGATGATCTCGGATCTCGACGGCTCCAGCCTCCGCGCCTATCTCGGAACGCGCGGAGGCCGCGCACCGATCCGGGTCGGTCCCGGCGTGACCGAGATCGAGACCGGCCGCAGCGCCATGATCACGAGCTTCTCCGCGGGAGGCCCCACCGCCTTCGGCCACCAGCTGAAGCCCGACGTCGCCGCTCCGGGCGGGGAGATCCTCGCCGCGACGCTTCGCCAGTTCACCGGCGGCTCGCCCTTCGCGAACTTCGACGGGACGAGCATGTCGGCCCCCCACGTCACTGGCGCAGTCGCGCTCCTGACCCAGCGCCACCCGGACTGGTCGGTGCGCCAGATGAAGTCCGCGCTGATGTCTACCGCGGGCGCGGCCTGGGGGAACAGTGCACGCACGCAGGAGGCGTCGGTGCTGCTCGAGGGCGCCGGGCTCGTGAACGTCCAGGCCGCCGACAGCCCGCTGATCTTCACCGAGCCGGGCTCACTGTCCTTCGGCGACATGAACCTGCTCGCCGGCGTCACCTCCAAGCAGCTGCTCCTGTCCGTCCGGGACGCGGGCGGCGGAGCCGGGACGTGGACGGTGCAGCTCCAGCCGCAGTCCGCCAGCGCGGGCGCGACGCTCCAGCTTCCGTCCACCGTGACGGTCGCGCCGGGAGGCTCGGTCGACGTCCAGGTCACCGCGCGCGCCGACGCCGCAGCACCCAAGGGCGACAACTACGGCTTCGTCGTGCTCCGCCGTGGCGCGACGACGCGCCGCGTTCCCTATGCCTTCTTCGTCACGCGCCCGGGCCTGCACGGCGTCACCGCCCGCCAGCTCAAGCGGGTGCAGGAGGGCAGCACGAGGACCGGCCGGTCCTTCGCCGACCTCTACCGCTTCCCCGCGGCGCCGTTCGGCCACTCGCCCGACTACGGGATCGGGCCGGACATGCGCGAGGACGGCGCGGAGCGGCTGTACTCGATCCGCGTTCGCAACCGGGTCGTGAACATCGGCGCCGCCGTGATCTCCTCGTCGCCGGGAGCCGCGATCGACCCCTTCTTCCTCGGCGCGAAGGATGAGAACGCGGTCCAGGGCTACGTCGGCACGCCGACGAACATCAACGGCCTGACGATCGGCTACCGGCTCCCCGTGGGCGCCGCCGGCGCCGTGTTCGCGCCGCCCGGCACGTACTACGTCTCGGTGGATTCCGGCCGGAACGAGTTCACGGATGCGCGCCTGGCCGGCACCTACCGGCTCCGGTCCTGGGTGAACGACATGAATCCGCCGCTCATCCGCCTCCTGACGACGCGGGTGAGCGCGGGCCGGCCGACGATCGCGATCCAGACGCTCGACCGCGGGGCCGGCGTCGATCCGTTCTCCCTGGTGCTGAGCTACGGCCGCGTGCTCGTCGGCGCCGCGGCGTACGACCCGTTCTCCGGCATCGCGCTCTTCCCCCTCCCGACCGAGGCGCCGAGCATGCGCGCCGGCCGGCTGCGCGCGACGTTCCAGTCCGCCGACTACCAGGAGGCGAAGAACGCGGACGTCTTCGGCCGCGACCTGATGCCGAACACCCGGGTCCGGGAGACGCGAATGCGCGTCGTCTCCGGACCCACGCTCACTTGGCTGACGCCGCTCGCCCGGACCTGCGTGAGCCGCACGGTGCCGCTGCTCGTCGTCGCCGGCCCGGCCGGCACCGCCCGCACGGCGCGCTTCTTCGACGGGAACCGGCAGATCCGCCTGCTGCGGCGGAACGTCGCCGGTCTCTACGCGACGACGTGGCGGAGCCGCGGAGCGAAGCGCGGCCTGCACACGCTTCGCGCGGTCGTGCAGATCGGCGGCAAGCGCGTCGAGGCGACGCGCGTCGTCCGCGTTTGTCGGTAGCGGTCGTCACCGGCGGCAGCTCGGGGATCGGCGCCGCGGTCGCGAGGCTGCTTGCGAAGAAGGGCTGGCACTGCGTCCTCGTCGCGCGCAACGAGGAGCGGCTGGCCGCGGTGGCAGACGAGATCGGGGGCGAATACGAGGTCTGCGACGTGGGCGACCGAGAGGCTGTCGACCGTATGGCGGCTGAGGTCCGCGTGCGGCATCCCGCGATCAAGCTGCTCGTCAACAACGCCGGGATCTCCAGCCGGCGGAAGGGCTTCGTCGACACGGACCCGGAGTGGGTCGAGCAGCTCCTCCGGATCAACCTGCTCGGCGCAGTCTGGTGCCTCCGCGCGTTTCTGCCGGCGCTGGAGGCAGCCAAGCCCGCGCATGTCGTCAACGTGGCGTCGGTCGCAGGCACGGTCGCCCTCCCGCCCGGGCTCTACTCGGCGTCGAAGCACGCGCTCGTGGCCTTCTCCCGCTCACTGGCCGCGTCGTTGCCCGCGCAGGGCATCCACGTCCACACGGTCAATCCCGGCTTCGTCGAGACGCCGGGCTTCCCGCAACGAGGCAGGCTTGGCAGCCGTCTCCTCGAGCGGACGATCGTGAGCCCGGAGTACGCGGCCCGCCGGATCGTCTCTGCGGTCGAGCGCAATCGGCCCGAGATCTTCGTCCCCGGCTGGTACCGGGTGCCGGCCGTCGCCCAGGCGCTCGCGCCGGGCCTGATCAGCCGCCTGCTGGCGCGCCGCCGGTAAGTTCCATTTCGTGACCGTCGAGTTCCTCTACTGGGAGGGTTGCCCGTCCCACGACGAGGCCCGCGAGCTGCTCGAGGCGGTCCTGCGCGAGCGCGGCCTCGAAGCCCAGGTGGAGATCCGACATGTCGCGACCCGCGAGGAAGCGGTCGAGTTGCGCTTCCCCGGCTCGCCGACCATCCGGATCGACGGCCGCGACGTGGATCCCGCAGGCGCCGTCCAGACGCCCGCGCTCAACTGCAGGATCTACCACCTGCCCGACGGCCGCGTCTCGCCGATCCCGTCCCGCGAACAGCTCGAGGAGGCCCTCGCATGAGCCTGACCATCGCCACCGAGGCACCGTCGTTCGACCTTCCCGGCGTCGACGGCCGCAACCACTCGCTCGACGACTACGCAGACGCGCCGATCCTGGCGGTCGTCTGGTCGTGCAACCACTGCCCCTACGTGATCGCCTGGGAGGGTCGCATGAAGGCGCTCCAGGAGGAGTACGGCGACCGCGGCTTCCGTCTGGTCGCGATCAACTCCAACGACGCGGAGAACTACCCGGCGGACTCGTTCGACGCGATGAAGCAGCGCGCGCAGGAGCAGGGGTTCAACTTCGACTACCTGTGGGACGAGGATCAGTCCGTCGCGCAGCAGTACGGCCCCGAGCGGACGCCCGAGGTCTTCCTCTTCGACCGCAACCGACGCCTCGTCTACCACGGTGCGATCGACGACAGCCGCGAGGAGGACGGCGTGAGCGAGCGCTACGTGCGCGACGCGATCGAGGCGCTGCTCGCCGACCAGGATCCGCCGCTCAGCGAGACGCCCCCGGTCGGCTGCTCGGTCAAGTGGAAGGACTAGGCTCGGCCGGGAGACGATCCACGACGTCGTACTTTCGGTCCGTGCCCTTGTAGGTTCCAACACGCCGTCCTACCATGCGGTGCGATGGTCAATGCTCGTCCACTTTTGGCGGCAACTGGCCTCGTCGCCGCTCTCCTCGCACCCGCACCGGCGTCCGCAGTCGAGCTCTCCTCTCGGCCTTCCTATCTCCCGCCGCCGGACGGAATGGGGGCCGCCGCCGACGCACAGCTGCTCGCCGCCGAGGGGCGGGAAGACCTGATCGTCGCGGTCGAGCGCGGGGCGCGCGCGAGCGCAGTCCTACGCGGTCACGGAGCCCGCGACCTCGGTCGAGGCTTCTGGCTCGTCCGGCGGGGAGAGACGGCCGCGGCGCTCCGGAAGCTGCGGGCGATCGGCGCACTTCGCTACGCACATCCGAACGGGCGCGCCGAACCGGCTCGAGGCCAGGCCGTCCAGGGCGACCCGTCCGACCCTGCGCCGTGGTGGATGCCGAGGATCGGGGCCGACCGCGTCGTGCAGCCGGGCGGGGGCTTCCCCATGACGATCATCGACGACGGGGTCGACACGACGCATCCGGAGTTCGCTGCCAGGCCGATCACGTACCTGAACGGCAATGCGGCCGTCCCGCCCGCGGACTTCCACGGGACGATGGTCACGTCGTTGGCTGCGGCGCCGGTCAACAGCGTCGGCATGTCCGGCCTGTACCCGAACGCGAGCCTCCGCTCATTCGACTGGGGCGGCCGCACCTGTGTCGAGGCGCTGACGGGGATCGACGCTGCGATCACCGCAGGGCCGAGCGTGATCAACATGAGCTGGGGCTTCAGGCCGCCGGGCGGCTGTCCGGCCCTCTACGAGCTCCTCATCCAGGCGTTCGGAACCGGGAGCCTGCCGGTGGCGGCCGCGGGGAACTCACGGGCGGAGGGGAGCCCCCCCAGCGGACCGGCGGTTTTCCCGCACGTGCTGACCGTCGGTGCAACCAACAGCTCGGACACAGTGGCCTCGTTCTCGAACCGCGACATCGGACTGGACCTCGTCGCGCCCGGCGAGGGCATCGTGCTCGCAACACCGGCCTTCTACAACGCCAGCGGCTACTCGGTCGAGTCAGGGACGAGCTTCTCCGCGCCGATCGTGAGCGCGGCGGCCGCCTGGGTCCGAACGACCCGCCCACAGATGGACATCACGCAGTTCTTCGACCTGATGCGCTACAGCACCCGAGACGTCGCGCCGGCCGGTTGGGACCCCGACCACGGCTTCGGGATTCTCGACCTGCCGACGGCGCTGACGCGGCCGCTTCCCGCGATCGATCCCCTGGAACCCAACGACGACATCAACCAGGTCAAGGCACGCGGCCTTTTCCAGCAGGCGGCACCGGCCCTGACTCGACCCGGCCGCGGCCGAGCCGCGCTAGGCGCGGGCCTTGACGTCACCGAGGATCCGATCGACGTCTACCGCGTCTTCGTTCCCGCGAAGCGCGTCGTCTACTTCACGGTCAGGCCGAACGCCAACGTCGACCTGGAGCTGTTCCGCCCGAACGCGCAGACGGTCTTCTACCGAAACCGCCGGAGCGCGCTTCGCGGCGCTCTGGTCGGCGGCAGCTACAAGCGAGGTCGGGCCGTGGAGCGCTTCTCGGTGGTGAACAGCGGGCGCCGCGGGGCGTACGTCTACGCCTGCGTCTACATGCCGCGGAGTCGAGACCTCGCGGCCGGCTACCGGCTCGGAATCGTCACGCGTCGGAAGTAGCGCCGCGGCCGCGGACGAGCTCGAGCGCCTCCTGGCGCGTCGAGATCGTGCCGGCGGCGCGCTCCTCGGCGATCCGCTCGAGCCACTCGCCGATCTGCGGCCCGGCGGGTAGTCCGAGCTCGTCTCCGCGGAGGAGTGGCTCGGCCGGGTCGCCCGCGCGCGACTCGGCGATCGCACGCTCGAGCGCCGCGTCGCCGCCGGCGAACCGTGCCGCCTCGTCCGCCCACGGCTCGGTGGCGCGGCGAAAGCGGTGAATCGCTCGCGGCGACAGGTCCGGAGGGAGCTCGGCGCGAAGCAGCTTGCCGGCGTAGCGTCGCAGCTCGTTCGAGACCGGCAGCTGGCCGAGGCGGTCGCCGAACACGGCGACGAGCCGCATGTCGGACGTGGTGTCCCCGAGAGTCCGGAGGCGCTCGAGCGAGCCGCCAAGCGGCGCGAGCAGCCCCAGCTCGTCCAGGCGCTCGAAGCCGCCGGTGCCAAGCCGGACGAGCTCCGCGAGGATCCGCTCGCCGGCCGGCTTCGTGACGAGCCCCGCGCTCGCCTGGACGAGCCGCTCGGTCTCGCTGTCGAGCTTGAAGCCGAGCTCGTCCTCGAGGCGGACCGCGCGCAGCAGGCGGAGCGGGTCGTCGCGGAAGATCCCCGACGCGACCGCGCGCAGCGTCTTGCGGTCGAGGTCGCCGAGGCCGCCGAACGGATCCAGCGGCTCGCCGCCCTCGAGCGGCCGCGCGATCGCGTTGATCGTGAAGTCGCGGGTGGCGAGGTCTTCGTGGATGCCGTTCGGCAGGGGCGTGAAGTCGACGGTGCGCTCGTCGGACAGCGCCACGCGCCAGGCTCCGTGGCGCTCCGAGAGGGGGAACGGTGCGCCTTCAGAGCGCCGCGCGTAGCGGCGGGCCGCGGCTTCCGGCTCACGGCAGGCGATGTCGAGGTCGACCAGCGGCCGGCCGAGGAGTTCGTCCCGCACTGCGCCGCCGACGATCCAGGCCTCCTCCCCCTTCAGGATCTCCTGGGCGGCTTCAAGCATCCAGCACTGTCCGTCTCGCGCGGCTGGGGCCGGACTCGATCCGCGAGACGACCTCGTAGTTGATCGTCTCCGCGACCCGCGCATGGTCCTCGGCGAGCACGCCGTCGCCGATCAGCGTGACCGGTGTGTCGGCCGGGAGCTGTCGGTCGAGCCGGACGGCGATCGCGTCCATGGAGACCGTCCCGACCACGGAGCAACGGTTGCCGTCCACGACGACCTCAGTTCCGGTCATGTCGCGACGGAACCCGTCCGCGTAGCCGACCGGCACGACGCCGATCCAGGTGTCCTCGTCCGCGACGAACCGGCGGCCGTAGCCCGCGCTCTCTCCCGCGCGCAGCCGCTTGACCTGTGCGAGGCGGCTCTCCCAGCGGAGGACCGGCTCGAGCCCGTCCTCGGACGGCTCACCGCCGAAGGGCGACAGGCCGTACAGCGCGATCCCGCACCGAGCGGCGTCGAGGCGCGATTCCGGGACCCGAAGAGCCGCGGCGCTGTTGGCCGCATGGCGGATCAGGTGCGAGTGATCCCTCGTCGCCTCTTCGAAGCGCTCGACCTGGGCGCGCGCGAAGTCCGGATCGCTGTCCGCGGTGGCGAGGTGCGTCATCAGGCCGACGACGTCCGTCGTTGTATCCGGCAGTTCCGAGAGCCCCCACCGGCCCATGCCGGTGTCGAGCTTGAGGTGGGCCCGAACGCCCTCCGGCGCCGGCAGCTCCCACACGGCCAGTTCGAGGTCGGCTTCGCGCGCTAACGCGATCTCCCGGCCCGCCGAAGGGCCCATGACGAGGATTCGCACGCCGGCGAACTCGGCGCGAAGCTCCAGCCCCTCCGTGACCGTCGCGACGCACAGCGCAGTCGCGCCCTCGGCGAGCACCGCACCGGCGACGTCGACGGCGCCATGGCCGTAGCCGTCCGCCTTCACGACCGCCCAGAGCGCTGCGCCGTCGAGTATCTCCAGCAGCCGGCGTGCATTCCGCCGCACGGCTCCGAGGTCGATGGTGATCTCCGACCTATGCATCCAGCACGCGGGGAAGGGCGTCGAGGAGGTCGCCGGCCATCAGGCCCGAGCGACGCCCCGACGCCGCGACGGCGTCCGTGTGGACCCTGACCGCCGCGGCCGCCGCGAGCCGCGGCTCCATCCCCTTGGCGAGGAACGCTGCGACCACGCCGGTGAGCACGTCGCCGGTGCCGGCCGTGGCGAGCGGTGCCGCGCCGCCCGCGACCAGTGGGCCCTCGCCCGGTGCGCCGACCAGCGTTCCCTCCCCTTTGAGGACGACGACGCAGCCGAAGCCCTCGACTGCACGGCGAAGCGCCTCGAGCCGATGTGCGTCGACCCACGACGCCTCCTCCCCGAGGAGTCGACCCAGCTCGCCGGAGTGCGGAGTGAGCACCGTCGCCGCCGCACGCTCGAACGGCCTCAGCTCCCGGAGCCCGTCTGCGTCGATCACCGCGGGCAGGTCGGTGTCCTGCAGGAGCCGGTGGACGAGGTCGTCGCGACCGGGCCCGAGACCGGGGCCGATCGCAAGGGCTCCAGCACGCTCCGCCGCGTCCATCGCCTCGTCGATCGGCCTCTTGACCGCCTCGCGCAACCGGGTCTCGATCACGGGCAGCGACTCCGGCGGTGCTGCGACCGCCACGTACCCGGCGTCCGCGCGGAACGCCGCCTCCGCGGTGAGCGTGACGGCGCCCGTCATCCCTGGTGACCCGCCGACCACCAGCACCGAGCCGGCCGTGTACTTCGTGTCACCTGGCCTTCGCCGCGGAACCAGCCGGACGATCTCCGGCAGTACGCGCGAGTGCTCGCTCGTCCGGTGCTCCAGCCCGATGTCGGCGACGACGACCTCGCCTCCCCTGAACCTCCCCGGAGCCACCTCGAGCCCGACCTTGCGCGCGTGGAACGTGACGGTGACTGCGGCATCGACGGCCTCCCCCGGCACCTCGCCGGTCGAGGCATCCACGCCCGACGGGATGTCCACCGCCACGACCGGGCTTCCGGAGGCATTCACCGCCCGGATCTGCGCGGCGGCATCGTCGCGCGGAGGCGGCCGGAAGCCGGTGCCGAACAGCGCGTCGATCACGACGTCGGCCTCGCCGAGTGCGCGCTCCTCCCAGCCGGCTGCGCGGAGGAGCTCGGCTGCGATCCGACCGTCGCCGCCGTTCGCCCCGCCGCCGCAGACCGCTGCGAACGACCGGGCGCCCGGGAATCGGCGTAGCACTTCTTCGGCGACCGCTGCACCGGCGCGCCGCATCAGCTCCTCGACGTCGTGCCCTTCCTCCGCCGCACGCATCTCCTCGGCGGTGTAGAGCGGCTCAAACACGTCGGTCGGCGACCACGCAGACCGCGCTCGCCAGTTCGCGCGAGTGCGACATCGAGAGGTCGATCGCCCCGGCCTCGACACGCTCGGCCCACTGCTCGACGCGGCCGGAGAGCTTCACCGACGGCTTCGGCCTGCCCGCGATCTCGATGTCGCGCCAGGCGAAGAGCCGCGCGACGCCGAGGCCGAGCGCCTTCCCGACGGCCTCCTTGCCTGCAAACCGGGCGGCGTAGTGCTGGGCCGGGTTCTTGCGCGCGTCGCAGTAGGCCTGCTCGGCCGCCGTGAAGCAGCGGTCGCGAAAGCCGGTGTATCGCTCCAGCGCCTCGCGGATCCGGCCGATCTCGATCATGTCGACGCCGACGCGGGTCACGCGCTCTCCAGCCAGTCGGGAAAGTCCGCGATCGACGAGAGGATCGCGTCTGGCCGAACCGTGCCGCGCTCGACCGCGTCGGGGCGGAACTTCCCCGTGCGGACGAGCGCCGTCTTCAGCCCGTGCTGTTGCGCCCCGGTGACGTCGGCCTCGATGTCGTCGCCGACCATCCAGGTCATCTCCGCGTCCGCGTCGAGCGCCTCGAGCGCAGCGGTGAAGTACTGGGCGCTCGGCTTCCCGAGCACGGTCGCCTCGACGTCGGCTGCGTACTCGAGGCCCGCGACGAAGCAACCGGAGTCGAGCAGCGGCCCGCGGGAGGTTTGCCACCAGCGGTTCTTGTGCAGGGAGTAGAGCTCGGCCCCGAGCTCGAGCTCGGCGAAGGCGCGCGCGAGGTTCATGTAGGAGAAGACGCGGTTCGTCTCCTCGGTCTCGTCCGCGCCGCCCACGAGCACCGCGTCGGCGTCCTCGCCGACCAGCTGGACGTCGCCCAGGTCATCCAGCACCGCCGCCATCGTCAGCGCCAGGACTCGCTTGCCCGCAAGCGCGCGCCCAGCGGCGATCCCCGTGGTCTGGAGCTCGTCGTTATCGAGCTCGAAGCCCATCGACCGCAGCCCTTCGACGAGCGAGCGGCTCGACTGCGTGGTGTTGTTGGTGACGAAACGGAGCCTGTGGCCGTTCTCGCGGAGCTGCCGGACAGCCCGCGGCGCGCCGCGGATCGGCTCGCCGGACACGTGAAGCACGCCGTCGATGTCCAGGAGAATGGCGGCCATGGACGGCGAGTCTATTCAGGTGACCAGGACGGTCGCGATCCCCGTGTCGGAGATCGTTCTGCGCTTCTCCCGGTCGAGCGGGCCGGGCGGCCAGCACGCGCAGAAGTCCGAGACGAGAGTCGAAGCGATCTTCGACGTCGAGGCCTCGTCGGCGCTCGGCCCGGCGCAGAAAGCGCGCGTGATCCGCAAGGCGGGGCCGGTAATCCGCGCGATCGCCCAGGACGAGCGCAGCCAGCTGCGGAACCGCGAGCTCGCGATCGAGCGGCTCGTGGAATCCCTGCGCGAAGCTCTTCGTGTCCCCCGTCGTCGCCGCCCCACCAAGCCCACCGCCGCCTCGCGCCGGCGCCGCCTCGAGCAGAAGCGCCGCCGCGGCGAGACGAAGCAGCTACGCCGGAAGCCCGAGGACTAGGAAACCGCGCGCGGGCGCTGCGGCTGCTGGCCGCGCACGTATCCGCGCATGACCTTCCGCGCGTAGAGGCGCTCGGAGGCCGCGCGGTAGACGGCGAGTGCGTTCTCGCCCTCCTGCGGGTGCACTGCCCAGCCGAAGGTCGCCTTTGTCCCCTGCGAGGACAGGATCCACTCGAGGCGCGCGCTGAGCTCTGAGGCTTCGTCGAGCGACTGGCACGACGCCAGCACTGCGAACTCGTCGCTGCCGACCCGCGCCACTTGATCCTCCGGCGAGAGCGAGTTCGAGAGCCGGTCGGCGACACGGCGCAGCGCGTCGTCGCCGGCCGATGGGCCCGCTTCGTGGTTCAGCTCCTTGAGTGCGTCCATGTCGGCGAGGAGCAGCGCGAACGGCCGTCCTGTCTCCAGCCGCTTCGTGATCGCGGCTTCGAACGCGCGCGTGTTCGGAAGCCCGGTCAGGATGTCCCGCTCGGCGAGGATCTGAAGTTCCTGGAGCATGAGACGGTTCCTCCCGGCGAACCAGCCGAGCATGAAGCCGACCGACACGAAGGTGACGGCGCGGATCGCGGTGCTCGCGGTGAGGACGTCGGTCGACGGAATCGTCGGGTTGAGCACCACCGCCGCGGCGTACAGCCCGGTCGCGGCGAATCCCGCCAGCCCGCCGATCAACGGGCCCGTCGCGATCGCGGTCGTCGCGATCGAGAGGTAGAAGAAGTGCGCGATCCCGAGTCCGGGCGTTTCGTAGAGCAGGAACGCCACGAAGACGAGCGCGTAGGAAGCAACGGAGGCCGCCAGCAGCAGCTGGCGCCCCGAGAAGGCCGCAGACATCCCTCGTAGCTTCCGCGACTGAGCCGCCGCGGGCGTCCCTCGAACGGGTTATTCGACGGTGACGGTCTTCGCCAGGTTCCGCGGCTGGTCGACGTTCAGGCCGCGAAGACGCGCGATTCGGTACGCGAGCAGCTGCAGGGGCACGACGGCGAGCACCGCCTGCAGGAACGACGGCGTGCGCGGGACGTAGATGACGTCGTCGGCGTGGTGCTGGATGTCCTCGTTCCCGTCGGTCGCGATCGCGATCACGTGCGCGCCGCGCGCCCGGGTCTCCTGGATGTTCGAGACGATCTTGTCGTAGACGTGGATGTTGGTCGCGACGACGACCACCGGCGTCCCCTCCTCGAGCAACGCGATCGGGCCGTGCTTCATCTCGCCTGCGGAGTACCCCTCGGTGGGGATGTACGAGATCTCCTTCAGCTTGAGCGCGCCCTCGAGCGCGACGGGAAGCCCGATGTGCCGGCCGAGGTAGAGGAAGAAGTCCTGCTGGTAGAAGCGCTGTGCGATCTCCTCGATCGGGTGGTCGCCGTCGAGGAACCGCGCAACCTTCTTAGGGAGCGTGTAGACCTGGTCGACGATGTAGGAGATCTCGTTCGGCGGCAGGGTGCCGCGCATCTCGGCCAGCTTCAGGCCGACGAGGTACAGCAGCGCGACCTGCGCCGTGAACGTCTTTGACGCCGCGACGCCGACCTCGAGCCCGCAGCGCGTGTAGAGCGTCGAGTCGACCTCGCGCGTGATGTGCGAGCCCATCATGTTCGTGATCGCGACGGTGTGGGCGCCCTTCTCGCGGGCCAGCCGCATCGCCCCGACCGTGTCGCGCGTCTCGCCCGACTGCGAGATCCCGATCGCCAGCGTGTTCTCGTCGATCACGGGGTTCCGGTAGATCCACTCGGAGGCGATGTCCGGCTCGACGGGAATCCGGGCCCACTCCTCGAGCACGTAGCGGCCGACGACGCCGGCGTGGTACGCGGTGCCGCAGGCGAGGATGACGATTCGGCGGAGGTCTGCCAGTTGCCGGTCGTCCATCCCGAGGCCCTCGAGGACGAGCTTTCCGTGGCGGGTGCGGTCGCCGATCGTCTCGGCGATCGACTCGGGCTGCTCGTAGATCTCCTTGAGCATGAAGGTCTCGTAGCCGCCCTTCTCGGCGCTCTCGTCGTCCCAGTCGAGCTCGAGCGGCTCGTGCTCGACGGGCTTTCCGTCGGCGCGGACGAACTCGACGCTCTCGGGCGTGATCGAGACGATGTCGCCGTCGTCGGGGAAGACCACGTTGCGCGTCTCGCCGAGGAAGGCGGCGGCGTTGGAGGCGAGGAAGTTCTCATCTCGCCCGAGCCCGACGACGAGGGGCGTCTGGCAGCGCGCACCGACGAGGAGGCCGGGGTGGTCGCGGTGGATGACGACGAATGTGAAGTGGCCCTCCAACTCGTCATAGGTCTTGACGACAGCGTCGGTCAGGTCGCCGTCGTAGTGGCCCTCGATCAGGTGCGCGACGGTCTCGGCGTCCGTCTCAGAGCTGAAGCTATGGCCCGCGGCTCTGAGCGTTTCCTTGAGCTCGCGGTAGTTCTCGACGATCCCGTTGAGGACGATCGCCAGCTGCCCGTCCTCGCACGCAGTCAGCGGATGGGCGTTGCCCTCGGTGACCGCGCCGTGCGTGGCCCAGCGCGTATGGCCGAGACCGGTCGTCGAGCCCGAGCCGTTCGTCGACGTAGCCTGCTTCAGGAACTGGAGGTTCCCGACGGCGCGGACGTACTCGAGCCCGTCGTTCTCGAGGAGCGCGATCCCCGCGGAGTCATAGCCGCGGTACTCGAGGCGCTCGAGGCCCTGGATGAGAAGCGACTTCGCTGCTCTCGGCCCGACGTATCCGATGATGCCGCACACCCGGGACCTCCTTCGCTCGTTGGCCGCGTTCGCAATCCCCCTCGAAAACGCACAAGAGCCCGGCTTCCGAGCGACCCCTTCTTTGCGGTCGACTAGCCGAGCTCTCGACGAACGAGAGCCGAAATCCTAGCACAGAGGGACGCCGCTTCCTGCTCGTTTTCGGCCTCCGCGAGGATCCTGACCAAAGGTTCGGTCCCCGATGGGCGAACCAGGACCCTGGCGCCGCCGTCGAGCTCGCGATTGAGCGATTGCACCTCCGCGAGCAGGTCGTTCGGGAGCTCTCGAACCTGCACCGGGAGGTTCTCCTTGACCTGGGCGAACCGGGGCATGACGGCAGCGGCCTCGGCGAGGGTCCGGCCCTCGAGGGCTCGGCAGAGGAGGAGCGCGGCGGCCAGCCCGTCGCCGGTCACGTGGCCGTCGAGGCAGATCAGGTGACCGGACTGTTCCCCGCCCAGGATGGCGTTCTCCCGCCGCAGCGCCTCGAGCACGTAGCGGTCGCCGACGTCGGTGGTCACGACACGGATCCCCCTCTCGGCCATCAGCCGGTGAAAGCCGAGGTTCGTCATCACGGTGACCACGACCGTGTCGACCTGAAGGTCGAGCGCAAGGATCGCAAGGATCTGGTCGCCGTCCACCGTCTGGCCGTCGCCGTCCACGGCGAGCATGCGGTCGCCGTCTCCGTCGAAGGCCACGCCGAGATCCGCGCCGCCCTGCAGGACCTGCTCTTGCAACAGCCGGAGGTCGGTGGCACCGCAGCCGACATTGATGTTCGTCCCGTCCGGCTTGTCTGCGAGCGAGACGACCTGGGCGCCGAGCCGCTCGAATGCAGACGGGGCGATGCCCGAGTACGCGCCGTTCGCGCAATCGACGGCGATCTTCAGGCCCCCCAGGGGTGAGCCGAAGCGATCGAGAACGTGCTCGGTGTAGCTGTCGGCCGCGACGCCGATGCGGTCGATCGCCCCACGTTCGGCCCGCGCCGGCTCGTCCAGGAGGGCTTCGATCTCCTCTTCTGCGGCGTCGGTGAGCTTCCGTCCGCCGCCGTCGAAGAACTTGATCCCGTTGTACTCGGGCGGATTGTGCGAAGCCGAGACGACCGTGCCAAGGTCGAGCGCGAGCAGAGCAACGGCGGGAGTCGGCAGAACGCCGCCGAGGACCGCATTTCCGCCGACCGACGCGACGCCCTCGGCGAAAGCGTCCTCGAGCATCGGCCCGGAGCCCCGCGTGTCGCGCCCGATGAAGACCCGCCCGCGGCCGGACCAGAGCGCAGCGGCGCGCCCGAGCCGCTCGACGAGCTCGGGAGTGAGGTCCGCACCAACCACGCCGCGGACGCCATCCGTGCCGAAATACCTCCGCACCGCGGGGTTTCTAGCAGGGCCGAGCGAGCGCAGGGGCTAACGACCGGGTGGGTCGTCCCCGATGGACAGCCTCCGCCGGCGGACCGAACCTCGAGGATGCTCCAACCCGCCCGCAAGCGCGCGCCGGCGAACGTATCGACACACATTCGGCACGAAGGCCGTGACTCAACGGGCCACGCGCGAGGGACTGTCCCTCGCGCCAGGCAGCGCGCGGCGAGCTGTATGCGCCGCGGTCGACGCCGCGCGCCGCGCAGCGGCGCCCGGCTTCAGAGGGTCGCGCAAAGTCGTGAGACTTTGCGCGAAAGCAAGCGCGTCAGCGCTTGCTGAACTGCGGTGCCTTGCGGGCCTTGTGGAGGCCGGCCTTCTTACGCTCCACGATCCTCGCGTCGCGCGTGAGGAAGCCCTCGCGCTTGAGGACAGTCCGGAGCTCCGGATCGGCCTCGACGAGCGCCCGTGCCAGCCCGTGGCGGATCGCCTCGGCCTGGCCCGTCGGGCCACCGCCCTCGACGCGGACCCGGAGGTCGTAGGTCCCCTCGGCGCCGGCGACCTTGAGCGGCGCCATCAGCGCCGTCCGGTGCGTCGCGCGCGGGAAGTACTCCTCGATCGTCCGGCCGTTGATCCAGGTCGCGCCGTCGCCCGGGCGCAGGATCACGCGCGCGATCGACGTCTTCCGCTTGCCGGTGCCCTGGTACTGCGCGGCAGTGCTCACGCCTTGACCTCCCCGGGCAGCGGCTTCGGATCCTGGGCCTCGTGCGGATGCTCCGGCCCGGCGTAGATCTTGAGCTTGGTCAGCTGGGCTCGGCTGAGGCGGTTGCGCGGAAGCATGCCCTTGACCGCCTTGCGCAGCACCTCCGTCGGGCGTCGGTCGAGCTGCTCGCGCAGCGTGCGCGTCCGCAGCCCCCCGGGGTAGCCCGAGTGCCGGTGGTAGAGCTTCTCGTCGAGCTTCTTGCCGGTGACGGCGATCTTCTCCGCGTTCACGACGACGACGAAGTCACCGGTGTCAACGTGCGGCGTGTACTGGGCCTTGTGCTTGCCGCGGAGCGTGTCCGCGATGCGCGTAGCCAGACGCCCAAGGGTCTGCCCCTCGGCGTCGACGACGTACCAGCGGCGATCGACCTCGCCCGGCTTTGCGTTCCACGTTTTGCCCATACGGAAAAGCGGCGGACACACGGCCCGCCGGCTGAGGATGGTAGCAATCAGCCCTCTTCCCCGTCCTTGCGGCCACCCACCCAGACGGCGAGCGCGATCGCGACGATCAGGAGGCCCGCCGACAGCTCGACAACCGCACCGGCGACGCCGCCATGGGCCACTAGCCCGACGACAGCAGCCACAGTCCCGTGCACGTGTAGAGCACCATCAGCGCCAGCATCGCGTATTGCGTGCGAATCGCGGTCTGCGCCGACGAGAACAGTGCGATCGCCTTGTCGTGGGCGATCACCAGCCCGAGGACGTGCCCGACGACGAGCACGCCCACCTGGACGTACCAGATCGTGTTGGGCGTAAAGACATTCTCCGTCGGCTGGAAATCCGCCGTGCCGAAGATGTCCCACCCCTTCCCGAACGGATCGGAAGCGAGGTAGACCGCGTCCTGCCCCGCGTCCACGAGCAGGGTGAAGTAGTGGGCGACGGCGTAGGCGAGCGCGATCGGGATCAGGCTGCCGATGAAGGCGCCTGCGAGGTTCACGTCGGTGTGCCCGATCCGCTCAGCGACGTAGACGGCGAGCGAGTACATCGCCCCGATCGCGACGACCGCCACGAGCAGGCCGACGAAGTTGAACCCGAGAGAGGCGAAGTCCGCCTTCGTCGGCGACTCGACGATGTACCTGACCTCGAGCTCGTACTGCTGGTCCTGCCACCACGTCGCCCGGCTCAGCCCGTCGAAGGCGACCGAGCCGAGCATCACCGAGACGAAGGCGACGGTCCCGGGGTGTGAGTCGCCCGCGGCCAGGCCCGACAGCGGCGGGCGGACGAAGGCCCTGCGGCGGCCGTCCTGCTCCCGGACCGTGAAGGCCGAGATCCGCGCCAGGAGGCCGAAGTAGACGGCGAACGCCTCGCCGTTCACGAGCCACGCACGGCGGCCGTAGATCAGCATCCCGGCCCACGTGATCCAGCTGTAGACGACGATCGCGAGTGCGAGCGTCCGCGGCTCCGCCGACCGCGGCCAGGCGAGCTCGAGCGTCGCGAACGCGAGGAAGAGGACGGCGGCGGGCCAGCGGCCGAGCCGTTCCGGGTAGTGCGCGGCGGGCTCCCAGTCCCGGCCGAGCTTCGCCCAGGCCCAGGCGAGGCCGTCGGCGGCCGCGCTCCAAGGGTTCAGGAGGGTCCAGACGTTCCCGAACACCACCACGATCGGAACGAGACCGAGCCAGAAGACGACCCAGATGAAGACCGGCGCGATGTTGTCGCCCGCGTCCGGCCTCCCGAAGAGCGCCGCCAGCCAGACGACGACGAGGAGCCCGAACGAGATCCCGCCGAAGATGATCCGCCAGCCCGGCCAGAGGAGGAAGCGCTGCCAGTGGTCGGCGAGCGGCCTTCCGGCCTCGTGGCCGCTCAGCCGCGGTTCCTTCCAGAGGACGGCGAGCGCGACGAAGGACAGGACCAGGGTCAGCGAGGCCGCGTAGTAGAAGAGCCAGCGCGGGATCGGCAGGTCCTGGATCTGCCCGATGCCGTGGGCGAGCGGAAGCGCGATCGTGGTCACTGTGCCGTGATCCGGGCGATCTGGACGCCGCGATCCTCGAGCTCGGCCTCGACCGTTCCCGGCCTCGTCGCTCGAAACGCGATCCTCGCCGGCTGTCCGGGGCCGACGTCCTGCATCAGGTCGTAGCCGTGGAGGTGGACGTGGTCCGAGACGTCGGACGTGACGTTCAGGATCACCCGCCGGCCGCGGGCGACCGTCACACGGCGCGGGCCGCCCACGGGAAGCCCGCCGCGGATGACGATCCGCACTTGCGCCGGAGGCGGCGGTCCGGGCGGAGGTGGCGGGGCCGTCGTCGTAACGGTGGTCGTCGCATCGGTGGTTGTCGCGACGGTGCTTGCCGGCGGCGGGTTCGCGCTCGGCTCGTCGGTGTCATCCGGGCGGAACACGAGGTACAGCCCGACGGCGATCACGACTGCGAGCCCGGCGATCAGAAGGCGATTCATGGTCGGATGGATAGCAGGAGACCGGCCCGGAACTCGGCGGCACCGCCGTGCGACGGGTGACGGACGTAGTCGCCGCCGAGCACGGCCTGGGCTACCCGGCCGACTCCGACCGGGACGCGGCCGACGAGCAACTCCTCGAGGAACGGCATGCCGCCACGTATTTCGGCGGATGTCGGCCGCCGGTTCGCGCGAACCGCTCCGGGGTGGGTCGGGACGACGTTCCAGAGCAGCACGTCGTCCGCGATTCCGAGCTCCGCGAGCGTGCGCTGGACGATGGTGGCGGTCGCCTCCGCGCGCCCGGTTCCGGTGAGCTGGCGCTCCGACGTGAACGGGATGCCGCTCACGCGTGCGCCGCGGTAGCCGGCGGCCTCGCCGACGAGGAGGTAGCGCGCCTCCCTGCGCCGCCCGAGATACCCGGCGAGCCGGGCCCGGCAGACGGCGGAGTCCGCGTACTGGTTGAACGTCCGACCGATCTCTGCCTCGGACAGGCGGCGGACGAACGCACGCACGTTTAGCTCTCGACGAAGCCCGGAATCAGAAACAGACACTTCCGAGGAGGTAAGCATGCGTATCCGAGTACCGACGAAGTCGCGGCGCAGCAGAACACCGTGGGTGGTCGCTGGGCTCGCGGCTGCCGGAGTCGCCATCGCCGGCGCGGCCGCGGCGCGCAAGTTCCGGTCTGACGACGACTAGCCCTCGCCGGCCGCGCAGGCACCGGCATCCGGGAAGATGCGCGGCGTGCTCGAGGTGAGAACGCTGACCGACGGGGGCCAGACCCCCGTCGCCGTGGCGGAGCAGATCGCCGCCTTTGTGGGCGGTGCCCGGTCGACGCTGGACTTCGCCCACTACGACTTCAACCTCGACGGCGACACGGCCGGTGTCGTCGTCGGGGCGATCAAGGCGGCCGCGGCGCGGGGCGTCGCAGTGCGGTTCCTCTACAACCTCGACCACCGGAACCCGATCCCCGTGCCGCCTCCGCCCGAGCCCGACGGGCAGCTGATCGCGTCGCTCGAGGTGCCGGTCCGGGCGATCGCCGGCGTGCCGGACCTGATGCACCACAAGTACGTCGTGCGCGACAACGAGTCGGTCTGGACCGGCTCGACCAACTGGACGGAAGACTCGTGGTTACGACAGGAGAACGTGATCGTGATCGCGGAGTCCCGCGAGCTGGCCGTGCGGTTCACCGAGAACTTCGACGAGCTCTGGGACACGGGCGCCGTCGAACGCAGCGGTTTCGTCGCCCCCCGGCCGGTGCCGGTCGGGAACCTCCAGGTGCGGCCGTGGTTCACACCCGGCAACGGCGAAGGCCTTTCGCACCGCATCGGCAAGGCGATCGGCCGGGCGCGCAGGCGCGTGCGGATCGCGTCACCCGTCATCACCGCGGCTCCCGTCCTCTCGACGCTCGCGGAGAGGATCTCCGAGGGCGAGCTCGACATCGCCGGCTGCGTCGACCAGCCCCAGGTTCAGGGGGTCATCTACCAGTGGCGGCAGAACGGCAACATCTCCTGGAAGCTGCCGCTCCTCGAGCGGGTCATGCAGGCGCCGTTCTCGGGCAAGCCGTCGACGCCCTGGGGTCCGGGAACGCTCCACGACTTCATGCACGCGAAGGTCACGGTCGCGGATGACACGGTCTTCACGGGGAGCTTCAACCTGTCCCGGTCGGGCGAGCTGAACGCGGAGAACGTGCTCGAGTTCGTGGATCCGGAGCTGGCCGACCGGCTCGCCGGCTACATCGACGCCGTGCGCGCCCGCTACCCCGCCTTCGCCCTCAAGAAGCCCACCGCTCCCAGCGGACCACCTCCGCTCGCGGCTTCCGGCGACGGGTGAAGACGCTCGCGCCGCTGCTCGGCTCGTCCGACGCCTCGGCCGGGTAGCCCATCGTCACGACGGCGACGAAGCGCACGTCCTCGGGGAGCGCGAGCGTCTCGCGGAGCGCCGGTAGGTCGGTGACGCCGAAGATCGCCGTGTCGAGGCCCTCGTCGATCGCCGCCAGCATGAGCGTCATCGCAGCGGCGCCGGCGTCGACGAACCAGTACGGCGCGGGCCAGTCGATCTCCCTGCCGCCCGTGATCTTGAGCTTGTCCTGCTGCCGGTATCGGTCGTGGTAGTCGTCTTCGCGGGTCAGGACGACCATGTGGACGGGTGCGGCGGCCTTCCAGCGCGGCCGGCCTTGCGCGGCGAGCTCGTCCTCCTTCGCGGCCGTCGCGATTCGCTTCCGGGTCTCCGGATCGGTGACGACGACGATCCGGAGCCCCTGCGAGAAGCCGGCGCTCGGCGCCCAGACGACGGCAGCATCCGCGATCCGTTCGAGCACCTCGCGCGGGACCGGCATGTCCGCATAGGTTCGGACGCTCCGCCGCCGGGTCAGGACGTCGCGGAACTCCACGGAGGCTCGGTCAGATCCCGATCAGGACCGCGCCCGACGGCTCAGCCTCGAGACGACCCTGCTCGATCTGCTCGGCGATCCGGTCTTCGATCTTGCCGAGGCCGATGCGGTGCGTCGTCCGCCAGGTGTGTGTCTCGGCGGGCGGCCCGTCGGTGTGCGCGCGGATGTTCGGCCGCGCAAAGCTGAGGCCGCGCTCGAGCAGCCAGATCACGAAGAGCGGGACGACCACGACCCACATGAACCAGCCGGCGCCGTCGAGCGAGATCAGCCGGACGATGAACACCAGCATGATCGCGGTGGCGATCAGGCTGGGCCAGAAGAACGGCTCCTGCCGCCGCTCCGCGAACGACTTGCCCTGCGAGATGCGCTCGAGGGTCCAGGTCCTGCCGTCAGGCGAGCGAACGGTGCGTGCCACGGGCGCCGATCATACGCTCAGGCAAGGGCGGCTACGAGCACCACAAGCAGGACGATCGCCCCGAGCACGAGCAGCGCAAGCGTGATCGCGGCGCCGAGCAGGATCCGCCTGGCCTCGTGCGTCAGCCGTTTGGGCAGCGGGCGCGGGTCGTCCGCCGAGAGGATCCGGTACGCGCGCCGCAGCACCCAGAAGCCGACGAGCCGGTAGACCATCGCGCTACTCCTTCCCAGGAGCGCGCCGACTTACTCCCACTCGATCGTGCTGGGCGGCTTCGACGAGATGTCCAGCGCGACGCGGTTCACGCCGGGGATCTCGTTGATGATCCGGCTCGAGATCGTCTCGAGCAGGTCGTACGGCAGCCTGGCCCAGTCGGCGGTCATGGCGTCCTCGGACGTGACCGCCCGGATCACGATCGGGTAGGCGTACGTCCGCTCGTCGCCCTGCACGCCGACCGAGCGGATCGCCGGCAGCACAGCGAAGGACTGCCAGAGCTCACGGTAGAGCCCGGCGCGCCGCACCTCCTCCTGGAGGATCGCGTCGGCCTCTCGGAGGATCTCGAGCCGCTCGCGCGTGACCTCGCCGATGATCCTGATCGCCAGGCCCGGGCCGGGGAACGGCTGCCGCCAGACCATGCGCTCCGGCAGGCCGAGCTCCTCGCCGACGCGACGTACCTCGTCCTTGAACAGCAGGCGCAGCGGCTCGACGAGGTCGAAGTCGACGTCCTCCGGGAGGCCGCCGACGTTGTGGTGCGACTTGATCATCGCCGCGACGCCTTCCGTGCCGCCCGACTCGATCACGTCCGAGTAGAGCGTTCCCTGGACGAGATAGCGCATCCGCCCCTGGCGCTTCGCTTCGTCCTCGAACACGCGGATGAACTCCTCGCCGACGCGCTTGCGCTTCTCTTCCGGATCCTCGACGCCCTCGAGCCGGTCGAGGAACCTGTCCTCCGCCTCCACGTGCACGAGCGGGACGTTGAAATGGCCCTGGAAGGTCTCGACCACCTGCACCGCCTCGTCCTTCCGCAACAGCCCGTGGTCGACGAAGACGCAGGTGAGCTGGTCGCCGACCGCCTTGTGCACGAGCAGCGCCGCAACCGCCGAGTCCACCCCGCCGGAGAGCGCGCAGAGCACCCGCTCGGAACCGACCTGGGCGCGGATCCGCTCGACCTGCTCTTCGATCACCGCGGCCGCCGTCCAGGTCGGCGGCGCCTCCACCACGCCGTACAGGAAGTTCTTAAGCACCTCCTGGCCGTGAGCGGTGTGCACCACCTCCGGGTGGAACTGAACGCCGTAGAGCCCCCGCTCCGGCGCCTCGAAGGCCGCGATGGGCGTGGACGGCGACGATGCGGTCACCTCGGCGTCCTCCGGTGGCGCCGTGACGGAGTCGCGATGGCTCATCCACACGACCTGCTCGTCGGGCGTGTCCTCCAGGAGCGCGCCGCCGGCAGCACGAAGGTCCGCCCGGCCGAACTCGGACCCTCCGGTCCGCTCCACACGACCGCCGAGATCGAGCGCCATGAGCTGCATCCCGTAACAGATGCCGAGCGTCGGGATCCCGAGCTCCCACACGGCGCGGTCGAGCTTCGGCGCCTCGTCGGCGTACACCGACGCGGGCCCACCGCTCAGGATCAGGGCGCGCGGGTTTCGCGCACGGATCGCCTGTGCCGGCGTGCGGTGCGAGACGAGCTCCGAGTACACGCGCGCCTCACGCACGCGGCGGGCGATCAGCTGCGAGTACTGGCCGCCGAAGTCCACGACCAGGACCGGCCGGTCCTCGGGCGAGTCCTCCGTTCGCTCGAACGGAAGGATCTCTGCGCTCATCCCATGCCGATCTGCTGCGACTGCTGGAGCCCCTTGCCTTCGGTCTTGATCGCCGGCGCCAGCATGATCTCGGCCTTCTGGAAGTCGTGGATCGACTCGTACCCGCACGTCGCCATCGCCGTCCGGAGCGCGCCCATCAGGTTCAGCGTCCCGTCGTTCTCGGTCGCCGGGCCGATCACGATCTGTTCGAGCGTCGCCGGCTGGTCGACCTGCACGCGGGCACCGCGGGGGAGCGTCGGGTGGAACGTCGCCATCCCCCAGTGGTATCCGCGGCCTGGCGCCTCCTTGGCGCGGGCGAGCGGCGAGCCGACCATGACCGCGTCGGCGCCGCAGGCGATCGCCTTCGCGATGTCGCCCCCGGTACGCATCCCGCCGTCGGCGATCACGTTCACGTAGTTCCCGGTCTCGAGCAGGTGCTGGACACGTGCCGCGCTGGCGTCCGAGATCGCTGTCGCCTGCGGGACGCCGACGCCGAGCACGCCGCGAGTCGTGCAGGCGGCGCCCGGCCCGACGCCGACGAGCACCGCCTCGGCGCCGGTGCGCATCAGGTGCAGCGCTGTCTGGTACGACGCGCAGCCCCCGACGATCACCGGGATCGGGATCTCCGCGATGAACTCCTTCAGGTTCAGCGCGGCGCCGTTGGACGAGACGTGCTCGGCCGAGACCACCGTTCCCTGGATGACGAGGACGTCGAGCCCGGCGGCAAGCGCGATCTCGTAGTGGTCGCGTACCCGCTGCGGCGTCAGCGACCCGGCGACGAGGACGCCCCTCGACTTGATCTCCTCGATGCGCCGGGCGATCAGCCGCGGCTCGACGGGCTGCTCGTAGATCTTCTGCATCATCGCCGTCGCCTTCTCCTTGGGCGCCTTGGCGATCTTGGTCAGCTGGATGTCCGCGTCCTCGTAACGGCTGAAGATCCCTTCGAGGTTGAGGACGCCGAGGCCCCCGAGCTCCCCGAGCTTGATCGCGGTCTCCGGCGAGATCACGCCGTCCATCGCGGAGCCGATCAGCGGCAGCTCGAGCAGGTGCGGCCCGAGCTTCCAGCCGATGTCGACGTCCTGCGGGTCGCGCGTCCGGCGGCTCGGCACGATCGCGATGTCGTCGAAGCCGTAGGCCTGACGCGCCTTCTTCCCTCGCCCGATCTCAATCTCCATCGTGTCCTCCTTTGTGCCTCTTCAGGTAATGCCGTCGAGCTTCTGGGTCGCGAGCACCAAGCCAGAGTGCGCACTCCGACGAGCCAAGGCTAGGCAGCCTTGGTGAGGAGGAGGGTGCGCTCTGGCGCCGCGTGATCGCGGGCCAGAAGCCGACATGTATTGCCTGGAGAGGCACTTGCACAAAGGCCCAGGCTCCTCGCGGTTGGCCTGGGCCGGGAGACTTCTCTGTGTCAATCCCTCTCAATCGAGAATCGATCGTAACAGCGCACTCCGACAGCACCTTCAGCGGTTCCAGTGCGGGTAGGCGACGCGGCCGGTGATCAGCGCGCGCGCCCGGCCGGTCGCAAGGGAGTAGATGCCGATCGTGCAAGGCAGCTCCGCCCCGCAGCCCGCGCCGACGGCGTAGCGCCCGTCGCGCGAGGGATGGTCGACGTACATCGGTTGCTCGCGCCGCGGCCGGGGATCGAGGTCCGCAACGCGGGCTCGACCCGAGCGCCTGTTCACGAGCGTGAGCACGGCGCCCCATTCCGTGGGGATCGTCGCGAGCAGGAGGGGCGAGCCGGAGACCCAGGCGAACGGTCTGACGCCGTAGCGGCCGAGAATGGCGAACCGGTTCGGGAGCGTTCGCATCACCGGCGCCCGTTGCCCTCCCTCGGTTCCCATCTGCCAGATCCGCGGCTTGAAGCAGCCGGTGCCGACGGGTCGGTAGGCGAAGACGATCGAATCAGGGCCCCAGACCGGATGGCTGCTCCGACCGCCGGTGGTCAGGCGGCGCTTCGAGCTCCCGTCGACCTGCGCGCTGTAGATGTCGAACCCGCACTCGCCGGAGGGCGGACGCTGGAGGTAGACGTCGTACGCGATCGTGGTGCCGTCGAGCGAGATGCTCCACGTCGTCACCTCGCGCCCCTCGATCACGTCGACGCTTCGATCGTCCAAGTCGATGTTGACGAATGCCCTTCGCTGGAACGCGAGCAGATGGCGGGAGTCGGGTAGCCATCCCGCTGGCTTCGCCCAAGCGATGAAGCGCTCGCCGCGGCCGTTGGGGTCGACCGTGTAGATCCCGCCCCGCCGCGAGATCGCGATCCTCCGGCCGTCGGGCGAGACCAGCCCGTAGCCCCCACGCGTCAGTCGTCTCATCCGGGTGCCGTTCACTTCGCCGATCCAGACGGTCTGCTGAGGCTTACCGAGCGCCCTCGTGTAGACGAGGTGCTTCCCGGCACCGCGGCGACCGGCGCAGCGTCTCCGCCGGTCCCGCACGCAGAGCAGAGGAGGGCGGCAGCCGCGAGAAGCGCCGCCCGTGTCATCACAACTCCGAGGGAACGCGCTCGAGCTTCTCGATCTCGACACCCTCCGCGAGGCGCGTGAGCTCGCGCGGCTCGAACCGGCCGGCGCCGACCTCCTGCACCGCTGCGGCGCCGGCGGCCACGGCGCGCTGCAGCGCCTCCTCGAGCGGGAGCTCGTCCAGCCGCGCGGCCATGTAGCCCGCAAGCAGCACGTCGCCCGACCCTGCGGGCGAGACGGTCGCAACCTCCGGGACGGCCGCGTGGAAGCGCTCGACCTCGCGTTCCTCCCGGAGCAGCGCGTAGCAGCCCGAGGTGAGCGTGATCAGGACGTTTCTGGCGCCCAGGTCGGAGATGTGGTCGAGCGCCTGGACGAAGTCCTGCGGGTCGTGGAACTCCTGCCCGACGAGCCCCTCGGCTTCCCGCTCGTTCGGCGTGACGAGGAACGGCTCCGCCTCCGTTCCGAGCCGGAGCGGTTGTCCCTCCGCGTCGAGCACCGCCCGGATCCCGCGCCGCTCGAGCTCGCGGATCGCCTCGGCATAGAAACCATCGTCCACACCGCGGGGCAGCGTGCCGGCGAAGACGACCATGTCCGCGCCGCGCGAGAGGTAGCGAAGCTTCTCCAGCAGGAGCTCGAGCTCCTCCGGCGTCACGTGCGGCCCCCACTCGTTGATCTCCGTGTACGTGCCGCCGGTGGGGTCGACCACGGCCGTGGAAGTCCGCGACTCCTCGCCGATTCGGACGAAGTCGTTGAGGATCCCCTCGCGCGTGAGCTCGCTGACGACCCGCGCGCCCGTCCGGCCGCCCGCCAGCCCGGTCGCCACGACCGGCACGTCCATCCGCTTCAGCGCACGGGCGATGTTGATGCCCTTTCCGCCGGCGAGCGTCAGGCCGGCGCTCGCGCGGTGCCGCTGGCCGGGCTGGAAGTTCGGGACCGTCACCGTCCGGTCGAGGGCCGCGTTCATCGTGACCGTGATGATCAGGAGAACCAGCCTCCGATGTGATCGAGCGTGCGGCCGGCGTACCAGCCGGTCCGGTCGAAGAAGCCCGGGTCGTCTCTGGCCTCGGCGGCGACGAGCGGCGTCCGTCCGAGGAGCCGCTTGCGGTCGTAGACGCGGACCTCGCCGACTACCTGCCCCTCCCTGACGGGAAGGTCGAGCCGGCTCGGCATGACGACGCGCTCGACAAGCGGGCGTCCGATCCGGACCGGTCTCCGCATGGGCCGCGCGGCGACGACGGGCACCGGTTCGAAGCCCCACTCGACGGGGATCCGGCCGTAGACGCGGTCCGGCGACGCGAGCGGCACGAACGCGTACCGCGACATGCCCCAGGCGAGCAGCTCCTCGAGATCCGCGTTGCGGCCGCCGCGCGACGGGCTTCCGAGGACCGTCGCGTAGATCGTCACGTGATTCCCGCGGGCTGCGGCGACCTGGTTCCACCCGGCGCCGGATGTGTGGCCGGTCTTGACGCCGAACGTGCCAGGGAACTCGCCGAGGAGGTCGTTCCAGGTGTGAAGCGTCCGCCCGCCGGAGATCGACGCCGACTCCTGGCGCACGAGCCGCCGCACGACCGGGCTCTTCATCGCCTCGAGCGCGAGCCGCGTGACGTCGGAGGCGGACGAGTAGTGGCCGGGTGTGTCGAGCCCGTCGGGCCGCACGAACTGTGTCTCGTTGAGGCCGAGCGCCTTCGCGCGCTGGTTCATGTACGCGACGAACGGGCCGCTGTCGCCGCCGCCGACGTGCTCGGCGAGCGCGACCGCGCTGTCGTTCGCACTCTGGATCAGCGCGGCGGCGACGAGGTCGCGGAGCGGCAACTGCTCACCCGGCGCGGAGCCGGATCGTCGATCCGGTCACGTCCGACCGCGTCCCGGTCCACCGAGACCATCGCGCCGGGCTTCGAGCGCTCGAGCGCGACGAGCACGGTCATCAGCTTCGTGATGCTCGCGATCGGGAGCCGGTCGTGCGCCCGGCGCGCAAGCAGCACCTCGCCCGACTGAGCCTCCTGCACGAGGTAGGCGCGAGCGTCGACCTCGGGAGTCGCCGCGGACGCGGCTGAGGTCGAACAGGCAAGGACAGCGACGAGGACCGCCAGTCGCTTCACGGGCGTCAGGTTAGTCGACGCGGATCGGCATGCCCACGCGCAGGGCCGTCGGATCGGCGCCGGGGTTCAGCTCCATCAGCCGGTCGACCGTGGTGCCGAACTTCTCTGCGATCGAGGCGAGCGTGTCGCCGCTGCGGACCGCGTACGCCGAAGCGCGCGCGGGCTTGACGCGAGCCTTCCTCGGCGCCTGCTCGACCTGCGGCGCTGTCACCTTCGGGCGCGCCGCTTCACCCCCGTGGAGCGCCGGCCGTGCGAGCAGCACGATCATCGTCACAGTCGCCAGCGCCAGGACCGGGAAGCCGTAGCGGACGAACCACCAGGGGACCGTCACCATCCTGCCGCCGCCCAGACCTCGCTCCGCAAGCGCGCCGCCTCGGCTGCCGCAGCGGACCGCCAGTCGTCCTCACCCTCGCGGTACGCGTAGATGACCGAACGCGCCGCTGCGACGAGCGCGCTGGCCGGTCCGCTCGTGAATGCTCTGGCCACGTCTCCGGGTTTCGCCCCCTGGGCGCCGAGACCTGGCAGCAACAGCACCGATTGCGGCAACAGCTTCCGCGCCTCGGCGACGGCGCGCGGGTGCGTCGCGCCGATGACGGCGCCGACGCTCGAGAGGCCTCGCTCGCCGACGACGTCCGCTCCCCACTCGGCGACCTGTGCGGCCACCTGCTGCCAGAGCGGCCGGCCGTCGGAGAGGACGAGGTCCTGGATCTCCCCGCCGCCCGGGTTCGAGGTACGGACGACGCAGAAGATGCCGCGGCCGTGGCGACGACAGGCCGCCAGGTACGGATCGACGGAGTCCCGCCCCAGGTACGGGTTCACCGTCAGCGCGTCCGCGACCGGCTCGGCGCCTTCCGCGCGGGGCTCCAGGTACGCCGCCGCGTAGGCGCGCGCGGTCGAGCCGATGTCGCCGCGCTTCCCGTCGGCGAGCACGACGAGGCCGGCCGCCCGTGCGTAGTCGCAGACCTCCTCGAAGGCGGCGAGCCCGGGCGCGCCGAGCGCCTCGAAGAACGCCAGCTGCGGCTTGACGCCGACGACGTATGCCGCGACCGCGTCGATGATCCCGCGGCAGAACCTCCCCGACGCCTCGGCCGGCGGCTCGCCCCGCAGCTCCACCGGAAAGAGCTCGGGCCTCGGGTCGAGGCCTACCAGCACCTGGGACTGCTTGCGGTCGACGGCATCGGCGATTCGGTCGCCGAACGTCGCCCCGCCAACGTTCACGGTCTCCACCTCGGACATCGCGTTGAGCGTACTGACGTCCCCAGACGCAGAACGGGGGCCTTGCGGCCCCCGTTCGAACTTCGCCGCTGGGCGGTGCTACATCGAGCTCTTGACGGCGGTCTTCAGCTTGCTCCCCGCCGAGAACTTGGGCACCTTCGATGCGGGGATGTGCACGCGCTCGGTCGGATTGCGGGGGTTCACGCCCTGACGGGCCGCGCGGTTCTGCACTGAGAACTTGCCGAAACCGGTGAAGGCAACCTCTTCGCCGTTCCGGAGTGCGTCGGTGATCGAGTCCAGGAACGCCTCGACGGCGTCACCGGCCTCGCGCTTGCCGATATTGGCCTTCTGCGCGACGCGATCCACGAATTCCTGCTTGGTCACGAACTCTCCTCCCTCGACGACAGTGCCAGTGCCAATGCCTGAAAGGACCCTAACAGCGATCCTCTTTCCGCTCAACCATGCGGTTTGCGGCGGTTTTCTACCTCGGAAGCAGCTCTCCTGCCCGAAAAAGGGGCCTCAGGCGCACTCCGACGCGCGCGAGCTCGTCCGTTCCGCCCTCCTCCCGGTCGACCACGCAGACCGCGGTCCGGCACTCGAGACCGGCCTCGCGAAGCGCATCCACGGCGGCGACGGCAGCCCCTCCCGAGGTCACGACGTCCTCGACGAGGCACACCCGCTCACCCCTCTCGAAGGCGCCCTCGATGCGGTTGGAGGTTCCGTAGTCCTTCGCCTCCTTGCGGACGATCAGGAATGGGAGCCGCGAGGCGAGCGACGAAGCGGCGGCGAGGGCGACGGCGCCGAGCTCGGGGCCGGCGAGCCTCACGGCGGCCGGTTCGTGCTCGCCGACGACGGCAGAGACGCGCGCTCCGATCGCCTCGAGAAGCTCCGGCCTGGTCTCGAACCGGTACTTGTCGAAGTAGTGCGAGGAGCGACGGCCCGAGCGGAGGACGAAGTCGCCTTCGAGGAGGGCGTGCTCGCGGAGCGCCGACCGCAGCTCGTCGTCGGTCACGCCAGGAGCTCGAGCAGCTCGCGGGCGTCGTCGAGGAGGTCGTCGGCCTCCACGCCTCGCTCGAGCCGCAGCAGGGACGCGTCCTCGTAGATCACGTCGACGTACTCCTTCGGGCGCATCGCCCGCCGCCAGAGCAGGATCCCGACCAGGATCGCGAGTGGGATCGTGACCCTACGAGGAAGCATCCGTCTTCGCCTTCGTGCGACGCCCGACCTTGCGCAGCGTCGTCCGTAGGTCGTGGAGGACGAGGCCGGCGACCGGGTCCCGGCCGGTGGCGGCGACAATCGCGGTGCTGCCCTCACGGAGGACGAACACGGTGCCGTCGGCCGTGACGGCCTCGAGGCGTGCGGCGGACGCGCCGGTGCGCAGGGCATCGCCGTACGCGAGCATCGCCGCCGCGATCTCGGCGGCCTTCGCCGCTTCCGCCTCCCCCACGGTCGCCGCCTTCGGTCGCCCTTCGGCGTCGAGGATCACCGCTCCGATGACGTCCTCGGAGACGTCCAGCAGCTCCGCCAGAGCCTGATCGCCGGTCACGCCGGGAACATACTGCGACGATGCACGAGCCGCTCCGCAAGTTCTTCGCCGACCGCGGGCCTCACCTCGCCGCGATGATCGCCTACTTCGCGCTCCTTTCGCTCGTGCCGCTGATCTTCCTGGCGCTGGCGCTGCTCGGCCTCTTCGGGCGGGCTGACGAGTCGACCTACCTCGTGCGGGAGCTCAACGCCGTCCTGCCGTCGGCATCGATCGGTCAGATCGTCAGCGTCGTCAACGACATCCGCGACAACGCCGCGACGCTCGGGATCATCGGCGGCGTCTTCCTCCTGTGGACCTCGCTCTCGCTCTTCAGCGTGCTGGAGTCCGCGTTCAACATCGTCTACGGCCGGCCGAACCGCTCCTTCCTCCACGGGAAGGGGATGGCGGTGGTGGTGATGCTCGGAACCCTGATCACGCTGTTCGCCGGGCTCGTGATCGGCACCGTCGGCTTCCGGCTGCTGCACGACGCGGCCCCCGGCTTCGTCGGGAACGAGTGGGTCGGGTATTTCCTCTCGC
Organism: uncultured Actinomycetes bacterium; assembly: GCA_963733215.1. Lineage (GTDB taxonomy): Bacteria > Actinomycetota > Thermoleophilia > Gaiellales > Gaiellaceae > JACDAN01. The sequence goes on from CAVTCN010000023.1 coordinate 70,207, forward strand.
TCCTGATCTCGACCGGCGCGGTCTTCATCTTCCTCGTCTCGACCTACTACCTGCTGACGAATGTCGAGCTGAGCGTCCGCGACGTGCTCCCCGGTGCGATCCTGTCGAGCATTCTGCTCCAGGTCAGCTTCCAGGCGCTGCCGCTGTACGTGACGCTCTCGCAGCGAGATGAGGTGCTGACGCTGCGCGCGCTTGGTGCGCCGGTGATCCTCCTGATCTGGCTGTACCTCATGGCGAACGCGATCGTGTTCGGCGCCGAGATCAACTGGTGGCGGACGCGGGCCCGCGAGGAGGACGACGCGGTGCCGGGCCTGGCCTAGGCCAGTGCCTCGCCCAACGCCCGCGCGGCTCGCGCGCGGTGGGAGTTCTCCGCCTTCCAGGTGTCGCCCAGCTCGGCGGCCGTCCGCTCCTCCCCCTCGGGGGTGAAGACCGGGTCGAAGCCGAAGCCCTCGGAGCCGGAGGGTTTCTCGGCGATTCGCCCGGCGAGGATTCCCGTCCCGCGATGCTCCTCGCCCGTTGGCGAGATCGCGACCAGCTCGCAGACGTAGCGCGCGCCTCGGTCCTCGCCTTCGACGCTCTCGAGCTCGGCGAGCAACCGCTCGACGTGAAGGCCGCCGGCGAACCGGGCGGACTTGATCCCCGGCGCGCCGCCGAGGCCGGCGACTTCGAGACCGGAGTCTTCACCCAGCACCCAGCTCTCTCGCTCGCGCTCACGGCCGAACAGGGCCTTCGCACGGGCGTTCTCGTAGTAGGTGTCCCCCGTCTCGGGCGGGTAGTCGTCGGCAACGAGCGGCTCGATCTCCCAGTCCGGCAAGGCGCGCCGGAGCTCCCGGAGCTTGCCCGGGTTGGCCGACGCGAGGACCGCTCTCACGGGTTCCAGCGGGCGCCGCGGACTGCTTCGGCCTGGGTCAGAGCGTCGATCAGCTGCGCGGCGGTCTTGCCGCTTCCGAGACGCACGCGAACGTCCACCCGCCGGCTGTCGCCCTCCTCCTCGAACTCGAGCGAGCTGACGTCGGCGCCCGCGCTCTCGACCGCCTCGAGCACGGAGACGGCGCTCACGCCCGCCGGCAGCTCGACGGCCAGACGCCCCTCCTCGGGCCGCGTCCTCGCCGAGAGCTTGAAGGCGAGGATCCTCAGCGGCCAGAGGCTCAGCAGGACGAGCGCGGTCGTGACGAGCGCCGCCCAGTAGTACCCGACCCCGGAGGCCATGCCGATCGCGGCGACCACCCAGAGCGTGGCCGCGGTCGTCAGGCCTTTCACGGACAGCCCCTGGCGGATGATCGCGCCGGCGCCGAGGAAGCCGATGCCTGTCACGACTTGCGCGGCGATCCGCGTCGGGTCGAAGACGAGCCCCTCGTCGGTCGAGAAGCGCCAGTCCGTCCAGGCATACGCGGAGACCATCGTGAAGAGCGCGGCCCCGACAGAGACGAGCAGGTGAGTGCGCAGCCCGGCTTCGCGCTCCCGCAGCTCCCGTTCCAGGCCGATCGCGCCGCCGAGCGCCGCCGCGAGCACGATGCGGAGGACGACCTCGGCCCACGAGAGATCAGGCAAGCACCGCCTCCACCGCCCGCTGCTGCGCTTCGCCGATCTGCTCGATGCCCGCGGCCGCCAGGTCGAGGAGGTCGTCCAGCTGCTCGCGGGTGTACCGCTCGCCTTCCGCGGTCGCCTGCACCTCGATCAGCCGCCGGTCGCCGCTCATGACGACGTTGAGGTCGACCTCGGCGCGCGAGTCCTCCGAGTAGTCGAGGTCGAGGAGGGCCTCGCCGTCGACGATCCCGAGCGAGACGCCGGCGACCGAATCGGTCAGCGCCTTCCCGAGGCCGAAGCGGTCGAGCGCCCGGCGCGACGCGACGTAGGCGCCGGAGATTGCCGCGCAGCGTGTGCCGCCGTCTGCCTGGAGCACGTCGCAGTCGATCCAGAGCGTGCGCTCGCCGAGCGCATCCAGATCGGTCACAGCTCGCAGCGATCGCCCGATCAGGCGCTGGATCTCGACCGTGCGGCCCTTCTGCCTGCCCGAGCTCGCCTCGCGCGCAGTGCGTTCCCCCGTCGACGCGGGAAGCAAGCCGTACTCCGCGGTCATCCAGCCCTTGCCCTTGCCCATCAGCCAGCGCGGCACTCCCTCGGTGATCGACGCGGTGCAGAGGACTCGGGTCTTCCCAGCGGAGATCAGCGCCGAGCCGGCCGGCTGCTCGAGGTAGTCGACCTCGATCTCCAGCGGCCGCAGCTCATCCGCCCGCCGACCGTCGGCCCTCATGCGGCCGCGGCCTCGAGCTCTGCGATCTCGACCCGAGCGACGCCGTCAAGCGGCAGCTGGAGGAAGCGCTGGCCGAGCTCCTCGAACCGGTCGATGTCGCCGGTCGTCAGGAAGCGGTAGCCGCCTTCGCGCTTGGGGTCGTTCTCGATGCCTTTCCGGCTGAGCGTCTCCGCCACCTCGCGGGCCGTCTCCTCCGCCGAGAAGACGAGCGTCACGTCACGCCCGAAGACCCGTTGGAAGATCGGCCGGATCAGCGGGTAGTGCGTGCAGCCGAGGATCACGGTGTCCACCTCTGCCTCCTTGAGCGGCTCGGCGTAGCGGCGGACGGCGGCCGTCGTCTCGGCCCCGAACGGCTCGGGGCCCTCAATCAGCGGCACCAGCTCCGGGCAGGCGAGCGGGAAGAAGCGCGTTCCGGCGTCGAGCGTGTGGACGAGCTCCGCGTACCGCCCGGCGGCGACGGTCGCCTCGGTCGCCATCAGGCCGATGCGCCGGTTTCGCGTCACCTGGACGGCGGCGTGCGCCTCCGGGGTGATCACGCCGACGACGGGGACGGAGATCCGCTCCTGGAGATCCGGCAGCGCCGCCGAGGTCGCCGTATTGCAGGCGACGAGGATCAGCTTCACGCCCTGGGCAGCGAGGTAGCCGGCGATCTCGAGCGAGAACCGGCGCACCTCGTCGAGCGGCCGTGGGCCGTACGGCAGTCGCGCGCCGTCGCCGAGGTAGACGAAGTCCTCGTGCGGCATGGTCACCAGGCATTCGTGGAGGACGGTCAGCCCGCCCATGCCCGAGTCGAAGACGCCGATCGGCCGCGAATTCATCAAGTGATTGTAAGAACCGCCGAACGTGATCTACCCTCTTTCGCCGTGGGTCGCCGGTTTCTCCTGCTCGTCGCAGTCTTCTTCGTCTTCCAGGCGAGCGCCGCGCACGCGTTCACGAAGACGGAGCACACGCTCGCGATGGGCGACGGAGTCTCGCTCGCCGCGACGCTCTATTCGCCCGACGGCGCGCCGCCGCAGGGAGGGTGGCCGGCCGTTCTCGCGCTCCACGGGCTCGGACAGGACCGCAGCGTGATGAACGCCGTCGCCGAGGCGCACCTCGCGCCACACGGCTACGTCGTCCTCACGGTGGATGCGCGCGGGCACGGCGCCTCCGGCGGCGTCTCCTCGCTCGTGGGGCCGCGGGAGGTCGCCGACTACGCCGCCGCGCTCCAGTGGCTGCGCCTCCGGCCGGGCGTGGCCGACGCGCGAGTCGGCGCGCTCGGCTTCTCGCTGGGCGGCGGCTCCGTGTGGAAGCTGCTGACCGCGCCCGGCACACGCCTCGCCGCCGCAGTCCCCGTGATGACGTGGACGAGCCTCTACGACGCCCTGCTCCCGCAGGGCCTCGTCAAGTCCGGCCTCATCGCGTATTTCCACAACCTGTTGCCGCCGGAACGGTGGGATCCCGCGGTCACCGCGCTCAGGGACGACGCGCTGCAGGGCCGCAACGACGCAGCGATCCGCGAGTTCGCCGCGCAGCGCTCCGTCCGGGCCGACCTCGGCAGGATCCGGACGCCCGTCTTCATGCTCCAGGGACGCCGTGACTACGCGTTCGACATGCAGGAGGCCCTGTCGGCGTTCGGCCGCCTGCGCGGCCCGAAGCGGCTCTACCTCGGGGGCCTCGGGCATGCGCCATCAGCGAACCCGCCCGCCGAGCAGCCGTACTACTTCGGCCAGATTCGGATGTGGTTCGACCGGTTCCTGAAGGGCCAGCTGAACGGGATCGACAGGCGGCCGCGGATCGAGCTCGCGCCGGATCCGTGGCGCTCTCGCACCTACCAGGCGTCGCAGGTCCCGGCGCGGAAGGTTCTCCGGCTCAAGTTCCGCGGCCGGCGGACGATCGACGGGATCGGCAAGGTCGTCCGGACCGTGGCGCCGACGCGGCGCCTCAACGAGACGTTCGGCCATGCGCTCGTGTCCGTGAAGGCGTCGACGCCGACCGGCTGGTCGCACCTCGTCGCCGTGCTCTCGGCGCTCACGCCGCGCGGCGAGGAGATCGTCGTCAGCCAGGGCGGCGTCCCGACGACGACGCTGCGCTCGACGACCCGGAACCTCACCATCCGCCTGCTGAGCCAGGCGACGACGATCCCGCGCGGCTCGCGGTTCCGACTCACCCTGGCCGGTGTCTCGACCGCGCAGAGCCCGAGCAACCTGCTCTACCTCGCCGGCCCGGAGGGCGCCTCGCGGCTCTCCGTCGGCGAGGCGAGGATCGTCCTGCCCGTCCTCCGCCGGCCGGTCTCGCGTTGAGAGCGGCACTCGCCGTCCTCGCCTTCGCCGCGCTCGTCGCGCTGCCGGGCGCCCACGCAGGCTCGGCGGCCGACCCGGGCCTGACCGGCAACTCGATCCTCCTGGGCGGGACCGTGCCGCTCACCGGGCCTGCCGCGGCCTTCGCGTCGGTCGCGCCCGGCGCCGACGCCTACTTCCGCTACGTCAACGACCGCGGAGGCGTCTTCGGCAGGAAGATCCGCTACAAGTACGTCGACGACGGCTTCGAGGTCGCTCGCACCGTCGACCAGACCCGCCGGCTCGTCCAGCAGGACCGCGTCTTCGCGATCTTCAACTCGATCGGCACCGAGCATGCGATCGCCGTTCGCCCCTACCTGAACCAGGTGCGCGTCCCACAGGTCTTCACCGGCACCGGCGCGAGCACGTTCCACGCCGAGCGCGGGCGCTACCCGTGGTCGATGGGCTACCTCCCGAGCTTCGTCGGCGAGGGCGCGATCTACGGGCGCTACGTCGTCGCCTCGATGCCACGCGCCCGGATCGCGGTGCTCTACGAGAACACGGACTACGGCCGCGACCTGACGAAGGGGCTGCGGCGCGGGCTCGGCCGGCGCGCCAGCCGGATCGTGGCCGTCCGCACCTACGAGACGACGGACACGGACGTCACGTCGCAGATCTCCCAGCTCAAGCGCTCGGGTGCGAACACGTTCATGCTCTTCGCCACGCCCGGCTTCGCGATCCAGGCCTTCCTCTCGGCGCACCGCCAGGCCTGGAGGCCGCGCACCTTCATCAGCTCGGTCTCGATCGAGCCGTCGATCATGCAGCTGATCCGGCTGAACACGAACGCCCGCGCGACGGCCGGGACGATCAGCATGGGCTACCTCAAGGACCCGACGTCGCCGACGTGGAACCGCGATCCGGCCGTGCGCCTCTACCGCCAGATCATGCGCCGTTACCTCCCAGGGCGGAAAGCGACTGACGTCTACCACTACTACGGAATGGCGGTGGCGCACTCGATGGTGCACGCGCTGCGCAAGTCGGGCCGGAACCTGAGCCGGGCCGGGCTCCAGCGGGCGGTCTCGCACCTGAACCAGACGGACAACCCGTTTCTCCTCCCCGGCGTCGCAGTCCGGACGTCGCCCCGCAACTACTTCCCCATCGCCCGGGCCAAGCTCTTCCGGTACAGCGCGAAGGGCCAGTGGGTACCGTTCGGCCGCCTCCTGGCGGCTCGCTGATCCCGCGAGAGGGTTCGGCGGCCGCTCGCCGGGAAGAAATCCGCAACTGATTCGCGCAATTTCCGTCTCACCCCTCTGAAAGGGGGTCTCTTGACCAAATCAATCCGCTTCGTCCTGCTTCTGTCTGCCTGCGCTCTTGCGCTCGCTTTCGGAGGCAATGCGCTCGCTGCATACAACCCGTCGCTGCTCGTGGCCGGCACCAGCCACTCCACCGGGAGCGGTGGCCCCGTCGTCATCGGGGTCGGCCAGGATCAGAACGACGACGCAACGGGCGTCCTGAACATCTACGCACCGCTCGGCTACGGCGTCACGCTCACGCAGGCGCCCGGCACGACAATCGGCGACCTCGAGGGAATCGTCCTCGTCCGCGCGCTCGCCAACGCACGCGTGCCCATCCAGGGAACCGTGATCGCCCGGGATCCGGGCGCGTATCTCACCTCCCCCTGCGGAGGGGGCGTCCGCCACGAGGCCGTCTGGGTGATCCAGACGACGCTCGCTGGTAACCCGCTCGAAATCCCGATCTACGTCGACCGGGTCACGAGCGGCCCTGAGGCGCAGTTCGCGTCCGCGAAG
>CAVTCN010000024.1:0-22743 GCA_963733215.1 uncultured Actinomycetes bacterium
TGCTCGTCTGCGCAGCCGTCGTCGTCACGCTGCTGCTGTCGGCGTTCGGGTGGGGGACGCCTGCGCAGACGGTCTCGACGGCGCCCGCTCCGGCGCAGCGGCTGCTCCCGACCGGGCCGCCGCAGCCGCAGGTCGTCGCGGTGCACAACTCGCTCCAGCTGCGCCTTCCGGTCGCCCAGCAGCGCATCACCGCGGTGGGCTACCACGCGGTCGACAACGGCGCCCTGCCGCTCGAACCGGTCGGCGAGCAGGCAAACAAGGGACTGTTCGCGCGCCTCGTGCGCAGGCTCACCGGCGGCGACAAGGCGGGCCTCGCCTGGTACCAGCTCGGCGGCGACGGGCCCGCGAACGCAGTCCTCGACGTGGGCGCCGCACCGGGCACGGACGTCTACGCACCCGCCGACGGCGTGGTGGTCGGGATCAGCGACTACGTGATCTCCGGCAAGCGGCTCGGATCCCGGGTCGACATCCAGCCTTCGAGCGAGCCGTCCCTCGTCGTCTCGCTCACGCACCTGAGGACCGATCCGGCGCTGACGGTCGGAGCCGCGGTCACGGCGTCGAGCTCCAAGCTCGGCACGGTCATGGACTTCTCGCGCTTCGAGCGCCAGACCCTCGCCCGGTACACCCAGGACGCGGGCAACCACGTGTCGCTCGAAGTCCACCCCGCCGCAACTCTCAGCGTCCAATAAGGATTCTCTTCGTCGCCGACGTGAACGGCGCGCCGGGCCGGCGGGCCGTCGAGCGCCTGGTCCCGGGCCTGCGCGAGGAGCTGGACATCGATTTCTGCGTCGTGAACGGCGAGAACGCCGCGGACGGGCTCGGGATCACGCCGCGCCTCGCCGAGGTGATCCTCGCCTCGGGCGCGGACGTGATCACGCTGGGGAACCACACCTTCCGCCGGCCAGAGATCGCCGGCTACCTCGGGGAGTCCGACCGGGTGATCCGGCCCGCGAACCTGTCCGTGCACGCGCCCGGGAAAGGCCTGACCTTCGGCGGAGAGCCGCGACGGGCAGACGGTCGCCGTCGTGAACCTGCTCGGCCAGCTCTTCCTGGCGCCGCCGCACGGCCCATGGGAGCTGGTCGACGAGCTCGTGGAGGAGGCGCGGCGGCGGACGCCGGTCATCCTCGTCGACTTCCACGGGGAGGCGACGAGCGAGAAGGTCGCGATGGCCGCCGACCTGGACGGGAAGGTCACGGCCGTGATCGGGACGCACACGCACATCCAGACGAACGACGCGCGCGTCACCCCGGGCGGCACGGCCGCGGTCACGGACGCCGGGCATGACCGGACCGCACGACTCGGTCATCGGCGTCGTCACGGAGCTGGTCGTGAAGCAGTTGCGAACCGGGATGCCGGTGCGGTTCAAGACGGCCCAGGGCGACGTCCGACTCGAGGGCTGCCTGATCGAGTGCGGCGACGACGGACGGGCTACGCGCTGCGAGCTCGTGCGCCGGGCGCTCGAAGAGTGAGCACGGCGAGGAGCGCGACGAGCGTGAGGTCGCGGAGCAGGACGAGCCACGAGGCGAGCGAGTCGAACTCGAGCGCCAGCTCCCAGTAGCGGTACGGAAACCACAGCTGCGTGAGGACCAGCGCGAGGGCGAGCACCCCCGTCGCGGCCAGGCCGCGCCGACCGCGGACGAGCGGAACGAGCGGGATCAGCCAGATCAGGAACTGCGGCGAGAGCACCTTGCCGAAGACGATGAACGCGCAGACCGCGGCGGCGCAGGCGCGGAGGAGCCGGTCACGATCGGCCGGGCCGCGGGCGTACCAGACCCAGACCGCGATCACCGCGGCGACCTGGAGCACTGTCGAGAAGACCGCGAGCGCGCTCGCCGCGCCGCCGTCGAGGTTCTGCGAGCCGTGGCTCGACTCCATGGTCAGGTCGAGGCCGAAGAGCTGGTGCGCGGCGAGCAGGATCCCCGAGCCGAGGCTCTCGATCTGGAGCGGGCGCCCCGCTTGCACCCAGAACGCGTCCCAGACGCCGCCCGGCGACAGGACGGCGAAGGGAACGACGATCGCGGCGATCACGGCAACGAACGCGCCGCCGCTGACGAGCGCCTCGCGCCGGCCGCGCGTCTTCCAGATGTGGGCGACGAGGAGCGGCGCCAGCAGGGCCGGGTACACCTTCGCCGCCGTCGCAAGGCCGAGCGTGCCGAGGCCGAGGCGGACCCGGCCGGCGAGGAAGACGGCCAGCGCCGCGACCGTCAGCAGCGCGGGCCAGAGGTCGAAGCGGCTGAGGACGACCGAGCCGAGCAGCAGCGGAGAGACGGCGACGAAGAGCGGGGCCCACCAGGAGGTCGTCAGGGCGGCGACCAGCAGGACGACGCCGACGCCGGCGGCCGCCATCAGCCCCTCGAACGTCGCGCCGTAGTCCCCTCCCTCGACCGGCAGCCTGAAGACGGGGAGCGCCGCAGGCGGGTACTCGACGGCGAAGTCGCGGTACGGCACCTGCCCGTCCGCCATCGCCTCGCCGTATCGCTGGTAGATCGGCGTGTCCACGATCTGGTCCCGCTCGTAGAAGCCCTCGTGGAGCAGCACCCACGAGACGACGAAGACCGCGACTGCGCTAGCCGGTCGGAACCAGCTCTGGAACCGGGCGTTCAGGCTCGACCGCCTCCTCGGGCTCCCGCCGCGCGACCGGCGCGAGAACGGCGAAGGCGATGAACGGGAAGAACCACGGGATGTAGAGGAAGAACCAGTGCGTCAGCACCAGCTGGAAGCCGAGCAGGAGCGCACCGGTCAACGCGGCGAGCTGGAGGGGTGACTTCGTGCGCGGCCAGAACGCGACCGCGACCGAGCCGGCAAGCACGAGGCCGATCAACGGCAGCTGGACGAGATGCAGGTCCGGGATGCCCTCGGCGTGGTACTGGCCCCAGCCCCAGATCGAGAACGGCGACTCGCGGCCGAGCTGCCAGCCGAACGTCCGGTTCCAGAAGACCCGCGCGGCGTCGAGCGGGCTCGGCTCCAGCAGCAGGATCGAGAACGACGCCAGCGTGGCGGCGACGAAACCGGCGACGAAGACCGAGACCGCGCGCGGCCGGCGAAGCCCGTCGGGGTACGACGCCCAGAGCGGCACGACCAGCAGCGGCGCGAACTTCGTCCACGCGGCAAGCGCAGTGAAGGCGCCGCGGGCGAAGCTCGACGACGCGAGCCAGAAGCCCCAGACGAGAAACAGCGCCGGCAGCGCGTCGTTCGTGTTCGAGCTCGACACGTACTGCGTGAAGGGGTAGGCGGCCCAGGCGAAGGGGAGGACGGCCGCGAGCCGGAGGCCGCCGAACCGACGGCCGACGAGCGCAAGGCCGATCATCACGAGCAGGTCGAGCACGATCGACGTGAAGTGCGCTGCCGGCAGGTCGTCCCACTTCCCGCTCCAGCCCAGGAGCGCGTACCCGGGCACGTAGGCGATGTAGGCGACCGGGCCATACGTGTCGCCGCGCTCGTTTGAGGACTCGCAGCGGCCGTTGGTCTGGATCCGCTCCCGCACCTCGCCCTCGGCATCCGCGTCTCCGCACTTGCGGAGCTTCCCCTGTGCGGGCATGTGGCCGTAGGGCATCTCGCCGTTCGCGATGCGGTGCGCGCCGACCACGCCCGAGTAGCCGACGTCGATCACGTTCGAGTCCTCGAGGTTGAGCCCGATCCGAAAGCCGGCGAGGAAGACGGTCGCTGCGAGCAAGATCCACACCGGCCACACCACGCTGCCCGTCGATCCGCTCCTGCCCCGGAGGCCGACCCACACCATGCGGGCGAGGAGGTAGACCATCGGCGGGTAGGCGAGCGCCATGCTCGCGAACACGTTTCCGTCGTTGAAGAACCAGAGCGGGACCGAGAACGAGAGCAGCGCGACGAGGTCTAGCGTGCGAAGGCCGAGCGGTCGGCGCCAGTCGACGAGCCCGAGCAGGAAGACCGCACAGAGCACGAGCCAGACGTCGAGCCGGTTGATCGACTTCCCGCCGAAGGCGCCGTCGTAGCCGCGCGCCATCTTCCATGCCACCTGCGGGCCGGTCCACGCCTCCGTCACGCGCCTCGAGGAATCGCTCACCTTGCCGGTCGCGATCTCGCCGGCCTCCTCCCACCAGACGTGAACCGTCCACGAGCCGGTGTCCGAGTCGTAGGTCGCGTCGGTGACGCGGCCCCTGACGGGATAGCGGTCGAGCCAGTCCGCGACCTTCGGGTGCCGGAGGAACGGGGCCGTCGCTTCTGCTTCGGAGAGTCTTGCCTCCGCGGCCTGCGCAGGAGGAGCGACTGCCAGGGCGAGAAGGACTACGGCCAGGACGCGCACGCAGCCTCATCCCTCGGAGAAAGTCCGTTAGGACTTTCTCCGAAAACTCCAGAGCTTGTTGCCGACGAAGTTCAGCGGGGTGACGAGGATGATCGCGATCGCCTGCGCCGGGATCTTCTCCAGCCCGAGCGCGATCAGCGTCTCGAGGATCAGCAGGTTCGCCCCCAGCGCGCAGACGGCGACGATCAGGAACCGGATGCCCTGATAGGCGACATGCCCGCGCTGGCCTGCGAACGTCCAGAGGCGGTTCCACGTGTAGTTGTTCGTGACGGCGACGAGGAACGACGCGGTCGCGGCCGGGAGGTGATGCCAGTCGGCCCAGAGCACGAGCGCGGAGAACACCGCGAGGTTGACGATGTAGCCGGTCGCGCCGACCGTGCAGAACTTCGCAAGCTGGACCCAGTTGTGGGGCCGCTTGAGCGCCGCGCCGGCGCGGCCACCCGCAACGGCAATCGTCGATGAGAAGGAGCGCGACACGGCCGCGCGAGCGTAGCTAAGCGGCGGACTCGCGGCCGTCGCGAAGCGAGACGCCGCGCTCCCGGTAAAACTCGAGCTCGTCCGTCTCGAGCAGCGCGAAGGGGGAGTCGATCACGACTTCGGCGCCGGCGGGCGTCGCCGCGGCCATGGGCAGGAAGCGGTGGCGGCCGTCCAGGCAGCGCACCTCGAGCCCCATCGGGTGCCCCTCGGACGACTCCAGGATCACGTCGACGACGTGTCCGACCCGCACGCCGTGCAGGCTCACCGGTCGCTGCAGCAGCTGTTCCACCGAGACGAGTGTTCCCGTTCAGCGAGTCGCGAACCCGCGCTCGTCGCCCGGCTCGGTCCACGCGACCTCGACGTCCTCCACGTGTGCCGCGGCCGGGCCTCGGCGGCACCAGGCGATCATCGAGTCGACCCGGTCGCGGTCGCCCTGGAACACGGCCTCCACCGTCCCGTCCGGGTTGTTGCGCACCCAGCCGGCAAGGCCGAGCGAGCGAGCCCGGTCCCGGGTCTCGACGCGGAAGAAGACGCCCTGCACCCGCCCACGAATCACCACCCGGGCGCGGGCGTCGGTCACCCCTCGAACCCCTCCTCGCCGAGGAGCGGGACGAAGCGGCACGGCACCGAGCGGATCACGGCCGGCCCCTCCGGGCTGCGCACGATGACCTCGAGGCGCTGGCCGTGCCGTTTCCCGACCGGCACCACGAGACGGCCTCCGACCTTGAGCTGGTCATAGAGCGCATTCGGGACCTCGGGCGCGGCCGCCGCGACCGCGATCGCGTCGAAGGGCGCATGCTCGGGCAGGCCGCGCGACCCGTCGCCGACGTGGACCTCGACGTTGTCGATCCCGGCGGTCTCGAGGTTGCGCCGTGCCTGCTCGGCGAGCTCGGGAATTCGCTCGATGGAGTGCACCTCCCGGGCGAGCTGGGCGAGCACTGCAGCCTGGTAGCCCGAGCCGGTGCCGACGTCGAGCGCGCGCTCGTCCCCGTCGAGCCCGAGCCCTTCGAGGATCCGGGCGACCATGTACGGCTGCGAGATCGTCTGGCCGGAGCCGATCGGCAGCGCGGCGTCGTCGTACGCGCGCCGCCGCAAGTCGGCTGGGACGAACGCCTCACGCGGGACATGCTCCATCGCCTCGAGGACCCGCGTGTCTGCGATGTCGCGCCCGCGCAGCTGCTCGTCGACCATCCGGCGGAGCCGGATCTCAGGCGGCGCGGGCATACGCCGGAACCTCGATCCCGAAATGCCGGAGGACGAAGGGCGCGACGCCGGCGATCTCCAGGGGCGGCGGCTCCTCGGCCCCGACGACGAGCATCGGGACGAGCGAGTCGCCCTCCAGCAGCGAGCCGTGCGACCCGCCGCCCGCGTGGTGGCGGCCGCCGAGGTCGGCGAACTCGACGCCCTCGGCCGCGGAGACCAGCACGTCGCCGGCGTTGCGGTTGGCGAGCGCGTGCCGCGCGCGGCCCTGCCAGCCGCCGTCGTCCGCACCGAGCGCGAGCTCGCCGCCGTCCCTCAGCGCCACCGCGGCGCCGTCCTCGCGTGAACAGCGCGATGTCGACGGCGTCCTCCTGCGCGAGCCGCTCGGCAACCCTGCGCGGATTGTCCGTGTAGACCATGCCCGCCCGGTTCGACGCCGTGACCAGGCCCTCGCCGCCGACCCAGTCCTGGAGTCGCGCCACCCGGTCCACGTGCGTCTGGCCGTGATCCGAGCACACCACGACCGCGTACCGCTGCAGGAACTCGTCCAGGCCGCCGGCCGCTTCCGCGAGGGCGCCCACGGCGCGGTCGCTGCGACGGAGAGCCTCCTCCGCGCCGCCGGGGCCGAGCGCGTGGGAGGCGTAGTCGTAGTCGGGCAGGTAGTAGAAGAGGAAGTCGAAGCCGTCCCGCGTCACGAGCCAGCGGCCGACTGCGGCCGCATAGGCGTCGATCGACCCGCCCGTGCGGGTCTTGATCGCGAGCGGCGCACCCGTGACGTCGGACTCGAACAGGCTGAAGTAGAAGAAGCGGCGCGGGCCGTCCACCGGGCGCACGAGCCCGGGCACGGTCGGAATGTGCCGCGTCCGCCCCCGGTAGCAAGGAGTGTTCACGGCCGCAGCGGTGAGACCGGCGTCCTCGAGCGACTCGAACACGGTCGTGGCGTTGCGCGAGAGGTGGTGCGCGTTCATCTCGACGATCGCGTCGCGGATCGCGCGCCGGGTTCCCGCGGCCCGCATCGCCCCGAAGGACGAGCCGTACTCGACCAGCCGTCCCTCCCCGCGGTGGTACCAGACGAGATGCGGGATCTCGTGCACGTCTGGATGCGCCCCGGTCGCGAGCGTGGCCATGCAGACCGGCGTCAGCGAGGGGAAGGTGGACGCCGCCCGGCCGTAGCTTCCGGCCTCGTGGAGCGCGGCGAGCATCGGGGCCGTCCTCCGCTCGACGGCCTGCTCGAAGACTTCCGGCGTCAGCCCGTCGATGACGACGAGGATCAGCTTGCGAGTCATCAGTCCGCGAGCGTGCGGAGCCCGGCGTAGCGCTCCGGCCGGCGGCGGCGCAGCCGGATGGCAAGGACGGGCAGCGCGAGGAACTCGAGGTAGCCGACAAGCGGTATGAGGGCGAGCACCGCCACTGTCACGGCTGCTCCGGCGACCAGGAGGGCGGTTCCGAGGCGTGCACCGCCGCGTCGCAGAGCTCCGCGCACGATCTCCCCTGCGGAGACGGCGCCGAAGATCCCGCCGAGCGCTCCGGCCGCCGCGTCGGGCTCGTCGCCGAGCCAGATCCCAAGCGCGAAAGCCACCACGGCGGCGAGCGCGATCGCCACGAGCAGGCCCGCCCGCGTTCCGCCGAGCACTCCTGCGAGGAGGATCCCGACCCCGAGCCCGAGGCCCAGGAAGACGCCGATCCAGTAGACGTCAGCCATCAGGCGGCCAGTGTACGCGGGGAGGTTTGGGCTGCTCGAAGGCCGGGGGAGACCAGGTATGCGGGGCGGCTCCTAGCCGCAGGGAGCCGTTCCGCACCTTTGGAGGGCCTGGCGAAGAACCAATCGGCGCGGACTTCCGTAACTCCCTCCAACCGACCAAGGAGGGGAGATGAGGAAGGTTGTCATCCTCGCGTTCGTCGCGATCGGCGTTTTGGGGGTCGGGGCCGCAGCGACGGCGGACGACGACGACGGGAGCAGCAACAACGGCGCCCGGCTGAACGGGTACCAGGAAGTCACGTCGATCTCGACGACCGGCTTCGGCAGCTTCCACATCAAGTTCAACAAGGACGACACCGCGGACTACGTCCTCAGCTACCGCGGTATCGAGACGCCTGTGACGCAGGCGCACATCCACTTCGCCCAGAGGGCGGCGAACGGGCCGATCCAGGTCTGGCTCTGCGACGGTGACCCGGCCGCTGGGCCGGTCCCGCCTGCTCGGCCTCCGGGGTCTCCGCCGTTCCCGACGTGCCCGGCATTCGGGCCCGTAGGCGGCACGGTTAGCGGCACCCTCACAGCGGGCGACGTGCAACTCGGAGTCCCGGATCGCGGCATCGAAGCCGGCAACTGGGACGAGTTCAAGGCAGCGGTGCTGGTTGGACACACCTACGCGAATGTCCACTCGACGAAGTTCGGCGGCGGCGAGATCCGCGGCCAGATCGGCGATCGAGACCAGAAGGAGTACACCGGCCCGCCACCGTTCGAGTAAGACGACGGTGACGACTAGCTAGCGGCAGGCACCTCGAGGCGGCGGAGAACGGCGAGCCCGAACTCCGCCGCCCGGGCGCCGTCGCTGCCTCGCGTCCAGCTCCTTGACCGATCTGAATTAACGTGGTTCCCGTAACCCTGTCGAAACGACCAAGGAGGGGGAGATGAGGAAGGTTGTGCTTCTCGGGCTCGCTGTCGTCGTTGGGGTGCTCGCGGTTTCCGCGGTCGCCTTCGCCGACCGAGGCCACGGCAAGGGCGACTCGAAGAGCTTCTCCGCCCGCCTGAACGGGTGGGAAGAGGATCCGTCGCAGGTGACGACCGGCAAGGGCTCGTTCCGCGCCAAGGTCGTCAGCGCGACCAGAATCGACTTCAAGTTGACGTACGAGGACCTCGAAGGCCCGGCGTTCATGGCGCATATCCACATCGGCTCGCGCCACGAGTCCGGCGGCATCAGCGCCTGGCTCTGCGGCGGCACGACGCAGCCGGCGTGTGCTCCGGGCCCCGACGGAACGGTCGAGGGCAGCATCGAAGCGGCTGACATCACCGGACCGGCCGGCCAGGGAGTCGAGCCGGGCAACTTCGTCGACCTCCTTCGCGCGATGCGGAAGGGCGAGACGTACACGAACGTGCACACCGGCGTGGCAGGAACGCCGCCCACCGGGCGCGCGCCCGGCGGCGAGGTCCGCGGCCAGAATCGGCCGAAACACCACGACCACGACTAGCTAGCGGCAGGCACCTCGAGGCGGCGGAGAACGGCGAGCCCGAACTCCGCCGCCCGGGCGCCGTCGACCACACGATGGTCGAACGTGAGCGCCACGTAGCCGACCGGCCTCACGACGATCTCTCCGTCCCGGACGACCGGGCGGTCGGCGATCCGGCCCAGGCTGAGGATCGCGACCTCCGGGTGGTTCACGATCGGCGTCTGGAACAGGCCGGCGAGCTTTCCCGCGCTCGTGACCGTGAAGGTCGAGCCGCGCAACTCCTCCGCCGCGAGCGTCCCGGCCCGGGCGGACTCCGCGAGGCGGTGAACCTCCACGTCCAGCTCCTCGACCGAACTGGAGTCGACGCCGCGGACCACCGGGACGACGAGGCCCTGGTCGGTCTGCACGGCGACGCCGAGGTCGTAGCGGTCGAGGTAGACGATCTCGTCGCCCTCGAGCCGCGCGTTCAGCTCGGGGAACTCCTGCAACGCCTGGGCCGTCGCCTTCAGCACGGTCGGGACGAGCAGCTTCAGGTCGACGGACCCGAAGTCGCACTCCTCGACCCAGGTGACCGGCGGGACTTCGCGGTGCGCGCGAGTCATGTGCTCGGCGATCAGCCGCCGGACGCCGCGAAGCGGCTCCCGCCGTCCCTCCGAGCCAGGTCCTGGGGTCTGACCCCGGGACGTGGCCGCGCTGCGCACGTCCTCTTCGGTGATGCGCCCCTGCGGACCGGTCCCTTCGAGCCCGGCAAGGTCGACGCCCAGCTCCTGCGCGACCTTGCGTACGAGCGGCGTTGCACGCACCTTGGTCGTGTCGAGCGTCGCCTGCTGCTGCGGCGCCGGTTCTGCGCGCGGCTGCTCGTCCTCCACAGAGGGCATGACACCGTCCTCTCCGATGACGACGAGCACGGTTCCGACAGGGACGACCTTTCCGGCCTCGACCAGGATGGACGCGACCCTTCCAGCCGCGGGCGACGGGATCTCCACAGTCGTCTTGTCGGTCTGCACCTCGACGAGCGGGTCGTCCTCGGCGATCTCCTGTCCCACTTCGACGAGCCAGCGTGCGATCTCGCCCTCGGTCAGGCCCTCGCCGAGATCCGGCAGCTTGAACTCGTACGGCATGGCCGCCGAAACCTACCCGGGCGCGGTCGACTCCTCCATCTCGACGAACTCGACGGCGCCCCACCGGTCGAATTGCCGCATGTGACGGCCGGTCTCGCGAAACCCCGCCCGCTCGTAGACCTTGATCGCCCGCTCGTTGAACGTCGGCACGTTGAGGATCACGCGGGCGAAGGCCGAAGCGCCGGCGGCCGAAATCGATCCCCGCGAGAAGGAAATCGAGTCCGAGCCCGCGGCCGGTCAGATCCGGCCGCAGTCCAAGACCGATCTCGAGCGCGTCGCCCTTCTCCTCGAAGTAGAAGTTGCCGACAAGTGCGCCGGCCTCGTCTCGTGCTTCGTACCACCGCTCCGGGTTGCGCACCGGCTCGGCATCGCCGTCGTAGAAGTCGTACGGCGGCTCGTACCGCCAGGTTCGGAGCTCGGCGAACATCTCGGGCGTGGCCGGGCGGATCGTGAGCTTCACGAGCGCGGCGTCCCGAGCCAGGCGTCTGCCGGCGCGATCAGGACGCGGAGGCCGCCTTCGACGCGCCACAGCGACACGGCCTGCTCGTCGCCGCGTAACTCCGGCGCTACGTCGCGCGGCACATAGCCGACCTGCAGCGTCCGCTCCTCGTTCCAGATCGCGACGGCATTCGGGTCGTGCTCGTTCTCCGGCTCGGGGACGAGCACGAGCCGTCGGCCCGGCTCGAAGGACGGGTCTGGAAGCGCCTCGGGCCGATAGGACACGCCGGCGGCAGGCACGACCCGGATCCGCTCGTCCTCCCAGCGCACCGGCTCGCCCGTCGCCGCATCCCGGAGGTAGTAGCCGGACGGGCCCGCGCTCGAGCCAGAGCCGGAGGCGCTCGCTCAACGGAAGGCGTCGTCCCGCAGGACCGCGTGGACGCCCAGCGTCCCGTTCACGACCTGCGTCACGCGGAGGTCGACGCCGACACTCGCGAGGACGAGCGCGTCGCCGCCGAACACCCCGAGCTCGCGGCCCATGAGCGCGACCATCCCGTCGACCGCGATCCTCGCCGCCCGTCCGAGATGCTCGTCAAGGCCGAACGCGAGCCAGGCGCCCCGAACCCGAGCGACGGGCCATTCGAGCCGAAGCTCCTCTTCGACGTCGAGCGTCAGCCGCGCCTGCGCCGGCGTCTCGATCGCGGTTCCGGAGACCTCGCCGTCGCCCTGAGCGGCGTGCCCGTCGCCGGCCGAGAAGAGCGCACCGTCAACCGGAATCGGGAGGTAGAGCGTCGAGCCCGCGACGAGCTCCTTGCAGTCGAGATTCCCGCCCCAGCGCCGCGGCGGAATCGTCGAGTGGACGCCGGGCTCCGGCGGCGGCATGCCCATGACGCCGAGGAACGGCTTCAGGTCGAGCTCGCGGTCGAGTGCGCGTCCGATCCCCGCACGGAGGTCCCAGTAGACCGCATGGTTCTCGCCGCCGTGCGTCACACCCCAGTGCGCGGGCCGTACCTCCTCGATGCGGACGACGAGCGTCTGACCCGCCTTCGCGCCGCGCACCTCGATCGGGCCCGCGAGCGCGTGGCCGGTGTCGACGTCCGGGCTCCGCGCCTGGAGCCGCTCGTCGGGCTCGACGTCCCACGCATGGTTCGGCGTCGAGATCAAGACCGTGTCGCCGGGATCCACGGAAAGGACGGGCTGGAGCTCGTGCGAAAAGTGCCCGTGCAGCGCCCAGGGCTCGCAGGGCAGCTCGTGCAGGGCCATCAGCCCACCCGCTCGGCGAGCCACTGGTACCGCGTGACGAACCAGTCCTCGTCGAACTCGACCTCGGCGACGAAATCGCCCGAGCTGTACCGCACGAGTCGCTCGCCCAGCGGCTCGTACCGCTGCTCGGAGCGCTCGACCTCCAGACTCGGCACCCGCACGAAGGTCATCACGAAGTCGGTCGGCTCCTCGAGGCCGTCCAGCAAGGGCAGGGTGTTGAACAGCGGCGAGAAGTTGAGGTCGAAGTAGTCCGTTCGCTCGATGCCGACGTCGACCTCCGGCCCATCGACGATCCGGGCCCGAAGTCGTCCCGGCTCGAGCTCGTACCGCAGCTCGTAGCTGACGCCGATCATCGTTCCGCTCGCGCTCAGGGCCCCGTCGTCGAGCTCGGCCCTGGCGATCTCCATCCGGGGCTCGTCGACGCCGCGCCACACGAGCGTCCGCTGCATCTAGAACTGGAGCAGCTTGCGCGCGGCGTCCGTGACCCGCTCGACGGACGGCATGTAGGCGTCCTCGATCTGCCAGTAGGGATACGGCACGTCGTAGCCCGTCACGCGGATCACCGGCCCGCGGAGGTCGAGGATCGCCTTCTCGGCGAGGATCGCCGCGAGCTCGGCGCCGAAGCCCGCCGTCCGGGGCGCCTCCTGGACGATCACGACCCGGCCTGTCTTCGCAGCAGAGGCAAGCAGCGCTGCCTCGTCGAGCGGCTTCAGGCTGCGAAGGTCGAGCACCTCGACGCTCGCCTCGTCTCCGAGCGCGTCCGCCGCCTGCTCGCAGAGCGGCACCATCGAGCCGTAGGCGACAAGCGTGACGTCGGTGCCCTCGCGGGCGAGTCGCGCCTCGCCGAGCGGCACCGTGTACTCGCCCTCGGGCACCTCGCCGCGCATCGTCCGGTAGTGGAGCTTGGGCTCGAGGATCACGACCGGGTCGGGCTCCCGGATCGCCGAGGCCAGGAGCCCCTTCGCGTCCGCCGGAGTGGACGGGATCGCGACCTTCACTCCCGGCGTGTGCACGTAGTACGCCTCCGGCGAGTCGTCGTGGAGCTCGGGTGCCCGCACGCCACCGCCGTACGGCATCCGGATCGTGACCGGGAACTCCATCGCGCCGCCCGTCCGCCAGCGATAGCGCCCGACGTGCGTGATCAGCTGGTCGAGGCACGGGTAGCTGAACGCGTCGTACTGCATCTCGCAGACGGGCCGCCAGCCGGCCATGCAGAGGCCCATCGCGGTGCCGAGGATGCCCGCCTCCGCGAGCGGCGTGTCCACGCAGCGGTCCGCCCCGAACCGGTCGCGCAGCCCGGCCGTCGCGCGGAAGACGCCGCCGGCGCGGCCGACGTCCTCGCCCATGACCAGCACGTTCTCGTCGCGCTCGAGCTCGACGTGGAAGCAGTCGTTCACGGCTTCGATGAGGAGCTTTTCGCTCACGGCAGCAGCCTCCGAAGCTCGGCGAGCTCCTCATCGAACGAAGGAGGCGGATTGACGTAGGCGTTGCGAAAGAGGAGATCGACATCCGCCGGCGGCTCGGCCTCGGCGGCCGCGATCCCTTCGCGCATCCGCTCGAGCGCCTCGCCGCGGATCTCCTCCGCGCGCTCGTTCGTCAGGACGCCGAGCCGTTGTAGGTAGCGCTCATAGCGGCCGACGCACTCGTTCTGCTTTTCCTCCTCGACGCGCTCGAGGTCGATGTACGCCGCCTGGTCGTCGGCGGTCGCGTGCGGCGCCGTCCTGTAGGTGACGGCCTCGATGAAGCTCGGCCCCTCGCCGGACCGCGCGCGCTCGACCGCGGCACGCGTCGCCTCGTACACGGCCAGGACGTCGCCGCCGTCCACGCGTGCGCCCGGCATCCCGTAGCCGGCCGCCTTGTCGGCCAGCGTCTCCGCGGCCGTCTGCGCCGAGAGCGGCGTCGAGATCGCCCACTGGTTGTTGTTGCAGAAGAGGATCGCGGGCGCCTTCATCACGCCGGCGAAGTTCGCGCCCTCGTGGAACGAGCCTTCTGACGTTGCGCCGTCGCCGAAGTACGTGATCGCAACGGCCCGCTCGCCGCGCAGCTTCTTCCCCCAGGCCAGGCCCACCGCGTGCGGGACGTGGGTCGCGATCGGGACGCAGATCGAGGCGACGTTGTAGTCGAGCGGGTTCCACCATCCGGCGGGATGGCCGCGCCACCACGAGAGGACGGTCGAGACCGGCATCCCGCGCAGGAGCCCGATCGCTGACTCGCGGTAGCTCGGGAAGATCCAGTCGCCGCGCTCGAGCGCGTACACGGAGCCGGCCTGCATCGCCTCGTGGTTCCAGAAGATCGCGTAGGTCCCGATCCGGCCCTGGCGGTGGTAGACGACCGACCGTTCGTCGTAGGTTCGGAGCGTCACCATCGAGCGGTAGAGCTCAATCAGGTCGCTCTCGTCGAGCCCCTCGACCTCGCCGTCCGGGATGCCCTCGCCGTCGCCGATGACGCGGCGCAGTTCGCGCTCGTCGGGCAAGACATGCGCCATGGCAGCCGCGAATCTACCCGAGGCGGTGCTCAGGCAGCGCGGCGGCTGAGCGCGAGGACAGCCGCCGCGAGAGCCACGGCCGCCGCCACACCCGCCCCCTCGAGGGCAAGCCCACCGCCGGCGTCGATCCGCGCCACCGAGACGAGGACGGCGCCGATCGCGATCGAGGCCGCGACGAGGCCGGACAGAAGAGCGGCGCGCCGGGCGGCGACTCCGCCGGACACCGGACGGCTCAGCCGTGTCTCCAGCGACCAGTACGAGAGCTCTCCCACAGCGAGCAGCCCGGCTGCGAAGAGGGGAGAGCGTGCGGGGTCGCCGCCGTCCGCGAACGACGCAGCCGCAGCGGCGCCGAGTGCGAGCAGCACCCACGGAACGACGATCGACCGCCCGCGCCAGAGGCCGGCCGCAAGCACGGCTGTCGCGCTCGCGGAGAGGCCTGCGGCCAACAGCTGAAGCTCCCCGGCTGCCGCGACCGCAGCCCCGCCCAGGGCGGCAGCGAACAGAACGGCCGCCAGCGCCGTGACTAGCGGCGTGCGAGATGCGCGGCCCGCCTGAATGCGGCCACCTCCTCGATCGCGGACTGCAGCGCCTCGCCCTCGCGCCACTCGACGACCGGCACGCCGAGCGAATGGAACGCCGTTCGCCTCGCCGCCCGCCGCAAGAGCCAGAGGCGCTCCACCAGCGGGTCCGACTCGTCCTTGGTGTGCGGCGCGAACGGAACGGGCGAGATCTCGATCACTGCGGTGTCGAAGCCGCGGCGGCGCAGGTCGGCGAGCGCGGCCAGTGCGCGCTCGTCGAGGAGCGGCGACACGGCGACGACGAGCGCCTGCGGCGGGAGCGTCCGGCGGGGAACGACGTCGATGTCCTTCCAGGCATAGCTGAGCATGATCTCGGCATCGAGCAGCGCGTCGACGATCCGGTAGCGCTGGACGATCCCGGTCGCGGGAGTGAGCCAGTTCAGGATTCCGCCGAAGACGACCAGCCCGACGCGGTCCCGGTGCGCCAGGTACCGCTCGGCGAGCGTCGCGGCCGCTCGCACCGCGAGGTCGAGCGTGCCGGCATCCTCGCGCCGCGCCTCGACGAACGTGTCGAGGAAGATGACGACGTCGGTGTTCCGCTCCGGGTGCATGTCGTTGACCCAGAGCTCGCCGGACCGCGCGGTTGCGCGCCAGTTGACCCGCCGCAGCCTGTCGCCGTGGACGAACGGGCGGAGGTCGGCGAACTCGATGCCGTCACCGCGCTCGCGCGCAACCTGGTTCCCTGCCGACGGCTGTGTCTCGAGTGGGCGCAGCACGGAGCGGAGCCGCTCGGCCGAGGGGTACACCTTGAGCGGCCGGCGGTCGCCCACCTTCTGCTCGTAGACGAAGAGACCGAGCGCGTCGCGGCTCCGGATCGCGACCTCCCCGAGCGTGTACGCGCCCCAGTGGCCGCACTCGATCTCCCACTCGAGCTCGACGGTCTGTCCGGCGCCGATGCGCACCAGCGCGGGGTTCGGCCCCTCGACGACGCGCGCGCCCTCGGGCAGCACGACCGCGACTTCCACGTGAGGCACCGCGGCCTCGGCCCGCATGTTCAGCTCGAGGTCGACCGTGCCGCCCTCGACCGTCCGCTCCGCGCCCACTATCGACCATGCCCGCAGCGACGGCTCGCGAGCGAGCGGGAGGCCGAGAGCAGGGACGAGCGCGAAGGGGGCCGCGAGCACGGCGAGCTCCGGGCGTCCGAGCGCGACGGCCGCGAGCAGGCCGAAGGCGGCCAGCCCCGCGTACGCCGTCAGCTTCGGCGAGGTCGTACGCGTCACGACGCTGTCTGAGTGACGTCCTCGGCGGCCGGCGTGGGAACCTGCTCGAGGATGTCGCGCACGACCTGCTCCGCCGGGATCCGCTGCACCCAGAGCTCCGGGCGAAGCGTGAGGCGGTGGGCAAGCGCCGGAACCGCGACGGCCTTCACGTCGTCCGGCGTCACGAAGTCGCGTCCATCCATGAGCGCGCGGCCGCGGGCGAGCTTCAGGATCGCGAGGGTTCCCCGCGGGCTGGAGCCGACCTCGATCGCTGCCGCGGTGCGCGTCGCCGCGACGACGTCCACGATGTAGTAGCCGACCGACTCGGCGATGTGGACGCCCTCGAGCGCACCCTGGAGCTCGAGCAGCTCCTCCCGGTTGACGACAGGGCCGAGCACGACCTCGTCCGTTTCCCGCTCGACGCGCCGCTGGACGATCTGCCACTCCTGGTCCCGATCCGGGTAGCCCACGCCGATCCGGAGCAGGAAGCGGTCGAGCTGCGCCTCGGGCAGCGGATACGTGCCCTCGTACTCGATCGGGTTCTGCGTCGCGAGGACGAGGAACGGCCGGTCGAGCGGGCGCGTCACGCCCTCGCTCGTCACCTGCCGCTCCTGCATCGCCTCGAGCAGCGCCGCCTGAGTCTTCGGCGGTGCACGGTTGATCTCGTCGGCAAGCAGCAGGTTCGTGAAGATCGGGCCGGGACGGAACTCGAACTCCGTCGTTCGCTGGTCGAAGATCGACGCGCCGGTCACGTCGGACGGCATCAGGTCGGGCGTGAACTGGATCCGCGCGAACTCCATGCTCGTCACCTGCGCGAAGGAGCGGGCGATGAGCGTCTTCGCGAGCCCCGGGTAGTCCTCGATCAGAACGTGGCCGTCGGCCAGCACGCCGAGGAGGACCAGCTCCAGCGCGTCGCGCTTTCCGACCACGGCGCGCTCGACCTCGCCGATGATCAGGTCGCAGCGCTCGCCGAACTCCTCGGCCTGCATTAGTGCCCCTCCAAGCAATACACGCCTGCCTCTGGCCCGCGATCACGCAGCGCCAGAGCCCACCCTCCTCCTCGCCAAGGCTGCCTAGCCTTGACTCGTCGGAGTGCGCGCTCTGGCTTGGTGCTCGCAAACCAGAGCCGGGGCAGCATTCCTTGCAGGGGCACTACTGAATCCTCTCAAGCACGCCGACGAGGCGGTCGAGGTCGTCGGTTCCGATTCCCGGCGCGTTCCGGTCCCGCGGCGGCTCCCTGTGGGGTCGCAACAGCTCCCACGCCTCGTCACCGAGAACGGCCTTCGCCCGCCGCTCGTTCTCGAGCGAGATTCCACGGCCTGCGAGCCGGTTGTGCGCGATCTCGACGAGCGTCGGCCGGAGGCGGTAGTGGAGGTCGAACGCCGTCTGCATGCCCAGCTGCACCTCGCGCGCCAGCTTGTCTCGCTCCGAGATCCGGAGCGGCGCGCGGTGCACGGCGTGAAGCGCGTCGTCGAACTCGGAGCGCTCGCCGGGCATCCGTCTCCGCCGAATCAGCCCGACGAGGCGGATGACTGCGATCCCGCCGAGCGCGAGGACGTACAGGTCGAGGATGAGCTCCCGCCGCTCGGGCGCGGCGACGAGCGCGCCGGCCGCGAGGACGGTTGCGAGCAGCCCGAAGCCGAGGATCGGGAGGAGCTTTCGGCTCATGCGACGGTGAGGACTCGCAGCTCGTCGCGCACGGCGCCCACGGCTACGATCGCGTCCTCCTTCATCCTCGCGTCGATGGAATGCTCGCTGAACTTCGCCCGCTCGAAGAGACTCGTGAGGCGCCGGGCGGCCATCGCGCTGCCGGTCAGCTCCGCGAGGACTCGACCGAGGTACTCGAGCGGCGCCTCGGCCGGTCGGCGCGGAAGCCCGTACGAGCCGAGCGAGCGCTCCATGCGCGCATAGGCGGCGATGACGGCCCGTCTCGGGTCGCGCTCGCGGCGGAGATCGTCGAGGGTCTCGTCCAGCATCCGCTCGAGCTCCTTCCGGGCCTCCAGCTCCGGCATCGACCGGCCCTTCGGCCGTACGAGCACTGCGGCGAGGATCGCGAAGCCGACGAGCGCGGCCACGAAGACAAGCCCGACGACGAGCCAGTCGATGGAGGCGGGATCGATGGTCGGAACGCGGCCGGTCGCCTCCGGGCTCGTCCCGGTCGGGCCGGTCTGCGCTTCCGCTCCGCTGTTGTTGCCGTCGCCCGGGCGTAGCTTCCTGGCGACTGCGAGCAAGGCGATGACCACCGTGAGGAAGATCACCCCGGCGAAGACGTTGCCGTGCCACCGGCGCGGCTTCGGCTCTCCGCCCGTCAGCGTCAGGCCGGTCATCAACGGGGAGGCGACGAGGAGCGCGGCGACCCAGACGCCGCCGAGCACGAAGAGCAGGGTCGCGAGCGGATCGGCGAGGTCGCGGCCCGCGCCGCCGGTCGCGGGGCCGCCTGCCGAGGCGGCGAGCGCAACGACGGCGAGCAAGGCCAGCACGGCGAGAACGGCGCCTCCGGCGCGAACCGGGTCGAATCCGGAGTCCCTGGGGGGCGCGGCCACGGTCCTTATTAGACGCTCAGCGGAGGATTTTCGCCGCTTTTGGTTCGGACGAGAACTCGGCGCGCTCGACGTCGCCGAGGTCCTCCCCGTCCACCTGCAGCGGCAGCGGGCGGTCGGCGCGCAGCTCGATCGCGTCCACGTCGTGAAGGTAGAGGACGCCGCGCGTCTTCGGCGTTCGGCCGGTCATGGCGGCGGCGACGAGGCGCGGGATCGACAGCGGGCCGACCGTGCGGGGCCCGACGAGGTCCAGGCCCTCCTCCCACCGCGCCTGCGGCGTGGGACGCACCGGCAGCCGGCCCAGGTACGTGTACGGGTCGCCGTTCGCGACGAGCGCGAATGTGGTCCGGCCGTGCCCGTCCACCTCGACCTCGGACTGCAGGCGTCCGCGCCGTTCGGCCAGGATCCTGGCAGCTGTCGTCAGGAATGCGCGGTCGGGCGGCCGGCGGCCGCCTTCACGACCGAGCTCGTCCACGCGACGCACGACCTCCGCCGGAAAGCCGAGCGCTGCTGCGAACCCGAAGCGGCGGCCGTTCACCCGCCCGAGCGAGACCTCGCTCGTTCGCCCGGTGCGAATCGCATCGGCGATCCGCCGGGCCGCACCCTCCACATCGCCCGGAAGACCCAGCGCGCGAGGCAGGACGCTGGACCCGCCACCGGGAACGAGGCCGATTGGAAGGCCGGGCCGGAGGCCGTTCAGCGCCTCGTTGAACGCGCCGTCGCCGCCGAAGACCACAACCGCGCCGGCATCGGCGTCACGGACGAGCTCGACCGCATGGCCCTGCCGCTCGGTTCGCGCCACTTCGACGCCGGGGCCGAGCGCAGCGGCCACGGTCTCGACCGCGGCGTCGGTGACGCCGCTCGCTTGCGGATTGACGACGAGGAGCACGCGGGGCATCGTCCGGACCATGCCACGAGGAACGAGAGAGGGCCGGCGAGCCGGCCCTCTCTCCGTTCTCGGCTAGGCGCTCGGCCTAGTCGTCGAAGTCCGACTCGGCGCGGAACACCTGGAACTCGGCCGCGCGGACGAACTTCGTCGTCGCCGGGCCGAAGTTGGTGCAGTCGGTGTTGTTCGCCGGATCGGCGTCCTGCTCACCCGCGAAGTTCGGGCCGCCCGTGCACTGGTTCGTCTTGGCGACGAACCGCACGTGGGTGGCATTCGTGTTCGGGATGTCGAACGTCCGGAGGAGCAGATGCGGGGAGACGGGCCGCGGCGAGTTGCCTGGGAAGGCGTTCGCCGGGCTCGTGTACCGCTTCGTGTATCCGCCGTCCGTGGCGCAGTCCGCGCCCTTGTTCGCGTCGCACGTCCAGACCTCGAACTGCCGGAGAGCCGTGAACCGGCTCTGACCGGACTGGAGCATCGAGCTGACGTTGACGTACTTCACGTTGATCGACTCGGTTCCGCCGAGGTCGACCGTGACCTTCAGGCCGTCCACCGAGAGCGGGCCGGTCGTGTTGCCGTTCGCGGTCCACTGCGTGCGCTCGGTGTCGTCGATCAGGCCTGCGACGCTCGTGCCGCCGTCACCGGAGGCCGTTGCGCCCGACCCGGACGACGCCCAGTTCTGCGCCATCTGGATCGTGATCTCCTCGTTCTCTCCCGCGCTGAAGCGATCGCGGAAGCGGAAGAACCCGAAGCCCGGCGCCTGGGCGAGGATCTCGTACTGCCCAGGTGCGAACTTCACCGTGTCGTCGAGGTTGTGACCCGTCGTCGCGGGGTTGGTGTCCGCGGCGGGCGAGACCCGTGCCTCGAAGTGGCCGACGAAGATCCGAGCGTTGTTGATCGGATTGCCGTCGAGGTCCTCGGCCGTGAACTTCACGGTCGCCGGAGTTGTCCCGACCGGCTCCCAGTCCGGAGTCGGATCGGTGTCGGTCTCGGCCAGGCCGCTGTTCGTGGCGGTGGAATTGACGCCCATGCCGCCGCGGGCGTAGCCGAGCCACATCTCCTTCTGGTTGGCTCCGCCGAACCGCAGCATGTCGGCCGCCAGCGCCGCGTCGCGGGCCTGGAGCATCGACGGGTTCGTCGGCATCAGCAGCATCGCGTCGAAGTAGAGCTGCATCCACCGCCGGTTGCCCGGGCACGCGTACGGAGGCAGCTCGCCGTTGGCGCACGCGTACTGGAGATCCTCGTCGTCGTACGGGAAGTTCTTGTCGTACTTGTCGGCAAGGAGATCCCGGACGTTGCGATTGATCCTGCTCCAGATCTCGCCGTTGGCGTGGACCTGGTTCCCCGAGGTCAGCGTCGGGCCTGTGACGTCGTAGCCCAGCGTGCTGAAGTTCAGGGTGTTCGTCTGCAGCTGCATGCCCGGCCGCGGGACGTTGCCCGAGGTCGGCAGGTCGAGTGCGAAGTTGCGGATCCCACGGAGCTTGTTGCCCGTGTCGTACGCGCCCGCTGCCGCTTCGCTCTCGTCGCTCGTCGGGACGAACCCGTTCGAGAACAGGTACTCCACGCCGAACTGGTCTCCGCCGGACTCGCCCATAGCGCCCGCGTGATGACCGCTGCGGACGTTGCCCTTGCCGGTCATGCGGTTCTCGATCATGTGGCCGTACTCGTGGCCGATGACGGACATGTCGTAGTCACCGTCGACGCACGGGGCGTAGAACGAGCCCGCGAGCGGCTGCCAGAAGTACATGTTCGTGATCGAGGCCTGTCCGTCCGGGAGCGTGATCATGTTCGCGTTGTCACGCGCCTTGGCCGGAGGCAGAGCTCCCGCCTGCACGTTGCCGACGATCGGATCGTTCTCCTGCCGCCGCTCGGTGAGGCCGAAGTTGTAGTCCTGGGCGTTCCAGTTCCGCTCGGTGAAGCCGAGGTAGTACGCCCAGTCGTGCATCCGGTTGTGTGCGACGAACAGGTTGACCGTCGCAGCGGAGTCGTCCCAGGTTGCACCGGGCAGACCTGGAGTCGGCTCGCACTGGACGTTGTTCCAGTTGTTCGTCCACGCGAACGAGTAGTCGCGTGCCGCGCTCGTCGGCATGTACTGCGGCGGGCTCGGCAGCAGCGGATCCGTCCACGACGTGGCGGACTTCGCGTTGTTGCCCCTCGTCGTGAGCGTCGGAGCGTTCAGCTTGTGGTCGTGATCCCACGCGCCGCGTGCTCCGAGCGGGAAGCCGCCCAGAAGCCGGTCGCAGCCGGGTGCCGCATACCAGCACCACGTCTCGCGGGTGTCGGTGTCGGGGTGGTTCCACGGATACCCGTCGACCGTGTGGAGCGGCGGGTTCGCCGGGAAGACCTTCCACCGAGCAAGGTAGGCAGGCGGGGCCGGCGACGCATCGCCGGTCAGCGTGCCGCTGTAGGTCCGAGGCTCGGCGAACGGGACGACGCCCGGCCCGTCGAAGTCGCAGACCTTGATCATGTAGTCGCCCGCGGGGACGCCGCCGGGCGGCTCGTGGTGGAACGACTCCGGCGAGTTCAGCGTGTCTGCGTGCTGCAGCAGGACGCCGTTCAAGTACAGCTCGAGGATGATGTCGTTCAGCGGGTTCGTTGCCGCGACGAAGCCGTCGAGAGCACGGTTCCCGGCTGCGATGGCAAACGGGCCGTGATCCACGCAGGCTCCCTCGACCGCGGGCATCTCGGCGCCGAAGGTGTACGCCTCCGAAGCCATCAGCTTCGGCTGCTTCGCCTGCAGGTTGTGCGCAATGCTCGTCCGGGCCAGCACAGCCCCGGTGCGAGCGTCGATGATCGACTTCATGCCGAAGCCCTCACGGGTCTTGAGCACGATCGCCTCGTACGCGGGCACGACGCCGTTCCGGACCGTCGGGAACGCAACCCTGCGATAGAGCTGGCTGTCTCCGAGGCTGCCCACCGCGAGACGGGTCCAGCCACGGGCGGTCGTCCGCTTGAGGACGTTCGCCATCGTCAGGCCGCGGACCCCCGCGGCCTTCGCCGCGGTCAGCCAGGCCTGGGTACCCGACAGTCGCACCGTGCCGGCGAGCGCCCGGTCACGAGTCAGGGTCGACGAGACGAAGCCGACCTTCCAGCCACGCCTCGCGGTCCCGG
>CAVTCN010000025.1:0-6818 GCA_963733215.1 uncultured Actinomycetes bacterium
CAGTCGTCCTACCCGACTCCGATCGGCCGCTTCTCCATCGTCACGATGCAGCGCCATCCCTGGTGGTATCCGCCGGACTCCGACTGGGCGGAGAACGAGAAGCCGATCCCACCGGGGCCCGGGAACCCGCTGGGGACGCGGTGGATGGGCATCAGCGCGCCCGGCGTGGGCATCCACGGGACGCCGGATCCCGCTTCGATCGGCTACTCCGCATCGCACGGCTGCGTCCGAATGCGGATCCCCGAGGCGGAATGGCTGTTCGGCCGCGTCCGGGTCGGGACGCCGGTCTTCATCGTCCGGGCGTAGGTTGTAGGCCATGTCCGGCCGTCTGAAGCTCGCGGCCCAGGGTCTTTCCGTCGCGCTCGTCGCGGGCTCTTCGGGCTTCTCGTCTGGAAGGTCGCGACGCAGGACGAGGGCGCCGCGCGCAAGCTCGGCCGGGGCGAGATCGTCAGCGCGCCGAACTTCCGCCTCGATCGTCTCGACGGGGAGGGAAAGATCTCGCTCGCCGACTATCGCGGACGCCCGGTCGTCGTCAACTTCTGGGGCTCCTGGTGCGATCCGTGCAAGGAGGAGGCGCCCGTGCTCGAGGAGACCTGGCGGCGGTACAAGGAGCGCGGCCTCGTCGTGCTCGGCGTCGACTTCCACGACCTCAAGGGCGCAGCGAGACGCTTCGCGCGCGAGAACGACATGAGTTACCCGCTTGCGTACGACGGGCCGGGGGCGACGATCACCGACTACGGCGTGGAGGCCGCGCCGGAGACCTTCTTCGTCGCGCCCGACGGCAAGCTCGTCTGCGAGCGGCTCCTGGGCGGCGTCCACATCGATCGGAACCGCGCCCGCTACGACGACTGCGTGCAGGAAGTGCTCGAGGCATGAGGCTCCTCATCGCCGTCGTTGCCGCGCTGGCCCTGTCCGGCCCCGCGTCGGCGGCCTGCCCGACGCTCGCCGATCTCGAGGGCGAGGTGATGTGCCCGCAGTGCAAGACGACGCTGGACCAGTCGGACGCGCCGGTCGCCCGCGACATCAAGCGGTTCATCGAGACACGTGCAGACGACTGTGTGCCCGAGGGGCAGATCAAGGACGAGCTCGTCGCGCAGTTCGGCCCGGCGGTTCTGGCGGCGCCGCCGCGCGAGGGCTTCCACTGGCTCGCATGGCTGCTGCCGCTCGCGGGCCTGCTCGCCGGCGCCGTCGTGATCTCGATCCTGGTCTGGCGCTGGAGCCGGAGCAGGCCGGTGGCGGAACCGGTCGCGGCGGACAACGGCCGGCCGCCGCTGGATCCCGAGCTCGAGCGCAGGCTCGACCGGGAGCTCGCCCGCTTCGATGGCTGAGGCGTTACCCCTCGCATTCCTCGCCGGGGTGCTGTCGATCATCACGCCGTGCGTCCTGCCGCTCGTCCCCGGATACCTGTCCGCTGTCTCGGCGGTCGAGGCCGACCGACTCGGGGAGGCGGGCGTGGGGAGGAGGGTGGCGCGCTCGAGCATCCCGTTCATCCTCGGCTTCACGACGGTGTTCGTCGTCCTCGGCGCGGGAGCGGCGGCGCTCGGAGGCGTCCTCGACGCGAACCGGCGCGCCGAGCTGGCGGGGCTCGTGCTCGTCATCCTCGGGCTCGCGTTCCTCGGCCTCCTGCCCTGGCCCGAGCGGCTCGTCGCGCCGGGGCTCCTGACCGGGGCGCGGAGGCGCGGGTCCGGCGTTCTGCTCGGCGCCGCCTTCGCGGTCTGCGCGGCCCCCTGCATCGGCACCGTGCTCGCATCGGTGCTGGTGCTGGCGGGAAGCGCGGAGGAGATCCTGGAGGGCTCCGCGATCCTCGCCGCCTACTCCGCCGGCTTGGCGCTCGCGTTCGTGCTCGCAGCAATCGCCTTCGTGCGCGCGATGGGCGCGTTCCGCTGGCTGCGCGACCACTACAACGTGATCCGCGTCGTCAGCGGGTCGCTGCTCGTCCTCCTGGGCCTGGCGTTCTTCTTCCACCGGGACGGGTGGATTCGCGTCGCGTTCGACCGGGCGCTCGACGGCGTCGGGCTAGGCGCCTAGCGGTCTCGGCAGCTCCAGGGAGCCGGACTCGACCACGCGCTGCGCCTCGGCGACCGACGCGAGGACGGATGCGACGTCGACGCCGCGGTGCACCGGCGAGAAGGGCTCGAGCCGGCGAACCGCCTTCGCGAGCTGCCGCTCGCACCCGGGCCGGTTCCCCCGGCCGGCGTGATGCCAGGCGACCGCGACGTGGACGAGACCCTGGAAGAAGTCCTTTTCCGCCGGCTCCGCCGCCCGCCAGGCCTCCTCGAGCTCCTCGTGCGCCTCGAAGTACTCACCGCGCCTGATCAGATCGAGACCGTTTTGCAACCACTCGTCCACAAAGCGGAGTGTTACGCTCGGCGGGTCGTGGCGACGATCCTGCTCGAAGGCGTCGACCTCTTCATCCGCGGCAAGCTCGAGGCGTTGCTCGAGGGCCACCACTTCGTCACGAACGATTCGATCGATTCCCCGGACCTGGTGATCGCCGACGTCGGGCGAACCGATCCGGACGAGGTCGCGGACGCCTATCCCGACGTCCCGATCCTCGGTTTTTCGAACCACAAGGACACCGCCGGCCTGCGTCGGGCGCACGAGGCGGGCTTCGACCAGGTGGTTGCGAAGTCGGCGCTGACGGAGCGCGCGCCTGAGCTCGTCGAGGAGCTGACCTCGTAGTTAGTCTCCAGGCGTGACGTACATCATCGCCGAGCCGTGCATCGACATCAAAGACCTCTCCTGCGTGGACGTCTGCCCCGTCGACTGCATCCACGAGTTCGAGCGGATCCTGATCATCGATCCAGAGGAGTGCATCGACTGCGGCGCCTGCGAGCCGGAGTGCCCGGTCGAGGCGATCTTCCCCGAGGACGCGCTGCCCGACAAATGGGAGCCCTTCGTGAAGATCAACTACGCCTACGGCGACGGCGCCGACGTCGTGAACAACCTCACGAACGAGTACGCCACCGAGCACAACGTGCAGAACCCGCCGCTCGAGAGTTAGAGGCTCCACAGACGGGGTAGGCCTCCGAAAAAGGAGGTCTGCATGCCCCAGGACGCATGGAGCAACAAGCGTGAACGGCAGTACGAGCACATCAAGGACAGCGCGAAGGAACGCGGCGCCTCGACCAAGAGAGCGAAGGAGATCGCGGCTCGCACCGTCAACAAGGAGCGGGCCCGGTCGGGCGAGGCTCGCACCTCGTCGAGAACGTCTCGGCAGGACATGTCGTCGAGCCGCCGCGGCGGCCAGCGCTCCGGCACGAACCGGCCGAAGGGCCGCACGAAGGAGCAGCTCTACGACGAGGCCAAGCGGATGGGCATCGACGGCCGCTCCACGATGAACAAGCAGCAGCTGCAGCGGGCGGTCGATCGCAGGAAGTGATCGGCTCCCGCAGGTCGCACGGCGCTGGCTATATTGGCCGCGCCGTGCGACCGAAGACCCTCGACCACGTCGCATACTGGCTCGCCGACCGGGACCGCGTCGCCGACTTCGTCACGACGCATCTCGGCATGCACGTCATCGAGCGGACCGACAAGTTCACGCTCGTCGGGTCGGATGCCCGCAAGGGGAAGCTGACGCTCTTCGAGGCCGAGGCGCCCCGCGAGCGCGGCGCGCTGAAGCACGTCGCGCTCCGTGTGAACGACCTGGAGGCGGCGCTCAACGAGCTGCCGGACAGCGTGGTTGTGGAGCGGACGAACGGCTCAGCGCTCTTCGACCTCGGCGACGGTGTGAACCTCGGGCTCGTCGAGGCGCCCACCGAGACCGAGTACGACCTCGACCACGTCGCGCTCTTCTCCACAGACCCTGAGGCGACCGCACAGCGCTACCGCGACTACGGCTTCGACCCGGCTGAGCCCGGGGCCGACGGCGCACCGCGGGTGGAGGTTGCCGGCGCCTACGTCGAGTTCCACGAGGGGGAGCCGGGCGACCCGGAGGCGCCGCTCCTCAACCACCTGGCGGTGCTCGTCGACTCGGCGGAAGACCACCAGAAGGCGGCCGAGGGGCTCGACATCGAGGTGCAGGACTTCGTGGACGCCCCGAACACGCTCGCAGTGTTCGTCTGGCTCCCGGAGCGGGTCCGGCTCGAGTACGTCGAGCACAAGCCGACGTTCGCGCTCCAATAGCGCTCAAGATCGCTGGAGCCGGCATGGCCGGCCTCGTTGCGGCCGCCAGGGCGCGCGAGCTCGGCGCCGAGCCGGTCGTCTTCGAGAAGGGGACGCGCGCCGGCGGCTCGATGCTGCTCTCGAGTGGCTTCGCCTGGCGGTATCGAACCTGGGAGGTCTTCCGCGAGCAGTGCCCGGGCGGCGATCCCGTGCTCCAGCGGCTGATCCTGGAGCGGTTCGACGACGCGCTCGACTGGCTCGAGGCGCAGGGAGTGGAGCTGCTCACGCGGGAGACCGGCAACCCGCTGACGGTCGGCGCCCGGTTCGACCCGCGCCAGCTGGTCGCAACACTTGCGAAGGACGTCCGGCTCGGCGAGACGACGGATGATCCGACGATCCTCGCCACCGGCGGGTTCCCCGTTCGCCTTGCCCGCGAGCAGGGACTGCTGCTCCGCGCGAACCGATGGAGCGAAGGCGACGGCCTCGACCTCGCGCTTGCGAGGGGAGCAACGACGGCGGGCGACCTTGACGAGTTCTACGGGCGCGTGATGGCGGCTGTCGAGGAGGTCGCAGAGGAGGACTTCGTACGGCTCAGCCAACTCTATGGCCGGTATGCGCGCGTGACCTCGCACGACATGTCCAAACCGGTTCGAGGGGCTGCCGACGTGGTCGGAGATCGACCTTGCCCAGGCGATCGCGCGCTGGCCCGACGGCCTTGCCTGGTTCAGCGTCGATCGCGCCGACCTGGCCACGAACGTGCGTGATCGGACCATCGGCGAGATGGTCGAGGCGGCGCGCGAAGCTGGTGCGCCCGTCGAGGACGACGACGGTCGCATCGCGGTTCTCGTGCGCGCGGCCGTGACACAGACTCTCGGCGGCATCCGAGTGGACGAGGACGCGCGAGCGGCCGATGGGCTGTACGCGGCCGGCGCCGACGTCGGTGGCATCTCGACGGGCGGCTGGACGAGCGGGCTCGCATCCGCCCTCGTCCTCGGCCTGGTCGCCGCCGAGTCGGCGCTCGGCTAACCCGGCAACGGCTGGAGGTACGCGGCGCGGCGATCGTCGCCGGGAAGCGGCGATGGCGCGAGGCGATTTACCTCCTGCCGGCCACCCTCGAGCTCGACCACGCTTCCTACCGCCGGCAGCTCGCCGTCACGCTCGTGGAGCTCGTAGCCGGTTGTCTTCCAGACGAAGAGCAGGTGCTTTTCCGGCGTCGCCATACGGGCCGGACTCTAACCGCGGGCCGTATAGGGCGGCAGCGTGATGCGCACGGCGGTGCCGCCCTCGTCCGTGCTGCGGTCGACGTCCACGGTGCCGCCCAGCGTCCGCGCCCGCTCGGCCAGCGCCTCGAAGACACGGCGCCGACGCTCGCCCGAGCCGTCGTCGGTGATCAGCGTCTCGACCGCCCCTCCGTCGACCTCGCCGATGTTCACGGAGATGCGGGTCGGCGGCCCCCGCCGCAGGGCGGCGTCGAGGGACTCGCGGATGATCTGGTAGAGCACGATCTGAGCCCGGCTCGCCAGCGCATCCGCAGCGTCGACGTCGAGGTCCACGACGACGCCCTGCGAGAACTCGACCTGGTCGGCGAGCGCCTGCACCGCCGGCCCGAAGCCCTGGTCGCGGAGGACGACCGGCTCGAGGGCGAACGAGAGATCGCGCAGCTCGCGGATCGTCTCACGCTGGCGGCTGACGGCCTTGCCGAGAATCTCCTTGGCGTCGTCGAAGCGGCCGCGGTCGATCGCGTCGACCACGCCGTCGAGCATCAGGGCGATCCCGGACATCGACTGGACGGGCACGTCGTGGAGGAACAGCGCCAGCCGACGGCGCTCGTCCTGCTCGGCCGCGATCAGCTGGTCCGCATGCCGTGAGCGCTCGGCCTCCTCCTGCCGCGTCCGAAGGAGGGTGATCGCCAGCGCCGCAGCCGCGAGCACGGCGACGCCGAAGCCGCCGTAGGCGAGCCAGTCCACTCCCGCCGCCGCGCCGGCCAGCGCAAGCAGCGCGGCGGCCGCGACGACGCCGACGAGAACGGCCGCTCTAGTCGATGATCGCTTCGCGAAGCGCAATCGCCACCGCGTGCGTCCGCGTGTCCGCCTCGAGCTTCGTGAGGATGTGGCGCACGTGGCTCTTCACCGTCTCCTGGCTGATGAAGAGCCGGGCAGCCACGTCCGCGTTGGACATGCCGTCGGCGAGGAGCTGGAGAATCTCCCGCTCGCGGCCCGTGAGCATGTCGTCGCCCTTCCCGGGTAGGAAGGCCGGCATCAGCGCCGGGTCGACGTAGCCGTCGCCGGCCGAGACCTTCTCGATCGCCTTCACGAGGCTCGCGTGCGGCGCCTCCTTGAGGATGTAGCCCTTCGCGCCGGACTCGAGGCCGCGGCTGAGCAGGCTGCGCTCGCTGTAGGCGGTGAAGATCAGGACGGCGGTCTCCGGGACTTTCTCGGTGAGGTGCTTGGTCGCCTCCAGGCCGTCCATGCCCGGCATGCGCACGTCCATGATCACGACGTGGGGCTTCCGCCGCTCGGCCAGCGACACCGCGGATGCCCCGTCCGATGCCTCGCCGATGACACGGATGTGCGGCGCGCGCGACAACGACAGGCGTAGCCCTTCGCGGACGACCTCGTGGTCGTCGACGATCAGGCAGGTGATCTCGGGACGGCCGTCGTCGCTTTGCTCGTCAGCCACGGGCGTGGAATTCTAGGCAGCCGGCAGGAAGTCCT
>CAVTCN010000026.1:0-43611 GCA_963733215.1 uncultured Actinomycetes bacterium
CGGAGACGTGGTCGATCCGCTGCCCGCAGCGTCAAGGCGCGCGAGGGGCTCCCCGGCCGCTCCGACGCGCTCGTCGCGCTTCATCGTCCCGCGAGCGAGGAGCAGGGCGAGCAGGCGCGGAAGCGGCTTGCGTTCGACGAGCTGCTTGCGCTCCAGGTCGGGCTTGCGAGACGCAGGGAGGGACGGGACGAGGAGCGGGCGCCCGCGCTTGGCGAGCCCGGCGAGCTCGTGACGCGCTACCGCGGCGTCCTCCCGTTCGAGCTGACGCCGAGCCAGGAGAGCGCGATCGCGGAGATCGATGGAGACCTCTCGGGGGAGCGGCCGATGGAGCGGCTCCTGCAGGGCGACGTCGGCTCCGGGAAGACCGTCGTGGCCCTCTACGCGCTCCTGCGGGCCGTCGAAGCCGGCAAGCGCGGCGCGCTGATGGCGCCGACGGAGACGCTGGCCGAGCAGCACTTCTTGACCGTCGACCCGATCTGCACGCAGCTCGGGGTCCCCATCGCGCTGCTGACCCGCTCCGTCAAGCACGATGTCGGCGCCGCGCAGGTCGTCGTCGGGACGCACGCGCTGATCCAGGAGGGAGTCGACCTCGGTGACCTCGGGGTCGCGGTCGTGGACGAGCAGCACCGCTTCGGCGTCGAGCAGCGCGCCGCCCTGACGACCGGCCGGCGCCCGCACGTGCTGCACATGACCGCGACGCCGATCCCACGGACGCTCGCACTGACCGTCTACGGCGACCTGTCGGTGACCGAGATCGCGAAGCCGCCGGCGAACCGGAAGCCGATCGAGACGGCCTGGGTGACCGAGGAGCGGTCGAGCGCCGCCTACCAGCGGTTGCGCAAGCACCTCGACGCGGGTCGGCAGGCCTACGTGGTCTGCCCGTTGATCGAGGAGTCGGAGACGTCGGTGGCGAGGGCGGCGGAGCGGGAGGCCGAGCGGCTCCGGAAAGGCGAGCTCCGCGACTACCGCGTCGGGCTCCTCCACGGCCGGCTGCGGCCGGACGAGCGGCGCGACCTGATGGCGCGGTTCAAGGCGCAGGAGCTGGACGTGCTCGTCGCGACAACGGTGATCGAGGTCGGCGTCGACGTCCCCAACGCGACGATCATGATCGTGCAGGAGGCCGACCGCTTCGGGCTCGCACAGCTCCACCAGCTGCGAGGGCGGGTCGGGCGCGGGGCGGAGCAGTCGTACTGCCTCCTGATCTCACGCGCGAAGGAGGAGCTGACGGACGCCGCGCAGGCGAGGCTCGAAGCGCTGGTCCGGACGACCGACGGCTTCGAGCTCGCCGAGGTCGACCTCGAGCTGCGTGGGGAGGGACAGCTGCTCGGCACCCGCCAGGCAGGCCTCTCGGAGTTCCGCTTCACGCGCCTGCGCGCCGACCGCGACCTGCTCGAGCGGGCGCGGGAGCTGGCCGAGGAGCTCGTCGACTACGACGGCCCGCTGAACGACGAGGTCGACCGCCTGTTCGCCGATCGAGAGCCGACTGCTTAGGACAGCTCGAAGCCGCCCGCCGGGGCGCCGGTGTCGGACCCCGCGACCTGTCAAGTGAAAAGTGGGTCAAAGGTGTGACGAATTCTCCCGCAGGTTGGGCGTGGGGGCTGTGGTAACATGTGACCACAATGACCCGCATGGGCATCCGCGAGCTACGCGACAACCTGACGAAGACGATCAGGCGAGTCCGGGCCGGTGAGTCGATCGAGATCACGCACGACGGCGAGCCGGTCGCCGTGCTGTCCCCGGTCAGGCGAGACCGACTTGAGCAACTGATTGCCTCGGGCGAGGTTACTCCGGGCAAGCCGCTTGATCGTCCGCTGAATCCGCTTCCGGTAACCGGGCCGATGACAGCAAGCGAGGCGCTTGAGCGCGACCGCTCGGAGAGCTAGCCAGCCTCGTCGCTACGCCGATGCATCGGCGCTCGTCAAGCTCGTCGTCCGCGAGGCCGAGAGCGAGGATCTGATCGAGTACCTGGGAGAGCCGGTACCCCGCCTCCTGACGAGCCGACTGGCAGTGGTTGAGGTGACCCGTGCTGCGAAAGTCGCGCGGTCTGAGGCGGATGCCGAGAACGAGGCGGCACGTGTGCTGGAATCTTGTGATCTGCTGGACGTGACCGGCGAGATCCTGCGCCGTGCCGCGGTGCTGTCCTCCGAGCGCTTGAGGGCGTTGGACGCGGTCCACCTCGCAAGCGTCCTCTATCTCGTGCCTGATGAGGTGCTCGCCTACGACCGGCGCCTGATCGAGGCAGTGAGTGACGCCGGTTTCCCGGTATCCACGCCGGGCCTGTGAGGATCATCGCCGGCGAGAAGCGGGGCGCGAAGATCTTCGCGCCGAAGGGCCACGACGTTCGGCCCACCGGTGACCGGGTTCGCGAGGCCGCGTTCAACCTGATCGGGCCGGTGGACGGCGCGTCTGTCCTCGACCTCTTCGCCGGCTCGGGCGCCTACGGGCTCGAGGCGCTCTCGCGGGGCGCCGCCCTCGCCGTCTTCGCCGAGGCCGACCGCGCCGCCTACGACTCGATTCGCCAGAACGTCCAGAAGCTCCGCCTGACCGGCGCGACGATCCTCCACCGGGACGCGATCCAGGTTCTCGCCGAGGAGGCTGCTGCGGGCAGGCGTTACGATCTCGTGCTGCTCGATCCGCCCTACCGGATGTTCTCCTCGCTGCAAGACCGCATCGCGCTCTACCTTCCCGCCGTGCTGGCGCAGGACGGCCTCGCCGTGGTCGAGACCCACGCGAAGGAGGAGCCCGAGCTCCCCCTGCAGAAGCGGACCAGCCGGAAATACGGCTCTGCGCGCCTGACCCTCTTCGAGCATTGATCACTGCGATCTATCCCGGCACCTATGACCCCGTGACGAACGGCCACGTGGACGTGATCCGCCGCGCAGCGGAGATCTTCGACCGCGTCGTCGTGGGTGTCGTCGGCAGCCCGGCGCACAAGCAGCCGATGTTCAAGGTCGAGGAGCGGGTCGAATTCCTCGAGGACGCGCTCTCGGGCATCGGCAACGTCGAGGTCGACGTCTTCAAGGAGCTCGTCGTCGACTTCGCGCGCCGCTGGGACGCGAAGGTGATCGTCAAGGGCCTGCGCGTGATCTCCGACTTCGAGTGGGAGCTCCAGATGAACCAGCTAAACCGGACGCTTGCGCCCGACATCGAGACCGTCTACGTCATGGCCAGCCCGGAGGTCAGCTTCGTCTCCTCCAGCGGCGTGAAGGAGATCGCGGCCTACGGCGGCGTCGTGGACGCGCTTGTGCCGGAGGCGGTGGCCGCCAGGCTGCGCGAGCTGTACGGCGACGGCCGCCCCGGCGCGCCTGTCAGCCCGTCCGAATAGCCTCCTCGCGACCCTGGCCGGCCGGCTCCGACGTCCCAGGATCACGAGGGCCTCCGGACTGCTGAGTACACTTTGGCCCCATGGACGTCCTCGTACTCATCGACAAGCTCGACGACCTCGTTCACAACGCGAAGGCCGTGCCCCTGACCGATCAGGTCCGCATCGACCGCGAGGAGATCTACGAGATCCTCGACCAGATGCGGGCGACGATCCCGGAGGAGATCAAGCAGGCCCGGTGGATCGTCAAGGAGCGGCAGGAGATGCTCGCCGAGGCCAAGCGCGAGTGCGACCGGATCCTGGGCGAGGCCCGGGAGCAGGCCGTGCGCGAGGCCTCCCAGACCGAGATCGTCAAGCTCGCCGAGCGGCAGGCGCAGGAGATCATCGACGAGGCGCGTCGGTCAGCTCGCGAGACGCGGCTCGAGATGGAGGACTGGGCCGACAGCATCCTCTCGACGCTCGAGGTGAACCTCGACAAGTTCCTCGGGGCCGTCAAGCGCGGCCGCGAGCGGCTGCACGAGCGCTCGCAGGAGACTGTCGTGGCCGGCATCGCCGCTCCGGGCTCGAACGACGATCAGCCGTACCAGTAACCGCGTAGCGGCGCTCTACGACGTCCACGGGAATCCCGCGGCGCTCGAGGCCGTCCTGGCGGAGGTCGGCGATGCGACGGTCGTCTTCGGCGGCGATCTGGCGTGGGGGCCGATGCCGGTGGAGGCCGTGGACCGGATCCGGGAGCTCGATCCACTCGCAATCCGTGGCAACGCCGACCGGGACCCCGGGGACGACTGGGTCGTGGAGCAGCTCGGGCCCGAGCGGCTCGCGTGGCTCCAGTCGCTGCCTGAGCAGCTCGAGCTCGAGATCGACGGGCTGGGCCGCGTGCTCTTCGTCCACGGGTCGCCGAGAAGCGACGAGGAGATGCTCCTGCGCACCGCCTCGGACGAGCGGCTCGCCATGATCCTCGAGGGCGTGGAGGCGGACGTCGTCGTGTGTGGCCACACGCACATGCAGTTCGACCGCCGCTTCGGCCGCAAGCGCGTCGTCAACGCCGGCAGCGTGGGCCTTCCGTACGGCGCCTTCGGTGCGCACTGGGTCGAGCTCGGGCCGGAGGTCCGTCACCGGCGCGCCGACTACGACGCATCGCCGCTCGCCGCCTCGGAATGGCCTCGGGCGAAGGAGGTCGTCCCGGTGATCCAGTCGCCTCCGAGCGAGGACGAGGCGATCTCGGAGTTCGAGGCCCTCATCGCGGCGGGGCGCGACGCTACCCTCATCCAGTGACCATGTTCGACCTCAGACAGGCCAGGCTCCGCCCCGGCGAGGAGTACCGCGACGAGCAGGAGATCGAGCTCGCGCCGTTCGACCTCGGCGGCCAGCGCTACCTGCCTGTGCCCGAGAAGGTGCCGGCCGAGCTCGTGATCAACCGCGGCTCGAGCGGCACGACGTTCGAGCTCCGCTTCCGCACCCGGCTCCACGGGCCGTGCGTCCGCTGCCTGAAGGACGCTGTCGTGGACCTCCCCGTCTACGCCCGTGAGTACCAGGCGACGAATCCCGGCGACGCCGAGGAGCTGCGCACGCAGTACGTGACCGAGAACCGGCTCGACCTGTCGGCCTGGGCGCGCGACGCAGTCGCCCTCGAGCTCCCAGACCAGATTCTTCACGCGCCCGACTGCGCCGGGCTGTGCGCCGTCTGCGGCGAGGATCTGAACGAGAACCCGCACGAGCACCTGGAAGAGCGCAGCGACCCGCGCTGGGCCGCGCTCGAAGGGCTCAAGGAAAAGCTCTAGAGCGCCACCGTCGAGGTCGGCGCGACCCGCTCGAGAAACCGCCGGTCGTGACTCACGAGGACGAGCGTGCCCTCGTAGTCCTCCAGCGCCAGCTCGAGCTGTTCGATCGCCTCGAGGTCGAGATGGTTCGTCGGCTCGTCCAGGATCAGCGCGTTCGCGCCCTGGGCCGAGAGCAGCGCGAGGATGGCGCGGGTTCGCTCTCCAGGGGAAAGTGAGGACGCGGGCCTCGTGACTTGGGCGCGGAGCGCGAACTTCGCGAGCAGCGTTCGCGCCTCGCCGGTCGCGAGCTCCGCGCGGTCCACGAAGAGCTCGTCCAGCGGCCGCTGGGAGTCGAGCCAGGCGCGGTCCTGCTCGAGCTCGCCGAAGCGGATGCCGGGCCCGACGAAGCGCCGGCCGCTCGCTAGAGGCAGAGCGCCGACGAGCGCAGCAATCAGTGTCGATTTTCCGGAGCCGTTCGGTCCGACGATCGCGAGGCGGTCGCCGTGTCGAAG
Source organism: uncultured Actinomycetes bacterium (assembly GCA_963733215.1). Classification (GTDB taxonomy): domain Bacteria; phylum Actinomycetota; class Thermoleophilia; order Gaiellales; family Gaiellaceae; genus JACDAN01. The sequence goes on from CAVTCN010000026.1 coordinate 5,595, forward strand.
CTCGAGGTCGATCGGCCCGAGCCGGAAGGCGTCCCGCTTGACGACCGCCTCCTCGAGGCGGGCGACGACCTCGCCGCCCCGCTGCGATCCGAGCGAGAGCTCGAGGCGCCAGGGCGACCACGGCTTCTCCACCTCATCGAGCCGCTCGAGCCGCTTCTCGGCGTTGCGCACCTTGGACATCAGCGCATGAGTCCCGCGCCGGTCCGCCATCTTCCCGCCGGTATGCGCCTCGCCTTGGCGCCTTCCCAGCAGCGCCTCGAACCGCTCACGCTCACCGACGTAGCGTGCGTATGCCCCCTCGTCGCCGAGCCGGCCGGCCTCGCGGAGCCGCTCGTACTCGGACCAGCCCCCGGCAAACTCGCGGATCCGCCTCGTCTCGGCCTCGAACTCCACGACCCGCTCGACCGTCTGCTCGAGGAACGCCCGGTCGTGGGAGACGAGGACGAGCGCGCTCGGCGTCGAGGACACGAAGCGCTCCAGCAGCTCGAGGCCGTCGAAATCGAGGTCGTTCGTCGGCTCGTCTAGCAGCAGCACGTCGAAGCGGGAGAGGAGGATCGCAGCCAGCTTGGCGCGCGCCGCCTCGCCTCCCGAGAGTCGCCCGAGCGGCCGGTCGAGCCGGTCGAGCCCGACCCGGGCCGTAGCCTCGCGGGCACGTGCGTGGAAGTCGTCCGCGCCGAGCGAGAGGAAGCGCTCGAGGGCGTCGGCATGCTCCTGCGCGGCCTCGGGCTCTTCGGCGAGCCGCGCCGCGAGCGCGTCCAGCTCGATCGCGGCGGCGCTCACGCCCGTGCGCCGTTCGAGGTAGGAGAGGAGCGTCTCGTCGGGCCGTGCGTCGACCTCCTGGGCGAGGTGGCCGACCGTCAGCGTCGGCGGACGGCGCTCGAGCGAGCCCTCGTCGGGCTCGTCCAGCCCGGCGAGGAGGCGCAGGAGCGTCGTCTTTCCGCTCCCGTTGGGGCCGACGACGCCGATCCGAGCTCCCGGGCGGACGAGCAGCGACGCGCAATCGAGAATCGTCTCGGCGCCGTAGCTCTTCGTGATGTTCGACGCGGCAAGCACGCCGCTGCGGTCGTGCATTGGTCCTCCTGATCGACGGAACGCCCCCGTCGGGGGGCGGAAACGAGGATGTGTCGATCAGCGGACGCGCATAGAGCGAGCCGGAGGCTCGGGCCGAACCATAGCTATAGTGCCCCGCTGCGATGGCAGTCCCCAAGAGGAAAACGTCGAAAGCGCGCCGCGACAAGCGCCGCGCGACCCATAAGCTCGAGGCTCCGCGGGTCAACGAGTGCCCGGTCTGCCATCGGCCCAAGCGGCCGCATCAGATGTGCCCGACCTGCAAGACCTACCGCGGACGCGAAGTCGAGCCACTGCGTACGCCGGTCCCGTAGAATCGGCGCGCTCTCAGTCCATCGAACGTAAGCGAGGTCACATGGCAGCGTCCCGCGACGAAGTCTACGAGCGCGTCAGGGAAGTCCTGGCAGAGCGCTTGTCCGTGGAGGAAGCGGACATCACGGAAGAGGCGAACTTCCAGGAGGATCTCGGCGCCGACTCGCTCGACCTCGTCGAGATGATCATGGAGCTCGAGGATCAGTTCGGGATCAAGATCCCGGACGAGGACGCCCAGAAGATCCAGACGGTCGGTCAGGCTGTCGAATACGTCACGTCGCACCAGTAGCCAGGCTCAGCACGCCGAGCCCGGCCGTCTCGCGCGGCTGATCGACGAGCTGCCCGCCAAGCGGGCGGAGAACGCATTCACGCATCCTTCGTGGGCTCCCGACAGGGCGTCCTCGTACGAGCGGCTGGAGTTTCTCGGGGACAGCGTCCTGGAGCTCGCGGTCGCACGTGAGCTGTACCAGCGCTTTCCCGACCTTCAGGAAGGACGGCTGGCGAAGATCCGCTCGCATGTCGTCTCGCGCGCGAGCTGCGCGGTCGTCTCCCGCGAGCTCGGTCTCGGCAGCCGGCTTGTGGAGAAGGGCGAGGGGATCGTTCCACCCGAGGAGCTCGATCGGCTCTCGCGCAACCGCAACGTCCTCGCCGCGCTGCTCGAGGCCGCGCTTGCGGCGCTCTTCCTCGAGCACGGCTTCGAGCCGATCGAGGAGGCGATCGTCGAGGCGTTCGGCGGGCGCATCGAGTACGCCGCGACCACGCACGTCGACTACAAGACCGAGCTGCAGGAACAGCTGGCCGCGCTCGGCCAGCAGGTCAGCTACTCGGTGCTCGAGGTCGAAGGGCCGCCGCACGACCGTAAGTTCACTTCGGCTGCGGTGATCGACGGCGACCAGGCCGGTGTCGGCGTGGGCTCGTCGAAGAAGGCCGCCGAGCAGGAAGCGGCCAAGCAGGCGCTGGAGAAGGTGCGCGCAGCGTAGGAAGCGCTATCCGCTCGCGTCACTAGCGTTCCGGCGGCGTGCATCTCCGCGCCATCCGCATCCGCGGCTTCAAGTCCTTCCCCGAACCGGTCGAGGTCCGCCTCGAGCCGGGCGTCGCCGTGGTCGTCGGGCCGAACGGGTCCGGCAAGTCCAACGTCGCCGACGCGCTGCTCTGGGCGTCCGGCAGCCTGAGCCCGAACGAGCTCCGGGCCGAGAAGCCCGACGACGTGCTGTTCTCGGGGTCGGGCGGTCGCCAGCCTGCCCCCTACTGCCAGGTCGAGCTCGTGCTTGACAACGAGGACGACACGCTGGCCGACCTCCCGGCGGAAGTCTCCGTCATGCGCCGCGTCCACCGGGGCGGCGAGGGGCAGTACCTGATCAACGGGACCTCCGTACGGCGCACCGACCTCGTGGAGCTTCTGGCCGACGTGGGTCTCGGCGGCGCGGCCGGCTCCGTCATCTCGCAGGGCAAGGTCGAGCAGATCCTCGCCTCGAAGCCCGAGGAGCGGCGCGCGCTCGTGGAAGAGGCGGCCGGCCTCGGGAAGTTCAAACGACGCCGTCACCGAGCGGAGCTGAAGCTCGCGCGGGTGGGACAGGACGTCGCGAGGGCGCGGGACATCGAGGCGGAGGTGAAGAAGCGGCTCCGTCCACTCGCGCTCCAGGCGAGCGCCGCGCAGCGGGCGGAGAAGCTGGGCGGAGAGATCGCCTCGCTCGAGGCGGCAGTCGCCACCCTCGACCTGGCCGGGATCGACGAGCGGATCGGCGAGGCATCGGAGCGGCGCGCGGCAGCCGACCACGCGAAGCGCCGGACGGAGTCCAAGCTCGAGGCGCTGCTCGCCGAGCGGCACCGCGCCGAGGAGGAGCTCGCCGATGCCGCCGGCAAGCGCGAAGCGGCAACGGCCGCGCTCTACCGGCTCAAGAGCGGGGGCGAGCGGCTGGAGCTTCGGCGCGAGAGCGCGGCCGGGCTCGTCGAGTCGCTGCGCCAGTCCGCGAGCCGGCCCCGGCTTCCGACGGGCCCGTCGGCCGCCGAGCTGCGCCGCCGGAAGCTTCAGGAGGAGGCCGGTCTCGCGCGCGAGCGGCTGGCTGCGCTGGAACGGACGCTTGCCGAGCGTGAAGGGGTTCCGCCGGCGGCCCGCGCCCTCGCCGAAGCGGGCCACGAGCTGCTCCTCTCCAGGCTGGAGGTGGCTCCCGGAGACGAGCGCGCCGTCGTCGCAGCCCTGCGCGGCCGCGGCGCCGCCGTGGTCGCGCCTGACGAACAGACCGCGCTCCGGCTCGTCGACGAGGCTCGGGCCGGCGGCCTCGGGAGCCTCAACGTCGTCGTCGACGAGACCGTCCACGAATTCGTCGTCGTCGAGCGGGACGAGCTCCTGCGGCAGTCGACCCTTGCCGTCACCCGGGACGGCATCGGCTACGACCCGGCGACGCGGGAGGTGTGGTTCCTCGGCGAGGCCGCGGAAGCCGTGCTGCTGGAGCTCGAGGCCCGGCGCCGCGCGGTCGCCGCGGAGGTCGAGGAGCTGGAACGGCAGGCGGAGGCCGTCGTGGACGAGCCCGCCAAGGGGACGACGCTCGACGACGGTCGCTACCGGCCCCACATCGCCGCCGCGGAGCGCCTGGAGCGCACGCTTTCGGCAGCCGGATCGGCGAGCGACCGGTGGGAGCCGACGCTTCGTGCACGCACCGACGCGGGCACTACGCGGACCGCGGAGCTCGCCGACGAACTGCGTCGGCTGGGCGGCGCGGAGGCCGAGATTCGCCGCGAGGCGGGCGAGGCCGCAACCGCTGCCGGCGCGATCGACGTCGAGCTCGCCCGGCTCCAGGCCGAGCGGGAAGAAGCTCAGCGGCGACTCGAGGCTGCGGGCGCGGAGCCGGCTGAGGGCGACGACCGGGATGCGATCGCCGAGAGGCTCGAGCGCCTAGGACGTCGACGCGAGGAGCTCGGGCGCGTCAATCCGCTCGCCGCCGAGGAGTACGAGCGCGAGAAGGAATCCCTCGCGGAGCTGACCGCGCAGCGAGAGGATCTCGAGCGAAGCCTCGACGAGCTCGCCAAGTTGAGGGACGACCTCGACCGCACCGTCGAGCGCCGCTTCGCCGAGACGTTCGACACGGTCAGCGGGCATTTCGAAGAGGTCGCGTCGACGCTCTTCCCGGGGGGCCACGGCAGGCTCAGGCTGACCGGCGAGAGCCAGGGCGACGACGAGGAGGCGTCACCGGGGATCGAGGTCGAGCTTCGCCCGGCCGGCAAGCGGGTGACGCGGCTCTCGCTGCTCTCTGGCGGCGAGAAGGCACTCGGCGCGATCTCGTTTCTCTTCGCTCTCTTCCTCGCCCGGCCGTGCCCGTTCTACCTCCTGGACGAGGTCGAAGCTGCGCTCGACGACGCGAACATCGGCCGCTTCGTCGAGCTGCTGCGGCGCTTCTCCGACCGCGCGCAGTTCATCGTCATCACGCACCAGAAGAAGACGATGGAGGCGGCGGACGTGCTCTACGGCGTGACGATGGGCGGTGACGGCGTCTCGCAGGTCGTCTCGCGGCGCCTCCCTCGCGAGTCAAGCGCCGAAGCCGCCGCGTAACCGCTCGGGCTAGCCTGCCGCGATGGCCAGGAGCTGGGGCGAGTTTCTCGGCGACACCGAGACGTCGGACGAGACACCGGACGAACAGAGCGGCTTCCTCTCCCGCCTGCGCGACTCGCTGGGCAAGAGCCGCCGGGCACTGACCGAGCAGATCGCGGCCGCCGCATTCGACCCCGGCGACGCCGAGGCCTGGGAGCGGCTCGAGGAGGCGCTGATCGCTGCCGATGTCGGCGTCCCGACGACGGCCGAGCTCGTCCGGCGGCTCGAGGCGCGCGAGGTCGCCGGAGAGCTGGGCGCCGCGCTCAGCGACGAGGCCACCGAGCTCCTGGGCGGCCCGCCGCGCCTCGACCTGAGCGCCGAGCCGACCGTGATCCTCGTCGTCGGCGTCAACGGGACCGGGAAGACGACGACGATCGGCAAGCTGGCGCAGAAGCTCCGCGAGCACGACCACTCCGTCCTCCTGGCCGCCGCGGACACCTTCCGCGCCGCGGCCGAGGAGCAGCTCGAGATCTGGGCCGGCCGCTCCGGCGCGGATTTCGTCGGGTCCGAGCGCGGGGGAGACCCCGCCGCTGTCGCCTACGACGCGATCGAGGCCGCGACGGCCCGCGGACGCGGCGTCGTGATCGTCGACACCGCGGGGCGGCTGCACACGCAGACGAACCTGATGGAGGAGCTCGCAAAGGTGCGCAGGGTGATCGAGCGGCGCCTACCGGGCGCGCCGCACGAGACGCTGCTGGTCGTCGATGCGACCACGGGCCAGAACGGCCTCCAGCAGGCGCGACTCTTCGGCGAGGCCGTGGATGTGACCGGTGTCGCCCTGACCAAGCTGGACGGCTCGGCGAAGGGCGGTGTCGCGCTCGCGATCGCCCACGAGCTCGGTCTCCCGGTCAAGCTCGTGGGCGTCGGCGAAGGGCTCGACGACCTCAGGCCGTTCGACGCCCGCGACTACGCGAACGCACTGCTGACTTAGCGCTCCACTGCGAACGCGATGTTGACGGTCGTGCGGTACATGCTGATCTTGTCGTTCTCGACGAGCGCGCTCATCGAGACGACGTCCGCGCCGGAGATCCCGCGGAGCGTCTTCGACGCTTCCTGGACGGCGACGTCGGCCGCCTTGGCGAAGCTCTCCGGCGACTGGCCGATGACGGTGATGACCTTCGCGATCTCTGCCATGCGCTCTCCTCCCTCTAGGGCTGCTGTGTGAGCTCGACGACGAACTCGTGGATCGGGTTCCCGATCCTGACGTACATGTCTGCCTTGTAGGTGATGGGCTCCTTCGGCGGCCACTGGCCCTTCTGCGCGAGGTCGGCCCGCGCCTTGTTCTCAGCGTCCTTGGCGGCCTTCTTGAAGCCCTTGCCGATGCCCTTTGACGAGACACCTCTGTACGTCGCTCCTTGCTGCGGTTCGGCCATACGGTTGCTCCCTCTCTAGTCGCCTGCCGGCTTGAGCTTTGCCTTGAACTCGTGAATCGGGTTCTTCTTCTGCCCGTAGAAGACGAACTCCCGGGACTGTTCCAACTCGACGTCCTCTTCCCTCAGGGCTGCATTGGCCGCTTCCTGGAGCGATCCGTACCAGCCCGGCGTGTACTGCTCGTGCTCTGCCATTCAGGCACCTCCTCGAAGGTAGGCGCCGATCCTACGACGAAGCGGTCTGTCGGGCCAACAGCCGCTCGGCGGCGGCGACGTTGCCCTTGGCCTCGTAGAGCCGTTGTGCCGCGGCCAGTTCGCCGAGCGCGATGAATGCGCGGGCCTTGAGATCCGGATAGTCGGTGGTCTGCGCGAGGGTGTGTGCCTCGCGCGCGAGCTGCGAGTCGCCGTCAGCCTTCGACCGGGCGATCCGCCACATCACCTGCGTGACGACGTCGTCGTGCGCGCCGCTCTCCGCAGCCACGTCTGCGAAGCGTCTCGCCTCCGCGAAGTCGCCAATCTCGCAGAGCGCGTCGGCGAGGAATGCGGAGGTCGTGGCTCGGATGCTCTCGACTCCGAGCTCCTCGAGCTTGTCACAGGCCCAGCGGAGGATCGCGACGGCCTCGCCGGGGTTCCCGGCCAGCGACTCGATCTCCGCAGCGATGAGGGAGCGGCCGGCGCGCCGCGCCCGCAGGCCGAGCTCCTCGTACACCGTTCGCGCTTCCATCCAGAGACTCCGTGCGTCCTCGAAGTTGCCCTCCATGGCGCGGAGCGCGCCCAGGGTGCTCCGCAGCCCGGCCTGGTAGCTCCGATCCGAGATCGGCATGGCGAGCATCTCTTCGCAGCGCTCGATCGCCTCGGGGACCGGCGTCGGGCCGTAGTGAAGGGCTTGCGCGAGCAGCGCGGACAGCGCGGCCTCCTCGCCGATGTCGTTCGCCCGCTTCGCATGCTCGAGCGCCCGCTCGATGTCCGCCGCCCTGGCTCCCCATCGGCAGGCGTTGATGTGAGCCTCGCTCTTGAGCCACCATGCCCTCGCAAGGCCGAGCTCGTCGCCGAGCTCCTCGAGCATCGGAATCGAAGCGTCGGCGACGGCGACCATCCCCTCGAGCGGCTCCCCGGGGTGCGTGAACGTCCTGACGAACTCACGGTCGATGATCGTCCGGAGCTCCAGGCGCTTGTCACCGCTGGCGCGTGCGGATTCGAGTGCCTGGTCGAGGAGCTGCTCGGCGCGCATGAAGTCACCCGTACGCATGAGCGCGGTCGCCAGGATCGGAAGGACTTCCCTTCGCTCGCTGTCCGCATCGGGTAGGAGCGCCGCGGCCCGGGTCAAGAGGGCCGTGGCGGCTGGGAGGTCGCCGCGCCTCATCGCACGGCGCCCCGCTCGCGCGAGCCGGGTCCCGGCGCCCGTGGCGAGTGCCGCGTCCGCAGCCCCGAGCTCCTGGCCATAGCGGAAGGCCTGCTCGAGGTGGTAGCCGACGAGCTCGTCCAGGTCGGGCGCGGCGCCCTCCAGCCACTCGGCGTAGCGCCTGTGGAGCTCGGCCCGGTTCACCTTGGCAACGCCGAGGTAGGCCGCGTCGCGGATCAGGATGTGCCGGAAGCGGAAGCCGTCGTCGCCCGGGATCAGCGAGCGATCCGGCTCGATGAGGTCCCTGCGGACCAGCGAGAGGAGCATCGAGCCCATGGGCTGGTCTCCCGACAGGGAGTTGACCGCGCCGGCTGTGAACTCCCGCCCGATCACGGCCGCCCGCTCGAGCACGGCGCGCTCCTCCTCGGCCAGCCGGTCGAGGCGGGCAGCGAGCAGCGCATGAATCGAAGGCGGGATCGCGGCCGAGGGCGCGCCTTCGACAGCGAGGGCACGCATCTGTTCGACGAAGAGCGGATTTCCCTCGGCGCCCGCCAGGATCCGGTCTCGCGCTTCCTCGTCGACCTGGCCGCCGAGAGCGTCGATGAGACGCTCCGAGTCCGCTCCTGAAAGCGGATCCAGAGGGAGCACCAGCGAGCTGGTCGCGTTCCAGGTCGGCCGGTGCTCGAGCAGCTCGGGCCGGGAAAGGCCGACGACGAGAATCGGCGCATCCGTCGTCCAGCCGACGAGGTACTCCAGGAGGTCCAGGAACGTCGGCTCGGCCCACTGGAGCTCGTCGATCCCGACGATCAGCGGGCGCTCTCTTGCCATGTGCTCGAAAAAGCGCCGGACCGCCCAGAACGTCTCCTCGCCGCCGGGCGGCGCCTCCTCGGAGCCGACGGCGCCGGCAAGCCTGTTGGCGATGCGCTCTGCGTCCCCTGCGTCTCCGAGGAACTCCTGAATCCCCTCCTGGCGCAGGCTCCCCGCTGCCGAGAGCACGATGCCGCGAAGCGGCCAGTAGGTGATGCCCTCGCCGTAGGCGAGACAGCGCCCGACGAGCGTCGTTGCCTGGCCGCGTGTGGCGGAGAAGAGCTCGTTGCCCAGCCGGGACTTCCCGATTCCGGCGGGCCCGACGACCGTCGCCAGGCGACAGCGTCGCTCGCCGGCCGCCGTCTCGAGCTCGGTCTTGAGCGCCGCCAGCTCCTCCTCGCGCCCGACCATCGGTGTGTCGAGCCTCCGCGGGAAGGGCGGCGCGCCCTCGACGACGCCGAGCAGCCGCCACGCGGGGACCGGCTCGGCCTTTCCTTTGAGTTGCAGCGGCTCCATCGGCTCGACGAGCACCGCGTTCGAGACGAGCCGGTAGGTCGAGTCCCCGAGCAGGATCTCGCCCGACCGGGCCGCGGCCTCGAGCCTCTGCGTGGTGGCGACGGCGGCGCCGGTGGCGAACGACTGCCGGTCGGAGGGGTCGCCGGCGACCACTTCGCCCGTGTTCACGCCCGTCCGGATCGCGAGCCGAACGCCGTGGATCTCCTCGAGGTCATGGTTGAGCGATCCGAGGGCGGTGCGCATGTCGATCGCGGCCCGGATCGCCCGGAGAGCGTCGTCGTCGTGCGCTGTCGGGATGCCGAAGACGGCCATGACCGCGTCGCCGATGAACTTCTCCACGGTGCCGCCGTGCCGCTCGAGCTCTCGGCGGACGACGGCGTAGTACTGCTCCATCACGCCGCGCAGCACTTCAGCGTCGAGCGCCTCGCCGAGCGGCGTGGAGTTCGCGATGTCGGAGAAGATGACGGTGACCGTCTTCCGGGCAGCCATGGACAGACTCTAGGGAGCTAAACCGGCTGTCTCTAGACTGTTCCGCCGATGTTCGACACGCTCGGGGACAAGCTCAACGCAGCCCTCGGCCCGCTTCGGAGCCGCGGAAAGCTCGACGAAGAGGTGATTTCGCGCTCGATGCGCGAGATCCGGCTGGCGCTGCTCGAGGCCGACGTCAACTTCCGCGTCGTCAAGGATTTCGTGGCGCGTGTGAAGGAGCGCGCGCTCGGCCAGGACGTCGCGCGCAGCCTCACTCCCGGCCAGCAGGTCGTGAAGATCGTCCACGAGGAGCTGGCGACGCTGATGGGCACCGGCGACTCGAAGCTCGTCTTCGCGAGCAAGGGACCGACCGTGATCCTGCTCGCGGGGCTCCAGGGCTCGGGCAAGACGACGGCCGCGGCCAAGCTGGCGCTGCTGCTCCGCAAAGAGGATCGCGCGCCGGCGCTCGTCGCCGCAGATCTCCAGCGGCCGGCCGCGGTCGAACAGCTCCAGCAGCTAGGGCGCCAGATCCAGATCCCGGTCTTCACGGGGAGCGATCCTGTCCAGGCGGCGAAGGTGGGGATCCAACAGGCAAGCGCGCAGGGACGCGACGTCGTGATCGTCGACACGGCCGGGCGCCTCCAGATCGACGAGGACCTGATGGCGGAGCTCGGCAGGATCAAGGACGCCGTCAAGCCGACGAACGTCCTGCTCGTGCTCGACGCCATGACGGGCCAGGAGGCCGTCTCGGTCGCCGAGGCCTTCCAGGAGCGGGTCGCGTTCGACGGCGTCGTGCTCACCAAGCTCGACGGCGACGCGCGCGGCGGAGCTGCCCTGTCCGTCAAGGCCGTGACCGGGAAGCCGGTGAAGCTCGCGTCGGTCGGCGAGAAGCTCGACCAGCTGGAGTACTTCTATCCCGACCGCATGGCGTCGCGGATTCTCGGGATGGGCGACGTCATGACGCTGATCGAGAAGGCCGAGGAGGCCGCGTCGGAGGAGGACCAGGAGGCGATGGAGGCGCGGATGCGCGCGGGCGAGTTCAGCTTCGACGACTTCCTGACGAGCTTCCGGATGATGCGGAAGATGGGCCCGTTGAAGGGCGTCCTCGGCATGATCCCGGGCCTCGGCAACCAGCTGAAGGGGCTCGACGTGGACGAAGCCGAGCTCTCCCGCGTCGAGGCGATCGTCCTCTCGATGACGCCGCAGGAGCGCCGGATGCCGCACCTGATCGACGGGTCGCGGCGCAAGCGGATCGCGGCGGGCAGCGGCACCGACGTCCAGCAGGTGAACAAGCTGCTCTCGGCGCGGAAGCAGATGCAGAAGATGATGAAGCAGATGGGGAAGGGCAAGATGCCCGGGCTTCCACCCGAGCTGATGAAGGCACAAAGGAGATGAGATGGCAGTACGTATGAGGCTGACGCGCGTCGGGTCGAAGAAGAACCCGATCTATCGCGTCGTTGTCGCCGACCAGCGCTCGCCGCGGGACGGCAGGTTCATCGAGATCGTCGGGCGCTACAACCCGCAGACCGACCCGTCGACGATCGAGTTCGACGAGGAGAAGGTCCGCGAGTGGCTCGGCAAGGGCGCCCAGCCGTCGAACACGGTCTCGCGGTTGCTCAAGGCCAAGAACATTGGCTGAGCTGCTGGCGTATCTCGCGCGGCAGCTCGTGGACGACCCCGACGCCGTCCGGGTCGAGGAGGTGGAGAGCGAGGACGCACTCGTCCTCCGGCTCCATGTCGCGAAGGACGACGTCGGAAAGGTGATCGGCCGCCAGGGACGGATCGCGCGGGCGCTGCGTGCGATCGTCAGGGCGGGCGGCGCGCGCCAGCGGCGGCGCCTGGTCCTCGAGATCGCCGATTAGCGAGGAGGAATTCGTTCAGGTCGGCCGTGTCGGCAAGCCGCACGGCCTGGACGGCTCGTTCGTGGTCGAGCACGCGAGCGAGGACCCGAAGCGCTTCGAGCCGGGCGCCGTCCTGCGTGCGGGCGGCGAGGAAGTCCGGGTCGAGGAGCGCAAGCACTCCGGCGGCCGACTGGTGATCCGCCTCGACCGGCCGGTTCCCCGTGGGACGAGGCTCGAGGTTCCTCGGGCCGACCTCCCCGTGGCCGGGCCGGGCGAGTTCTACGTGTTCCAGCTCGTCGGGCTGGACGTGGAGGAGGAAGGCGGGCGCAGGCTCGGTGTCGTCACCGATGTCGTCCCCGGCCCTGCCAACGACGCCCTCGAGCTCGACACAGCTATCCTGCTCCCGCTCGTCGAAGCGTGCGTCCGAGAGGTCGACCTCGATGCGCGGCGAATCCTCGTAGCGCCAGGCTTCGCAATCGACAACTAACCTCACGAAGCCCTGCGCCTCGACGTCTTCACGCTCGTACCCCATGTCTTCGCTGCCGTCTCCGAGCAACGCCCCGTCGCCTCCGTCCTCGGCAGCGAGCTCGACCTGCGCCTCTTCAACTATCGCGACTGGGCGCCGGGTGGGGAGGTCGACGACGATCCCTACGGCGGGGGCCCGGGCATGGTCCTGCGGGTGGACGTCGTCGCCGCGGCGCTCGAGGGCGTCTACGGTGGGCTGGCCGAGCACCGGGTGGTCGCGCTGACGCCGCAGGGCCGGCAGCTCGACCAGGGGGTCGTCGACGAGCTCGCGGGCGAGGAGCACCTGACGCTGCTCTCGGCCCGATTCGAGGGCTTCGACGAGCGGATCCTGGAGCACCTCGCGAGCGACGCGCTCTCGATCGGGCCGTACGTCCTCTCCGGCGGCGAGCTCCCCGCGATGGTTGTTGCCGACGCAGTGGCCCGGAGGCTTCCCGGCGCGCTGAGCGAAGGCTCGGGCTCGGAGGAGAGCTTCTCGGCAGGGCTCGACGGTGGGCTCGAGTACCCGCATTACACGCGGCCCGCGGAGTTCCGCGGCTGGACCGTGCCGGACGTCCTGCTCTCGGGCGACCACGCCCGGATCGCGGACTGGCGCCGTGAGCAGAGCCGCGCACGGACCGCTGAACGGGCATGAGAAACCCCGTCGACCGCCTCACGCACCGCCTCCCGCACCCCTGGAGGGTCGCGATCGACTGGGTGGTCACGATCGTCGGCGCGGTCGCGATCGTGCTGGCGATCAAGCAGTGGGTCGTGAACCCCTACCGGATCCCTTCGTCGTCCATGGAGCCGACGCTCCACTGCGCCGGCTCGGGCCTGGGCTGCACCTCGCGCTTCTCGGACCGCGTGCTCGCGAACCGCTTCATCTACCACTTCACGGACCCTGAGCGGGGCGACATCGTCGTCTTCACGACGCCGCAGCAGGCGCGGAAGGAGTGCGGCGCCGGCGGCACGTTCGTCAAGCGCATCGTCGGGCTCCCGGGCGAGACCTGGGAGATGCGGAACGGCTTCGTCTACATCAACGGCAAGCGGCTGAACGAGCCGTATGTGAAGGAGGACCGGCGCGACGTGGACACGAGACAGCCGGAGAAGATCCCGCCGGGCCAGTACTTCGTGATGGGGGACAACCGTGCCCAGTCGTGCGACTCGCGCGTGTGGGGCCCGCTGGCGCGGGACAACCTGATTGGCAAGGTTTTCGCGATCTATTTCCCGCCGAGACGAATCGGCTTGCGCTAGCATCCCGCGGTCGGGCTGCCGCCCGACCCTTTGCCATGTCGAGAGCCATCGAGACACTCGAGCGCAAACAGCTGCGCGCCGACCGGCCGGAGTTCAAGGCCGGCGACACGGTGCGCGTCCACTTCCAGGTGATCGAGGGACAGCGCCGCCGCATCCAGGTCTTCGAGGGCATCGTCCTCAAGCGGCAGGGCTCGGGCTCCCGTGAGACGTTCACGGTGCGGAAGCAGTCGTTCGGCGTGGGCGTCGAGCGGACGTTCCCGCTCCACTCGCCGAAGATCGAACGCATCGAGGTCATGGCGATCGGCGACGTGAACCGCGCAAAGCTCTACTACTTGCGCGGGAAAGTGGGCAAGAAGGCGCGCGTCCGCGAGCGCCGTGATGGGGTGCGGCTATCCTCGGCCGGTGCCGCAGCCGTTCCCGCCGAGCAGCCTCCCGTCGAAGATTCCGAGCCGGAAGCGGTCTCGGAGCCCGAGGTCGAGCAGCTCGCCGAAGAGCCCGCAGAGCAGCCCGAGCCGGAAACCACCGAAAAAGGGTAGGCGCCTCCTCGAGTTCGACCGCCGCTTCGGGCGGCGGTTCGTCGCGGGCGTGGACGAGGCGGGCCGTGGGTCGCTGGCCGGGCCGCTGGTCGTCGCCGGCGTCCTGTTCGACTACGAGCTTCTCCGCGATCACCGCTGCCGTCCGCTCGCCGGGCTGAACGACTCGAAGCAGTTGACGGGGGAGGAGCGGGAGGAGCTGTTCCACGGCGTCGTCGCCTGCGCGAAGTCGTTCACGGTGCGCGTCGTGTCCTCGTCCGCGATCGATCGGAACGGGCTGCATCGCTCGAACCTGGAGGGGATGCGCTCGTGCCTGCGGGAGCTCGCGCCGCCCGCGGAGGCCTGCCTGGTCGACGGGTTTCGGTTGGGGCCCGCGGCGCCGACACACACCGCGGTCGTGGACGGCGACGAGCGGTCGGCGGCGATCGCGGCCGCCTCGATCATCGCCAAGGTGGTTCGGGACCGGGCGATGCGTCGAATGGACGCGCTCTTCCCCGCATACGGGTTCTCGTCGCACGTGGGCTACATCACGCCGCGGCACTCGGCAGTCGTGCGGGAGCGTGGCCCCTCGTCGATCCACCGGCGCTCGTTCCAGGCGTTGTGTTACCTGTCTCCGGAGGAGCTGGCGGCGAGGCTCGAGGAGGAATGAACCGGACGGGCGCGCGGGCCGAGCGGCGGGCGCGCCTCTTCTATCTGCTTCGCGGCTATCGCGTGCTGGAGGCGAACTCCCGTCCGGGCCGGGTCGAGGTCGATCTCATCCTGCGCCGCGGCCGTCGCATTGTCTTCTGCGAGGTGAAGGCCAAGCTGGGCTCCGGGTTCGGTGCACCGGGCGAGATGGTCGGGTGGGCCAAGCAGGACCGCCTGCGGCGGGCGGCGGAGGCGTGGCTGGCGGCGCATCCCGAATCGGCGGACTGGGAGGTGCGTTTCGACGTGGTCGCAGTGACGCCGCGCGGCGTGGAGCGGGTGGCGAACGCGTTCTAGGACTCGTCCGTCGTCCGGCGAAGGAGGTTCCTCGTGGCCCCGACGCAAGACGCGCTCTACGCCGAGATCGACCTCGAGCTCTCCTGGTCGGAGCGTGAGCTTCCCGAGCGCGAGCGGACCAAGCACGTCCACCGGCTCCACCCGTATCTCGGCAAGTTCATCCCGCAGCTCGTCGAGGCGCTGCTCGGGCGCTATGTGCCTGCGCGTGGGCACGTCCTCGACCCGTTCGCTGGGTCGGGAACGACGCTCGTGCAGTCGCTCGAGAGCGGTCGGGACGCTGTGGGCGTCGACGTTGCGGCGTTCAACTGCCTGCTCATGGAGGTCAAGACGCGGCGCTACGACCTGTTCGCGCTCGAGTCCGAGCTCCGGGACGTGGTTCGGCGGGTCGAGGCGTTCGACGACGACTGGCCCGCTGCGTCCGGGTATGCCGCGGAGTGGTATGCGTCGCGCGCCGCCGGCGAGCTCCTCGCGTTTCGCGAGCTGATCGGCGAGTACGAGCACCGCGACGTCCTTCATGTCGTGCTGGCCCGCGCCGCGCGGTCGGCGCGCCGCACAACGCACTTCGACCTCGACTTCCCGCGCGCCCCGCAGGCCGAGCCCTACTGGTGCCACAAGCACAAGCGGATCTGCCGACCGGTCGAGCGCGCCGAGCACTTCCTCCGCCGGTACGCGATCGACACCCTCGCGCGGATCAAGGAGTTCTCGCGCGTGCGTGCGCGCGGGCGCGAGGCCGAGGTGCTCCACGGCGACGCTCGGGAGGTCCGGTACGGCGGCCGGTTCGACGCCGTTCTGACGTCGCCGCCCTACCCGGGGCTGATCGACTACCACGAGCAGCATCGGTACGCCTACGAGCTGCTGAGTCTCGAGGACAGGCGGACGGTAGAGCTTGGCGCTGCGGCTGACGGCACGAGCGCTCGGGCGCTCACCGAGTACGTCGAAGGGATCGCCGCCGTCCTCGAGCACGCCAGGAAATCCCTGCGCGCCCGCGCGCCGGTCGTCATCGTCGTGAACGACAGGCGCGAGCTCTTTCCGCAGATCCTCGACCGGGCGGGCCTGCGGCTCGAGGACCGGCTGCGGCGGCACGTGAACCGCCGAACGGGCCGCCGGGCCGGGGAGTTCTTCGAGGACATCCTGATCGCCCGCTAGCGCCTCTTTCGGCGCAGATTCGGCACAGACACGTGCAGCTTTGATCCGTACCGTCGGCCGGTGTGCTCGGACGGACGGTCACCCATGCCCTCGTAGGGCTCGAGGCACGCAAGGTGGAGGTGGAGGCGCACCTCCAGAACGGGGTTCCCGCGCTGGCGATCGTGGGGCTGGCAGATCGTGCGTGCCAGGAGGCGAAGCACCGGGTGCGGAGCGGGATCGAGTCCGCCGAGCTCGAGTGGCCGCTCCGCCGGATCACGGTGAATCTCGCGCCAGCGGCTCTGCGGAAGGAGGGATCGGGCTTCGACCTGCCGATCGCGCTCGCGATCCTGGCCGCGTCGCGGCAGTTCCCGCCGGACAGCTTGTCCGGGCATGCGGCGATCGGAGAGCTGGCGCTCGACGGGCGGCTGCGACCCGTGGCAGGTGTGCTTGCCGCCGCCGAGGGGGCACGAAAGGCAGGGCTCGGGCACCTGCTGTGTGCCGTCGAGTCGGCGGCCGAGGCGGCGCTGGCCGGGGTCGAGCCGATCCCGGCATGCCATCTGGCGGAAGTCGTCGGGTACCTGCGCGGGGAGCACGAGCCGCCGCCGTTCGAAGCGCCGTCCAACGGCTCTCGCGGCCCGGAGGTTCCAGACCTGACCGACGTTCGCGGGCAGGAGCGCGCGCGGAGGGCGCTCGAGCTGGCTGCAGCGGGCGGTCACAACCTCCTGCTCGCCGGACCGCCGGGGATCGGCAAGTCGATGCTGGCGCGCCGCTTACCGGGCGTGCTGCCCGCGATGACCAGGGACGAGGCGCTCGAGGTCACACGCATCCACTCCGTGGTCGGTCTGCTGTCGCGCGAGCGGCCGCTGGTCGACAGGCGTCCGTTTCGGTCGCCCCATCACAGCGCGTCGGTTGCGGCGATCGTCGGGGGCGGGCAGGGCCCGAGGCCGGGTGAGGCCACGCTCGCGCATCGAGGGGTGCTCTTCCTGGACGAGCTGCCGGAGTTCCACCGACCAGTGCTCGAGGCGCTGCGCCAGCCGCTCGAGGACGGTGAGATCGCGGTCGCGCGAGTTGGAGGGAGGGCCGTCTTCCCGGCGCGGTTCCAGCTCGTTGCGAGCATGAACATGTGCCCCTGCGGGGGTCGCGGCGACGCCGGTGCGGACTGCCAGTGCTCGGCTCAGCGGCTGGCGGCCTTTCGCGAGAAGCTCTCGCGCGCGCTGCTCGACCGCTTCGACGTGGTCGTTGCTCTGCCTCGCCCGCGCGCTGCGGAGCTGGGGGGAGCCGCGGGCGAGCCTTCGAGCGCCGTTGCAAGCCGCGTGGCTGCGGCCCGCCGGCGTCTTGCGGGTCGTCCGCTGGAGCGCACGGAGCCTGCGACGGCGCTCCTCGACAGAGCGGTCGAGCGGTTGCCGCTCTCAGGCCGCGGCCGGGCGAGGGTGGCGCGCGTCGCGCGGACGGTTGCGGCGCTGGCGGACGCCGAAGCCGTCGACGAGGAGCATCTGGCGGAGGCGCTGGCCTACCGCTCGCCACGGGAGCTCGCACAGTGAAGCTCGCACGCTCGGACGCGCGATTCCCGCCGCGGCTGAAGGCGATCTTCGATCCGCCGCCGTCGCTCTACCTGCGTGGCACAGGGGAGCCGGAGCTGCTCGGGCGGCGAGCCGTCGGTGTGGTCGGAGCACGGTCGTGCTCGCCGTACGGCGCCCAGGTCGCGCGCATGCTCGGGCGCGAGCTGGCCGCCGCCGGCCTCGTGGTCGTCAGCGGCCTGGCCCGGGGGATCGACGGCGAGGCCCATCGCGGCGCCCTCGAGAGCGGCGGGACGACGGTCGGAGTCCTCGGCTGTGGGATCGACCGCGACTATCCGGCCGCCAACGCATCGCTCTCCCGGCGAATGGAGGACGGCGGGCTCGTCGTCTCCGAGTACGAAGCCGGTGTGGAGCCGGCGCCATGGAGGTTTCCGGCGAGGAATCGGATCATCGCCGGCCTCTGCGAGGCAGTCGTGGTCGTCGAGGCCCGCGAGCGAAGCGGCTCGTTGATCACGGCGGACTTCGCGCTCGAGGAGGGGAGGGAGGTCTTCGCCGTGCCGGGTGAGATCACGAGCGCCCTGTCCGTCGGGTCGAACGCGCTCCTCCGGCTCGGAGCCACCCCGCTCACGGGATCGGGCGACGTCCTCGAGGCCCTCGGGATCGAGCGGCTCGAGGCTGCGGAGGATCCGGACGTCTCCGAGGCGGCCAGGCGAGTGCTGGGGTTGGTTCGGGACGCGCCGTCGGGAGCCGACGAGCTGGTCGCCAGAGCCTCGCTGGAGGCGGGCGCGGTCAGCGTCGCGCTGACCGAGCTGGAGCTCGCCGGTCTGGTCGCGGCAACCGACGGCCTGTATCGGTCGGTGCGGTAACGGTGTCTACGATCGCCGCGTGGAGACGCCCTTCTGGCTGGACGAGCCGGCCGAGCCCCTGCCCGTGGTGCGCCTCGAAGGTCCCGTCGACGTCGCGATCGTCGGCGGCGGCGTCACGGGCTGTTCTTGTGCGCTCACGCTGGCCGAGGCCGGGATGCGGGTGCGCCTCTACGAGGCGCGCGCGATCGCCTCCGGCGCCAGCGGGCGGAACGGCGGCTTTGCCCTTCGTGGTGGCGCCATGCACTACGACGTCGCCCGAGCGACGTTCGGGCCTGAACGTGCAGCGGCGTTCTGGCGCCTGACCGAGCGCACGCTCGATCGGATGGCCGAGCTCGCCGGCGACGCGTTCCGGCGCGTCGGCAGCCTCCGGCTGGCCGCAGACGAACAAGAGAGAGACGAGCTGCGAGCGGAACACGACGCGTTACTTGCGGACGGTTTCGCGGTGGAATGGGTCGACAAGTTGCCCGAGCGACTCGCCGGCACCTACCACGCGGGGATCGTCAACCCGGACGACGGGGCGCTCTTTCCCGGGCGATGGGTGCGGCGTCTGGCATCCGTGGCCGTCGAGGCGGGAGCGGATGTTCGCGAGGGGACCCGGGTCACGTCACTGGACGAGCTCGATGCGGAGCAGGTCGTGATCGCCTCTGACGGCTACAGGAGCGGTCTCGTCGGCGAGCTCGACGAAATCGTGCGGCCGACCCGCGGTCAGGTCGTCGCCACCGAGCCGCTGCCCAAGCTCCTCTACGGGCGGCCGCACTACGCGCGCTACGGGTTCGACTACTGGCAACAGCTTCCCGACGGCCGGCTCGTCGCCGGTGGCAGGCGCGACGTCACGCTCGAGGCCGAGTTCACGGCGGCAGAGACGACGACGGAGCCCGTCCAGGTCGCGCTCGAGTCGCTGCTACGCGAACTCGTTGGCTACCAGCCCGCGATCACGCATCGCTGGTCCGGAATCTTCGGGACGTCGCCCGATGACCTGCCGCTCGTGGGCCCGGTCCCCGGGCGTGAGGGCGTCTGGGTCTCCGGCGGCTACTCGGGCCACGGAAACGTGCTCGGGCTCGCTGCTGGTGACCTCGTCGCGAAGACGATCCTAGGCCGGCACGAGCCCGAGCTCGAGCTGTTCGATCCTGCGCGCCTGCTCTAGCCCTCTTCCGGCGCCGGCGCGTTCTCGTCGTTCTGCCACATCGAGAATGCGTTGCCCTCGGTGTCCTTCGCGTGCGCGAACCAGCCCATGCCGGGGACGGGGCTCTTCTCTTCCACGGAACCGCCGAGCTCCTGGGCCTTCTCGCGTGCCGCGTCGAGATCCTCGACCGCGAAGTAGACGGTGAGACCGTTCTGACCATCCCTCGGCATGAGGCCCCCGCCGGACTGCTGATCGTCGTTCGCGAACATGTAGTACTCGACGGGCCCGTCGTAGCTCTGCCAGTCGACGCCGAACAAGCCCGCCCAGAACTCCTTCGCGCGGGCGGTGTCGTCGGCAGGAATCTCGAAATGCACGATCTTGCTCATTCATTCCTCCTTCTCGACCTCAGCCGATATCGATTTCTGGACGTCGGGAAGCTACCCGCGTTGGCTTCGGAGCGAAAGCGCTTCACCACCTCCGCCGGCCTCGACAGTGCCGAGGGTCCCCGCTACGGCTTGCTTGTTCAGCAGACTCAGGAATGAACGGGAGGCGCAAGGCGGTATTGATCCAACAAGATTCGGAAGACGCTGGGGATACCCGTCGTCGTGTGGCCGATCAGCGCACGGCTTTTCGTGCCATCCGAAAGGTGCTTCTCCCGAGCAATCCACCGTACTGCGCGCGTGCGCGATCGCCGAAGCCCGGCCAGACGAACCAGACGTAGGTACCACGCATGAGGATCATCCGGCGACCGCGGTACATCCACTGCTCGTGAAGCTGTAGTCGAGGGCGTCTCGGCCAGGCGCTCAGGATCTTGTGGCCGTTCCGGAAGAGCTGGATGTTGTAGTAGGTCGCCCGGGGTACAGCCCGCCAGGCAAGCATCGGCGGTGTCGACAGGACCTCGCCCGCGGCGGGCGAGAAGAGCGCCGCCTGTCGCGAGCGGCGAACGAGCGTAACGATGACGGTGAACGACTCCCCGGCGCGATTGCCCCGGCGATCGACTGCCGCGCAATCGACCCTCGTCACGCCGACCGGGAACAGCGTCCCCGACCGAGGGGAGCATGCGGGTGCGATCGCGCCGTCGACGAGATCCGAGGCCGACGCCTGAAACGTCACGACAGCGCCTCTCCTGTTCGGCGTCCTGATCTTCAGGTCGCCGGGAACGAGAAGCCTGGGTGCGGTCCGGTCGACGACCGTGATCCTGAATCCCTTGGTGGCAATCTCATCTGGCCGCTCGACGGCCGTGCAAGTCACGGTCGTCGGGCCCAGCCCGAAGCGCGAGCCGGACGGCGGCCGGCAGTCGGCCGGTAGCGACACGTCGCTACGGCCGCGGGCGGTTGCCGAGAACGTGACCACGGCGCCGGCGGCGGCGTGCGCCTCAACGGTCATGTCGTTCGGGACCGTGAGCTCCGGCTCGTGCGTGGAAGCTGCCGTGGCCGCTGTACCGGCTGTCCCCACGAGCACCAGCAGTGCGAGCGGAGCGAGTGCCGCGACGCTACTCATTTCCCCAACGTGCTGTACGTGAATGGCGACTTCTTGGATTGTTCACTGAGTTGGGCGTACGGTTCGCTCGCTGGCTCCGGCCGCGAGGGCCACCGCTCGCGCCGTAACCACTGACTTCGCGCTTAGGGAGATGTGCGCGAACTGGGTCTACGACAACCGATTGCGCAAGCGATTCGCGATTACAGATCGACCGTCTGCAGGCTCAGCTCATCGGCTCGCTCCATCGCGGCGAGCGCGATGGCCAGATCCTGGACGGCAAGACCGCTCGAGTCGAAGACGGTGATTTCGTCGTCGGTGAGTCGCCCTTCGGCGTCACCCGCGAGCACCGCACCCAGCTCCGTGACGTCATCGCGCCCGAGCAAGCCCGTGTCGATCGCTCGGTTGAGGTCGAGTGTTCCTGAATGAGACGCCTGCTCCCAGTCGTCGCAGAAGATCCGCACCCGCGCGAGCTCCTCGACCGCGATCTCGGCTTTGCCGGGCCCGTCAGCTCCCATCAGGCTCGCGTGCTGACCCGGCTGTAGGCTCCCCGGCCCGAAGACGACCGCGTGCCCCGGCGTCACAGTGACGACGAGGTCGGCGCCCAGCGCTTCGCCCTCGCTTCGCGCGACGCTGCCACCGACCTCCTCAGCAGTCAGGGCCGCCCGCCCGGCGTCCACGTCCCAGACCAGCACTTCGCGGCCGCGCGCCGCAAACGTCCGCGCCGCCGCCCGGCCGTTCACGCCCGCGCCGATCACGGCGGCGGTCTCAGCATCGGGCCGACCCAGCGTCTCCGCCGCGAGCACTGCGGCGGCGCCGGTCCGCAGCGCCGTCACGGCCCCCGCTTCGAGGACGGCGACCGGCATGCCGTTCGACGCATCCGACAGCAGGACGAGCCCGGCCACCGTCGGCAAGCCGATCTCGGGGTTGCCGGGAAAAGAGATCACCCATTTCAAAAGAGCGTGCCCAGCGCCGAGCGCCGGCATGGCACGAAAGTCCCCGGCCGGATACGCCGGCACGTAGACCTTCGGCGGCATCAACCACTCGCCGCGCGCGTACGCGACGAACGCGTCCCGGACGACCTCGACCGCACGCTCGGCGGGAACCGCCGCCTCGACGGCGGCGGCGCTAAACACCGGAACCTTGGTCAAACGGCCTTCAGGGACGCGACGAGCCGTTCGAGCGCCGCCTTCGCGTCGTCGAAGAGCATCACCGTCTTCGGGTCGTAGAACAGCGGGTTGTCGACGCCCGCGAAGCCCGGGCGAAAGGCTGCGCTTGATCACGACGACGTTGTGCGCCCGGTCGACGTCGAGGATCGGCATGCCGTAGATCGGGTTCCCGGGCTGGTTTCGCGCTGCCGGGTTCACGACGTCGTTGGCGCCGACGACGACGACCACGTCCGTCTGCGGAAACTCGGGATTGATCTCCTCCATCTCGAAGAGCTCGTCATACGGCACATTGGCCTCTGCAAGCAGCACGTTCATGTGCCCGGGCATCCGCCCGGCAACCGGATGGATCGCATAGCGGACGTCGACCCCCTTGTCCTCCAGCAGGTCGCCGAGATTGCGGACGTCGTGCTGTGCCTGGGCGACCGCCAGCCCGTACCCCGGGACGAAGACGACGCGTCGGGCATAGGCGAGCATGAAGGCGATGTCGTCTGCCGAGGCGGTCCGAACCGACCCGTCGCCGTCCACGGCCGCCACCGTCGCCGGCGCGCCCCCGGGTGCCGCGCCGAACGCACCGAAAAGCGTCAGCCGGAGCGGACGCCCCATCGCCTTGCCCATGAGAATGGTCAGCAGGGTTCCCGAGGCGCCGACGAGCGTCCCGCCGATGATCAGCGCCGTGTTGTCGAGCACGAAGCCGGTCGAGGCGGCGGCAAGCCCCGTGAACGCGTTCAGGAGCGAGATCACGACCGGCATGTCGGCGCCGCCGATCGGCAGCACGAAGAGGAACCCGAAGATCATCGCGCCGACCATGAGCAGCGCGAGCCAGATCCCTTCCTCGGTGACCGCCGTGAGCGCGATCGCGGCCAGCAGCGTCAGTGCCAGCAGCGCAACGGTGAGGTTCTGCGCCGGCGCGAGGATCGGCCGGCCTGGGACGACCTCCTGCAGCTTCCCGAACGCCACGAGGCTCCCCCAGAAGCTGACGGAGCCGACGACTGCCGAGAAGAGGATGCCGATGAGCAGCTCTCCCGGAAGCCGGCCCGGGTCGCCGGCCGCCCGGTGGTACTCGGCGGCCGCGATCAGCGCCGCCGCCCCGCCGCCGACGCCGTTGAACAGCGCCACCATCTGCGGCATCGCGGTCATCCTGACCGCACGGGCGGAGACGACACCGATCACGGTCCCGACCGCCATCCCCGCAACGATCAGCCAGTAGCGTTCGAGCCCCTCGGTCGCGAACGTGAAGCCGACCGCGATCGCCATGCCCGCTGCGGCGATGTGGTTTCCCGACCGGGCCGTTCGCGGATGAGACAGCCGCTTGATCCCGATGACGAGGCAGATCGCCGCCACGAGATAGGCGACGTCGATCCAGGTCCTACTCACGCTTCTCCGTGTCCTCGTCGGGCCGGCGCTTGAACATCTCCAGCATCCGGTCGGTCACGAGGAAGCCGCCGACGATGTTGATCGTGCCGAATACGACGGCGACGAACCCGAACACCTGCTCCAATGTCGAATCAGCGGTGCCCACGATCAGCATCGCGCCGATCACGACGATCCCGTGGATCGCGTTCGTGCCGGACATCAGCGGCGTGTGCAGCATCGTCGGCACCTTCGCGATCAGCTCGAAGCCGAGGAAGACCGCAAGCGCGAAGATCGTCAGCTCGGCGACGAGCTGCGTGCTCACGCCGGCACCTCCTCACGCCGCGTCACACAGGCGCCGGCGGTGATCTCGTCGTCCCAGTCGAGCGTGAGCTCTCCCTCGGGCGCGAGGTGGGTTAGCAGCGCCTGGACGTTGCGCGCGAACAGTCGGCTTGCATCCACGGGAACGGTGCTCGGGAGATTCGTGTGCCCGACGATCGTCACGCCCTCGCGCTCCACCTCTTCGCCCGGCTCGGTGAGCTCGCAGTTTCCGCCCGCCTCCGCAGCAAGGTCGACGATCACCGACCCGTCGCGCATCGCTTCGACCGCCGAGGCCGGGATCAGCTTCGGCGCCGGCCGCCCGGGGATCAGCGCCGTGGTCACGACGACGTCGAAATCGGCCACTCGCCGCTCGAGCTCTTCCTGCTGCCGGCGCTGCTCCTCGTCGCTCAACTCACGTGCGTAGCCGCCGGAGGTCTCTTCGCCGACGATGCCGAGATCGAGGAAAGCTCGCGCCCAGGCTCTCGACCTGCTCCCGTACGACCGGGCGCACGTCGTAGCCGGACACGACGCGCTCCGAGGCGGCGCGCCGTCGCGATCGCCTGGAGGCCGGCGACGCCCGCCCCGAGCACGAGCACCTTCGCCGGCGGAACCGTCCCGGCTGCGGTCATCAGCATCGGGAAGAACCGCGGCAACCGGTCCGCGGCGAGCAGCACGGCCTTGTAGCCCGACGACCGTGGCCTGCGAGGAAAGGGCGTCCATCGGCTGGGCGCGGGTGATCCGCGGGATCGATTCGAGCGCGAAGCCGGTGACCCCGCGCCGGGCCAGCCGCTCGATGCCGTCCGGATCCGTCAGCGGCTGGAGGAACGCGATCAGGATCGAGCCTTCCGGAAGCCGCTCGACCTCCTCGGCCGACGGCTTCTGCACCTTCACGACGCCCTCCGCGCCGGCGAAGAGCTCGTCGAGGGAGACCATCTGCGCGCCCGCCTCCCGGTACTCCGCGTCCGAGAAGGTCGCCGCCTCGCCGGCGCCCTGCTCGACCGCGACGTCGAATCCGCCCGCGGCGAGCTTCTGGACGATCTCGGGGACGAGCGCCACACGGCGCTCTCCCGGCGCGATCTCTTTCGGAACGGCGACCCTCACTGGCGGAGGAATCCTAAGCACGGTCTTGAACCAGGCACGCGTGGTGCTGACGGCGCTCTCGCACGCCATCGAGGCGAAGGACCCCTTCACGCGCGGCCATTCGGCCCGGGTGAGCGCGATCGCGGAGGTGATCGCCCGTCGGCTGGGGTGGAAGAGCTCCCGCCTCGAGGCGCTCCGGCTCGGCGGCCAGCTCCACGACGTCGGCAAGCTGAACCTGGACGGCGCCGTGCTCCACAAGGCCGGGCCCCTCGACGAGCGCGAGCGCATCCACGTCCGCGGACATCCGCTCGCCGGCGCCAGGCTGATCCGGCCCTTCACGGCTCTTCACCCGGCGCTGCCCTACGTTCTCTTCCACCACGAGCGGTGGGACGGCACGGGCTATCCGACCGGCCGCGCGCACGAGCAGATCCCGTCCGGCGCAAGGATCCTGGCGGTCGCCGACGCCTTCGACGCGATGATCTCGCAGAGGCCGTACCGCCACGCGCTCCCCGTCCACCGCGCGCTTGCCGAGGTGCGCGGCTGCGCCGGGACGCAGTTCGACCCCGCCGTCGTCCGAGCGTTCCTCGCCGCCTGGGCCGAAGGCCATTTCGACGAGATTCGCGCCGCCTGAGGCTTGTAACAGTCTGTTACTTGCGCCTCCGGCGGCTTCGCTGCTGGCGTGTGGGCCTTGTAACAGACTGTTACTTGGCTAGAGGCTCGACCAGACGTCGAGCTTCTGCTTCGCCCGGCGGATCACCTCGTCCGTGAACTCGCTCGTCGAGGAGTGGCCGCTCAGGTCGGCCGTCCGGATGCCCTCCGCGACCGCCTCGAGCGCGCCCTCCCGGATCGCGCGGCCCGCCTCCTGCGCCTGTTCCTCGCCGTAACCGAGGAGTGCCGCGGCGGCGAGGATCATCGCCATCGGGTTCGCGACGTTCTTGCCCTGGAGCGCCGGCGCGGTGCCATGCGCTGCTTCGGCCATGACCGCGTCCGGCACGTAATCGTCGTCGAAGGCGACGAGCAGCGACTCGGCGCCCGCGATCGAGCCGAACAGCGGGAGCACCAGGTCCGAGAGGACGTCGCCGTCCCGGTTCAGGGTCGGGATCACCAGGGGCGCTCCGCTCGACGTGACGAGATAGGCAAAGGTCGCGTCGATCAGCTGCGGGTCGTACGGCACCTCGGGGTGCCGCTCCGCCGCCGCGTCCATCTCCTCCTTCAGCATGCCCTCGTAGACCGGGCTGACGGTGTACTTGGGCCCGCCGAAGACCTTGGCGCTCGTGCGCTCGGCGAGCCGGAACGCGAACTCTGCAACGGAGCGGCAGATGCGCCGCTCGATGCGCTCGGTCCGGAACGCGACCTCCTCCTCGCCGTCGCCTTCGCGCCACTCCTTCGCACCGTAGGCGTCGCCGACGGCCATGCGCACGACCGAGATCGGGGCATGGACACCACCGAGCGGAACGACGCCGGGGATGCGACGGCCGGTCCGGACGATCACCTTGCCGCCGATCTCCTCGCGGATGAGCCGGTTCGGCGAGCCGACGTCGTCCTTGCCCTCCGGCGTGATCGTCGCCGCTTTCAGTCCCAGGCCGTGCTCCCTGATCGCAGCGGCGGCCTCGTGGACGATCCCGTTGTCGGTCTTCCGCCGCGCCTCGAGCGAGAGGTCGTAGCGCGGGAGGTCGAGCTCGAAGCCGATCACGTCGGGAGCGAGCACGCGGAGCGATTCCTCGAGGAGCTCCTGCCCGGTCTGGTCCCCCTCGAGCACGGCGATCGTGTCGACGTCCATCGGCGCCGGATGCTACGCGGGATTCAAAGAGCCGGTGGGTGGAGAGAGAACCTGGACGATGGCTAGGCGAGGGGGATGGCGGAGAGTCGGGTCGCGGCGGCGATTCCGCTACGAGGATTCGCGCGGCAATCGGATCACGGACGACGACAAGCTCCGGCGCATCGAGGAGCTCGTGATTCCGCCGGCGTGGCGCGACGTCTGGATCTCACCGCGGCCGAACGCCAAGCTCCAGGCGACCGGCGTCGACGCGGCGGGCCGGCGGCAGTACCTCTACCACCCCGAATATCGCGCGCGCCAGGAGCAGGCGAAGTACGACAAGCTCGTGCGCTTCGCCGAGCATCTACCCGACATCCGGAAAGCGATGTCGAAGGATCTGGAGGGGGAGGAGTTCACTCCGGACTGGACCTGCGCGCTGGCCGTCAAGCTGATCAATCTCGGCTGGTTCCGGGTTGGAGCCGACCGGTACACGAAGCGGCATCGAACTTTCGGAATCACGACCCTGAACAAGAGCCACGTGAGCGTCCGTGGAAGCCGGGTTTCGTTCAAGTACCGCGGAAAGCACAAGGTCTTGGTTCACACCGCGCTCGTGGACGCCGAGCTCGCCGAGGCGATGAAGGCCCTCAGGTCGCTCGAGGGCGGCCGCCGGCTCTTCCGCTACGAGCTTCCGGACGGCACCTACTGCAACCTGAGCAACCGCAGGCTGAACGAGTACATCCGCGAGCACATGGGCGAGGAGTTCACGGCCAAGGACTTCCGCACCTGGGGCGGGACACTGATCGCCGCGGTCGCCTTCGCCGAACGCGATCTCCCGGAGACCGAGACGGAGGCAAAGCGCCGCGTGGCGGCGGTGATGCGCATAGGTCGGCGAGCGCCTCGGAAACACGCCGGCCGTTGCGCGCTCGTCGTACGTCAGCCCCGCCGTCGTCGAGCAGTATCTCGACGGGCGCACGATCGACGACTTTCGCCCGCGGCATTTGCGTGTCGTCGGTGCACGCGATATCGGTCTCGACCGTGAAGAGCAGGCGCTTGTCTCGCTGCTTCGTTCGTGGCGCATTCGGCGCTCGCGCGCTGCAGCCTAGAATTCGCCTGGCCGTTTCGATTACGCTTCGCGAATCCTGACCTTAAAGGAGGCCCTTACTGTGGCTCGCAAGACCGTGCTCGTCTGTGACAATTGTGGGAAGGAAGTCGGTGAGGGGAAGGGCGCGACTCTGCGCTTGACCTATTCCGACGCCCGCCGCGGCGCGAAGCAGGCGGATCTCTGCGACGACTGCTCGAGCAAGATGCCGGGCAGGGCGGCAGCCCGCAGAGGACGCCGGCCGAAGTCGGCGGCCGCCTAGGCTCTTCGGAGGGCGGGGAAACCCGCCCTCCGGCTTTTCCACAGGGCGGAAAGGGCCGTCGGGACCGAGGTCTACGATAGGTCGATGGGGCTGACGCTGCTCGCCGGGCCGGCGAACGCGGGCAAGGTCGAGTTGCTGCTCGATCGGTACCTGGCCGCGCTCGAGCAGGATCCTGTCCTCATCGTGCCGAACCGCCCGGACGTCGACTGGGCGGAGCGGGAGCTGCTGCGGCGCTCGCCCGCGCTCCTGGGCGGCTCGATCACGACATTCGACGGCGTCTTCGAGCGCATCGCCGCCGGCCACGCCGACACACGACCCGTCGCCGCCGACGTCCAGCAGACGCTCTCGCTCAGGGCTGCGGTCGCGAAGACGTCGCTCAACGGGCTCGGGGAATCGGCCCGCTCCGCGGGCTTCGCCGACGCGCTCCGCGACGCGATCGGCGAGGTCGAGTCCGGCCTCGTCGAGCCCGAGGAGCTCGAGGGCCCGCTCGCGCGCCTCTACGCCTCGTACCGCGAGGAGCTCGAGCGGCTGCGCCTCTGGGACCGCCACCAGCTCCGGGCGGCCGCCGCCCACCGCCTCGGAAACGAGCTCGACGCGTGGGAGGGGCAGCCGGTCGTTCGCCTACGGCTTCGAGGATCTCACCGAGACGGAGTGGGCGCTGATCCGCGCGCTCGCCGGGCGCTCCGAGGTGACCGTGTCGCTCCCGTACGAGCCGGGGCGGCCCGCGTTCGAGTGGCTGGGCGAGACCTCTGCGTCGCTGGCGAGCCTCGCAGACGGCTCGCTCACCGAGCTCGGCCCTCGCTACGCCGAGGTCGCACACCCCGCGCTGGCCCATCTCGAGCGCGGCCTCTTCGGAACCCCTGCGGGGGACCCGCCCGCACTCGAGGGAGCCATCCGGTTCTTCGAGGGCGCCGGAACACGCGGCGCGCTCGAGCTCGTCGGCGAGGAGATCCTCCACCTGCTGCGGGAAGGCGCCGCGCCGGACCAGGTCGGCGTCGTCGTCCCGTCGCACGAGCGGTGGCGCGCGCCGCTCGAGACAGCGTTCTCCACACTCGGGATCCCGTACGCGATCGACGCGCCTGCGCGCCTGCCCCAGACGCCGTTCGGCCAGGCGCTGCTGTCGCTGCTCCGGTTCGCCTGGTCGGGCGCCGACCGGGCGGA
Source organism: uncultured Actinomycetes bacterium (assembly GCA_963733215.1). Lineage (GTDB taxonomy): Bacteria > Actinomycetota > Thermoleophilia > Gaiellales > Gaiellaceae > JACDAN01. Next base: position 34,479 of record CAVTCN010000026.1, read on the forward strand.
GCTGTTCCGCTACCTCCGGGCGCCGTACTCGGGCCTGCGGCGCGGGAGCGTCGACTTCGTGGAGGGAAGGCTCCGCGGGCGGGCGATCGAGGAGGCCGAGCGGGTCGAGGAGGAGCTGGAGGCCCTGCGCGAGGCCAGGCTGCCGGCGCTCGACGCCGTACGCTCTGCCGAGTCCCCGGTCGAGGCCGTGCGGGAGCTCGCGAGCTCGATGATCCGCAACGCCTACGGCGTGGAGCAGCCGCCCGTCGGCGAGCCGTCGCGGGACGACCTGCGCGCGTACGAAGGCTGCCGCCGGGTGCTCAAGGACCTCGAGGGCTGGGAGCGGATCGCGGCGCCCGTGTCCCGGGAGGACGTGCTGGCGGCGCTGGAGAGGGCGGCGGTTCGAGCCCCGGGTGCCTCGGAGCGGGGCCGTGTTCCCATCCTCGACCTGACCCGGGCGCGGACGCGGCGCTTCGAGCACGTGTTCGTGCTCGGCCTCGAGGAAGGAAGCCTTCCGCGCCGTGCGCCGGCGACGCCGTTCCTCGGGGACGACGAGCGGCGCCGGATCGGCGGCAGGCTGCGGCGGGACGACGCGGTCGCCCGCGACCGATATCTCTTCTACACGGCCTGCACGCGCCCGACCGCGCGCCTCTATCTGGTCCGCGAGGCTGCCTCGGACGAGGGCAGCCCGAGGGAGGCGAGCCCGTTCTGGGAGGAGGTCGTCGCCCTGTTCCCGGCAGAGGACGTCACGCGCTGGACGACGCGGCGGCCGCTGTCGGCCCTGACCTGGAGCCTCGAGGCGGCGCCGAGCGAGCGTGAGCGGCTCCGCGCAGTCGCGGGCCTCTGGGCGGACGACGCGCGCCGCGACGACGCAGAGGGCCTCGCGAGCGCGAACGGCTGGTCGAGACGCCTGGAACGCGCCCGGCGGGCGTTCACCCGCCACACGCGCCTCACGCACCCGCTCGTCCTCGGAGAGCTGCACGCGCGGTCCACCTTCAACGTCACGGAGCTGGAGCGCTTCGCCGACTGCTCGAGCGCATGGTTTTTCGACCGGGTGATCGACCCGAAGACGATCGACCAGGAAGTCGACGCGCGCCTACGCGGCTCGGTCGCCCACTCGGCGCTCTTCCGCTTCTTCAAGGGCCTGCCGAAGGAGCTCGGCACCGACCACGTCGTGCCCGAGCGGGTCGAGGACGCCGTCCGCTTCATGCGCAGCTGCCTCGAGCAGGCGCTGGCCGGGGTTCGCGTCGAGATGACCGAGCTCCAGCGGCGCGAGCTCCAGCAGACGCTCGCCCGCGATCTCGAGCGACTGGTGCGCGCCGAGGCCGAGACCGAGCTGCCGCTCCAGCCGAGCAAGTTCGAGGTCGCCTTCGGCTCGGAGCGCTCGGTGCCGGAGCTCCAGCGCGGCCTCGAGCTCGGGGACGGCATCGTCCTCTCCGGGAAGATCGACAGGATCGACGTCGACCCGTTCAGCGCCCGCGGGATCGTCCAGGACTACAAGTCGGGCAAGAGCGCGCCGTCCGCGCGGGACATCGACAAGGAGCTGCGGCTCCAGATCCCGCTCTACATGCTGGTGCTTCGCGACCTGGTGGGGATCGAGCCGCTCGGCGGCGTCTACCGGCCGCTGTCGGGAGAGCGCGGGCCGCGCGGGCTGCTCCGCGCCGAGGCGAAGGACGACGCGCTCCCCGGGTTCGCGAAGGCGGACTACCTCGGAGAAGAGGCGTTCTGGAAGCAGGTCGAGGGTGCCAAGGAGACAGCGCGGCGCTTCGCCGGCCGGATCAGGGAGGGCGACGTCGTCCACGATCCCAAGGGCGGCGAGTGCCCGGCGTGGTGCGACCTCTGGACGATGTGCCGGGTGAGGCGGGCATGAGCTGGACGCCGAACGAGGAGCAGCGGGCGGCGATCGACGCACGCGGACGCGTCTTCGTCTCCGCCGGCGCTGGGACCGGGAAGACCGCCGTCCTCGTCGAGCGCTTCGTCGAGGCCGTGTGCGACCGAGGCCTCGACGTCGAGTCGATCCTCGTCATCACCTACACGAAGCGGGCGGCCGGAGAGCTGCGGGCGCGCATTCGCGCCGAGCTCCGGCGCCGCGGCCGCGCCGACCTGGCCCGGAGCCTCGACGGCGCCTACATCTCCACGATCCACGGCTTCTGCAACCGGCTGCTGAAGGCATCTCCGTTCGAAGCGGGCCTCGATCCGCGGTTCCGCGAACTCGACGACGCGCAGGCGTCCGTGCTCTCCAGCGAGGCGTTCGACGAGGCGCTCGACGAGTTCTGCAGCCCGGACGACGAGGAGCGGGCGCGACTGCTGACCACCTACGGCGCGCGCGGCCTGCGGCGGATGATCACGGGGATCTACGAGACCCTCCGCTCAGCCGGCCGCGACCTGGTGCTCGAGCTCGGCGAGGGCCCGCCGATCGGCGAGCGGCTCGAGGAGTTGCGCGAGGCCGCGCGCTGCCTCGTGGAGGACGGGTCGGCGACAGAGCTTCAGCGCGGAAGCGCCGCTGCGCTCCTGAACGCCGTCTCGGGAGAGCCGCGGGCCGACGACCTGCTCGACCTGTCGGCTCATCGCGCGCGCGGCGAGCGATCGGCCAGCTTCGAGGAGGCCCGTGTCGCCGTCGAGCAGGCGGCCCTCGACGAGCTCGCCATGCGCGACCGGGATCTTCTCCAGCAGCTCCTGAACGGCTTCGCGGAGGCGTACGCGGCGGCGAAGCGCCGCGAGTCCGCGCTCGACTTCGAGGATCTCCAGCTCGCGGCGCGGGCACTCCTTCGCGACAACCCGGGGATCCGCGAGCGGGAGGCCCTGCGCTTCAAGGCGATCATGGTCGACGAGTTCCAGGACACCAATCGCCTCCAATGCGACCTCATCGACCTGCTCGCCGACGCGCCGGGCGAGCGCGACGTCTTCTTCGTCGGAGACGAGTTCCAGTCCATCTACGGCTTCCGCCACGCCGACGTCGCCGTCTTCCGCGAGCGACGCGAGTCGGCCGGCGGCGGCCTGCCCCTCGTGCAGAACTACCGCTCCCGACCCGAGGTGCTCGAGGCCGTGAACTACCTGTTCCGCGGCGACTTCGGCGAGGGCTTCCAGAACCTGACCGCGTCGGGCGAGTTCCCGGACCCGGTCTTCGGACATCCGGTCGAGCTGCTCGTCACCGACAAGTCGACGTACTCCGGCACCGGCACGCACTGGCGCCGAGCGGAGGCGCGGAACGTCGCGGGCCGGGTGCGCGAGCTGATCGAGAGCGGCGCAGCCACCGCCGGCGAGATCGTGCTGCTCTTCGCGGCCGGTACGGACGCCGAGTGGTACGAGCAGGAGCTCCGAGCGCTCGGGATCCCGACCTATCGCGCGACCGGCCGTGGCTACTTCGGCCAGCAGCAGGTCGTCGACCTTCTCAACTACCTGCGGCTCCTTCAGAACCGGTACGACGACCAGGCGCTCGTCTCCGTCCTCGCCTCGCCGTTCGTCGGCGTCTCCAACGACACGCTCTTCCTGCTCCGTCGGGCCGCGGGGCGCCGCCCGATCTTCGCGGGGCTCGAGCGCTCCTGGCCCGAGGAGCTCAGCGCGGACGACGAGCGGCTGCTCCGCGCGTTCAAGCAGCGGTACGAGCGCCTTGCGGCCGCTTCCTCCAGGCTCTCGCTCGAGCGGCTCTGCGAGCAGATCCTCGTCGAGCACGACTACGACCTCGCGGTGCTCGCGCACTGGGACGGCCGCCGTCGGTACGCGAACCTCCGCAAGCTGGCGCGGCTGGCACGCGCCTACGAGGAGCTCCGCGGGCGCGACATCGAGGGCTTCCTCCGCTTCATGCGCGACCAGGAGGCAGTCGGGGCCAAGGAGCTCGAGGCCGTCGCCGAGGAGGAGGGCGCGGACGCGGTCCGGCTGCTGACGATCCACGCCGCCAAGGGGCTCGAGTTCAACGTGGTGATCGTGGCGGACGCCGGACGCGACCGGCCGCCGCCGGGGCCGGACGAGCTGCTCGCGCTGTCGGACGGCCGCTTCGGGTTCCGCGTCGCCGACCCGGTCACGAGCCGGCGGCGCGGCGTCTTCGGGTACGACGAGGTTCGGAAGGCGCGCGAGGCGGAGGACCGCGCGGAGCGGCTGCGCCTCTACTACGTCGCGATGACGCGGGCGATCGACCGGCTGATCGTCTCCGGCGCCGTCGATCCCTCCAGCACCGCCGATGCTTCGACGCCGCTCGGGTGGGCGCTGGCGCGACTCGAGGCGGGCGAGGAGCTCGAGGCGGCCGCCGACGGCCCGGTCGAGCTCGAGCGCGAGAACGCACGGCTCTTGCTGCGGCTCGACCGGTTCGCGCCCGAGCCGGACCTGGTGGAGGAGCCCCCGTCGGCCGGCGAGGACGGCCAGCTGGAGCTCTTCGCCGCCAACGGCGCCGGCGCACTCCCGCCTCCGGCGCCGCTGCTTCCCCCGCTCGCCGAGATCCCGGCGCCGCCGTTGCATGCCGTCCGGTCGCTCTCCTACACGGCGCTATCACTCTTCGACCGCTGCTCGTACCGCTACTACGCCGAGCGGGTCGTCGGCATGCGGCCGAGCGACGAGAGCGGTCGCGTTCCGGGCTCGACGGGCCTCGCGGCAACCGAGATCGGGGACGCCGCGCACCGGCTCCTCGAGCTCGTCGACCTCGCCGCGCCGGCGCCGCCGGACCTCGAGCTCGTCCGCTCCTGGTATCCCGCGGTGACCGACGAGGAGCTGGAGCGGATCGCCGGCTTCGTCTCGTCGTACTGCGAGTCGGAGCTCGCCCGCCGGATCGCGGCCCTGCCTGGCGCGCAGGTCGAGCGGCCGTTCGCGTTCGAGCACGACGGCGTCCTGCTCCACGGGCGGCTCGACGTCCTGCACAGGGACGGGGATCGCGCCCTGGTCCTCGACTACAAGACGAACGCGCTCGAGGACGCGAGCCCGGAGGAGATCATCGAAGGCAGCTACTCGCTCCAGCGCCTCGTCTACGCGCTCGCCTGCTTCCGGGCCGGCGCGGAGGAGGTCGAGGTCGTCTATCACTTCCTGGAGCGGCCGGACGCCGTGGTGTCGCGGATCTTCGAGCGGTCCGAGCTGCCCGCGCTCGAGGCCGACCTCTCGGAGGCGATCGCCAGGATCGACGCCGGCGACTTCCGGCCGACCCCGGGCGAGGTCTGCAACGGCTGCCCCGCGCTCGATCTCGTCTGCGCCGGCCCGCGGCTGCCGAACGCCCGGGCCCAGATTCCCGTAGCAGCCTTGAGTGGCGCGTAGTTACGTCCACGAGGCGCGCCGGCGCGTCGGGCGGAAGCGCGAGCGGATCGTCCCGATCATCGAGCGGCTGAGGGCGGAGCACGCGGACGCGGCGATCGCGCTGTCGTTCCGGAGCCCGCTCGAGCTCCTGGTCTCCGTCATGCTCTCCGCCCAGACGACGGACGTGAACGTGAACCGCGTCACGGAGCGGCTGTTCGAGAAGTACCGCCGCCCGGAGGACTATCTCGCCGTCCCGGAGGAGGAGCTCCAGCGCGACATCTTCGCGACGGGCTTCTTTCGGCAGAAGACGAGATCGCTGCGCGGGACGATGCGCGTGCTGATCGAGGAGTTCGACGGGCAGGTCCCGCACCGCATGGAGGACCTCCTTCGGCTTCCCGGGGTCGCGCGCAAAACGGCAAACGTCGTCGCCGCCGAGCTGGGCGAGCCACAAGGCGTCGTGGTGGACACGCACGTCCGCCGGCTGTCCCAGCGCCTGGGCCTGACCAAGCAGGAGGACCCGGTGAAAATCGAACGGGACCTCCAGAAGCTCGTCCCGCGCGAGTACTGGGGCACTCTTCCCGCACCTCCTGATCTGGCACGGCCGCCGGGTCTGTGACGCGCGCAACCCGCGGTGCGAGGTGTGCGTGCGTGAACGATCTCTGCCCGTCGAGCCGTGTTAACTCAACGCCGTGATCGATCTCCTCCAAGCCGTGCTTGCGATTGCGATGGTGGTCGTGATCGGCGTGTGGATCCTGCGACGCTTCTCGGGCCCGCTCCTCCGAGCGGAGAAACCCGAAGACGCGGTCGAAGAGGCACGGGCGATGGCGGTGGACATCGGCTGGGACGAGCTCGACATCGAACGGCTCGATCGCAACCGCGCCTTCAAGCGGCACGTCGAGCGGCTGAGCGAGGCCGATGTGCCTTTCGCCGAGCTGGGACAGATGGCGCACTCGCAGACCCCGGGCATCGCCGCCCTCGGGCTCTCCGCGATCGCCCGCCGCGACGACGTCCCGGAGAAGTGGACTCAGGAGGCCCTTCGCTCGCTCAGGAGCAGTGCCTTCATGGTCGAGCCGTTCGTCTACCGGGCGATCCTCGAGACGGCGACCTCCCCCGTCATCGGCCCGGCGCTGTCGACGCTGAGCGACGAGTCGGACTGGGATGCGCTGGCCCATTTCATCCAGCAGCGGCGCGCCAGGGGCGAAGAGGTGGGCGTCCAGACATTCCAGGGCGTGGTCCCGGCCGGTCTCGTGGAGTCGATCGCGCTGTTCATCGATCGCTATGAGACATACCTGGGCGAGGACTTCCGTGGCGCCTTCGAGGAATGGCGCCGGGGCGCGGTCGACCTCGAGTTCCTCCGCCACGTCGGCCGCATCCTGGAGCGCCCGTACGACGACCCGCCGGCCTTCCTCGCGGGCCGGCGCGGCGAGCTCGTGGAGGTGATCGTCGATGCGCTGGAGCGGCAGCCTCGTCGGTCGCTGCTCCTGGTCGGCGAGCACGGTGTCGGCAAGACGGTGCTTCTTCGTGCAGCGCTCGAGCGGCTGCCGCCGCAGCTGATCCCGTTCGAGGCGACGGCGACGGAGATCAGCGCGGGCGCCATCCACGTCGGCGAGCTGGAGGGACGCATCCAGGAGCTCGCCGGGCGGCTCCGTGGTCACCCCGTGGTGTGGCTTCTCCCGGGCTTCAGCGAGGCGTTGTACGCCGGCCAGCACTCGCGGAGCCCGATGGGGATGCTCGACGCGATGCTGCCGCCGATCGAGCGCGGCGAGCTGACCGTCGTCGGCGAGATCGACCCGGCGTCGTTCGAGCGCCTGCTCGCCGAGCGGCCGCGGATCGCGGGAGCCTTCGAGGTCGTCCGGGTCCGTCCGCTCGACGAGGAGTCCACGGTGGCGGCGGCCGAGCAGCTCGTCGCCGGTCGGGACCTCGCGGTCGACGCTCGTCGAGGCCTTCGAGCTCTCGCAGCAGTTCCTGCCGGGACTGGCGGCGCCGGGCAACCTGCTCCGCCTCGTCCAGGCGACGGCCGCGGACGTGGCGGAGGAAGGCAGGGCCGAGTTCGAGACCTCCGACGTGCTCGCGACGCTCGCCGCGTCGTCCGGCCTGCCGCTCGCGATGCTCGACCCGAACGCCCCGCTGGGGCTCGACGAGGTGCGAGCGTTCTTCGAGGCACGGGTGCTCGCGCAGCCGGAGGCCGTCAAGACGATCGTCGAGCGCATCGCGATGATCAAGGCCGGGCTCAACGACCCGACTCGCCCACTCGGAGTTTTCCTCTTCATCGGCCCGACCGGCACCGGGAAGACGGAGATCGCGAAGGCGCTCGCGGAGTTCCTCTTCGGCTCCCAGCGGCGACTCGTCCGCCTGGACATGAGCGAGTATCAGACGCCTGACGCGCTCGACCGCCTGCTCGCGGACCCGAGCATCGAGGGGCGTGGAGCGGCGCTGCTCTCGTCGGTCCCGGAAGGACCCGTTCTCCGTCGTCCTGCTCGACGAGTTCGAGAAGGCGGCGGCGCCAATCTGGGATCTCTTCCTCCAGGTCTTCGACGACGGCCGCCTCACCGACCAGCAGGGCAGGACGGCCGACTTCCGCCGCTGCATCGTCATCCTCACGTCCAACATCGGCTCGGCGCTCGCGCACCGGCCGGGCCTAGGGTTCAAGGCCGAGCACGGGCGCTTTCGCAGCGAGTTGATCGAGGACGAGCTGAAGCGGACCTTCCGGCCCGAGTTCCTGAACCGGATCGACCGCGTCGTGGTCTTCCGGCCCTTCGAGCGGGCTCAGATGCGGGCGCTGCTCGAGAAGGAGCTGGCCGACGCGCTCCGACGCCGGGGCCTGCGGACGCGGCCCTGGGCGGTGGAGTTGGACGAGTCCGCGGTGGAATTCCTGATCGAGAGCGGCTTCACGCCGGACCTCGGCGCCCGGCCGCTCAAGCGTGCGCTCGATCGCCACCTACTCACGCCGATCGCCCGGGCGATCGTGGAGCACGCGGTTCCGGAGGGCGACCAGTTCCTTCTCGTCGGAACGGGGTCGGGCGGGCTCGACGTGAAGTTCGTCGACCCCGACGCGACCGCCGAGAGAGAGCGCGACTCGGACGCGGAGCTGCCGACCGCAATGGATCTGCGTGCGCTCGCGCTGAACGCGCGGTTCGACGAGCGGGCCGTGCGCTTCCTCCTCGACGAGGTGCAGCGAATCCGAGCGACCGTGGACGGCGAAATCGCGCGGGCGGAAGGACTCCGCGCTGGCTGCCATGCAGGACTCTGACTTCTGGGAGGACGACGGGCGGTACGCCGTGCTCGCGGAGGCGGAGTATCTCGACCGGCTCCAGGCCGCCTTCGCGACCGCAAGCAAGCTCGGCGAGAGGTTGGCGAGGCACGGCGGTAGCCGGAACGGCGCCGGCGAGCTGGCCGAGCTCCTATCCGTTCGCCTCTACGTTCTCGACGCCGCGCTCGCGGCGGTCGCCGATGGGCAGGCGACCGACGTCTTCCTCCTCGTGGGCCTCGCGGGCGGTGACGACACGCCGGAGGGCAGGCGCTGGGTCGACGACCTGATCGCGATGTATGGGAGCTGGGCCGACCGGCGCGGCATGCGCCTGAATGCGCTCGGGCGGGAGGAGCACCTCTACTCGGTGAGCGGCCTCGGCGCGCGGACGATCCTCGAACCGGAGGCGGGCCTGCACGTGCTGGAGCTCGTCGACGAGCAGAGCGACGGCGAGCGGGTCGACCGCCACCACGCCCACGTCCACGTCGCACCGTGGCTCCCGAGCCCCGAGCACGCGCGTGAGGGTGTGGTCCGCCGGGCCCGCGCCGCGTTGGAGGGCCTCTCGACCGAAGTGGACGTCGTGCGCCGCTACCGCGAAGGGCCTTCGCCGCTCGTCCGCGATGCCGTCAGGGGGTACAGGACGGGTCGCCTGGACCGCGTCATGGCCGGCGACTTCGACCTCTTCTAGTTACT
>CAVTCN010000027.1:0-17182 GCA_963733215.1 uncultured Actinomycetes bacterium
ATGGCGCGGCGCTCGCCTGGCCGAAGAGAGCGGGCGCGCGGGCGGCTCGGGTCGCCGGCGCGTACGTCGTCCTGATCGGCGGCGAGGCGGTCCTCTTCGTCGAGCGTGGAGGCAAGACCCTCGTGCCGCTGCGCGATCCTGACCCGGAGTGGCTGCGCCCCGCGCTCGCGGCGCTCGTCGAGCACGTGAAGAGCCGGCGCGGGACGAAGCGGCTGGCCGTCGAGCGGTTCGACGGCGAGCCGGTGGGGGAGACGGACGCGATGCCGCTCCTCGTCGAGGCCGGCTTCACGGCCGGGCCCCGTAGGGCGATTCTCAGGGCGTGATCGCCTACAGGCTCGGGTGCTGGGTCATTCACCCGGCAGGCGATAGCCAATGTCCTTGCTCTTCGCCAGGGCCTGAAGCGTTTCGTCCACGGTCATCAAGACCGTTGTCTCGACCGAGCCGAGGGCCCCGCCTGCTGCGATAGCGAGGACGACGCCGGCCGTCGAGACGTTGTCGGGCGCCTCGAAGATCGCGAAGCCGTCGTATTCGCCGAAGCCATACCAGAAGCCGTGAAGGCTGCCACCAACCTGTTCGATGTACGCGCGCGCTGCCTCACTCCGATCTTCGGGGTTCTGAATAAGTCGCGACCACGTCTCCGGCGTGTAGCTGAAGCGCATGAGGTAAACGGGCATCGCGTCCCTCCTGTTTGTCGATCGAGCGAGCCTACGCCCTCGAGCATTTAGCGCGAGAGGCGGCCGAGGACCACGCCGAAGACGGCGTGCCTGATCGTCGCCAGCGCGAAGGCGCGTGCGTTCGTGACGAGCGGCGGGATTCCGGCCTGGCCCCGCGCCGGGTGGTAGCGGTCGACGAAGTACGAGAAGCGGGTAGAGCGCGACGTGCTCGGCGAGCGCCATCCCGAGCGCGACGCTCTCCTTGCGGTACGGCACTCGTCGTCGCACCTGGTCGAACGCCAGCCCGAAGAGCGCACCGTTCGCCGCGTGGATCGCGAAGCCGACCGGCCACGCGAGCCGTCCGCGCGTGAACGTCTTGCCGAGCAGCAGCACGTCGGAGTAGTCGCAGCGTAGGAGGCGCCGGTCGATCGGCTCCAGCAGGCTCCACACCGAAGCGGCAACGGCTCCCGCGGCCGCCGGGTGAAGGCCTCGCTCGTCCACAATCCCCAGCATGCCCGAGGGTGACTCGCTTCATCGCGCCGCCCGTCGCCTTCAGGTGCTGGTGGGGGAGACGGTTGAGGTCGAGAGCCCGAACCCGCGGGCAGCCGCGACCGGCGTGGCGGAGCAGCTCGACGGAAGGCGGCTCGAGGGGGTGGAGGCCGTCGGCAAGAACCTGCTGCTGAGCTTCGAAGGCGGGCTCGTGCTCCGGAGTCACCTGCGGATGTCCGGACGGTGGACCGTGCGTTCCCGGGGCACGGTCACGCGGGGACGGCCCTGGCTCGTGCTGCGTGGGCGAGGGCGTGAGGCGGTGTTGTGGGGCGGCCCGGTGCTCGAGCTGAACAAGCGAGCGGTGCGCCGGCTCGGGCCGGACATCCTGGCGCGGCCGCCGGATCTCGACAGGATGGTGGCGAACCTCCGTCTCGCGGGCGGTGGCCGCGAGGTCGGCGACGCCCTCCTCGACCAGCGTCTCGTCGCCGGGATCGGGAACATGTGGAAGGCGGAGGCGCTCTGGCGGGCGCGCGTCTCTCCGTGGCGGCCCGTCGCCGAGACGTCGGACTCGGAGCTGCGCACAGTGCTCGAGGAGGCGGCCCGGCTCATGCGCGCCTCCGTGGACACGGGGCGAGAGGAACGCGTGGTCTACCGCAGGGCCGGTCGGCCCTGTCCGCGGTGTCGGACGCCGATCGAGTCCCGAGGGCAGGGCGATGCGAACCGGACGGCCTACTGGTGCCCGGTGTGCCAGCCCTCGGAGAGAGGAGCGGGGCGACCGGTCGCGTAAGTGGACGGGGTGATCCGGTCGCCCAACCTTCACCACACGCTGCGCGCGTTCTGCCTCGGGGCGTTCGCGGCCGTGAGCCACGAGCTCGACGACGGGGGAGACGTCCCGTTCTCGTTCGAGGAGCACCAGGCGCCCGGGAGCCCGACGCTGTACGAGTACCGGCCGCTGGTCAAGCCCTTCCTCGACGCCCGCGCAGGGCGGTTCGCGGCGCTCGCGGATGCCCAGCCTGCGCTCGCCGAGCTCGAACGGGAGCCGGCGGCGGCGATCTTCGCGCAGGCGCACTCCAGCGGGCGGCCGAGCTCCCGGGAGGCGCTGACCCGCACCGTGCTCCTGCCTCTGTTGGCCGAGACGGCGGAGGCCTGCGGCGGCTTCGACTGGGACGACTCGGCCTTTGACCGCGTGTACGCGACGTTCGAGGCCGCGCTCTTCGGCTCGCGGCGCTCCTACGGGGCGATCGCGCCCCTCGTCGGTGTCTCGGTCGGAGCGGTTGCCGATCTCGGCGGCCGGGCTCCGCGTGCGGCATGTGGCATCGGGCGAGCTCGCCGCGCACTGGCCGCAGGCCGGAGGGCTGCTTCCCGAAGGATTCGAGCGTGAGCCAGACCGGCTCTGCGTCCTCGAGCTGGAGGCGGAGCTGGGCGATGCGTCGACCCCGGGCTCGGGTGGCGTTCCCGATGCGCCCGGCGAGCTCGCAGACGCGATCACGGCGCTGCGGCTCGCGACGGCGGGCGCGATTGCGGCCGGCCCCGTGCTCTTCGAGCGGCTCGATTGGCGGCCCTACGGGATTCGTCCGGTGCTGCCGATCGCAGCGACCGCGCCGCCGGGTGAAGGTGTCCGGCTGGACCCGGTTCGCGCGGAGCGCGCCCGACGGCTGCGCGAGCGGCTCTCGGCGGCGGACGACGACCGCGATCTCGGAGAGGCGCTCGACCGGTGGGAGCTCTCGCTCTTCCAAACGGATCCCTTCGCGTCGGAGCAGCTGCGCGGGTCGCTGACCTCGCTGCTGGGCGGCGGGGAGGGGTTGTTCGCCGGCTCGCTGCGAGCGGCCGCCGTTCTCGGTGAGACGCCGCGCGAGCGCTCTGGGATCCTCGACAGGCTCCGGCTGCTTGCGGCCGGCGACGCCGCTGCGGCGACGTCCGATCTCGTCCGCTCCTCCCTCGTCGCGGTGCTCGAGCACGGCGACCGCGCGATGCTCCTCCGGACCCTCGACGAGACGCTTCTCGGGCTCCGGCCCAAGCCGACCGTGGCTCCCGAGCCGGCCCTGGCGGTCGGCGCACTCTAGGCACACACGCGGCACAGACACGCGCGCTGGGCACGGGTACGTTCGGCCTCATGGACGAGGCACGCGCAGTCTTGTACCGGCTCGACAGGATCGAGGCCCTCGACCGGGACGCCGCCCCAGCCGGCGAGCTGCTCGACGAGCTGCGCGGCCTGCTTCGAGAGGCCGAGACCTGGCTGCGTGCGGAGCCCGATCCGCACGGAGCAGTCGAGGCGCTTGCCGGCTGCCGGCGGGCCTTGGACGACGAGTCGAAGAGGGAGGGGATGCTCCTGGCCGGTCGCACCTGAAAAACACAGTCCCCGAGGTGGCGCAGTCCGGCTTTTCCGGCACACTGAGACCGTGCAGGACAGTCCGGTCCCGGGCCGAACGACAGGCTGCGTATGCGCCTAGCCGGCCTTTTCTCCCGCCCGCCGACGGGCGACCCAGCCGACGCCGTGCCCGAGGAGGCCGAAGGCTCCTCCGCGCCGGAGGTCCCACCGATCCCCGACGTCCCCCGGGAGGCACAGATCCTCGCGTTCGCCAACCAGAAGGGCGGCGTCGCGAAGACGACGTCGACGCTGAACCTCGCCGTCGCGCTCTCGGAGGAGGGCTACAAGGTCCTCGTCGTCGACATGGACCCGCAGGGCAACCTGACGATGAGCCAGGGGTTCAACCCGGATCAGATCGACCGGTCGATGTTCGACGTGCTCGTCCACCGGCTGCCGATCGACCAGGTGATCCAGAAGGCCGAGGTCGACCTCGCCGTGTCGTCGATCGATCTCGCCGGGGCGGAGCTTGCCCTCTCGAGCATGATCGGCCGAGAGCGCGCGCTGGAGAAGGCGCTGAACCCGATCAAGGAGCGGTACGACTTCATCCTGGTCGACACGCCGCCGTCGCTCGGGCTGCTGACGATCAATGCGCTCGTCGCCTCCAGTGGGGTGATCGTCCCGGTGCAGTGCGAGTACCTCTCGCTGAGAGGGCTCGTCCAGCTCGAGAACACGCTGTCGATGATCCGGGAGAACCTGAATCCCGACGTGGGGATCCAGGGGATCCTCCCGACGATGTACGACGGTCGGACGCTGCACGCGCGCGAGGCGATCGAGATCCTGCAGGAGAACTTCGGCGACCTCGTCTACCAGACCCGCATCAAGAAGACGGTTCGCTACGCCGAGGCGCCGGTGAAGGGAAGCTCGGTGCTGAAGTACGACCCGACCGGCACCGCTGCCGCGGCGTACCGGGAGCTCGCGAAGGAGGTGCTCAATGGCGCGAAAGCGCGCAAGCATGCGTGAGGGCCCGCTCGCCGAGCTCTTCAGGGCAACGGAAGCCGCGCAGAAGCAGGCCGAGAAGGAGGGAAGGGCCGTCCCGGGCGAACCGCTCGAGGAAACGGTCGAGCATCCGCCGCCCAAGCTCGAGGTCGCGCCAGAGCCGGAGCATGGGGACGCTGCGCCGGAGCACCCGGACCGGGTGCCGTCGGCCCCTGCCCGGCCCACGCCGGCCGAGCCCGTGCAACCGCGCGAGCCGTCGCCCGACCGCGGGATCGCACGGCTGCTCGAGCCGCTGCCCGAGCCCCCGCCGCGGCTGCATCGCGCTCCGCGCGCCGACTCCGCCTACCTCGCGGACATCAAGGTCGTGGGTGTCGGCGGCGCCGGGCTGAACGCGGTCAACCGGATGATCGACGCGGGCATCGCCGCCGTCGAGTTCGTCGCCGTCAACACCGATCTCCAGCAACTCGCGCTGAGCGACGCCGAGGTGAAGATCCACATCGGGCGCGAGCTCACGGGCGGCCTCGGCTCCGGCGCGGAGCCGGACATCGGCCGCCGCGCTGCCGAAGAGGCCCACGACCAGGTCAAGCGGGCGCTTCGCGGCGCGGACATGGTCTTCGTCACCGCCGGCGAGGGCGGGGGACAGGCTCGGGCGCAGCCCCGGTCGTTGCCGGGATCGCGCGCGAGGTCGGTGCCTTGACCGTCGGCATCGTGACCATGCCGTTCCGCTTCGAGGGCACGAAGCGCCGATCGCAGGCGGAGGCGGGCGTCCACGCGCTCCGCGAGGCCTGCGACACGGTGGTCGTGATCCCGAACGAGCGCCTCCTCGAGGTGCTCGACAAGAACACGTCGATGCTGGACGCCTTCAAGATCGCGGACGACGTGCTGCGGCAGGGAGTGCAGGGAATCTGCGACCTGATCACCGAGCCTGGGCTGATCAACGTCGATTTCGCCGACGTCCGGACGATCATGCAGGGCGCGGGCACGGCGCTGATGGGGATCGGCTTCGCGACCGGTGAGAATCGCGCCGTCGAGGCCGCGGAGCGCGCACTTCGCTCTCCGCTCGTCGACACGGAGCTCGTCAGCGCGAAGGGGATCCTGCTCTCGATCGCCGGCGGAAACGACCTCTCGCTGTACGAGGTCAACGAGGCGGCAGAGGTGATCAGGGCCGCGTCGACGGACGAGACGAACATCATCTTCGGCGCGACCGTGGACGAGCGGCTCGAAGGGCAGGTCTGGGTGACGGTGGTCGTGACCGGCGTGGGACAGAGGGGCGGATCGCGACCGTTCACGCCACGCCTGGAGCAGTCGCCGACGCAGTCCGACGACCCGCTCGAGCCGCCCTCGTTCCTCCAGAGCTGATCGCCGCGCCGTGAAAGGCGCGATCGCAGCCGGGCACCCGCTGACGGCGGAGGCCGGAGCGCAGGTCCTCGCCGACGGCGGCAATGCGGTCGACGCCTGTCTCGCGGCCGCCTTCGTCTCGTGGGTCGCGGAGAGCACGCTCACCGGCCCGGGCGGCGGCGGTTTCCTGCTCGTCCACCGGGCGCGGGACGGACATTCGCGCCTCCTCGACTTCTTCGTCTCGGTACCGGGGGCCGGCCTGGAGGCAGACACGATCAGCGAGATGGATGCGATCGCCATCGACTTCGACGACTCGAGCACGCAGGCGTTCGGCATCGGCGTGTCATCGGTCGCCACGCCCGGCGTCGTCGCCGGGCTCGAGAGGGCGCACCGCGCGTACGGGCGAGTGCCGTGGGCAACGCTCTTCGAGCCGGCGATCGCGGTCGCACGCGAGGGAGTCGTGATCACGCCACAGCAGGCGTACCTCCACGCGATTCTCGATGTCATCCTGGGGCACACCGACGCCGGGAAAGCGGTCTACCGACCCGACGGCGAGCGCCTGGAGGCCGGCGATCGCCTCACGATGAACGACCTCGCCTCGACGATGGAGATCCTCGCCGAAGGGGGTGCCGAGGCCTTCTACGACGGCGTGCTGGCCGAACGCATCACGAGCTGCATCCGCGCGGGCGGCGGACCGCTGACGAGGGACGACCTCCGCGGCTACCGCGTGATCTGGCGCAGGCCGATCAGCCGCAGAGTTCCTCGGGCACCGATTCGTCTCGAATCCGCCGCCGTCCACCGGCGGCGTGCTGATCGCCTACGCGCTCCTCCTGCTCGACCGCGCCGGTCTCGGCGGCTCGCATGGGAGCGCCGACGCGATCGCCCGACTGGTCGGAGTCATGGGCGAGCAGGCGCTCGCGCGCGGGCCCGGCTTCGCTCGCCAGCTCCACGGCGGCGGCCTTGCGCGGCGGCTCTACGACGAAAGCCGGGTTTCCGAGGCGGCCGCGCGCCTCATGGAGGAGCGGCCGCCGATCATTCCGGAGCCGGTAGAGCCGTCGCGGACGACCCAGATCTCGGTCGTCGACGCCGAAGGCAATGCAGCCTCGCTGACAGTCTCGACCGGCGCGGGCTCGGGGGTGATCGTCCCGGGGACGGGGATCCACTTGAACAACATGCTCGGCGAGCACCACCTGAACCTGGCGCGGCGCCGGCGTCGGCCCGGGGGCAGGCTGACGAGCATGATGGCCCCGTCACTCGTGCTTCAGGACGGACGGCCGCGGATCGTCGTCGGAAGTGCGGGCTCGGCCAGGCTCCGGGGGGCCATCCTTCAGATCGTCGTGAACGCGGTCGGCCATGGACTGCCGCTCGACGAGGCGATCGTCGCACCGCGAGTTCATCTGGACGACGGCCACGTTCACTGCGAGGGAGGTCACGATCCCGCCGCGTTGGACGAGCTCGACCGTCGCGGTTACGACGTCGTCCGTTGGCGGCGCAGGAACCTGTACTTCGGCGGCGCCGCCGCGGTCGAGATGCGGCCGGACCGGACGCTGGCAGCGTCGGGCGACCCTCGCAGAGGAGGCCATGGAATCGTCGTCGACGGCTGAGCGGATCGTCGTCCGCCGGGCGAAGCCGGGGGATGCCGGTGCGCTCGTCGAGCTCGCCGAGGCCGTTGCATCAGAGCCCGAAGGCTGGCTGATCTCGGACGGAACCTGGCGGACGCCCGGCGAGGAGCGACGGTTCCTGCGCGCGCTGCGCCGCTACGGCGACGCCGCCGTGTTCGTCGCCGAGCTCCCGACCGACGGCATCGTCGGCCGGCTGTCGCTCGGCCGCGACCCCCACCCGGCGAGCAGGCACGTCGCCGACCTCGGCCTCATGGTCTCCGCCGTGCATCGCCGGCGCGGAATCGGAACGGCCCTGCTCCGGGAGGCCGAGGAGTGGGCGAGGGCCGTCGGCGTCCGCAAGCTCGAGCTGCACGTCTTCCCGCACAACGACGCGGCGATCCAGCTCTACGAGAGCCGCGGCTTCCGCAGGGAAGGCCTACGGCGCGCCCACTACCGCCGCGGCGCCGAGTACCTCGACGCGGTGCTGATGGCGCTCGACGTCCACTAGATTCCGCAAGTGGCTTCGCTCGCCCAGATCGCGGACAGCTTCTTCAAGCCGCCGGTTCGGGACCTCGTCCCGTACGAGCCGGGCAAGCCGGTCGAGGAAGTCCAGCGAGAGCTTGGCCTGGAGCGCGTCGTCAAGCTGGCGTCGAACGAGGGGCCGTTCGGGCCCTTCCCGGAGGCGATCGAGGCCCTCGCGGCGGCTGCGCCCGAGCTGAACCGCTATCCCGACGGGGGCGGCTACCGGCTGCGGGCGGCACTCGCCGAACGGCACGGCGTTCGCTTCGAGGAAGTCGCGCTCGGCGCAGGCGCCGACGGCGTCGTCGACGCGCTGGCGCAGATCTCGGTCGGGCCGGGCGACGAGGTCGTCTGCGGCTGGCCGAGCTTCCCCAGCTATGTGATCGGGGCGACGAAGCTCGGCGGCCTCGCCCGGACGATCCCGCTCGCCGACGGGCGCTACGACCTGGACGCGATGCTTGAGGCGGTCACCGATCGCACGAAGCTCGTCTTCGTCTGTCATCCGAACAATCCGACTGGGACGATGAACACCCGGGCCGAGCTCGACGCGTACTTCGAGCGCGTGCCCGACCACGTCGTCACCGTCCTCGACCAGGCCTACTTCGAGTACGTCGACGACCCCGATTACGTGGACGGCATCGAGGAGCACGTCAAGGCCGGCCGGAGAGCCATCGTCCTACGCACGTTCTCGAAGATCTTCGGGCTCGCCGGTCTGCGTGTCGGCTACGGCGTCGGCCCAGCGGAGCTCGTCACGGCGATCGGCAAGGTTCGGCGCGCGTTCGACATCACCTCGCCTGCCCAGGTCGCCGCCCT
Source organism: uncultured Actinomycetes bacterium (assembly GCA_963733215.1). GTDB lineage: Bacteria > Actinomycetota > Thermoleophilia > Gaiellales > Gaiellaceae > JACDAN01. The sequence continues at coordinate 8,718 of CAVTCN010000027.1, forward strand.
CGCCAGCCTCGGGGCTCCAGGCGCGAAGGACGAGCTGGAACGGCGTCGGCGGGTGAATGCCGAGGGCCGGCCGGCGATCGTGGAGGCCCTCAGGGATCACGGCTTCGAGCCCGTCGAGCCGGCGGTTGCGAACTTCGTGTTCGCAGAGGTGGGCGAGGACTCGCGACCGCTCTTCGAGCAGCTGCTGCGCGAGGGTGTGATCGTGCGGCCGACAGGCGGCTTCGGTGCGCCCGGAGCGATCCGCGTGACGGTCGGCACGCCCGAGGAGAACGCGTTCTTCCGCGCCGCGCTCGGCCGTGTGACGGAACTCGCCCGGACCTAACTCGAATGGGTGAATTTGCAGGTGCTTTGAAACCTGCGCGTTACCGTTTGTCGTAGAGGAGAACAGTGCTGAGCCGCCAGGTCACGCTCTTTCGCGAAGTCCAGAGCTTCCGTCTGCTCGCGCTCGCAACCGTCGCGTCTGCGTTCGGAACCTGGCTGGCCTTCGTCGCGCTGACGATCGACGTCTACGACCGGACCGGCTCCGCCGTCTGGGTGAGCGCGCTGCTGATCGCCGACTTCCTGCCCGCGATCGTGATCGGGATCGCCGCGTCGTCGCTCGTCGACCGGCTGCCGCGGCGCCGGCTGATGATCGCCTCCGACCTCGCCCGGGTCGCGATCTTCGCCGTGCTGCCGTTCGCGAACGACCCCGGAGTGATCGTCGCGCTCGCGGCGGCCGCCGGCTTCGCAACGGGGTTCTTCCGCCCGGCGCTCTACGCCGGCCTCCCGAACCTGCTCCGCGACGAGGACCTTCCCCACGGGAACTCGCTGCTCCAGACGATCGAGAACGTCGCCTGGGCTCTCGGCCCCGTCCTGGGAGGCGTGCTCGTCGCCGCGACGGGCCCCGATGCCGCGTACTGGATCAATGCCGTCACGTTCCTCGTCTCGGCGGCACTGCTCGCAGGCATCCCGGACCGGCTGCTGCAGTCGGCGCAGGCGGTCGGGCGCGGCTACTGGCGCGACCTGACCGACGGCTTCAAGCTCGTCAGGGACTCGCGGGCGCTCCTCACCGTTCTCGCAGCGTGGAACGTCGTCATGCTGGCGACCGCCGCCGCCAATGTCGCCGAGGTCGTCCTCGCCAAGGACACCTTCGACGCGGGGGACTTCGGCTACGGCCTCCTCGTGGGCGTGACCGGCGTCGGTCTCGCGCTCGGCAGTCTCCTCGCCGGCACTCAGCTGGAGCACCGCGCGCTCGCGACGGTCTATGCGACCTCGATCGGCCTCGTCGCCGTCGGGATGGTCGGAGCGGCAGCCGCGCCGAATGTCTGGATCGCCGCGGTCTCGGTCGCGGTGGCCGGCACCGGCAACGGCGCCGCGGTCGTCTGCAACGCGCTCCTCGTCCAGCGGGGCGCGCCGGACGTGCTCCGCGGCCGCGCGTTCACGCTGCTCATGAGCTCCAACTACGTCGTGCTCGGGATCGGGATGATCGCCGCGGGGCCGCTCACGAACGAGCTCGGGCCGAGGACCGTCTGGGCCATCGGCGGCGCCCTGGCGGCGATCGCGGCGCTCGTCGGGCTCCTGCTCGCCCGCGGAGTCGCGACGGGCCCGCGGCCGGCTGAGGCGCCGGCCGCCGAGCGCGAAGCCGTCGAAACGGCCCGGCTCTAGGCTTCCGGCGTGGCCGGGAGCAAGTGGACGCAGGAGCGCCTGCTCGAGGGCGTGAGGAGCGGAGATCGGCGTGCGCTCGCGCGCGCGATCTCGCTGGTCGAGGACTCCGACCCGCTGGCCTACGACCTCGTCCGCGAGCTCTACCCGGACACGGGACAGGCGTACGCGCTCGGCATCACGGGGCCGCCCGGGGTCGGCAAGTCGAGTCTGATCAGCGCGCTCGTCCGCCATGTCCGCGGCGACGAGCTGACGGTCGGTGTCATCTCGGTCGACCCGTCGAGCCCGTTCTCGAAGGGTGCGCTCCTCGGCGACCGTATCCGGCTCTCCGACCATTTCCTCGACCCGGGCGTCTTCATCCGCTCGATGGGGACGCGTGGGCACCTCGGCGGCCTCGCCGAGGCAACGCTCCAGGCGCTCCTCTTGCTGGACGCGGCGGGCCGCGACCTCGTCTTCCTCGAGACGGTCGGCACCGGACAGAGCGAGATCGAGGTAATCGGCGTCGTGGACACGGTCGTGCTCGTGCTGATGCCGGGCTCGGGCGACTCCGTCCAGGCGCTGAAGGCCGGGATCATGGAGATCCCGGACGTGATCGTCGTCAACAAGAAGGACCATCCGGCGGCGAAGACGATGCTGAACGAGGTGCGTTCGATCCTTGCCCTCGACATGGAGAGCGACTGGAAGCCGCCGATCGTCCTCACCGAGGCAGTGACCGGCGAGGGGGTGCCCAAGCTGTGGGAGAAGATCACGGAGCACCGCGCCTACCTCGAGGCCGACGGCCTCCTGGACGCACGGCGCCGCAAGAACCTCGCGGGGGAGGTCTTCACGGTCGCGTCGGCGCGCGCGAAGACTCATCTGGAGCAGGCGGTCGCAGACGACCCGGAGCTGCGCCGCCTCCTCGACGAGGTGCAGCGGCGGGAGCTCGACCCCCTGACCGCGGTCAGAGAGATCATGATCAGGGTGTTCAAGGTCGATGAAGACGGAAACAGCCCCGACCGCAGCTGACATCCGCGACGCGCGCGAGCGGATCGCGGGCGTTGCCCGGGAGACGCCGGTGTACAGCTCCGAGACCTTCTCGCGCATCGCCGGCCGGGAGGTCTGGCTCAAGGCCGAGAACCTGCAGCGCACCGGTGCGTTCAAGGTGCGCGGCGCCGTGAACCGGCTCGCGTTCCTCTCCGACGCGGAACGCGAGGCCGGCGTGGTCGCTGCGAGCGCCGGCAACCACGGCCAGGCGGTCGCGTGGGCGGCCCGCCAGGCCGGCGTCCACGCGCGGATCTTCGTCCCGCAGGACGCGCCGATGGCGAAGATCGAGGCCTGCCGCACCTACGGGTCCGAGCTGATCCTCGAGGGTGAGCGGTTCGAGGACGCGATGGCTGCCGCAATGGCCGACGTGGAGGAGCGCGGCGCGACCTTCATCCACCCGTTCGAGGATCCGCAGGTGATCGCGGGCCAGGGAACGATCGGGCTCGAGCTCGCGGAGCAGGTGGCGGATGCCGAGACGGTTGTCATCCCGATCGGCGGCGGAGGGTTGGCGTCGGGGCATCGCGATCGCCCTGCGCGACCTCAGGCCGGACCTCAGGATCGTGGGCGTCCAGGCCGGCCTCTCGGGCTTCACGATCGCCGACGGGGTGTTCGTGAAGAAGCCGGGCGACCTGACGATGTCGATCCTCGACGACGTCCTCGACGACATGGTCGACATCGACGACGAGGCAATCAGCGAGGCGATCGTCCTCCTGCTCGAGCGCGCCAAGCTCGTGGTCGAGGGCGCAGGCGCTGTCGGCGTCGCGGCGCTGCTCGCCGGCAAGGTCGGCGGGTCCTCCGGCCCTGTCGCGATCGTCCTCTCGGGCGGGAACATCGACCCGTCGCTGCTGATCTCGGTCATGCGCCACGGTCTGACGGTCGGCGGCCGCTATCTCGTCGTCAGCACGAGGGTGCCGGACCGGCCCGGCGAGCTGGTGCGGCTCCTGACGCTGATCGCCGAGGAGCGCGTGAACGTCGTCTCGGTCGAGCACCACCGTGAGGGGATGGACGTGCCGGTCGCGCAGACCGAGATCGAGCTGACGCTGCTCACGCGCGACCAGGAGCACGTCGCCGTCCTGCTCGACGCGATGGCCTCGTGGGGTTACGAGGTCGAGCGCCTCAAATAGCCGAAGGAAGATTCGCGGCTCGCCAGGCGTCTAGTGCCTGAGGCCGGCGGACGGAGTGCGGCACCGAACGCCGGCCGGTTCTATCTCCGGTTCTAGACTCGACGCATGAGCCGGTCGCGCAGGGAGCGGAAGGTCGTGAGCGTCCTTTTCGCGGACCTTGTCGGCTTCACCGCGAGGTCGGGCTCGCTCGACCCCGAGGACGTCGAGGCGATTCTGCGTCCGTTCTACGACCGGCTCCGGACCGAGCTGGAGGTCCGCGGCGGCACTGTCGAGAAGTTCATCGGCGACGCCGTGATGGCGGTCTTCGGCGCCCCGATCGCCCACGAGGACGATCCCGAGCGCGCGGTGCGGGCGGCCCTCGCAATCCGCGACTGGGTCCGCGAGGAGGAGGAGCTCGAGGTCCGGATAGCCGTCAACACAGGCGAGGTTCTCGTCGCGCTCGAGCCGAGTCCGGGCGCCGAGCGCGGGCTGGTCGCGGGAGACGTGGTCAACACCGCCTCCCGCCTGCAGAATGCCGCGCCGGTCAACGGGATCCTCGTCGAGGAGACGACCTACAACGCGACCTCCCGTGTGATCGAGTACCGCGAGTCGCCGCCGGTCGATGCCAAGGGCAAGACGGAGCCGGTCCAGGTCTGGGAAGCGGTTCAGGCCCGCTCCCGTTTCGGGACCGACATCACGCGGCGCCCGAGCACGCCGCTTGTCGGGCGGGAGCGCGAGCTCGCACTCCTGACCTCGACGCTCGCGCGCGTGGAGTACGAGAGCTCGCCGCAGCTGATCACGCTCGTCGGAGTGCCGGGCATCGGCAAGAGCCGGCTCGTCCACGAGCTCTTCGTCGCGGTCGACGAGCGGCCGGAGCTCATCTTCTGGCGGCAGGGGCGCTGCCTGCCGTACGGCGACGGCGTCGCATTCTGGGCGCTCGGTGAGATCCTGAAGTCTCACGCCGGCATCCTCGAAGGAGAGCCCGGAGAGCGGGCCGAGGCCAAGCTGCGTTCCGCCGTCGACGACGTGGTCCCGGAGGCCGCCGAAGCAGCATGGATCACCCGCGAGCTCCAGCCGCTGCTCGGTCTCTCCGATGGCGCCGACGCTGGAGCGTCGGGAGACCGGCGCGTGGAGAGCTTCGCGGCGTGGCGGCGGTTCTTCGAGGGGCTCGCAGAGCAGAGTCCGCTCGTCATCGTCCTCGAGGACCTCCACTGGGCGGACGAGGGCCTCCTCGACTTCGTCGACCACCTCGTCGACTGGGCGACCGGGATCCCGATCCTCGTCGTCGCCACCGCACGGCCCGAGCTTCTGACGAGACGGCCGGGCTGGAGCGGAGGCAAGCCGAATGCGACCACGATCTCGCTGTCGCCGCTGACCGGTCAGGAGACCGCGGCGCTGCTCCACGGCGTGCTGGAGCAGACCGTCTTGCCTGCCGAGGTCCAGTCGGCGCTCCTCGATCGGGCGGGCGGAAACCCGCTCTACGCCGAGGAGTTCGCCCGGATCGCGCTGGAACGGGACGCGCTCGGCGGCGGCGAGCTTCCGCTGCCGGAGTCCGTCCAGGGACTGATCTCCGCCCGCCTCGACACGCTCACCGACGAGGAGAAGTCGCTCGTTCAGGACGCGTCCGTCGTCGGCAAGGTCTTCTGGCTCGGAGCGCTCGCCCAGCTCGGCGGGGGCGTCGAAAGGTCGAGTGTCGAAGAGCTCCTTCAGGGACTTCAGCGCAAGCAGTTCGTGCGGCGCGAGCGACGATCCTCGATGGAAGGGGATGACCAGTACTCGTTCGCACACACGCTCGTGCGCGACGTCGCGTACGGCCAGATCCCGCGGGCTGACCGGGCCGAGAAGCATCGCCGGACCGCCGCGTGGATCGAGTCTCTGGGCCGGCCGGACGACCTTGCGGAGCTGCGCGCGCACCACTACGTGAGCGCGATGGAGGCTCTACCCGCGGCCGCCGACGACGAGGACCTGCGGCGGTCGGCCAGGTTCGCCCTCAGAGACGCCGGAAATCGCGCCTTCTCCCTCAACGCTTTCGGCGCCGCGCTGCACGAGTACCACCGAGCGCTCGAGCTTTGGCCGGAGGATGACCCCGAGCGGCCCAGGCTGCTTCTCGGAGCGGCTGTGGCGCGGAACGAGACCGACGTCGCGAACCAGGACGAGCTCGCGGCCGCCCGGGACGCCCTGCTCGCGGCGGGCGACCGAGCAGGCGCGGCGGACGCGGAACTTCGGCGTGCGGAAACGTTCTGGAACGTCGGCCGCGGCGACGACGTCGTCCTGAGCTTGGAGCGCACGGTGGAGCTGGCCGAGGACCTGCCGGTCTCGAACGTCAAGGCGGGTGTATACGCGGGCATCTTCCGGCTGCACTGGCTCGCCAACCGCGAGGAGCTGGCTTCGAGGTTCGGTAACGAGGCGATGCAGATGGTCGAGGAGCTCGGCCTCGACGAGGTGCGCGCCCAGCTCCTGAACACCTTCGGCAGCTGGCGGGCGATGGAGGGCGAGAAGCGGGGGTTGGACCAGATCGCCGAGAGCATCGACATCTTCGAGCGGCTGAAGTCGGCCGCCGCCCAGCGCTCGTACAACAACCTCGCCGACGGCCACTACAACTTGGGCGATCTCGGTCGGGCGGCCGAGGCGACGGAGCGGATGAAGCACGCGTGGAAGCGCTTTTCGCACTTCGACTGGCTCCGCTGGGGCGACAGCCAGGAGATCAGGCTCCACTACATGGCCGGCCGCTGGGACGAGGCGGTTGCGATCGCGGACCGGTGGATCGCCGACTCGGAGACAAGGCAGGGCCACTACCTCGAGCCGCTCTGGAGGGGGCTGCGCGGGCGGATCGCCCGGGCGCGGGGTGACACGGCCACCGCGCTTGCCGAGAGCGCGGCCGGGCTCGAGTTCGCCCGAAGCGCAGCCGACTCGCAGCTCCTGACTCCGACTCTCGCCTTTCGCTGCCGGTTGCTCTGGGAGGAGGAGGACGACGGTGCCGAAGACCTCGGGACGGAACTCGCAGAGGTCGCGCGGAGGGCGCCGCTCCACGTCGCAGCCGAGTGGTTCCCGGAGGTGGCAGTCGCGCTGGCCGGCCTGGGGCTCTCCGCAGAGCTGGAGGCGATCGCGGAGAGCGTGCCGACTGCGACCCCATGGCGGGACGGAGGGCTCGCTCTGGGCCGCGGAGATGCGCCGGCAGCCGCGGGGATCTTCGGTCAGATGGGCGCCAGGCCCCTCGAGGCCGAGGCGCACCTGCTGGCCGCCAAAGACGGTCTCCCAGCCGATCTAGCGGCAGCGACCGAGTTCTTCCGCGAAGTCGAAGCGGTCCGATGGCTCCGCGAGGCGGAACCGCTGCTCGCTAGGTCCCGCAGCGCCTGAAGCTGACCGTGTCGCCGCCCCGCTCGGCCCAGTCGTCGACGCCCGCGCCGAGCACGGGTCGCGCCTCGATCCCTGCCGTCGCGAGCATGCTCGCCGCGACCATGGCGCGGGAACCGCTCGAGCAGATCGTCACCACGGGCTTGCCGCCCTGGAGGTCGTCAGCCCACTCACGCACGAGCCGATACGGGATGTTGCGGCTGCCGGGGATGTAGCCCTCGTCTCGCTCGTGCGGCTCGCGGACGTCGAGCACCTCGACCTCGCCCGCCTCCATCAGCCGGTCGAGCTCGTCCAGGTCGACGGCCGGCATCGTCTCCTCTGACGGCGGGCCGACGAGGTAGCCGGCCAGGTCGAAGATGCCCACGGAGCGGAGCCCCTGCGCAGCGCGCTCCGCCTGGTCGTCCGACCCGGCATGGATGACCACGCGCTCACCGGCGGGAAGAGCGAACGCCGCCTTCGTCGCGAAGCCGCCGCCGGTGACGGAGACGCCGATCGCGCCGCGGGCATGCCCGGCTGCGAACTGGCGTGCCGGCCGGACGTCGAGCACGGTCCCGGCGCCACCGCCGTTCAGCGGCCGAATCGGCTCCGGCGCGCCGACGAACGGTCCGCGGTTCAGCTCGACGATCCGCTCCATGTTCGCCGGCCTGACGCCCGCGCGGATGGACTCCGCCACGAACTCGTCCTCGTCCTGGTGCGCGAACGCCCGGTTGAAGCGCCGCTCGAATCCGATCGTGGTCGATCGCTTGTGATCCATCCCTGCGCCGCACAGCGAGCCGGAGACGTGGCCGGGATGAACCTCGACGCCGTCCGGCAGCTCGAGCAGCCGCTGGAGGCTGTGGTACAGCTCGCGCGCGCCCTCGGCCGCCTCGACCGCGAGGTCCGGCCGGGCCGCCTCGCCCACGAACAGCGAGTCGCCCGTCAGCGTCAGCCACGGCTCGTCGCTCCGCGCTCGGTCGCTGACGGTGAACGCGCAGTGCTCCGGCCGGTGGCCCGGCGTGTGGACGACGCGGATCGAGACCGACCCCACCGCGATCTCGACGCCGTCCTCCAGCGGCTCGAACTCGTACTCCGGCTCCGCCGCCGGGTGGATCGCCACGCCGACGCCGTGCTCGAGCGCGAGCCTGCCGTGGCCGGACACGTGGTCGGCGTGTGTATGCGTCTCGAGGACGCGCTGGAGCCGCACCCCTTCCCGCTTGGCCGATTCGAGATACTGCTCGATCGCGAAGGCCGGATCGACCACGACTGCCTCGCCGGAGGAGTCGTCGCCGATCAGGTAGGAGGCACAGCCAAGATCGTCGTCGACGAACTGGCGAAAAAGCACGAAGCGGAGCCTAACAAGCGGTC
>CAVTCN010000028.1:0-47851 GCA_963733215.1 uncultured Actinomycetes bacterium
CGGCTGCTCGCGGCGGTCGGCGTGCGGCGTTCCCCCAAGGCCGTCTTCGGCGTGCGCGGGAAGATCCGCGCTCACCAGGGCACCTTCATCCGCTTCAAGCGGAAGCGGCTCGCCGCCGGGTACTACGTCTTCGCGATCCGCCTCCGTGCGGAGATGAACCCCACGCGGACGTCGTCGCTCGTGTCCAGGCCCTTCGCGGTCGGAAAATCCTAGGTTGCGCGACCCGCGGATCGAGAAGCTTGCCGACCTGATCGCCGGCTACTCGCTTGACCTCCAGGAGGGGCAGGTCTACCGGATCGACGGGGAGGACGTCTCCATCCCGCTGGCCGTCGCGCTCTACGCGGCGGCGATCCGCCGCGGCGCGCACCCGTACACGAGGATCACCCCGTCCGGCCTCGAGGAGATCGCCCTCGAGGAGGCGTCCGACGAGCAGCTCGCCTACATCCCCGAGCTCGAGCAGATCGCCACCGAGCAGCTGGATGCCTGGACGTCTCTCTGGGGAACGATCAACACGCGCTCGTTGACACGCGTCGACTCGGAGCGGCGGCGCCTGCAGCTCTCGACGCACTACCGGATGGTGAACAGGCGCTGGGACCGGATCAGTTCGGGCGACCTCGCTTGGTGCGGGACGCTCTACCCGACGCAGGCGCACGCCCAGGACGCGGAGATGTCGCTCTCCGAGTACGAGGATTTCGTCCACGGCGCCTGCCGCACGCGTGACGGTGACGACCCGATCGCGCACTGGCGCGCCATGTCCGAGACGCTCGGCGCCCGGGCACGCGAGCTCGAAGGCGTGCGCGAGGTGCGGATCACCGGCCCCGGCACCGACCTCCGCCTCGTCGTCGAAGGGCGCCGCTGGATTCCGTCGGACGGGAAGCACAACATGCCCGACGGCGAGGTCTTCACGAGCCCGGTGGAGAGCGGGACGAGCGGCGAGATCTTCTTCGCCTTCCCTTCGGTCTTCCAGGGGCAGGAGGTCGAGAACGTACGACTCCGGTTCGAGGACGGCGCCGTCGTCCACGCAGAAGCGACCGTAGGACAGGAGTACCTCCGCTCGCTGCTCGAAACCGACTCGGGGGCGAGGGTGCTCGGCGAGGTCGCGTTCGGCCTCAACTACGAGATCGACCGCTTCACGCGCGACATCCTGTTCGACGAGAAGATCGGCGGGACGATGCACGTCGCGCTCGGCGGGGGCTTCGACGAGGCCGGCACGGAGAACAAGTCGGACCTGCACTGGGACCTGATCTGCGACCTTCGCGAGGAAGGCGAGGTCTACGCGGACGGCGAGCTCGTCTGGAAGGCGGGCTCGTTCCTCTCCGAGCCGGAGCCGGCGGTCGAGCGTGTCTGACCCGATGCACAGGCGACTCGCCGAGGTGCTCGTCGGCTACTCGACGGAAGTCCGGCAGGGCGACACCGTCCGCATCGAGTCCTACAACACGTCGGCCCTGCCCGTCATGCGCGAGACCTACGGCGCGGCGTTGCGGGCGGGCGGCCATCCCACGACGAACCTCGTGCTCGAGGAAAACGACGAGACCCTCTACAAGGAGGGGCGAGACCATCAGCTCGATTGGATCTCGCCCGAGCAGCGGTGGACGTTCGAACACGGCGACGTCTGGATCATCTTCGACGCCGTGACGAACACGAAACGGCTCTCCAACGTCGATCCCGAGCGGATCTCGCGGCGGCTCGCCGCCCGCCGGCCGCTGCAGTCGCTCTACCTCGAGCGCTCCGCGCGAGGTGAGTTCCGCTGGCTGATCTGCGGCTCCGCCTGCGAGGCCTCGGCGCAGGACGCCGGCATGTCGCTGCGGCAGTACGAGCAGGTGCTGGCCCGCGCCGCCTTCCTCGACCAGGACGATCCGGTCGCCGCGTGGAAGCAGTTCGGTGAGCGGCTCGAGCGCGTCGGCGACTTCCTGGACGGCGTGCGTGAGCTCCGCATCGTCGGTGAGGACACCGACCTCAAGCTCGGCGTCGAGGGCCGGACCTGGATCCGCTCCAAAGGGCTCCGGAACTTCCCGGACGGCGAGGTGTTCACGGGCCCCCACGAGACGAGCGTCGAGGGGACGATCCGGTTCACGTTCCCCGCGATGATGCGAGGGCGCCAGGCGGACGACGTCCGTCTCCGTTTCGAGGGCGGCGAGGTCGTCGAGGCGACCGCGAAGCGGGGCCAGGACTTCCTGCGCGAGATGGTCGGCATGGACGACGGAGCACGGCGGGTCGGCGAGTTCGCGTTCGGCCTCAACGAGTCGATCAGCGAGTACACCGGCAACCTGCTGCTCGACGAGAAGATCGGCGGCACCGTCCACCTCGCGCTCGGCCTTTCGGTCCCCGGGACCGGGGGGATGAACGAGTCGGGGCTGCACTGGGACATGGTGTGCGACCTGCGCGAGGGCGGCGAGGTGTACGCGGACGGCGAGCTCGTCTACCGCGACGGCGCCTTCCTCAACGGCGTCACCTGAAGCCAACTGAAGCTCGCGGTCATCTCCGACACGCACATGCCGCGGGGGACGCGGCGCCTGCCGAAGGAGTGCCTGCGCCTGCTGGCCGAGTCGGACCGCATCGTTCACGCCGGCGACTTCGTGTCATTGGCGGTGTACGAGGAGCTTGGGAGGCTGGCGCCGGTCGACGGCGTCGTCGGCAACATGGACGAGCCGGACCTTCGTCTCGTCCTTCCGCCGAAGCTCGTCGTCGAGCACGAAGGCGTGCGGATCGGGATCGTGCACGACGCTGGGCCGGCGGCCGGTCGGGCCGCTCGACTCGTCGAGGCGTTTCCCGGCTGCGACGCCGTCGTCTACGGCCACACGCACGTCCCCGAGGCGACGCGCCTCGGTCAGACGTGGATCCTCAACCCCGGGAGCCCGACCGAGCGGCGCTCGGCACCGCACCACGCGATGATCGGACTGGAGGTCGAAAAGGGGCAGCTTGACGTCCGAACATACGTTCTGTAGCATGGCGAACGTATGTTCGTTCGGATCGCATTCGTGACGCTGCTCGTGATGGTGCTCGCCTGGAGCGTGCTGACCCGTGTCTCCGAGGCGACTGGCACGCCGGAGCCGTATCGGGTCGAGACAGGCGACACCCTGTGGTCGATCGCCGCCGAGCACTACCACGGCGATCCGCGGCAGGGGGTCTGGGTGATCCAGCGCGAGAACGGGTTGGCCGGCGCGAGCTTGACGCCCGGGCAGGTGCTCCTGCTGCCGTAGCCCGGGTGCGCCTCGGCACCCTCCTAGACTTGCGCCGTGGATCTGGACCTCGTGTTCCTCGGCACTTCCGGCTCGATGCCGACGGCTCAGCGTGCCCCGACGGCGATGCTGCTCCGGCGCGGGGGTGAGCGCCTGCTCTTCGACTGCGCCGAGGGGACGCAGCGGCAGCTGCTGCGCTCCAACGTCGGGCTGATCGAGCTGCGCGAGATCTTCCTGACCCATTACCACGCGGATCACTATCTCGGCCTGCCGGGGATGCTGAAGACGTTCGCGCTCCGGGGGCGGGAGCTGCCGATCACGATCTACGGCCCGCGCGGCCTCAACGATCTCTTCTCGTCGCTCCGGCGGATCTTCGGAAAGCTGACCTACCACTACGACCTCGTCGAGCTCGATCCGGACGAGCGGCTCGAGCGCGGGGAGTACGAGCTCGCAACGTTCCCGGTCGAACACGGCGTGTCCGCGATCGGGTACGCGCTCGTCGAGCGGCCTCGGCCTGGCCGTTTCGACGCCGGCGCCGCGGACGCGCTCGGGATCCCCGAGGGGCCGGAGCGTGGCGCGCTCCAGGCCGGCGAGTCGGTGACGCTGCCCGACGGGCGAGTGCTGACGCCGGACGCCGTCCTCGGCCCGGCGCGCCCCGGCCGGAAGGTCGCGATCGCGGCGGACACCGCGTTCGCGCGCTCCGTCGTCGATGCGGCGCGCGGGGCCGACCTCCTCGTCCACGAGGCCACCTTCGCCGAGGAGGAGCGCGCCCGTGCGCACGAGACGCTGCACTCGACGGCGCTCGAGGCGGCGGAGGTCGCGCAGACCGCCGAGGTCGGGATGCTCGCGCTGACCCACCTGTCGAACCGCTACTTCGGCGGCGAGATCGAGCGGGAGGCGCGGTCCGTCTTCCCGGACACGGTCGTGCCCCGTGACCTCGATATCATCGTCGTCCCGTTCCAGGAGCGGGGCGCACCAGAGCTCGTGAAGGGAGGAGCCACGCACAAGCACCAGCAGCCGGCTCCGAAGGAAGTCGTCCCGACCGTCGAGGAGGCCCCGCGATGACCAGGATGGTGCAGGTCGCCGTCGCCGGCGACGTCACCGAGGCGGAGGAGCTCGAGGCGATGCTCCGCTCCGCCGGAATCGACACGCTTCTCGAGCCCGCGATCGACCATCACCCGCGGGAGGTCGAGGACGCGCCACAGAAGGTGCTCGTCCCCGAGAGCTCGCTCGAGGCTGCGATCCACGCGATCGAGTCGCTCAGCGACCCCGAAGACATCGTCGACGAGGGATAGCCCCGATTACGGCGAGGTCGCGGCTCGGTACGACGAGCTGCGGCCTCAGGACGAGGGCTGGTGGGCGCTTTTCGACCTGCTTTCGAGGGAGGGCGATCTCCTCGGAAAGCGCGTGCTCGACGTCGGCTGCGGGACCGGCCGCTTCGCTGCGGCCCTAGCGGAGCGCGGGTCGCGGGTGTGGGGTGTGGACCCCTCGGTGGAGATGGTTGCGCTCGCCCGCGAGCGCGGAGTGAACGCCAAGGTGGCCCGGGCAGAGGCGCTGCCGTTCAAGGAGGCATGGTTCGAGCGGGCGGCGTCCGTCCTCGTGATCCACGTTCTCGACCGGCCCTCTGCGTTCGCGGAGCTCGCCCGGGTGCTGGCGGACGATGGCCGGCTCGTGATCGGCACCTTCGACCACGCCCAGTTCGACACCCACTACCTCAGCCCGTACTTCCCGTCGCTCGCCGGGATCGACCGGGCGAGGTTCCCGACCCGGGAGGACCTCGAAGAGGAGCTCCGGGCCGCCGGCTACTCGCCGCGAACGATCCCGCTGCACCACAGGGCGGTCCGAAGCCGCGAGTGGGTTCTCGAGCGGATCCGCGGCCGCTTCATCTCGACGCTCCAGCTGCTGGACGAGGTGGAGTTCGCCGAAGGGCTGGCGCAGGCCGAGCGAGAGCTGCCGGCCGAGGTCGAGGCGGAGCAGTACCTGCTTGCGGTCGTCGCCGACCGGGGCCGCTAGTCCAGCCGGGCGGCGAGCTTCGCGAGCATCGTCGTGTTCCGTGTCGTCGTCGGCTGGCCGAGGACGTCCCAGTCCTTCGGCTTGAGCTCCGAGTCCATCATCCGGCCCTGGATCAGCCAGTGGACCTCGCGGCCGTCCACGACGAGCCGGTCGGACGAGGTGGATTTCGCCTCGATCGCCTTTCGCTCCGCCGCCGTCGGCTTGCGGCGAACGAACGCGACCATGTGAGTCTTTCCGGCCGGCACCTTTCCGAACGGCTTCTCGCTCGCCGCGTGTCGCACGTCGCTCGCCCTCCGGAGGAACGTGGTCACCTCGAAGCCGAGCGCGTCCTCGAGCTTCTCTTCGATCGCGCGCTCGAGCTCGGCGGCTCGACCGCTCGCCTCGAAAATGACATTGCCGCTCGCGATATAGGTCGAGACCCCTTCGAGACCGAGCTCCTCGAAGACAGCGCGCAGGCGGTCCATGGAGACCCGGCGGCCGCCGACGTTCACGGCGCGGAGGAAGGCGACGTACCGCACGGCCGCACGAAAGCACAGTCGCACTTGCTCCGTCCGCCCGTCGTTGTAGAGTCCGCCTCGCTCCACGTCCTTTAACTCGGTCCCGAGAGGCCGGAAAGGAAAGCGGTTGACGCTGCCTGCCCAGACGAGCGCACGAATCCTGCTGGACGAGGCCGCGATCGCCAGAACGCTGACGCGGATCGCGCACGAGATCATCGAGGGGAACCCGGACCTCGAGCGGGTTGCGCTCGTCGGCATCCACACGCGCGGCGTCCCGCTCGCCCAGCGCCTGCGCCGCCTGATTCACGAGTTCAGCGGCGAGGAGCTGGCTTCGGGCTCGCTCGACATCACCTTCTACCGCGACGACGTCCAGGTCCGGGGCGGCGAGCCTCCGAAGCAGGCTCAGCCGATCGTCCGCTCGACGCGGCTGGACTTCCCGCTCGAGGGGATGACGTGCGTGCTCGTCGACGATGTCCTCTACACCGGCCGCACGATCCGCTCGGCGATCGAGGCGCTCTTCCACTACGGCCGCCCGGCCCGCGTCCAGCTCGCCTGCCTCGCCGACCGCGGCCACCGCGAGCTTCCGATCCGTCCCGACTACGTCGGCAAGAACCTGCCGACCTCCCGCGGCGAGCGCATCCAGGTGCAGCTCGTCGAGGTCGACGAGGTCGACCAAGTCCTGCTCGTGCCCAACCCGGAGGAAGACCATGGGTGACATCCGCGTCATGCGCGACGACCTGAAGCCGCCGGCACCGACCGAGCGTCGGCATCTCCTGTCCGTCGCAGACCTGTCCCGAGACGACATCGAGCGGCTGCTGGCGACGGCGCGCAACTTCTCCCGCTCGCTGGAGCGCGAGATGAAGAAGCTGCCGACGCTCCGCGGCCGGCTGGTCGTGAACGTCTTCTTCGAGTCGTCCACGCGCACCTCGTCGAGCTTCGAGCTCGCGGCGAAACGGCTCTCGGCGGACACGATGTCGATCAAGTCCTCGGGCTCCGCCGTGGACAAGGGCGAGTCCCTCAAGGACACGGCCCTGACGCTCGGCGCCTACGACCCGGACGTGATCGTCATGCGCCACCCGCAGATCGGCGCCTCGCACTTCGTCGCAAGGGTGACGGCCGCGCACGTCGTGAACGCGGGCGATGGGAAGCACCAGCACCCGACGCAGGCGCTCCTCGACCTCTACACCCTGCGCGAGGAGTTCGGCCGGCTCGAGGGCCTGCACGTGGCGATCGTGGGAGACGTCCTTCACTCGCGGGTCGCCCGCTCGCTGATCCAGGCGCTCGACCTGGTCGGTGCCAGCACGACGCTCGTGGGCCCGCCGACGCTCCTGCCGCGCGGCGTGGAGGCGATGGGCTGCGAGACCTCCACGGACATCGCGTCGATCGGCGCCGCCGACGTCGTCTACGTCCTCCGGATGCAGCGCGAGCGGATGCTCGAGGGAGCCAACTACGTCCCGAGCCTGCGGGAGTACACCGAGCGCTGGGGCGTGACTCCCGAGCGGCTTCGCGCCGGCCAGAAGGTCATGCACCCGGGGCCGATGAACCGGGGGGTCGAGATCGACCCGAGGGTTGCGGACGCTGCCGACGCACTGATCGAGACCCAGGTGCGCGCCGGGCTCGTGACACGGATGGCCGTGCTCTACGACCTGCTCACGAGCGGCCCCATCGGAGTCAAGGCGGCGCAACTGACGGAGGTGGCTTGATGCTCTGGGCCAAGGCCGCTCCTGGCGAGAACCTGATCGTCCGCGGCGCGCGGGTCCTCGATCCGGCGGCAAAGGTCGACGGCGTCATGGACGTCCGGATCGACGGAGGGACGATCGCGGAGCTCGGTGCGCGGCTCGACCCGAACTCGCACCGGGTCGTCGAAGCGGGCGGTCTCGTCCTGGCACCGGCCTTCGTCGACCCGCACGTGCATCTGAGGACGCCTGGCCGGGAGGACGAGGAGACGATCGCGAGCGGGACGCAGGCGGCGGCGGCAGGCGGCTTCTGCGCGATCCTCGCTATGCCGAACACCGATCCCGTCGTCGACTCGGCGGCCGTGCTGGGGTCCCTTGCCGAGACGGCGGAAGCCGAGGCCGAGGTCCCGGTCGGGTTCCTCGCCGCGATCAGCAAGGGTCTCGAGGGCGGTGAGCTGACGGAGATGGCCGAGCTCGCCGATGCCGGCGCGGCAGGGTTCAGCGACGACGGCCGGCCGGTCGCCACGCCCGGGCTGATGCGGCGCGCGCTCCAGTACGGCGCCGTCGCCGACCGGCCGTTGGCGTTGCACTGCGAGGAGCCGACGCTGTCGCGGAGCGGCCAGATGCACGAAGGCCCAGTCTCCGCCGAGCTCGGGTTCGCGGGCTACCCGTCCGTCGCCGAGAGCCTGATGGTCGAGCGCGACCTCTCGCTCGCGGCGTACGAGGGCAGGCCCGTGCACTTCCTGCACCTCTCGGCCCGAGAGTCCGTGGACGCCGTTCGGAGCGCACGGGCAGCGGGCGTTCGGGCCACGGCAGAGGTCACGCCGCACCACCTCTGCCTGACCGACGAGGCCGTGCGGTCGCTGGACTCGAACCTGAAGATGAACCCGCCGCTCCGCTCGGTCGACGACCGGGCGGCGCTCGTGGAGGGTCTGCGCGACGGGACGATCGGCGCGATCGCCACCGACCACGCGCCGCACGCGCGGCACGAGAAGGACGTGCCGTTCGAAGCGGCGCCGTTCGGGGTCACAGGGCTGGAGACCGCGTTCGCCGCGCTCTACACGCACCTCGTCGAGCCGGGCCTCGTCAAGCTGGAGCTGCTGCTGGAGCGCATGTCGGCCGGGCCGGCGGCGATCTTCGGCCTGCCGGCGCCGCGCATCGCGGTCGGCGAGCCGGCGAACCTCGTCCTGCTCGACACGAAGGCGGGCTGGCGCGTGCAGGAGGACGGGTTCCGCTCCCGCTCCTCCAACTCCTGGCTCCTCGGGGAGCGCCTCACGGGGAAGGTGCGCATGACGGTCGCGGCCGGCAGGACGGTGTGGGAGTCGTGACCGGCTTCCTGGTCCTCGAGGACGGGACCGTCTTCCGCGGCGAGTCCGTCGGAGCGCCGTGCTTCGCCTTCGGCGAAGCCGTCTTCACCACCGCGATGACCGGCTACCAGGAGGTGGTCACCGACCCCAGCTTCGCCGAGCAGATCGTCTGCTTCACGGCGCCGATGGTCGGCAACTACGGCGTCGACCCGGAGCGCTCCGAGTCCGGCCGGGTGCACGCACGGGGCGCCCTCATGCGCGAGGCGCGCGGCCCGGCGTGGACGGACTGGCTCCACGAGCGCGGCATCCCGGCACTGACGGGCATCGACACGCGCTCGCTCGTCCTCCGGCTGCGCGAGGTGGGCGCGATGCGGGCCGCGATCGTGTCCGGCGAGGCGTCGGTGGACGAGACCCTGCGCGCAGTGCGCGAGCAGCCGCCGATGGCCGGACGGCCTCTCGCGGCCTCAGTTTCCTGTGCCGAGTCGTACGACTTTGCCCGCGGCGGCCGGGCCCGGATCGCGGTCGTCGACTACGGCTGCAAGCGCTCGATCCTCCGCAGGCTCGCGAAGACGGGCGCGGGGGTCACAGTCGTCCCTGCCACGACGGGAGCGGACGAGCTCGCCGGCTACGACGGCGCCGTCCTCTCGAACGGCCCGGGCGACCCCGAGCCGCTGACCGAGCAGGTCGAGGCGGTGCGGTCGCTCCTCGGCCGGGTACCGATCTACGGGATCTGCCTCGGCCACCAGCTGCTCGCGCTCGCCACCGGCCACGAGACCTTCAAGCTCCCGTTCGGCCACCGCGGCGCCAATCACCCTGTTCTGGAGAAGGCGACCGGGCGGGTCCTCGTCACGGCGCAGAACCACGGCTTCGCGGTCAAGCCGGCGGCGGGGCAGGAGGCGACGCATGTCTCGCTCTACGACGGCACCGTCGAGGGGCTCGACTACCCCGACCTCGCTGCGCGGTCGGTCCAGTTCCACCCAGAGGCCGGCCCGGGACCGCACGACGCGTGGCCGCTGCTCGAGACCTGGGTCGAGGAGGTGTGCGCGGGCCTTGCCAAGGCGGCCTGATCTCTCGTCCATCTGCGTGATCGGCTCGGGGCCGATCGTGATCGGGCAGGCGTGCGAGTTCGACTACTCGGGCTGTCAGGCGCTCAAGGTCCTCCGAGAGGACGGGTTCCGCACCGTCGTCGTCAACTCCAATCCGGCGACGATCATGACCGACCCCGGATTCGCCGACCGCACCTACGTCGAGCCGCTCGACCTCGACGGGGTGACCGGCGTGCTGGAGCGGGAGCGACCGGACGCGCTCCTGCCGACGCTCGGCGGCCAGACCGCGCTCAACCTCGCGCTCGAGCTGGCCGAGGCGGGCGTGCTCGACGACCTCGGTGTCGAGCTGATCGGGGCGGGACTGGACGTGATCCGAAGGGCCGAGGACCGCGAGCTCTTCCGGGACACCGTGCGCCTCGCCGGCTACCGCGTCCCCGCCTCCACCGTCGTGACGAGCTGGGACGACGTCCCGCCGGAGCTGACCTTCCCGGTCGTGCTCCGCCCGGCGTTCACGCTCGGCGGCCACGGCGGCGGCACGGCCCATTCCGAGGACGAGCTCGTCGCGCTGCTCGACCGAGGCCTGAACGAGAGCCCGGTCGGCCAGGTGCTCGTCGAGGAGTCGCTGATCGGCTGGGACGAGTTCGAGCTCGAGGTCATGCGCGACCGCAACGACAACGTCGTGATCGTCTGCTCGATCGAGAATCTCGACCCGATGGGCGTCCACACGGGCGACTCGGTGACGGTTGCCCCGCAGATGACGCTCTCGGACGAGGCGTTCCAGGAGCTTCGCGACTCCGCGGCGGCGATCGTCCGGGCCGTCGGGGTCGAGACGGGCGGCGCGAACATCCAGTTCGCTCGTGAGCGCGAGAGCGGCGCCCTGCGGGTAATCGAGATGAACCCGCGGGTATCCCGCTCCTCCGCGCTCGCATCGAAGGCGACGGGCTATCCGATCGCCAAGGTCGCCGCGAAGCTCGCGGTGGGCTACACGTTGGACGAGATCCCGAACGACCTCACGGGGACGACGCCGGCGAGCTTCGAGCCGACGCTCGACTACGTCGTCGTCAAGTTCCCGCGGTTCTCGTTCGAGAAGTTCCCGGGCGCCGACCGGACGCTCGGGACGCAGATGAAGTCGGTCGGGGAGGCGATGGGCATCGGACGCTCGTTCAGCGAGGCGTTCCTCAAGGCTCAGCGGGCGCGCGAGCTCGACGACGGCTGGGAGCCGCGCAACCTCCATCCGTGGTTCGAAGAGGAGCTCGAATCGGCGCGAACCACGTTGAGCCGCATGGGCTCGCTCGATGCGCTCGTCGCCGACGACTGGGTCCGGCTCAAGAGAGCCGGGTGGTCGGACAGCGCGATCGCCGAGCACTGCAACACGAGCGAGGAGCTCGTGCGGGCGAAGCGCCGCGCCTGGGGCGTCCGGCCCGCGTACCGACGGGTCGACTCCTGCGCCGGCGAGGTCGAGGCCGCTTCGACCTACTACTACTCGACCTGGGGCGAGGCCGACGAAGCTCCCGGCGACGTCGGGACGGAGCGTCGTCGATCCTCGGCTCCGGGCCCAACCGGATCGGGCAAGGGATCGAGTTCGACTACTGCTGCGTGCACGCGGCGCGCAGCTACCGCGAGCTCGGGTTCGAGACCGTGATGGTCAACTGCAACCCGGAGACGGTCTCGACGGACTACGACACCTCCGACCGGCTGTACTTCGAGCCGCTCGGCGTCGAGGAGGTGCTGGCGATCTGCGAGCGCGAGCAACCGGTCGGCGTGGTGATCCAGTTCGGAGGCCAGACCCCGCTCAAGCTGGCGCGCGCGATCGAGGAGGCCGGCTTCCGGATCCTCGGGACGCCGTTCGACGCCGTCGACCTCGCCGAGGATCGCGAGCGCTTCGGAGCGCTCTGCCGGGACCTCGGGATCGAAGTGCCGGCGTGGGGGATGGCCGGCACGCAGGCGGAGGCGATCGGTGTCGCGGAGCGGATCGGCTACCCGGTTCTCGTGCGGCCGTCCTACGTGCTCGGCGGCCGCCAGATGGTCGTCTGCTACGACGCGGAGACGGTCGCAGCGAGCGTCCCGCCGCGGTCGCGCGTCCTCGTCGACCGCTTCCTGGAGGGCGCGCTCGAGCTCGACGTGGACGCGCTCTGCGACGGCAGCGACACCTTCGTCGCCGCGGTGATGCAGCACGTCGAGGAAGCCGGCGTCCACTCGGGAGACTCGAGCTGCGTCTTGCCGCCTCCGGGCCTGGACGAGCACATTCGTGCGGAGATCGAGGAGATCGTGACCATGCTGGCGCCTGCGCTCGGCGTGGTAGGGCTCGTCAACATCCAGCTCGCAGTCCTCGACGGGCGGGTGTCCGTCATCGAGGCGAATCCCCGCGCCTCCAGGACGGTTCCATTCGCCAGCAAGGCGATCGGCGTGAACCTCGTGGAGGCCGCGTGCCGGCTGGCGGCAGGCGCTCGACTGTCCGACCTGGACCTCAGATGGGGTCAGACCCCGTCACAGGTCAGTGTCAAAGCTGCTGTTTTTCCGTTCCAGCGCTTCCCCGGCTCTGACCCGGTGCTCGGGCCCGAGATGCGGTCGACCGGCGAGGTCATGGCCAGCGCGGCTGACTATCCGACCGCACTGGCGAAGGCCGAGCGGGCGGCCGGCCGGCCGCTTCCGTCCAGCGGCACCGCGTTCCTGTCGGTCTGTGACGGGGACAAGGAGGCTGCCGTCCCGGTCGCGGCCGCCCTGGCCGACCTGGGCTTCGCGCTGGCGGCGACCAGCGGCACCGCCCGCGTCCTCGCCGCCGCCGGGCTCGTCGTCGACCACGTCCGGAAAGTGACCGAGCCGGGGGAGGGCGCCACCGTGGTCGACCTGCTTCGGCGCGGCCGCTGCGACCTCGTGGTGAACACACCGCAGGGCTCGGGCGCCCGCACCGACGGCTACCGGATCCGCGAGGCGGCCCTCGTCGCCCGGATTCCCTGCATCACCACCGTGAGCGGCGCCGCTGCGGCCGTGCATGCAATCGCTCATGCTCGTGGAGAGGCGGTGGTCTCGCTCCAGGAGAGGATCGATGCTCAGGCGCGACCTGCATAGCGTCGTCGCGTCCGAGCCCGTGGGCCCGTACACGCTCCTGCGCGTCCAGCGTGGGGACCTCGAGCCGGGCATTCCGGGCCAGTTCTTCATGCTCGAAGCGCCGGGTCGTGTGCTGCCGCGGCCGATGAGCCTCTCGATGGCCCCGCCCGGCGAGCTCGGCTTCCTGTTCGAGGCGATCGGGCCCGGCACCAGCGCCCTCGCGGGGCTCGAGCCGGGCGACCGCATCGGGATCCTCGGCCCGCTGGGGAACGGCTTCCGGCTGGACGTCGACCGGCCGCTGCTGGTCGGAGGAGGGATCGGCGTCGCGCCGTTTCCGTACCTCTCCCAGACCCTCGACCGGCCCGACGCGATCCTCGGTTTCCGCAGCAGCGATCACGCCGAGGCTGCGGAGCTGGTGCCGAACGCCGAGGTCGTCGTCGAGCCGACGCGGGTGACCGAGCTGCTGGAGCCGGGCTACGACGTGCTCGCATGCGGCCCCGCCCCGATGCTCTCGGCCGTGCGGGAGCTGGCGCCGGGGGCCCAGCTGGCCTGGGAGGCGCCCATGGCCTGCGGGTACGGCGCCTGCTATGGCTGCGTCGTCGAGATCGGCGGGCACTACAAACGCCTGTGCCTGGAGGGTCCCGTCCTTGCTGCTTAACGCCTCCGGCTGCCTCGATGCGCTGGCCGCGCCCGCCGTGGCCCGCTCACTGGATGCCTTCGTCACGAAGACGGTAACCCCGGAGCCGCGCGAGGGGAACGAGCCCGAGCGCATCGCGGAGACCGACCACGGCATGCTCAACTCGATCGGCCTCCAGAACCCGGGGCGCGAAAGGTTCCTCGACGAGGTGCTCCCGCGGTTGCGGGCGCTCGGCATCCCGCTGTGGGTCTCGGTCGGGGGCTTCGCCGCGCACGAGTACGCGGAGACCTGCGCGCGGCTCGACGACGTCACGATCGAGCTCAACCTCTCGTGCCCGAACGTCGACGAGGCGCCCGAATCGGCAGCGGAGATCGTCGCAGCCTGCCGGGCGTCGACATCGCTGCCGATCTACGCGAAGCTCTCGCCCGCCCAGCCGGACATGGGCGAGGCGGCCCGCGCCGTGGAGGCGGCGGGCGCTGACGGCCTCTCCCTCGTGAACACGATCCGCGGGCTGGAGCTCGATCCGGCGACACTCCGGCCGCGCTTGAGCAGAGGCGTCGGCGGGTACTCCGGGCCGGCGCTCAAGCCGGTCGCCCTCGCCGCCGTCCATGCCGCATTCCGCGCAACCAAGCTGCCCATCGTCGGCATGGGAGGAGTCTGCAGCGGTCGCGACGCGGCCGAGTTCCTCGCGGCGGGCGCAAGCAGGATCGCGGTCGGAACCGCGCTCTTCGCCGACCCCGGCGCGCCGGTCCGGATCAGGCGAGAGCTGGCCGAGACCGCCGCGTCTTTCGGCTTCGCCGATCCGAGTGACCTGCGCGGAATCGCACATGAACCGGACGCCGGCCTCTTGCCGCCAGTACTGACAACGGTCAAAACTCCTGCATTTCAGGCGAATTGATCGCTCTCGACAAGCTGTTAGTATCCCGCGCCGTGGCCTCCGTGAAGACTCAGGCGCAGGCGCCGGCCCGGTCACGCGATCAGCGCATGGAGGCTCTGCAGCGCGCGAATGACATCCGCGTGAAGCGCGCCCAGCTGAAGCGCGACCTCAAGAACGGGGACGCCGACATCGAGAAGATCCTCGAGAAACCGCCGGAGTATGTGGCCACGGCGAAGGTCTTCGACATCCTCATGGCCGTGCCGAAATTCGGCCGTGTCAAGGCCACGAGGTTCCTCACCCAGGCGCGGATCAGCCAGTCGAAGACGGTGGGAGGTCTCTCGGACCGCCAGCGGGCCGAGCTCATCGGCCTCTTCCGGCGCTAGCCCCGTCGCCACGCCGGTCATCGTCGTCACCGGGACGTCGGGCGCCGGAAAGGGCTCGATCGAACGCATCCTGCTGTCGCGCATGCCCGAGCTCGAGCTCGCCGTCTCGGCCACGACTCGCGAGCGCCGATCGAACGAGGTCGACGGGGTTCACTACTGGTTCATCTCCGACGAGGAGTTCGACCGCAAGCTCGAGGAGAAGGGCTTTCTCGAGTACATCACCTTCCCCTGGGGCCAGCGATCCGGGACGTTGCGCTCCGAGATCGACCGGATCCTCGACAAGGGCAAGATCCCCGTGCTCGACCTCGAGACGGACGGCGCCCGCTACGTCCAGGAGAAGGTGCCCGAGGCCGTGACCGTGTTCGTGACCGCGCCGACGTTCGAAGAGCTCGAGCGGCGGCTGCGGGCGAGGGCGACGGAGAGCGCGGGCGAGATTGGCGAACGGCTCGAGCTCGCGCGCCAGCAGCTCGACGAGGCCGAGCACTTCGACCACGTGATCGTCAACGACGACCTCCAGCGGGCAGCGGACGAGGTCCAGCAGATCGTCCAGGAGCGGATCGCAGCTACCATGACCACGTGATCTATCCCAGAGTCGACAAGCTGCTCAACCAGGTCCCCGACCGCTACGGCCTCGTGATCGTGGCGGCGAAGCGGGCCCGCCAGATCAACAACTACCACCACCAGCTCGGTGAGGGCACCTTCGAGGATTTCCCACCGCCGCTGGTCGAATCCCGCTCCAAGAACTACCTCACGATCGCCCTCGAAGAAGTCGCCGAGGGCAAGATCAAGCACGAGTACAAGAAGTAGGTAGTTCTCAGTGGCGCGCGTCCTGGTCGGTGTCACCGGGGGAATCGCCGCCTACAAGGCGTGTGAGTTGGTGCGGTTGTTCGTTCGCGCGGGCCACGAGGTCGTCCCGCTGGTGACGCCCGGCGCCGACCGCTTCGTGCGGGCCGAGACGTTCCACGCGCTCGCCCGACGGAAGCCTGCAGCCGAGCTCTATCCGCACCTCCAGCGCGCCGATCTCTACGTGATCGCGCCGCTCACGGCCAACACGCTCGCGAAGCTCGCCTACGGCATCGCCGACAACGTCGTCGCCGAGGCCGCACTCGCCCACGACGGGCCCCTGCTCGTCGCGCCGGCGATGAACGTCCGAATGTGGCATCACCCGGCGACGCAGGCGAACGTCGAGACGCTGCGCTCCCGTGGCGTCGAGCTCGTCGGGCCCGCGGAAGGCGATCTGGCAGAGGGCGAGGAGGGCGTCGGCCGCATGGCCGAGCCTGTGGAGATCTTCGAGCGCGCCCTAGGCGCTCCTCGGGGCAAGTAACAACTTGTTACTTGGAAAGACGGTGGTCGTTACGGCCGGTGGGACACGGGAGCCGATCGACGCCGTCCGCTTCGTCGGCAACCGCTCCTCCGGCCGCATGGGCTCTGCCCTGGCGGAGGAAGCCCGCCGTCGCGGGGCCGAGGTGACGCTCATCGCTTCGAATCTCAGCGTCGATCCACCCACGGGAGTCGAGGTCGTCCAGGCCCCGACCGCGGCGGACCTGGCCCGCGAGACCCTGTCCCGCAGGGACGCCGACGTCGTGGTCATGGCCGCCGCCGTCGCCGACTACCGGCCGGCCGACCCGAGGGCGGACAAGCGGTCGAAGGACGGCGAGCCGTGGCGGCTCGAGCTCGAACCGACCGACGACGTGCTGCGTACGCTGGGAGATGAATCCGCGAACGGCCGGGTGTTGGTCGGGTTCGCCGCCGAGACCGGAGACGGCGGCCTGGACCGCGCCAGGGCGAAGAGGACCGGCAAGAATGCCGATCTGGTCGTCTACAACGATGTGGCCAGGTCCGACGTGGGGTTCGAGGCGGGGGAGAACGAGGTCGTGCTGATTTCCGAGGCAGGGGAGCGAACCGTGAGCAAGGCTCCGAAGAGCCGAATCGCAGCAGCGATCTGGGACGAGGTCGAGCGGCTGCTGGAGGAGAACGGTGGCCGAGCGGCGGACT
This sequence comes from uncultured Actinomycetes bacterium, assembly GCA_963733215.1. GTDB lineage: Bacteria > Actinomycetota > Thermoleophilia > Gaiellales > Gaiellaceae > JACDAN01. The sequence continues at coordinate 16,659 of CAVTCN010000028.1, forward strand.
GAGGAGCGCCCTCAGTCCATCGAGATCTCCGGCGAAGTCCTCGAGCGGATCATCGACAACATCGGTCAGGTGGTGCATGCGCCGCGGGACACCTTGCGGCTCGCCGTGCTCACGCTCGTCAGCGAGGGGCACCTGATCATCGAGGACTTCCCCGGCGTCGGGAAGACGATGCTGGCCAAGGCGCTCGCCCGGTCGCTGGACTGCTCGTTCTCGCGGATCCAGTTCACGCCCGACCTCCTCCCGTCGGACGTCACCGGCGTCAACGTCTTCGACCAGCGGACGAACGAGTTCGAGTTCCGGCCCGGGCCCGTCTTTGCGAACCTGCTCCTCGTCGACGAGATCAATCGCGCCTCGCCGAAGACGCAGGCCGCGCTCCTCGAGTGCATGCAGGAGAACCAGGTGACCGTCGACGGCGTCAGCTATCCGCTCGGTCGGCCGTTCATGGTGCTCGCGACCCAGAACCCGATCGAGTACGAGGGCACGTACCCGCTGCCCGAGGCGCAGCTCGACCGCTTCACGATGCGGCTCTCGATCGGCTATCCGCCGCTCGCCGACGAGGCACGCATGCTCAACGAGCAGACGAGCGAGCCTCCGCTCGACTCGCTCGAGCCGGTGTCGAGCACGGCGGAGATCGTGGCCCTGATCGAGGACGCCAAGCGCGTCTTCGTCGAGGAGAGCGTCAACCGCTACGTGGTCGCCCTGCTCCGCCACACACGCGGGGACGAGCGGCTCTACCTCGGCGCGAGCCCGCGTGCCGGCATCGCGCTGCTGCGGGTCGCCAAGGCCCGGGCGCTTGCCGAGGGCCGCGAGTACGTCCTGCCGGACGACGTGAAGGCGGTCGCGGAACCGGTGCTAGGTCACCGGCTGATCCTCGGCCCGGAGGCGCGCGCCGCCGGCCTCGGCCCGGCCGAGCTGATCGCGGACGCGGTCGAGCGCACCCCGGTTCCCGTCTAACGTGCTCACGCGCCGCGGCCGGTTCACGCTGGCGCTCGGGGCAGGGACGTACCTCGGCGCCTGGGCCTTCGGCGCGCACGTGCTGTACGCGCCCGCGATCGGCCTCCTGCTCGCGGTCGGAGCCGCACTGATCTGGACGAACGCGGTCGCACGGCCGCTCAGCCTCCACCGGCAGCTCGACCGCGACCGGCCGATCGAGGGCGACGACGTCGTCGTCAGGGTCGAGCTCGAGCCGGACGGCGGCATCGTGCCGGCGACCGTGCTGCTGCACGAGCCGGTGGGGAGGCTGGGAGACCAGGAGGTCGTTGTCGCCCGGGACGGACGGTTTCTCCGCGCCGTCTACCGCCTCTCCCGTGTCCCCCGCGGCAGGTACCGATTCACCGGAGCCCGTGCCGTCGTCGAGGATCCGTTCGGCCTTGCGGAGCGGGTCCAGCCGTTCGGCGACGCCTCGCCGCTGATCGTCTATCCGCGCCTGGCACGCCTGAACGTCCTCTTCGGCGAGCGCGGCCTTCGGGCGCACGGCGCCGGAAGGATCCTGCTCCGCCGCCCCGCCGGCTTCGAGCTCCACAGCGTGCGCGAGTACCAGAGCGGCGAGTCACTTCGTCGCGTGCACTGGCCCTCGACGGCGCGCCGACACCAGCTGATGGTCAAGGAGCTCGAGGACGCGCCGCGGGACGAGATCGTCGTCGTGCTCGACGCCGAGGCCGGCCACGGCACCGGCCCGCCGGGCGCGTCCAGCTTCGACGCCCAGGTGCGCGCCGCAGGGTCGCTCATGTGGGCGCACGCCAGGCGGGGGCGTCATGCCCGTCTCGAGGTGACCACCGGCGCCGGAGTCGACGCGATGTCCGTCCGCCACTACGAACGGGACTGGCCGCGGGCGCTCGAGATCCTCGCCGTCGCCGAGCAGAACGGCAGCCGGCCGGTCGAGACCATCCTCTCCGACCAGGCCGGCGCAGCGACTCACGCGCGAGACCTCGCAGTCGTCACCGCAGCGCTTCGGCCTGCGCTCGTCGAGACGCTCGTCGCCCGCGCTGCTGCCAGGCAGCAGGTCTCTGTCGTGCTCGTGGACGCAGGCAGCTTCGCCGGCCGCCGCCGGGCTCCCGTGGGCACCGACGCGGCGGTTCTCCGCCTCGAGAGCGCGGGAATCGCCGTCGCAGTGCTCCGCCGCGGCGACGATCTCGAGGCGGTGCTCGGTGGCGCCGAGAGCGGAGTGGCGCATGGGTAGGTCGGCGTTGCTCGCGCTTCTGCCGGCGTTGCTGATCACCACCGGGTGGCAGACGCTGGAGCAGCCGGTCCGGGGCGGGGAGTTCGCAGCGGCGGCGGCCCTTGCGGTCGTCGCGGCGATCCTCCCGCGCCGTTCGCTGCGGATCGGCGCCTCGCTCGTCGGCGTCGTCGCCGTCGCCTCGTTCGCGTTCGACGTCTCGCCGCTCGAGGCCCGGCCGTTCGATCGCGACCACGACTTCCTCGATCCCATCCTGAGCGGCTTTGGAGGCGGCCTGGCCGACTTCTACGAGGTCTCGCTGCCCTTCACTCCCGCCGAACAGCCGCTCATGCACGGCGTGGTCGTGCTCGCGGTCTTCGCGTTCACGCTGCTCGCGACGCTGGCGATCACGGCGCGCCGCCCGATCCTCGCCGCGGCCGCGACGTTCGCCGGCGCCGCGTGGCCGGTCACGCTGGTGCCCGAGGGTGCCTCGACCATGCGCGGCGTTCTCATCCTTGCGGCGGCGCTCTTGCTCCTGGCGGCGCTCCGGCCGGGTGCGAGACCGGGGTCGAGCCAGGCGCTGCTCGTCGGGGCCGCGGTCGTCTTCGCGGCGCTCGTCGCGGTCAGCTCCCCGTCGGTCGCCAAGGGCGGCTTCCTCGACTGGCAGCAGTGGGAGCCGTACACGCGCGAGGACAAGGCGGTCAGCGTCCAGTACGTCTGGGACTCGGACTACGACGGCATCGAGTTCCCGAAGACCGCGACGACCGTCTTCACGGTCGAGGCCGACAGGCGCGCACCGTACTGGCGGGCGACCACGCTGGACGTGTTCCTCGACGACAACTGGCAGGAGGATGCGCCGTTCCTCGAGCCCGTGAGCGGCGGGGGCCTCGACTCGCTCATCAACGACCCCCTGCTGCCCGCAGCCGCCCGCGACCCCGAGAACTGGCTCAGACAGAAAGTCACGATCGAGGCGCTGCGAGACTCGCATCTCGTGGGCGCGAGCGTGCCGGTCGCGTACGAAGAGGGCCGTGGGGGCGACTACGGGTCGGGCATCGCCTACGTCGGACGGCTGGAGCGGGACCAGACCTACTCGGTCTGGAGCTACGCGGCCCAGCCGACGCCGGCGCAGCTCGCGCGGTCGCGGCCGGAGTACCCCGATGCGATCATCGACAGCCCGTTCATGGGCGTCGGAAACTTCTACACGGCGCCGCCGTTCGTCGGCCCTGCGCGCGACGGAGCGCGCGAGCCGATGCTGCGCCAGATGTTCGACCAGGACGATGAGCAGGCGCAGTACGAGCCGCTCTATCGTCAGGCCCGCCAGGTCGTCGGGGGGCCGCGGAACCCCTACGCCGCCGCGGTCGCGCTCGAGGCGTGGTTCCGCTCGAGCGGCGACTTCTTCTACGACGAGAGCCCGCCGGTGCGCGAAGGCTCGCCTCCCCTCGTCTCATTCGTGACGACGACAAAGCGTGGCTACTGCCAGCACTTCGCGGGCGCGATGGCCTTGATGCTGCGGTACCTGGGGATCCCGGCCCGAGTCGCCGCTGGATTCACCAGCGGTCTCTTCGATGAGGACGCTGGGAGCTGGACCGTCGCCGACACGAACGCGCACACGTGGGTCGAGGTGTGGTTCGACGGCTACGGGTGGCTGCCGTTCGACCCGACCCCCGGCCGAGGGCGCCTCCGCGCGGAGTACACGGCGTCCTCGCTCTTCTTCGACGCCAGCGGCGCCACTGCCGCATTTGCCGGCGGTGCCGCGGCGCTCGGCCTGGACATCCTCCGGAACCGCCTCGGCGGAGCCTCGCCCTCGCCCGACGACCGTGACCGGCTCCGTGGCCCCGACACGGGCATCGTCCCCGGCTCGGATGCCGCTGCGACGACGCAGGTCGTCGAGGAGCGGGACGACGTGCGCCTCCTGGCGATCCTCCTTGGCTCGGCCGCTGCCCTGCTGGCGGCGTTCTGGCTGCTGAAGTGGGGCCGCCGTCAAGTGCGCTACCTCTCGGACGATCCCCGGCGGATCGCCGCAGCAGTCCGGGCGGAGCTCGAGGACTACCTTGCCGACCAGCGGGTCGCGCTCCCGCGGAGCGCAACTCCCGCCGAGCTGAGCGAGACGGTGCATGAGCAGCTCCGGGTCGATGCCGACAGGCTCGCCACTGCACTCGGCCAGGCCCGATTCGGGCCGGCCGGCGAGGCCGAGCGAGCCGCGCGGGTCGCCCGCCGAGAGCTTCGCGGCGTCCTCCGGACGATGCGCCGCCGGCTCGGCGCCCGGCGGCGGCTACGGGGCCTCGTCTCCCTCCGCTCGCTCGGCCTGCGCTCAGCTTGACCCGCGGGGCATCGTCTACCTTGACGGCTGAAGTGAGCGAGACCTACGACCTCTTCCAGCAGGGCCGGAGCCATCTCCGGAAGGGCCGTGCCGCGCAGGCGACCGTAGCCCTCGAGAAGGCGAAGAAGCGGGAGCCGGACAAGGCCTCCATCCGCGAGGCCTTGGGCATCGCCTACTTCCGGATCCAGCGGTACGACGAGGCCGAGCGCGAGTTCCGCGCCATGCTCGACCTGGCGCCGACCGACGACTACGCGCACTACGCCCTCGGCCGGAGCCTCGAGAAGCTCGGCAGGGAGCAGGAGGCGAACGGCCACTACAAGCTCGCCAGCTCCTTGAGGCCTGGCAGCGAGCAGTACTCCGAGCGCATCAAAGACCTCGGATAATCGCTCCGTGCGAGCTGTCGTACAGCGCGTCTCGGAGGCGCGCGTGCGCGTGGGAAAGGAGATCGTCGGCGAGATCGGCGCCGGTCTCTGCGTCCTCCTCGGTGTCTCGCGCGAGGACGAAGAAGACGACGCGGGGCGTCTGGCGGCCAAGGTCGCGAAGCTCCGAATCTTCGAAAACGAGGACGGCAAGTTCGACCGCTCGCTCGTCGACGCGGGCGGAGACGTCCTCGTCGTCAGCCAGTTCACGCTGATCGCCGAGACCGCGAAGGGGAACAGGCCCAGCTTCTCGGCCGCCGCGGCGCCCGAGGAGGCGGAGCCGCTCTACGAGCGGTTCTGTGACGGGCTCCGCGACCTCGGCGTGCATGTCGAGGCCGGCGTTTTCCGTGCCCGGATGCAGGTGGAGCTCGTGAACGACGGGCCGGTAACGATCGTCCTCGACCTATAGCGCCCCAGCGCCGGTTTCTCCCTGCACAGGCGACCTTGTTTTCTGCGCCCGATCGGAGTACCTTCGGCTTCGGCACTGCGGCGGGGCGACGGAGCTGCGGCCAGATCCTCGTCCCCGCCAGGTGCCCCGACAGAAAGAGGGAGACAGATGAAAAGGATGATCTGCGCCATCGTCGGCGCGGCCGTACTCGCCCTGCCGCTCGCCGCAGCCGCGGCGCCGCCGCAGCCGGTCATGACCGGCCTGGACAACCCGCGCGGGCTCGCGGTAGGCCCCGAAGGCGCTCTGTACGTGGCCGAGGCGGGCAGGGGTGGGCCGGGAGCATGCGTACCCCAGCCCGACGGGCCGGGGACCCGTTGCTACGGCGCAACCGGGGCGATCTCACGGTTGTGGCGCGGGCAGCAGGAGCGCATTGCGACCGGTCTACCGTCGATCGCGGCGCAGCCGGCGGGCGACACGGCGGCCGGCCCCCAGCACATCTCGTTCCAGGGTCGTGGTGGGCTCTTCGTGACCATCGGCTGCAGCTGCAACAAGAGCACGCCGACCGGGGCGCTCCTCGACGGGCTGGGCTTCGGGTACCTGAGGCATGTTTCGGCCTCCGGGAACAGCAAGGCGCTCGTCGATCTCGCCAGCTACGAGGCGTCGGCGAATCCTGACGGCGCCCAGATCGACAGCAACCCGTTCGGGCTCCTCGCCCTGCCGGGCCACCGCCTGGCGACGGATGCGGGCGGAAACTCGCTCCTGGACGTGGCTGCAAACGGCCACGTTTCGACCATCGCGACGTTCCCGAGACTGACCGTCCCGTTCCCTCGGGACGCCGTCCCGACCGGGGTAGCGCTCGGCCCCGACGGCGCCTACTACGTCCCGACGCTCACCGGCTTTCCGTTCACGGCAGGAACGGCGGCCGTCTATCGCGTCGTCCCCGGCCAGGCACCGACGGCCTACGCGTCGAACCTGACGATGTTGACCGATCTGGCCTTCGCCGCGGACGGCTCGCTCTACGTGCTCGAGCACGCATCGAGCATCCTGGGCGTTCCCTTCCCGTTCGCGGGCCCCGGGTCGCTCCGGAAGGTGCCCCCGGGCGGCGGGGCATCGTCGACCCTCGTCGCCGGCGGACTGCCGCGCGCCACGGGTCTCGTCATCGGTAATGACGGGGCGCTCTACGTCTCCGTGAACGGTGCCTCCTCCGGGAACGGCACCGTGCTGCGCATCGAGCCCTGACACCGGTGCGGACAGGCGAAGCTCCTCGCGGAGGAGCTTCGCCTGCGTCCGCCGGTTGACCATGTCGTAGCGTTCACCGCATGAGCCGAGCTCTCGTCGGTCGGGTGTTGCGCGAGCCCTGACCGGCGCCGCGCTCGCACTCGCGCTCGCCGCCGCCGCGCTCCACGCCGGCTGGAATCTCGCCCTCGCTCGGCGGCCGGACGTCCCTGCAGCGACGGCCGTCGCCTTCGCCGTCGGTGCGCTCGCCTTCGCACCGCTCGCAGTGCTCCGCTGGGACGTGGACGCGGCTGCCGTCCCGTACCTGGTCGTCTCTGCGGTGCTCGAGGTCGCCTACGTGGCGCTCCTCGCCGCCGCCTACAGCCGGGCCGAGCTCAGCGTCGTCTATCCCGTCGCCCGCGGCCTCGCTCCGGTGATCGTGCTGCTCGCCGGGGTCGTCGCACTCGGAGTCGGGACCTCTGCCGGAGAGACGGCCGGCGTCGCCCTCGTGGGGGCCGGCGTCCTCCTGGTGCGCGGGCTGGGCCGGTCGACGTCGAGCGGCCTTGCCTACGGCCTCGCGATCGCGGCCTGCATCGCCGGCTACACGCTCGCCGACGCGCGGGGGATCGAGCATGCGGATCCGCTCGCCTACGTCGTCGTCGTGCTGGCACCGTCGTCGGCCGCCTATCTCGCGCTGGTCTGGTGGCGAGGCGGCAGGAAGCGGCTCGGCGCCGCGCTCGGCTGGGCGCCCGTGCTGATCGGGCTCGCGTCGTTCAGCGCGTTCGCCCTCGCCCTGGCCGCGCTGCAGCGGGCGTCAGCGGCCTCCGTCGCCGCCGTGCGCGAGTCGAGCGTCGTCATCGCCGTCCTCCTCGCGGCGCCGCTCCTCGGTGAGGAGGTCGGCCGCCGGCGGGTAGCGGGCGCCTTTCTCGTCTTCGCCGGCGTCGCGATCCTGGCCGTGAGCTGAAGGCTCGCGGCCGGCACGTTTTGGGCCCGTACCTACCCTGCTATCTTGCAAACACCACATTTCGAGGTGCAGGATGAAATGGGCGCGCGGCGCCCGTTTTTTTTGAGGAGATTCGAAATGGCCGACGTGTACGACAAGGAGAGAACGCTGCTGCAGGAGATCACGCCCAAGGTCGAAGGAGCGATTCCGGGTGTGGAAGTGCTGGCGCTGGAGCTTTCGGGCCCCGAGCGCTTCACCGTCTACATCGACCATCCGCGTCGGGTCGACCACGCGCTCTGCGCGCGGGTGACCGACGTCCTGCGCCCGTATCTGCAGCAGTACGCGATCGACGTGTCGTCGCCCGGCGTCGAGCGGCCGCTCCGCACGCCCGCGCACTTCCAGCGGGTCGTGGGACGCAAGGCCGCGCTTCGCACGGCGGATGAGATCGGCGGCCGACGCAAGTTCAAGGGTGAGGTCGTGGATGCGGACGCTCGGGGCATCCGCCTCTCGGCCGACGGCACGGAGCACGCGATTCCGTACGACGCGATCGTACGGGCGAACCTGATCGAGGAGGACATGAGATGAGCCGCGAAATCGTCGAGGCAGTCCGCGAGCTGGAACGCGACCGGAATCTCGAAGGCGGGATTCTGGTGGACGCGCTCCGCGACGGGCTGCTCGCTGCCTACAAGAAGACCCCCGGGTCGTACCGTCACGCGACCGTCGAGATCGACGACGCCGGCGACTTCCGCGTCTTCGCGATCCACATGCCGGCCGACCTCGAGGAGCGCCTGCTCGAGGAGGCCCGTGAGCGCACCTACGACGAGCTCGAGAAGATCGAGGAGGAAACGGGGGAGAAGCAGCACACCCTGGTCACCGACGACGACCTGGAGATCGACTGGGATCAGGTCCCGGAGGACCAGGTGCGCCGCGAGGACGTCACGCCGGAGAACTTCGGCCGCATCGCCGCTCAGACCGCCAAGCAGGTCATCCAGCAGCGGATCCGGGAGGCCGAGCGCCAGATCATGTACGAGGAGTACGTCGACCGCGTCAGCGAGGTCGTCACCGGCATCGTCCAGCAGGCCGGCGACCGGAACAACATCCTCGTCGACCTCGGCAAGGTCGAGGCGCTGCTGCCCCGCTCCGAGCAGGTGGACGGAGAGCGCTACGAGCAGGGCTCGCGCATCAAGGCCGTGATCACGGAGGTTCGCTCGGGCACGAAGGGCCCGCAGGTGATCCTTTCGCGCCGGGATCCCGAGCTGATCAAGACCCTCTTCGAGCTCGAAGTGCCGGAGATCGCGGACGGCCTCGTGGAGATCCGCGGCGTCGCCCGGGAGCCGGGCTACCGCTCGAAGATCGCCGTCGTCTCGCACGCGCAGGGCGTCGACCCGTCGGTGCATGCGTGGGCCCCCGCGGTTCCCGCGTCCGGATGGTCGTGTCGGAGCTCCGCGGCGAGAAGATCGACATCATTCCGTGGAACACCGAGCCTGCGCGCTTCCTCGCGAAGGCACTCTCGCCTGCGCGGGTGCGCGAGGTCTACATCGACGACGAGACCAAGGAGTCCACGGTCATCGTCCCCGAGGACCAGCTCGCGCTCGCGATCGGCAAGGAGGGCCTGAACGCCCGCCTCGCCGCGCGCCTGACCGGGTGGAAGGTCGACATCCAGTCGGAGGCCGAGTTCGCCGCGGCCGAGGCGGAGGCGGCCTTCGGCGGAGGCGAGGCCGGCGAGGACTTCTCCGGCCGCTGCGCCGCCATCCTCTCGAACGGCAAGCGCTGCCCGAACGCCGCGATCCCCGGCACCCGCTTCTGCGGGATCCCGGCGCACACGGCGCTCGCCGACCGCGAGGCCGCGGGCGAGACGATCGAGAGCGGCCAGGCCGTTCCGATCGGCGGGGTCGAGGAGGAGCTGCCGGGCGAGGGCGAGGGTGAGGTCGCCGCCGAAGCTGACGCCACCGAGCTGCCGTCGCCTGAGCCCAGCGACGTTCCCGCGCCGGAGCCCAGCCCGATGCCGACAGGCCCTGAGCCCACGGAGGTGCCGTCGCCGGAACCGAGCGAAATGCCGTCGCCGGAGCCTTCCGAGGTTCCCGGCCCGGAGCCGGCAGGAGTCCCGCCGACGCCCGCCGCCGAGGTGGACGGCGACGAGGTTCCGGTCGCTGCATCGGCCGAAGAGGAGAGGACAGACGCAGAGAGGGGCTGAGGGATACCGTCCGGTCCGGACGTGCATCGGCTGCGGCCGGAAGGCGCCGAAGGACGAGCTCGTCCGGTTCGTGGCCGCGGAGGGCGCGGTCGTCTCGGAGGCCGAGGCGCCTGGCCGTGCGGCTTACACGTGCCGGCGACTCTCGTGCTTCGAGCGGGCGGTGGCGCACAACGCGTTCAGCCGCACGCTGAAGGCCAGCGTCCGGGTCGATGAACGACTCTCCCGCCTCTACACTTGAACACTGACGATGGCTGACGAACAGGGACAAAACCGCCCCAACAGGCCGATTCGGCCCCGCCAGGCCCCGGGAGGGGGCCGGCGCAAGCGCCGCGTGGTCATCGACTCGCAGGCGAACAGGCCGCGCCCCGATTCGCGCCAGGCGCGGGACCGCACCGACCGCCAGCCGAAGCAGCCGCGCGAAGTCGTCGTCCCGACCGGCCCCGTCACCGTCCAGTCCGGGGTCACCGTCAAGGAGCTCTCGCATGCGCTCGGGATCCCGGTCGCGTCGATCATCAAGATCATGATGGGCCTGGGGGAGATGGTCACCATCACCCAGTCCCTCTCCGACGAGGCCGTCGGGCTGATCGCCGGCGACCCGAGCGTCAACCGCGAGGTCACGATCAAGCATGCGGACGAGGAGGACGACGAGCCCGAGGCGTTCGACGACCCCGAGGAGTCGCTTCAGGCGCGGCCGCCGGTCGTCACGATCATGGGGCACGTCGACCACGGGAAGACGACGCTCCTCGATGCGATTCGCGAATCGGCGGTCGTCGAGACCGAGGCCGGTGGAATCACGCAGCACATCGGCGCCTATCAGGTCGAGCACGACGGCCGGAAGCTGACGTTCCTGGACACCCCGGGCCATGAGGCGTTCACCGCGATGCGGGCCCGCGGCGCGAAGGTCACGGACATCGCCGTCCTGGTCGTGGCCGCGGACGACGGGGTCATGCCGCAGACGCGCGAGTCGATCTCGCACGCGAACGCGGCCGGCGTCCCGATCGTGGTCGCCGTCAACAAGATCGACATCCCCGACGGCGACCCGAACCGGGTGCGCGGCGACCTCGCGGGCGAGGGGCTCCAGCCGGAGGAGTGGGGTGGGACGATCCAGTTCTCCGACGTCTCCGCGAAGCAGAAGCAGAACCTCGACGACCTGCTCGAGAAGGTGCTGCTGGTCGCGGACGCCGAGCTCGAGCTGACCGCCAACCCGACCGCAGAGGCCTCGGGGCCGATCATCGAGTCCCGGCTCGACGTCGGGCGGGGGCCGGTCGCGACGATGCTCGTCCAGCGGGGGACGCTCCAGGTCGGCGACGCGATTGTCGCCGGTGACGCGTGGGGCCGCGTCCGCGCGCTCTACGACTTCCGCGGGGAGAAGGTCGAGCAGGCGAAGCCGGGCGAGCCGGTCGAGATCCTTGGGTTCGACCACCCGCCGCCCGCGGGCGAGCTCGGTCGGGTCGTCGAGAACGAGCGCGACGCGCGACAGCGCGCGCAGGTTCGCGGGGAGCGCCTCCGGCGCGAGCAGCTCGCGACGGCCGCGAAGGCTGGCCCCTCGCTCGAGCAGCTCTTCACGCAACTCCAGGCCGGCGCCGTCCAGGACCTCAACCTCGTCCTCAAGGGCGACGTCCAGGGCTCCGTCGAGGCGGCCGTGTCCGAGCTGCAGAAGATCCAGCACCCCGAGGTGCGCGTCAGCGTGATCCACCAGGGCGTGGGTGGGATCAGCGAGAACGACATCAACCTCGCGTCCGCGTCGAACGCGCTCGTCGTCGGCTTCAACGTCCGCCCGTCGGCCGAGGCGCGCCAGCTGGCCGAGCGCGAGGGCGTCGAGATTCGCACCTACCGGGTCATCTACCAGCTCACCGAGGACATCGAGCAGGCGCTCGTCGGGATGCTCAAGCCGGTCACGACCGAGGAGAGCCTCGGCGAGGCCGAGGTGCGCGAGACCTTCCGCGCCTCCCGCGTCGGGACGATCGCCGGCTGCATGGTCACGACTGGGCTCATTCGCCGCGGCGCGCAGGTTCGCGTCGTCAGGGACGGCACCGTCATCTACGAGACGACGATCGACTCGCTCAAGCGCTTCCAGGACGACGCGCGCGAGGTGACCGAAGGCTTTGAGTGCGGCATCCACCTCGCGAACTTCGACGACGTCAAGATCGGCGACATCCTCGAGGCGTACGAGACGCGCCAGGTCGAGCGGACCGATCTCGACACGCCGGCGCCCGAGCCGGCCGCGACCGCCAGCGAGTAGCCCGGTGGGAGCCGGCTACGTCGGCATCCTCAGCGTCGAGCTCCACTTTCCCGAGGCGGGATCGCTGAAGGGCAAGCGAAAGTTCGTGAAGTCGGCGAAGGCGCAGCTCCAGAACCGCTTCGGGGCGTCCGTCGCCGAGGTCGACCACCACGAGCTCTGGCAGCGGAGTCGGCTGACGGTCGCCTGCGTCGCCCGCGGACATCGGGAGGCGGAAACGCTGCTCGAAGAGGCGGTCCGGTACCTCAACGGACAGGAATACGAGCTCGTGCGGGTCGAGCGGGAGGTGGTTGCTCCGGATGAGTGAGCGCATGCGGCGCGTCAACGCCGCCGTCCGCGAGGTGCTGTCCGAAGCCGTCGGCGAGCTCAAGGACCCGCGCATCGGCTTCGTCACGATCACGGGAGTCCAGACCACTACCGACCTGCGCCAGGCGGTCGTCTTCGTCAGCGTGCTCGGAAACGAGCGCAAACGAGAGCAGTCGATCGACGGGCTCCAGGCTGCGCACGGCCTGCTCCAGGCGAGGATCGCCCGCGAGTTGAGACTGAAGCGGACTCCGCAGCTGACGTTCGAATACGATCCGACGGTCGAGCGCGGCGTGCGCATGACCCAACTCATCGATGAGCTCGCCCCAGACGACCCGGAGTGATCTCTCCGCAGTCGCGGAAGCGATTCGGGATCACGACCGCTTCCTCCTCGCGGTCCACGAGAACCCCGACGGGGACGCGCTCGGCTCCCTGCTCGCGGCGAAGCTGACACTCGACGCGCTGGGCAAGGAGTCCCTGATGTTCCTTCCGGGCCAGGCGCCGCTGCCGGCGGAGTACAAGTTCATGCCGCTCGAGGAGGTCCGGCGCGAGCTGCCCGACGACGTCGAGGAGCGCGTGCTCTTCGCGCTCGACTGCGCGAACGAGAGCCGACTCGGTGCCGGGCAGGAGGCGATCGAGCGTGCGCCGCTCGTTCTCAACGTCGACCACCATCACGACAACTCGCGGTTCGGCAACGTGAACGTCGTCGTCGCCGACGCCTCCTCCACCGGCGAGATCGTCCGCGACCTCCTGGACGAGCTCGGCGTGAAGCTGACGCCCGAGCTGGCGGAGGCGATCTACATCGCGCTCGTCACCGACACGGGGCGGTTCCAGTACGCGAACACGACGCCCAAGGCGCTCAGGCTGGCCGCAGAGCTCGTGGAGGCGGGCGCCGACGTCCATCGCGTGTTTCAGTCGATCTACGAGTCCGTGCAACTGGCGAAGCTCAAGCTGCTCGCGCGGGCCCTCGAGCGCGCGGAGGTGTACGAGGGTGGCGGGATCGTCGTCTCCTACCTCCTGAAGACCGACTTCGCCGAGGTGGGGGCGGCCGAGCCCTACTCCGAGGGGATCATCGACTTCCTGCGGGCGGTGGAGGGCGCCGACATGGCCGCGCTGATCCGCGAGCCGCCGGCACCCGGCCGGCCCGCACGCCGGATCAGCCTGCGCTCGAGCTCCGACGAGCTCGACGTCTCGGCGATCGCGCGGGCCTCGGGCGACGGGGGAGGGCACCGCCAGGCCGCCGGCTTCTCGTCGTCCAAGGAGATCCCGGAGATCGTCGAGTTCATCCGCCGGCAGTACGCGGAGGCACGTGCCGCCCAGAGGGCTTGACCCCGCGGGGCTCGTCCTCGTGGACAAGCCGGCGGGGCCGTCGTCCTTCGCCCTCGTCCGCGATCTCCGCGAGCGAACCCGGGCGCGTGCCGGCCATGCAGGGACGCTCGATCCCTTCGCGACGGGGCTCCTCCTCGTGCTGCTGGGCCGGTTCACGAAGGAGCAGAACCGCTTCGTCGGCCTCGACAAGCGGTACCTGACGGAGATCGACCTCACGGCGCGCACGACGACAGGCGACCCTGAGGGCGACGTCGTGGCGGAGCTCGAGCCGCCGGACGCCGAGGAGCTCGCGCTTCGGCTCGAAGGTGTGCAGGGCGAGATCGAGCTGCCGATCCCGGCCGCCTCGGCGGTCAAAGTCGGAGGCGAGCGCGCGTACAAGCTGCACCGGCGCGGCGTCGCCGTCGAGATGCCGGTACGCCGCTCGACTGTGCGGGAGCTCGAGCTGGTCGAGTTCGACGGGCAGGCCGCGACCCTCGACGTTCTCGTCAGCTCCGGGACCTACATCCGATCGATCGCAGAGGCGCTCGGCGGGCACTGTGCGAGCCTGCGCCGGACCGAGGTCGGGCCATTCAGGGTGGAGGACGCCGACGCGGCGCGGATCCTGTCTCCCGACCAAGCCCTGGCGGCGCTGTGAGGGTTGCGTCCGCTCCACACGAGCTGGGCGGGGGCGAGCGCGCTGTCGCGCTGGGCACGTTCGACGGCGTTCACCTCGGCCACCGTCGCGTGATCGAGGCCGCGCTCGCCGCAGGCCCGCAGGCCGCCGTCGTCACCTTCGACCCGCATCCCCGAGTCGCGCTCGGGAACCGGGTCGATCTGATCTCCACGCTCGAGCGGCGACTGGAGCTGATGGAGGCGCTCGGCGTGACCGAGACGCTCGTCGTGCCGTTCACACCCGACCTCTCGCTGCAGACGCCGGAGGAGTTCGCCGCTGCGGTCCTCGAGCCCATGGGCGCCAGGGTGGTCGTGGCCGGCGCCAACTTCCGCTTCGGCCGCGGCCGCTCGGGCGACCTGGCGCTGCTCGGCGAGCTCGGCTTCGATACGCGGCCCGTGCCGCTCATCGAGGGCGTGTCCTCCAGCCGGATCCGGCAGCTCGCCGCCGCCGGAGAGGTCGACCGGGCGGCGAAGCTGCTCGGCCGGCCCGTGGAGGTGGAGGGAACCGTCGTCGCCGGGGACGCGAGGGGCGGGACGCTGGGCTTCCCGACCGCCAACCTGGCGGTCCCGTCGGATCTCCTCGTCCCGGCGTTCGGGATCTATGCCGGCGAGGCGCTCGGGATGCGGACGGCCACGTCGATCGGCGTCAACCCTCATTACGGCGGCGAGGAGCGGCGGATCGAGGCGTTCCTCCTCGACTACGAGGGCGACCTCTACGGCCGCCGGCTGGTAGTCGAGCTCTGGGAGCGCCTGCGCGAGGAGCGGGCGTTCGACTCGGAGGCCGACCTGATCGAGCAGATCGCCCGCGACGTCGAGGCTGCCAGGGCTGCCGTCCGCCCCGTGTAGCAGGGTTAGCCGCAAGTTTCCGCACTTTGCGGGATCTGGCTCTGCATGGGAGAACACGACAGTGAGGATGACCGTCCGCTTGCAAGGATCGAGCGCGTGCGCTGCCTGGGCTGCAGCGCCTCGTACGTGAAGCCGGCGGGCGGCGGAACCGTCAGCGCGAATCCCGGCTGTCCGGAGTGCGGCTACGTCGGCTGGGTTCTCGAGCAGGTGTCGATCAGGTTGGGTGGCGCGCCGAACCGCTTCTTCTCGGGTCGCCTGCGGCGTCGGACCGGCTGACCGCGCTGACCCCGCCGAAGTAGTGATGACGCGACGGCCAGTGCGTGACGGTGAAGCCCTCGGCCTCGAGCGCTTCTGGGACGTCGTCGGGGAAGCCGGGCTCGAGGTGGACGATCTCGGCGGCCGAATGCAGGCGGGGCCGGTCCACGGCATCGCGGGCGCTCTGGCCGTCGTCGAGCACGCCGGCGACGACCTGGACGAGCGCGCTCCGAAGCCTCGTGCCTCCCGCCGCCCCGAGCGCCAGGGCTAGCCCTGCTCGGTCGAAGACAAGGGTGGGGGCCATCATGCTCGCCATCCGCCGTCCGGGCTCGAGCTCGCCGACGAGCAGATCAGCCTCGCCCAGCATCGAGTTCAGGTGCAGGTCGTAGCCGGGGACCCAGTCCCCCGACCCGAGCCCGAGGCTGGTCGTGAGCACCACGGCGTCACCGGCCGCGTCCACGACGGTCAGGTTGGTCGTGTCGCCGTCGCGATCCGGCTCCACGAGCGCCTTTGCGAGCCGCACGGGGTCAGACCCCGTCACGGATCTGTACAGCGGAAGCGGGCTGAACAGGCCGATTCGGGACGCGAACTCCAACCCAGAGCGCTCGACGCGCCCCGGCTCGCCCCACGAGGCTTGGTACGTCTCGAGATCCGTCCTCGTGACGAGACCGCCGCGTTCCTCCATGAGCGCCAGCAGCGCGGACTCGACCGTTGCGCTGCGCGCTCCTTCCTCGGCGATCGCCTCCAGAGCGGGAACGAGACCGGGCTGCTCGAGCCTCTCGCCCTCCGCGAGGAGCCGGCCGTCCCTCCGGTAGATCCTTCCACCCTCCCGCATGGTCATTACGGGCGCGAGCATCTCGAGGCAGGCCGCGTGCGCCCGCGGAAAGTCCGTTCCCTCGTGTGCGAGGCGCAAGGCGGGCTCCACGAGCCGCGCCCAGGGAAGGCTGCCGTCGCGGCGCCAGAGCTCGCCGAGTCCGGCCAGCACGCCCGGGACGCCGCACGAGCCGATGCCGACTGCGTAGTGCACCAGCTCGGTGCCGAACGGAACCTCCAGCTGCTCGAGCTCCAGGACGCGCGGCTCCGTGCCCAGCCCCGGAACGGCGACGAAGAAGTCGAGCGTGCTCACCTCGCCGTCGCGCAGGACGATCGCGTGACCGCCGCCAAGCAGCCCGGTCATGACCGTCTCGGCCACGCAGGACGCCAGCGACGCCGCCACCGCCGCGTCCGCGGCGTTGCCTCCCTCCTCGAGGATCTCGATGCCCGCGTCCACGGTCGCAGGGTGCCCCGCAGCCACGGCGGCTCTCATGCGTTGCTACCCTAACGGCGCCCGCAGACCCGGCTCGCCGTGCAGCTTCCGCACGGCTCGGCGGGGACTGCGGATTCGTCTAGAGGAGGTCGAA
Organism: uncultured Actinomycetes bacterium; assembly: GCA_963733215.1. Lineage (GTDB taxonomy): Bacteria > Actinomycetota > Thermoleophilia > Gaiellales > Gaiellaceae > JACDAN01. Next base: position 33,316 of record CAVTCN010000028.1, read on the forward strand.
CGGTGACCCTCACCAAGGAAGCCAAGCAGGAAATCATCGGAAAGCACGGCCGCGCGGAGGCCGACACCGGCTCTGCCGAGGTCCAGATCGCGCTGTTGACGGCGCGGATCAACTACCTCACCGAGCATCTCAGGACGCACGCGAAGGACCACTACTCGCGCCGCGGCCTGCTGAAGCTCGTCGGAAAGCGCCGCCGGCTTCTGAACTACCTGCAGAAGAAGGATCTGGAGGGCTACCGGAACCTGATCAAGGAGCTCGGTCTGCGGAGATAACCCGGGCCGGCAACCGGAGGGTGGATGTTTGGGCGAAGGCCTAACGGCGGACTCAGGATCGCGCTGGAATGATCCTAGGAGCCGTAGGCTTTGACCCAAACCTCCACTCTCCACGAAGAGTGGAGGACAGATGAGCATCGCAGTACAGGGCCCGACCCGAGTCTCGGTCGAGATCGGCGGGCAGGAAATTTCTTTCGAGACGGGGAAGCTGGCCAAGCAGGCCGACGGCGCCGTGGTCGTGCGCTCCGGCGACACGATGGTGCTGTCGACGGCCCAGGGCCGGATGGAGGCCCGCGAGGGCGCCGACTTCTTCCCGCTCACCGTCGACGTCGAAGAGCGGATGTACGCCGCGGGCAAGATCCCCGGCGGCTTCTTCAAGCGCGAGGGGCGCCCCACGGAGCGGGCGATCCTGACGGCGCGGATGATCGACCGCCCGATCCGGCCACTCTGGCCGAAGGGCTACAAGAACGAGGTACAGGTGATCTGCACCGTCCTCTCGGCGGACATGGTCACGCCGCACGACATCCTCTGCCTCAACGGCGCCTCGGCCGCACTGATGATCTCGCCGCTGCCGTTCATCGGCCCGGTGGGAGCCGTCCGGATCGGCCGGCAGGGCGACGAGTGGACCGTCAACCCGACGCTGCAGGAGATGGAGGAGAGCACCCTCGACCTGATCGTCGTCGGCACGAAGGACGGCCTGACGATGGTCGAGGCCGGCTCGCAGGAGATCCCGGAGGCGGAGCTCCTCGAGGCGCTCGAGCTGGCGCACGCCGAGATCATCCGGATCTGCGAGGCGCAGGAGGACCTCCGCGAGCAGGTCGGCAAGGCCAAGTGGCTCGACCCGCAGCTCACCGCCGACCTCGAGGAGCGGGTCGGAGACCGGATCCGCCAGAAGATCCAGGACGACGGCCTACGTGAGGGCAGCGCCATCGTCGAGGAGATCCTCGAGGAGGAGTGCCCGCCGCTCGACATGGGCTCGACCGAAGAGGACATCCTCCGCCAGCTCCAGCACAAGATGTCGCTGGACATGCTGCTCGACAAGGTCCGCCTGGCGGCCGTCGAGGAGCCGGTCCGGCAGCAGTTCGAGGACGACCTCAAGGCGCTCACCGAGGCCGAGCAGGACTCGAAGGAGCTCAAGTCGGCCAAGCGGTCGCTGCTCTTCGACCGCATCATCGAGACGGTCGACCTCAGCTTCCCGGTCGGGCCGGCGACGGTCGACGGGGACGCACCGGCGGTCAAGGACGGCCTCACGCGCCAGTTCGTAAAGCGCGCGGCCGAGTCGATCTACAAGCAGCTCGTCCGACAGAAGATCGCCGTCGAGAAGCGCCGGCCGGACGGCCGCGCCGCAGACGAGATCCGCGCGATCGAGTGCGAGGTCGGCGTTTCCGCCAGGACCCATGGCTCCGCGCTGTTCACGCGGGGCCAGACGCAGATCATGTCGCTGCTCACGCTGGGCACCGCCAAGGAGGGTCAGCGCATCGACGACCTCTCGCTCGAGCAGGAGCGGCGGTTCATGCACCACTACAACTTCCCGCCCTACTCGGTCGGCGAGACCGGGTTCATGCGGGGCCCGAAGCGGCGCGACATCGGCCACGGTGCGCTTGCGCAGCGGGCGCTGGAGGCGGTCATCCCGCCGCCGGACGAGTTCCCGTACACGATCCGGATCGTCTCCGAGACGCTCGAGTCGAACGGGTCGTCTTCGATGGGGTCGGTCTGCGGATCGACGCTCGCGCTGATGGACGCAGGCGCGCCGATCAAGGCACCGGTCGCGGGTATCGCGATGGGGCTCGTCAAGGAGGGCGACGACTACGTGATCCTGACGGACATCCAGGGCGCGGAGGACCACCTGGGCGACATGGACTTCAAGGTCGCCGGCACACGCGAGGGCGTGACCGCGCTCCAGATGGACATCAAGATCACCGGCGTCACGCAGGAGATCATGCGGAACGCGCTCGGGCAGGCCAAGGAGGCTCGCGAGTTCATCCTCGACAAGATGCTCGAGGCGATCCCGGAGTCGCGCGAGCAGCTCCGCGACCATGCCCCGCGGATCTCGACGATCAAGATCAACCCGGAGTTCATCGGGATGGTCATCGGCAAGGGCGGCGAGACGATCCGCTCGCTCGAGGCCGACTACGACGTCCAGATCGACATCGAGGAGGACGGCACGATCCTCATCTACGCCACCGAGGGCAAGAACGCCGAGGCGGCGATGGCGGCGATCGACGCGCTGACGAAGGAGCCCGAGGTGGGGGACACCTACACGGGCAAGGTCGTGAAGACGACCCAGTTCGGCGCGTTCGTCGAGCTCAAGAAGGGCACCGACGGCCTGCTCCACGTCTCGAACGTCGGCCCGGGCCGGGTCGGTCACATCGAAGACGTGATCAACCGCGGAGACGTCCTGGACGTCGTCGTGCAGGAGGTCGACAAGGAGCGGGGCCGCATCGGCCTCAAGCTCGTCAACAAGCACGAGAACGGCGGGATGGTCTCTCCCGAGGAGCTGATCGAGCGCGCGAAGGATGCGCCCGAGCGGCCGCGGGAAGAGCGTCCACCGCGCCGGGACGGCGACCGGGGTCGCGGCCGTGGCGGCCGGGACCGCGGCCGCTAGGCCGGGAACTGAGACAAGCGTTGAGGGCTGAGGCGGCGAGAGCCGCCTCAGTCTTTGAGGCTTCAGAAAGCAGACGGCCCGCCGATGGCGGGCCGTCGAAGCTGGTCGCGGGCACTAGTTCAGCGTCAGCGACACCCTTGGCTAGAGATTGCGCTCATCGTAGCGGAGCAAGGCGGTAGCAAACCCGCCCGGTGCGAAGGCGCCGCTCCGCATCGGCGCTTTCGGACACTCCCCACTACGATCCGCCCATGCAGAAGTACGTCCTCTCGGAGCTGGACTCCGGTCAGCGGGTCGTCACCGAGCGGCTGACGCATGTCCGGTCGGTTGCGCTCGGGTTCTGGATCGGCGCCGGCTCGCGCGACGAGCGGGACGAGCGCGCGGGCGTCTCGCACTTCATCGAGCATCTGCTCTTCAAGGGCACCGAGCGCTACACGGCGCAGGAGATCGCCGAGGTCTTCGACGCGATGGGCGGGGAGCTGAACGCCGCCACCTCGCGCGAGCACACGGTCGTCTACGCGCGGGTCGCCGACCACCATCTCGACGAGGCGATCGACGTGATGAGCGACATGGTGTACGCGCCGCGCTTCAACGAGGTCGACTCCGAACGCGAGGTCGTGCTCGAGGAGATCGCGATGTACGAGGACCAGCCACAGGAGCTCGTCCACGACCTGATCGCAGAAGCAGTCTTCGGCCACCATCCGCTCGGGCGGCCGGTGATCGGGACGGCGGAGGTGATCTCGACCGTCTCGCGCCGCGCCATCACGGCCTACCACCGGACGATGTACGTCCCGGGCAACGTCGTCGTCGCCGCGGCCGGGAACCTCGACCACAACGCGCTGCTCGGTCTCCTGGAGCGTGCCGAGTCGAAGGTCGGAGATGCGCCGGCCCGGGGGAGACGCGTCCGATCGCCGCTCGTGAAGCCGCCGCCGCCCGACCTGCGTTTCATGCGCAAGGACACCGAGCAGTACCACCTCTGCCTCGCAGCTCCCGGGATCGCACGCTCGGACCGCCGCCGCTTCGCCGCCTCGCTGCTGGACGCGATCCTCGGCGGATCGGCGTCGTCGCGGCTCTTCCAGGAGATCCGCGAGAAGCGGGGGATGGCCTACGCCGTCTACACGTTCGCCTCCCAGTACACCGACACCGGCCAGATCGGGCTGTACGTCGGCACACGGGAGGAGAATCTCGGCCCCTGCCTTGAGATCGCCGCGGAGCAGATCGAGGACATCGCCTCGGGAAACCTGCGGCCGAACGAGCTCGAGCGGGCTAAGGAGAACCTGAAGGGCCGGATCCTCCTCTCGATGGAGGCGACCTCGAGCCGGATGAGCCGGCTCGGCAAGTCGCTGATCACCGACACGGAGATGCTCTCGCTCGACCGGATCATCGCGGAGATCGACGCCGTCGAACCTGCCAGCCTGGCCGAGCTCGCCGGAGTCTTGTTGGCGCCCGAGCGACTGTCTGCCGCGGCGATCGGGCCGAGTGAGGACCATTTTCTCGCCGCCGTCGAGCGCGTCAATCCCGCGCTCGCGACCGCCGCGGCGTGAAGGTCGTCCTCAACGGGCGCGGCGGCAAGGTCGGGTCGGTGCTGGCGCCGGCGCTGGAGGCGGCAGGACACGAGCTGGTGGCGATCGACGACGCCGAGGCCGTGGTCGACTTCACGGCGCCCGAGGCCGTCGAGGCGAGCGTCAGAGCGGCGCTCCAGCGCGGGATCCCGAGCGTCGTCGGGACGACGGGCTGGGAGCCGTCCGCCCTCGCGGGGCTCGCCGAGGAAAAGGGCGTGGCGCTCTTCTACGCGCCGAACTTCGCGATCGGCGCAGTGCTGATGATGCGGTTCGCGGCCGAGGCGGCGCGCCACCTGCCTCGCGCCGAGATCGTCGAGCTCCACGGCGAGGCGAAGAAGGACGCACCGTCCGGCACGGCCAAGGCCACCGCTGAGCGCGTAGGCGGCGCCGAGATCCATTCCGTCCGCCTGCCCGGTCTCGTCGCGCACCAGGAGGTGCTGTTCGGCGGGGACGGCCAGCTGCTCACGATCCGCCACGACGCATTCAACCGCGAGGCGTACGTGCCCGGCGTCCTGCTGGCGCTGGAGAAGCTCCCGAGCCTCCCACCGGGGCTCACGGTGGGCCTGGAGGAGCTGCTTGGCTGAGCTCGAGCGCGGCAAGCAGCGCTGCTACGTCGTGTACGCCGTGGCGCCGGACGGTGTGACGGCGAGACAGGCGAACGAGCTGCTGAACGAGTACGTCGCCGACCGCCGGCGCGGCTTCGTCGTCTTCCATGACCACTTCACGGGCAAGCCACACGGCGGGTTCGCGGTCTTCGACGTCCGCGACAGGGACGCGTTCGACCTGCTGAAGGATCACGGGCCGCTCCAGGGCTGGGATGTCGCCGTCCATGCGCTGACCTTCTCGATGGCCGCGACCGGCTTCGCCGCCCAGATGACCCTGACGGCCGAGGAGTACGGCGGGAAGACGCTCGCGGAGCGGCGTGCGGAGGAGGGTGAGGACGAGCGGTTCTGGTGGCTCCGCCGTGGCTGAGCTCGAGCTCTCCGTCGTCGAGGGAGACATCACAGCCCTCGAGGTCGACGCGATCGCGAACGCCGCGAACGACGCGCTCTGGATGGGCGCTGGCGTGGCGGGCGCGATCAAGCGGGCCGGGGGAGAGGAGATCGAGCGCGAGGCGGTCGCGAAGGGGCCGATCGACGTGGGCGACGCGGTGGCCACAACCGCCGGCCGCCTGCCCGCCAGGTGGGTCATCCACGGCGCTGTCATGGGCCAGGACCTCCGCACCGACGCCGACCTCGTCCGCCGGACGACCGAGAGCTGCCTCCGAGTCGCGGACGAAGCGGGCGCCCGATCCCTGGCGCTGCCGGCCTTCGGCACGGGCGTCGGCGGCTTCCCGCTCGACGAGTGCGCCCGGATCATGGTCGAGGCGGTACGCGCCTACGAGCCGTCGTCGCTCGAGCGCGTGGTCTTCGCCGTCTTCGGCGAGGACGCGAAGCGCGCATTCGAGGTGGCCGCGCTCGGCGACTAGGAGGGCAAGTAACAGACTGTTACAAACAGATCAATTGCCCTTCCGGGGCCGTCCCGCGCGGCAAGTAACACTCTGTTACTTGGGTCGATCGCGCCGGATAGAGTCGGGACTCGGCTTGACGGGAGTTCTGGAAACTCGGCTGACCATCACACTCGGGCTCGCGGCGGCGATCGGGCTCGTGGGCTGCACTCCCTTGGCGCCGGTTTCCCAGCAGGCGCCGTCCGTCCGGAGCGAACCGGGCACCGGCACGCGGGAGCCTCCTTGTAGCAGGCAGTTCGACGACAACGACGCGGGCTTTCAGCTCTGCCGCGAAGGAGAGTCCGAGGTCTCGGAGTAAGATCGAGGCGTGCTCGGCGAGATCCTGACCGCCAGCGTCACGCCGTTCGACGCCGACGGCGCCGTGAACGTCCCGAAGTTCCGCGAGCTCGCCGCGTTCCTCGTCGACAACGGCTCGGACGGGCTCGTCGTCACCGGGACGACCGGCGAGTCGCCGACTCTGGCCGACGACGAGCGCTTCGCGCTCTACGAAGCGGCACTCGAGGCAGTCGGCGACCGGGCGACCGTCATCGCCGGAACCGGGACCTACGACACGCGCCACTCCGTCCACCTGACGGAGAGGGCGCACGAGCTCGGCGTCGACGGCTTCCTCGTCGTCACGCCGTACTACAACAAGCCGCCGCCGCGTGGGATCGTCGAGCACGTCAAGGCGATCGCCGCCGTGACGGACAAGCCGATCGTCTACTACAACATCCCGGCCCGCGTCGTGAACCTGGTCAGCGTCGAGACGCTCGCCGAGCTGGCCGAGATTCCCAACGTCGTCGCTGTCAAGCAAGCGTGGGACGACCTGGACGACGCCCGCCGCATCGTCGAGGAGACCGGCCTTGCGCTCTACGCCGGAGACGACAACATCCTGCTGCCGTTCCTCGAGCTCGGTGGAACCGGCGGGATCTGCGTCCACACGCACATCGTCGGCCCGCAGGTGAAGGAGCAGCTGCAAGCGGTCCGCGCGGGAGACATGGAGCGCGCGCGCCGGATCGAGGAGGAGCTTGCGCCCGCCTACGAGATCCTCGGCTTGACCGTCGGCCCGATCGGGATCAAGGCGGCGCTGAATCTCCTCGGACACGACGTGGGCGGCCTCCGGCTGCCGATGGTCGAAGCGACCGACGACGAGAAGCACACGATCCGTGGCTGCCTCCAGCGCCTCGGGGCGCTCCAACCTGCAGCGGCTTAGTTCACTGCAACCAGGTGGCGCTCGCCCGGCGCGAGCGGAGCCGGGGCGAGAGCGAGACCGAGACGGTCGAGCGAGGCTCGGGCGGCGGTGACCACGTGCGGCGGAGGATGCCCCGAGCCGCCGAGCACGAGGAAGCCGACGAGCGCGGTGTTATCGCGCCGAAGCGGCAACGCAAGCGACGATCCTGCCCGGCCGAGCTGGGTTCCGTCGTCTGCGATCAGCTCCGTGCCGGACTCCGCCTCACGTAGGAGCCAGCTCGTGAGCTCCGGCTCCGGGATGGTGCTCTCGCCCCGCTCGAGCTCGATCGACCCATCCGTGCCGTTCTCCTCCCACGCGACCAGGATCGCGTACTCGAGCGGCCACGCGGTCGTGAACGCATCCACGACACGGCCGAACACCCGAGGGCGGTCATCCGCGGAGACGGCATCGTCGATCGCGGCGGCGAGCCGATGGGCCCGGACGCGAGTCATCAGCCAGCGAAGCGCGCCGAAGGCTCCGACGGCGGCGCCCGCAGCGGCGAGCTCAATGAGCCCGATTCCGAGGCCGACGAGACCGAGTGTCGCGCCGCCGGCGACGATCAGCTCGGGCCTGTGGAGGAGCTCGCCAATACCGGACCGGACCGGCGGGCGCACCGACGAGTCTCGGATCGCCGCCAGTTCATCCTCGGTCAGAACGTCCTCCGGAGAGAGCCCACGCTTGACCGCCGCAAACGCCTTCGCGAGTGCGGGGTGAAACTGCGTGCCCGCGTTTCGCTCGATCTCGTCGAGCGCGTCCTCTTCCGAAAGTGCCGGGCGAAACGGGCGCTCGGAGGTCATCGCATCGAATGCGTCGGCAACGATCAGGAAATGGGCCGCCAGCGGGATGTCGCCTCCGTGGGCACCGTAGTAGCCGGACCCGTCCAGCCGTTCGCGGTGGTACTCCACCGCCTTCGCCTGCTGGGCGGCGAACTGGAACCGCTGGAGCAGGCGCGCGGAGAGGCGAGGCGCGCGGCGCATCGCCTCCCAGTCGTGCGTGTTCAGTAGGCCCGACTTCCGTAGGGCCGCAGCGTCGACCGAGACCTTGCCGAGGTCATGAAGCCGGCCCGCCCACCAGAGGCGGCGTACGTCGCCGTGCGGAAGCCCGAGCGCCTCCGCCAGCTCGCGCACACTCTCCGCGACGCGCTGGGAGTGGCCATGCGTCGAACTGTCGCGCTCGTCGACGATGTTCGCGAAGGTCTCGAGTGCCGCTGCGACCTCCCGACGGAGGCCGATCAGGCGCCAGTGGAGCCGCTCGACCAGGATCAGCACGGGGACGAGGAGCGCCGCGTACCAGAGGTTCGACTCCGCCGCGATCGCGAGGGCTGCGCCGAGCGAGACCTCGGCTCCAGCGGCGAGGAGGTCCGTCTCGATCACCGTCGCCCGGGCGGCAACGCGGTTCACGAGCGTCTTCACGGTTGAAAAGACCATTCCGAGGATCGCGAGCCCGAGCAGGTCGTCGGGGAGCACGACCGAGCCCGTGACGGAGCCGGAGAGGATGAATGCGTAGCCGCCGGCGAACCCCGCGAGCCCCAACGAGAGGGCGCGAACGATGCTCTCGCGCCACGGATCGCCGGCGAGCCGCCTGACCGAGAGGCTCCCGGCCGCGCCGACGAGCAGTGCCGGCCAGGGGCCGAGCAAGAGAGCCCCGGCGACGACGATCGGCGCCGTGACGGAGAAGCGGTCGGGGACGGCCTCGTCCGCGCCGAGATCGTCGTCTCGGCGATGGAGGAGCTCGGCAGCGATCACAGCCGCCGCGAGCAGCGCAAGAGAGCCCACCGCAGGGAGCACGAACATATGCCAGTGGATCGGCGTCCACCGCGCATCCCTTGAACGGGGGACAAGGAGGGTTCGGCGAAATACCGGCTGAGCCGCCGGGCCGCGCTGCTCGCCCCCAGGCGGCGTCCTCAGTCGCGCCCGTATGTCATCGATACGAACGCTCCCTGCGTCCTTGCCTGGAAACGAGCATCGCACCCCGGCAGCGAGCGCCATTCCGCCAAACCCTCCCGGGGTCAGCAGTAGAGTCCACCTCGTGGCTGGGGAGACGCTTCGGATCATCCCGCTCGGCGGTGTCGGCGAGGTCGGCAAGAACATGACCGTCTACGAGCTCGACGACGACATCGTCGTTGTCGACGCCGGGTTGGCATTTCCCCGGGACGAGCACCTCGGCGTCGACCTGATCCTCCCGGACATGTCCTACCTCGCTGAACGAAAGGATCGGGTTCGCGCGGTCGTCCTCACGCACTCGCACGAGGACCACGTCGGCGCGCTTGCCTATCTGCTCCGCGAGATCCCGGTCCCGGAGGTCTGGGGCACGCGGCTCACGCTCGGCCTCGCCCAGTCACGGCTGGACGAGCACGGGCTCCTGAACGCGGTCGAGCTGAAAGAGGCTAGGCCGGAGGAGGATCCCGTCCAGATCGGCGGCTTCCGGATCGGCTTCGTCCGCGTCGCGCACTCGATCCCCGACGCTGTCGCCATCGTCCTGGAGACGCCGGCCGGCCGCGTCCTGCACACCGGCGATTGGAAGCTCGACCATACGCCGGTGGACGGCCTGCGCACGGATGTCGGCCGCCTCGCCGAGCTCGGCACCCAGGGCATCGACCTCATGCTCGGCGACTCGACGAACGCCGAGCGTCCGGGCGTCACGGGCTCCGAGCGGCTTGTCGGAGAGGCGTTCCAGCAGATCATCCCGCGGCTGGAGGGCCGTGTCCTGATCGCGTGCTTCGCGTCGAACGTCCACCGGATGCAGCAGGCGATCGACGTCGCCGTCCAGGTCGGCCGCAAGGTCGCCGTCGTCGGGCGCTCGATGCGGAAGAACATGAACATCTCGCGCAACCTCGGCTACGTCGACGTGCCCGAGGAGACGCTGATCCGCCCGAACGAGCTCGACCAGTACAAGCCGCACGAGGTGCTCATCCTCTGCACCGGCAGCCAGGGCGAGCCGATGTCCGCGCTGACGCGGATCGCCTACAACGACCACCAGTCGGTGTTCGTCGAGCGGGGCGACACCGTGATCCTCTCGGCGCGACCGGTTCCGGGGAACGAGCTGCGCGTCCACGACACGATCAACCAGCTCGCGAAGTCCGGGGCCGAGGTGCTTCACCAGGAGAACGCACCGGTGCACGTGTCCGGCCACGGTCACGCCGAGGAGCTGCGCACGATGCTGGGGCTCGTCCGGCCGAAGGCGGTGATGCCAGTGCACGGCGAGTTCCGGATGCTGGCCGCCCATGGACGTCTCGCGCAGGAGGGCGGCGTGCCGGCGTCCTCGATCGTGCTGACGGAGAACGGCACCGTCGTCGAGCTCACGAAGGACGGGCCAAGGATCGTCGACCAGATCGAGTCGGGCGTCACCTTCGTGGACGGGCTGGGCGTCGGCGACGTCAAGGACGTCGCCTTGCGCGACCGGCGGACCCTTTCCGAGGACGGTGTCCTGATCATCGTCGCGACCATCGCGGGCTCGAACGGAGCAGCCGCGACGATGCCGGAGCTGATCGCGAGAGGGCTCACCGAGCCTGGCCCATTGCTCGAGGAGATGCGCGCGGAGGCGGACCGTGTCCTCCGCGATCTCCTCGGCCAGAACGTTCGCGAGATCAAGCTGCTGCAGGAGCACCTACACGACGCAGTTGGGCAGCTGATTTACGACAGAACGGGGAGGCGTCCCATGATCCTCCCAGTCATAGTGGAGGTATGAGCACTCTCCGGATCGACCCGACGCCCGGCTGGGCCGAGGCGCTCGTCGACCGCGCTGCCGAGGAACGGACGGCCCGCACGCTGATCGGCCAGCTCGTCGCCTGCGAGGTGGCCGCACTCGCGTTCTGCCGGCTGCTCGAGCGCTGGGCGAGGGGAGAGGCCGAGCCGGCCACCGCCGGGAAGCGGCAGGCTGCGTTGAGGCGCGCTGCCGAGAGGGTGGAGACGGCGCTCGTCGGCCTCGAGCGGCCGCTTGGGCGCTACCTGCTCGAGCTCGAGCCTGATCAGGCGGAGGGGCGGTCGTGGTACGGGGAGCCGGGGCCGGCCGAGCTGATGGAGTGGGGGCCGGTCCTGAGGCGGGCGGGGGTCTGCGTGGCCTCGCACCGCGTGGCCCAGGTCTACCTCGAGCTCGCCGTGCTCGTCCGTGCGCTCGAGGGGCTCACGACGGCAGTGCGGATGGACTCGGCGCCGGATCGATCGTCGCTCTGGGCCGGGCTCTTCGACCTGCGCGAGAACCTGCTCGGCGGGACGCTGGAAGACCTGCGCGCGCTCGCCGCGTAGCCGGTGGCGCGCGAGCCCGCGACCTACGTCCTCGTCGTGCTCGAAGAGGTCGAAGGCGGACAACCGGTGGCCGAGAACGCACACGAGGAGTTCGTCGACTCGCTGATCGCGCGCAACCTCGTCCTGCTGGGCGGCGAGCTCGAGCTCGGTATAGCGTTTGCGGCGTACGTGCTCCGGGCGAGCTTGGCCGATGCGGAGAGCATCGTCGCCGAGGACCCGCTCGTCGTGGGGGCGTCGCGCAGCCGCGTCTTGTCCCGTGGGGGCTCGTCGGGGTGAATCCCGAGGCGATCGACGAGGCGCTCATCGTGCGCCCGCGGGACATTGCCTAGGCCGGAGTTGACCGTCGTGGGCTCCATCAACCTCGACCTCGTCGCGAGCGCCGAGCGGCTGCCCCGGCCGGGCGAGACCGTCACGGGCGCGACATTCGCCCGGCACCCCGGTGGCAAAGGCGCGAACCAGGCCGTCGCGGCCGCCCGGCTCGGCGCGCGGGTGCGGATGATCGGATGCGTGGGCGAGGATCCAACGGCGGACGATGCGACCGCCGGGCTCCGCGAAGCAGATGTCGACCTCGACCTCCAACGCTCTCCGGAGCCGACGGGAGTCGCCCTGATCACGGTCGACGCGGAGGGGGAGACGACGATCGTCGTCGCTCCCGGCGCGAACAGGAAGCTCGAAGGCAGGCCGGTCGAAGGAGCCGTGCTCTGTCAGCTCGAGATCCCCGACGAACCGGTCCTGGCAGCGGCGCGCGACGCCTCGTTCTTCTGCCTCAACGCTGCGCCGGCGAGGCCGATCGACGCCGAGCCCGATCTGCTCGTCGTGAACCGCTACGAGCACGAGGCGAACTCGCGCGGCAAGCTCGTCGCCCTCACGCTTGGAGCGGAGGGGGCCGTCTTGCTCGAGAACGGCAAGGAAGTTGCGCGGGCAGAGCCGCCGCAGGTGGAAGCGGTCGACGGCACCGCGGCGGGCGACGCTTTCACCGCGTGCCTCGTCGTCTCGCACCTCGAGGGGCGCGGGTGGGACGAAGCGCTGCGCCGCGCCTGCGCGGCCGGTGCGATCGCGGCCTCCAGGCCCGGCGCCCAGCCGTCGCTTCCGACCGCTGCCGAGGTGGACGAGATCCTTGGCTGAGCAGATCATCCTCGACTGCGACCCCGGTCACGACGACGCGATCGCGCTGCTGCTTGCGCTCGCGAGCCCCGAGGTCGAGCTCCTCGGGGTCACGACGGTCGCCGGCAACCAGACGCTCGAGAAGACGACGGCGAACGCGATCCGCATCCTCGAGTTCGCGGGGCGGACGGAGATCTCGGTCGCGGCAGGAGCGGACCGGCCGATCGTGCGCGAGCCCTACGTCGCCAAGTACGTCCACGGTGAGACCGGCCTGGACGGGCCGGATCTGCCGCCGGCGCAGGGCTCGCCGCTGGAGGAGCACGCGGTGGACTTCCTCGGTCGCCATGCCGACGGCGCCACCCTCGTCGCGGTCGGCCCGCTGACGAACGTGGCGTTGATGCTCGCGCGCTACCCCGAGGCGCGGCCGAAGCGGATCGTGCTGATGGGCGGCTCGATCGGCCTCGGAAATGTCACACCGGCGGCGGAGTTCAACATCTGGGCCGATCCCGAGGCGGCAGCCCGCGTCTTCGAGAGTGGGCTGGACGTCACGATGATCGGCCTCGACGTGACGCACGAGGCGCTGATGACCCCGGCGGACGCCGAAAGCCTTCGCCGGACGGGCCGGACCGGCACGCTCGTTGCGGAGCTCTGGGCGTTCTACAACCGCTTCCATTCCCAGACGTACGGGTTCGACGGCTCGCCGATCCACGACGCCGTGGCCCTCGCGCACGTCTTCCGCCCGAATCTCGTCGAGACCGAGCACAGGCACGTCGAGATCGATTGCGGCTCCGAGCTCTGTCGGGGAAGGACCGTGGTCGACCTGTGGCGGCGCACCGAGAACGAGCCGAATGCCCATGTGGGCGTGGGGATCGAGGGCCGCGCGTTCATCGAGCTCCTGCACGACCGCATCGCGAGCCTGGGCTAGAACCACGCCAGCGCCCTGCTTGCCTCGAAGGCCCTCCCGGGACATACTCCAACTGCTTGCTGCGGCGTTCTCAACGAGGTTTGGTCATGGCCGTTCTGCTGGCGATCGCGGTCGCGGCCGAAGGCGGGTCAACTGGTGCGGCGAAAACGCGAGCCGTTGTCGCAACGGCGCAGCCTCCGCTCGTCGGAACCTGGCGGAGGGTGACCACCTGCTCGGAGCTCGCGACGGCGCTCAGGAGAGCAGGTCAGAACAGATGGATTCTGGAGTTCATTGCGGGCAACGGCTTCATTCCCGGCGTTACGCGCCCCGATCAGATCAAGAACCCGGCCAACCCCTGTCGGGGCGCCGTGTCCCGCAAGCACTCGCACTTCTTCACCAAGAATCGGAAGTTCGGTTCCCTCGACTGGAGAGGCCAACCGGTCGACGACGGCACGTATCGACTCGTCGCCAACCGGCAGGTCGTCATCTTCAAGGAGTTTCCGAAAGTGACGTTCAACTATCGGATTCGCGGCAGGACGATCACGTTCGCTCCCGTGATACCCAAGGGTTGCGCCGCGTTCCGATGTGCGTGGGCCATTTCCATGGCGTATCCCGGCAAGATCTGGCAACGGGTGCGCTGAGCTCTAGGCAGTTCCTCTTGCATTCCCGGATCGCACCCAGGCCGTGAAGGCCTCGACTGCGTCGACCACCTGCTCGAACCGGAGGGAGTGGAAGAGGTCGAATCCGTGCTGCGCGCCGGGAAGCTCGGCGTAAACCACCGGCTGTGACGACAAGCTTCGCAGCCGCTCGACGAACCGACGCGCGTCCTCGACGATCACGACCGAGTCGCGGTCGCCGTGCGCCACGAAGAACGGCGGCGCATCCCGTTCGACGTACGCCAGGGGCGAAGAAGGCAGGTCGTCCCTGCTGGAGAGGGAGCCGAAGTAGCCGTACAACGCGATCGCGGCCGTGACCGACGTGTTCTCTCGCTCGAACCCCGGCTGAAACCGGGGGTCGTTGGGGGTCAGAGCGGCCATCGAGGCAAGGTGACCGCCTGCGGAGCTCCCGGCCGTGAACAGCACGCCCGTGTCCGCGCCGTACTCGCTGCCGTGTTCCCGTGCCCAGGCGATT
>CAVTCN010000029.1:0-96940 GCA_963733215.1 uncultured Actinomycetes bacterium
CGATCTCGAGGAGCAGGAGCCTTTCTGGAGGCGGCACCTCGGCGTCCTGATCGTCGGTGGCTTCGCGGTCCTCCTGGTCGTGATCGTCCTGCTCCAACTCCTGGAGGAAGGGGACCTTGCCGCGTGGCTCGCCGAGGCGCCGAAGGAATGGGCCTACATCCTGTGCTTCGGGCTCGTCTGGATCGATGCGGTGATCCCGATCTTCCCCGGCGAGACGACGCTGAGCACCGCTTCGACGCTCGCCGCACAGGGAGAGCTCGAGCTCGAGATCGTCATCGTGGCCGGCGCGCTCGGCGCGATCGTCGGTGACTCGTCGCTGTTCTGGATCGCCCGCAGGAACGCCGCCAGAGTGCAAGGCCAGCTCGACAAGGCGCTGGAGAATCCCAAGGTTCGCGCCGCCTGGGGCGCCCTCGACCGCTCACCAGGACTGCTGATCGTCGGCGGGCGCTATGTCCCTGGAATGCGTTTCGCCGTCAACGCATCCATGGGGTTCTCGAAGATTGCCTATCTCCGCTTCCTCCGCTGGTCGGTCGTGGGCGGAATTGTGTGGTCCGCCTACACGTGCACATTGGCGTACAACGTTGCGACCACGCTCTCCGGCTACCCAGTCGCGTCACTCGTCGTCTCGTCGCTCGTCACGTCGGCCTTGCTCGGGGCGATCTTCCTCGTCGATCGGCGGAGAAGGAAAGCGGCCGCCGGTGGTGAGCTGGCCGCTAACAGCGCGGAGCCTGCGGCCCGGCCGAGCTCCGCCGGAAGCGACACGTAAGTGGGTCGGCACGAGGCACCCGCCGCCGGCACCGATGATCGCGCTCGCGCCAGGTTCACTGCCGCGGTTGCAAGCGCCAGAAGCGCCAGTACACGGCACGTGTCGCTCGCGGTCCCGTTCCGGGCAGCGGAACGAAACCGGCGCGTCGCGGCAAGCGTTCTCGCCGGGGGGCTCGCCTACCGCCTGTTCCTGTGGCTCTTGCCGCTCGGGTTGATCCTCGGGGGCGCGCTCGGGCTCATGGATGCGGACAGCACCGAGGAGGCAATTGCAACCGGCGGTGTTCCTGCGGCGGTCGTCGACGTGATCGGCGACGTCGCGCGAGCCGCTGAGTCCGACTGGTGGTGGCTTCTCGGGATCGGCGTGCCCATCCTCCTCTGGGCGGGATACACGGGCGCGAAAGCGGTGCAGCTCATCCACTCGCTCGTCTGGGACGAGCCCCTTCTGCGGACCAACCCGCTGAAGAGCTCACTTTTCTTCACAGGCGTGCTGTGCGCCTTCATGGCCGCAGCCGGAATCACGTGGTGGCTTCGCGACGAGTCCTCGCTCGTTGGCCTCCTCGCGGCCGCGCTCGCCACGGCTCCGCTCGCCGCGTTCTGGCTCTGGGCTTCTCTCCGCCTTCCGCACCGGGACGCTCCCTGGCGGGCGCTGCTACCCGGTGCGATCCTCGTCGCGATCGGCTTTCAGGTGCTCCACGTACTGATCGTCGAGTTCCTGGTGCCGAAGCTCGAGAAGTCGACCACGCTGTATGGGAGCCTCGGCGCCATGACGACGCTCCTTTTCTTCATGTACTTCGTGGGGAGGCTCGTCGTCACGTCGCCCATCCTCAACAGCTCCCTCCATCACGAGCTCCGGACGCACGGCGATGCGGGCCTCGGGGGAGGGACGGCGGGTCAATCAGGCGGGTCAGCCGCCTGACGAAGCCCGACGGCTGACCGGCGAACGTGCGCCGCAGCTGATCCTCGTCACAGCAGTCGTGCTTGCTCTCGGGTGGAGGTACTTCGCCGTCAGACGGCGAATGAGTTCGCGACCCCCCGATGAAAGGAGCACGACGTGTCCACAATCGACCGGACTGACGCCGAGGTCAGCGGCTGGGCCGTGGGCCTCGCCGCCTTCGCGGGCGCCATCATGGTGCTCATCGGCATCTTCCAGGCGTTCGCAGGGCTCGCTGCGATCTTCGAGGACGAGTTCTTCGTCGTCGCACCGAACTACATCTACGACGTCGACGTGACGACCTGGGGCTGGATCCACCTGATCCTCGGTGTGATCCTCGTGTTTGCCGGCATCTCGATCTACTCGGGCGCGGTCTGGGCCCGGAGCATCGGCGTGCTGCTCGCGATCCTCAGCGCGGTCGCGAACTTCTTCTTCATCCCGTACTACCCGGTCTGGTCGGTGCTGATCATCGCGCTGTGCGTGGCCGTGATCTGGGCGCTCGTCACCTACGGGCCCGACGAGGCGAAGTACAGCTAGTTGCGGTTCCCGAAGAAGATCAGCGCGTAGTAGAGGAGCAGCGACAGCGCTGCTAGTGCGCCGGCGACGTAGGTGAGGGCGGCGGCCCTGAGAACCTTGTTCACGCCCTCCTGCTCGCCGGCGCCCACGATTCCAAGCTCCCGCAGCTGCGTGGAGGCGCGGCGTGAGGCGTTGAACTCGACAGGCAGCGTCACGAGGTGGAAGGCGACGGCGACGGCGTAGAGGAGCAGCGCCAGCGCGACCAGGTTCAGCGCGTTCAGTACGGCACCGATGATCAGGAGCCAGATCCACGCCGTCGATGCGAACGCGACCGCCGGATACATCGCCGACCGGATCTTCAGCGGAACGTAGCCCTTCGAGTCCTGCAGCGCGTGCCCCGTCTCGTGCGCGGCCACGGCGGCGGCCGCCACGCTCGGCGGGTTGTACACGGGCTCCGAGAGGAACAGCGCCTTCTTGCGCGGGTCGTAGTGGTCCGACAGCGGTCCACCCGGCGCGACTTCGACCGGAACCTCGGTCAGCCCGTTCTGGTCGAGAATCTGCCGAGCGACCTGCGCGCCGGCGAGCCCGCTCCCGATCTGGATCCCCGAGTAGCGCGCGAAGGTCCGCTTCAGCCACCATTGGATTCCGAGTCCGAGCAGGAGCGGCGGAACCATGAAGACGATGAAGAGGCCGAAGTCGCCCATCGGCCGCCAAGCGTACCCAAGGGCCAGGTCCTGGGTCTGACCCTAGGACACGTCCGAAGAGGACGGTACGGTCGCGCGGTGCGCCTGATCGTCGCCCGCTGCGAGGTCGCCTACAGCGGCCGCCTGAGCGCGTTCCTCCCAGAGTCGACGCGGCTCCTGATCCTGAAGGACGACGGCTCGGTGCTCGTCCACGCCGACGCCGGGGGCTATAAGCCTTTGAATTGGATGACTCCCGAGACCGTGATCGAGGAGGAGGGCGATCCGCTCGAGCGCATCGTCGTCCGCAAGCGGGCCGGCAAGGCCGAGGACCGCCTCGAGATCCGGATCGTCGAGCTGCTGAGCGACGTCTCGCACGAGATGGGGGAGGCGGCAAGGCTGGAGAAGGACGGCGTCGAGCGCGACCTCCAGGAAGCGCTCGCGGCGGCCCCGGAACGGCTCGGAGAGGAACTGCGCCTCGTCCGGCGGGAGTGGCCCACCGACGTCGGGCCGGTCGACCTGATGTGCCGCGACCGCGAGGACGGCTGGGTCGCGGTGGAGATCAAGCGGATCGGGACGATCGAGGCCGTCGAGCAGCTCTCCCGCTACCTGGAGTGCATTCGCATCGACCCGGCGAAGGCGGCGTGCCGCGGCATCCTGGCAGCGCAGAAGCTGAAGCCCCAGGCAGTGGCTCTGGCCACCGCGCGAGGGATTTCGTGTGTCGAGGTCGACCTCGATGTTCTCCGTGGTGTCCGGGAGCCCGAGCTCACGCTCTTCACTTAGTGCGGTTCGGCGCTAGCCTTCGAATGTGAACATCCAGGCGGTGGCGCGCCGCACGGGCGTGCCGGCCGCAACGCTTCGGAAGTGGGAAGAGCGCTACGGCGTCCCAGCACCCTCGCGGACGGAAGGCGCCCAGCGGAACTACGGCGAGCGCGAGCTCCGTCAGATCGAATGGTTGCGTGACCGCCTCGCCGAGGGCATCCGCATCGGCCACGCGGCGGCAATGCTCCAGCGGCTCGAGGAGCCGTTCGCGAGCGCCGATGACCTCCGCGACGCGATCCTGGACGCTCTCACCTCGCGTGCCCCGTCCCGCATCGAGGCGCTCGTCGACCAGGCCTTCGCCGCTCACGAGCCGGAGACCGGCGTTTCCGAGGTGGTGGCGCCGGTGCTCGAGCGGGTCGGCGATCTCTGGGAGCAAGGTGCGATCTCCGTCGCGGAAGAGCATTTCGTCTCCCAGCTCGTGGCGACCAAGGTCCGCTCGCTCGTGGACACGACCGCGAACGACTCGGCGGGGGTCGCGGTGCTCGCGTGCGTTCCGCGTGAACGCCACGAGCTCGGGCTCCTGTGCCTCGCCGCGCTGCTCCAGCGCGACGGGTGGCGTGTCGTCTACCTCGGCCAGGACACGCCGCTCGAGGACGCCTTCGAGCTCGCGGCCGGTGCCGATGCCAGGGTGCTCGGGCTCAGCGGGACGATGGGCGACGGTGCGGAGGAGTGCGCCGAGGATCTCGAGCGGTTCACCCGCGCCTTCCCGAGCGTCAGGTGCAATGCGGCGGGGCGGCGTTCGGCGGCCAGCCCGCGGATCGTGCGGTGCGGTCGCTACGACGGCTCAGGCCGACCGCCCAGGACGCCCGTCTTCCTATGATTCCGTGACATGGCGAGCGAAATAGCGAGGCCGGTCCTCCTCGAGCTCGCCGTCGCCAACGCCCTTGCCAGCCAGGTGTTCGAGCGCGAGCTCGTTCGCGCCGGCTATCCGTTTACGCACGTCGGAACGCTGAAGCTGATCGAGATCCACGGGCCGATCACGCCGAAGGATCTCGAGGCGGAGACGGGGATCGCGAAGACGACGCTCCGCGGGCGCGTGCAGGGCCTGCAGCGCCGGGGGCTCGTCCAGCGGGTGCCGAACGAGGCCGACCGCCGCTCGTACTTCCTCGAGGTCACGCCCGAGGGCAGCGAGTTCCTCGAGGCGATGGAGCCGATCCTGGACGCGGCGGAGAAGGCGATCGAGGGTGAGCTCGGCGTCTCGCTCGAGGAGTACCGCGGTCCGCTCGAGCGTCTGCGCAAGGCGAACCGTGCTCTGTTAAGCCGCCGTTAAGTAGGGCGGATCCGTCCTACTTTAGGGCGAATCCGCCCTTTATGATTCGCGACGTGCTCGCGATCATCTACGCGCCGGGGCTCCACGTCGATCCGCTGCCCACGCTGCCACGGCCGTCCGCGACCGCTCGATCAGCCGCTCCTGCTTCTCCTCGGGCTCCTCGGTTCGGATCACCTCGACGATCAGGCGATCGAACTCGGGGCTCTCGACGAAGTCCACGGTAGCTTCCTCGAGGTGGGGTAGCGCCTCCGCGCGGAACTCCTCGAAGAGCTCGGTCTGGAAGTAGCTGTCGGCGAGCGCGCGGTAGCGCTCGAGCTTCTCGTCGTACGGGAGGTCGCCGTCGCCGACCTCGAAGTAGTCGCGCGTGTTCTGGTTCACGCGCATCCGTCGGTCGGTCGCCGCGCAGAACATGCACCAGGCGGCGAGCGCCTGGATCGCCCACGGGAAGTAGTAGTGGAGGCTGACGAGCGCCATGTCGGGTGACGCGTTCGCATAGTCGATCGGGTGCGCCTCGCCGTCCTTGACGATCACCTCGCACGAGTTGAACTCCCAGCGGAAGAAGGCGTTGACGAGCTTGCCGATCGTCTCGACCTCGCGCATCTGATCCGGGGGCAGGAAGTCGTCGCCGACCGAGTAGCGGTAGTGGCCGTCGGCCGACGGGTCGTACTGCATCACCCGCGTCTGCGGCCCGATCGAGAGGCTGCGCGTGAAGACGTCGAAGTCCTCGACGGCGGCCTGGAGGTGCATCAGCCGCTCGCCCGACTCGTCGTAGCTCCGGTGCAGCTCCTCGCTCGAGCCGATCCGGGTCACGCCGACCCACATCCCGCCGTCGAACGGCTTCATGTACAGCGGGTAGCCGACCTGCTCGGCGACGAAGTCGAGGTCGAACTCAGGGCTGTAGCTCTCCGCCATCGGCACGTAGCGCGGGTTGTCAGGCGGGAGCTTGTGTGGGATCAGCCAGGTGTTCGGCACTTTGATCCCGAGCCGCATCATCGCGCAGTAGGCCGAGTGCTTCTCCATCGCCTGGAACGTGAAGGGGTTGTTCAGGAGATAGACCTCGTCCATGAGCGCGAGCTTCTTCAGCCACTCGCGCGGCACCTCGTACCACCAGGCCAGCCGGTCGATGATCAGCGCGTGCCGCGGTGTGTAGCGGAGGTCGAACGGCTCGTGGACGATCCGCTCGGTCGGGAACTCGTGCGTCTCGCCGCGCCAGCGCACCGGGCCGAGCCTCGCGAGCAGGGTCTCGAAGGCCCTCGGCCAGTCCTCCTCGGTCGCGAGGAGCAGCCCGATCAGGTGTTTGCGTGGCGTGGCGCGAGTCTAAGCGGCGAGCGAGCGGAGGATGTCCTCCGCATGCGACCAGAGCAGGAGGTGGCCGGCTCCGGGGAGCATGTGCAACCTGCTGCCGGGGATTGTCTCCGCGAAGAAGTCGGCGATCCTGGGGGAGACCGCCGCGTCCTGGTCGCCGTGCCAGATCTGGGTCGGAACGGCGATCTCCTCGGGCCGGAACCCCCACGGCGCGACGTAGAGCAGGAAGAGGTCGTGCGCGTACCCGTCCGGGCCTCGCGCGACGGTCTCGAGCGTCGCGGCCTCGAACCTGGCGCGCACATCCGTGTCGTCCAGGATCGCCAGGTCGGCCGCCGGCCCGCCGCCCTTGGCGCCGTTACGCGAGCCGGCGGCCATCCGCTCGAGCTCGGCACGGCAGTCGTCGACGAGCTGGCGGGCGACGAGGTCGGGATCGCGCTCGGCGAGCTCGATCATCGGCCGGCGGTGGGGCGGCGCCGAGAAGCGAAGCTCGGGCCGGTCCCAGACGGGCGCGGGAGAGCTGACGAGTCCGAGCGCGGAGACCCGATCGGGAAGGGCGTAGGCACACGACGCAGCGTGGGGGCCTCCGCCGGACATTCCGAAGACGGCAAAACGGTCGACGCCGAGCCCGTCGGCGAGCTCGGCGATGTCGCGCGGCCAGTCGAGCAGGGTCCGCCCGGGGTGGAGGTCGGAGAGCCCGTACCCGGGGCGGTCGACGAGGATCAGGCGGACGCCGGCTTCCCGCGGCGCGTCGTCGCCGACGTGCGCGAGCCGCGAGAGGCTCGTCCCGTGGAACCCGAGCACGGGCACGCCGTCGGGCGAGCCCCACTCGGCATAGCCGAGTGCCCGTCCGTCGGAAAGTGCGAAGGCGCCGTCCATGGCCGGCGGACGTTAGCCGTTGGCATGAGAAGGGCGGCCCTTGCGGGCCGCCCTTCCCGTCTCTGCGTATCCGCTTCGTCCGTTAGCGGTTGAGGCAGAGCGCGGCGTAGTCCCACGTGAAGACCGGGTGGTAGTGGTAGCACCCAGTCCGCGCGGAGACGTAATGCCGGTCGTTCGGGCTCGCGTAGGTGGCCAGCGGCGCACCGTTGCGAACCAGGTCGTGATCGAGGTTCGAGAACGCCTTGTACCTCTCGACGCCGACCAGGGTCTTCGCCCGCGTGATCTTGCGGTTGAAGGCCGGCGAGTTGAAGTACGAGAAGTTCACGTTGTTGGCAGGCCGGATCGTCGTTCCGTCGACCAGGAAGATGAAGTCGTACGGATCGAAGTAGTCCATGTGCCAGCCCTCGAGCGTCATGTCGAACGGCTCGCCCTTGCGGCCGGCCAGCTCGAACTGGGTCGCCCGCGGGAACAGCCTGATGTCCATGTTCAGGCCGATGTTCCGCAGGTTCGCCTGGACGACCTGGCACCGCGCAGGAGACGGAGCCCGGTTGGAGCAGTAGAAGACGCCGTCACCGCCGCGCGTCTGGCCCGAGGCGAGGCTGCGAGCCTGGCTCAGGTTCGGGCGCCGCGGGTAGATGGCGAGGTTCCGGAAGCCGCGCATCGTCGGCGGCATGTACTGGTCGTTCGTGACGCCGGCGTACGCCCCGCCCTGTGAGAGGACGGCCTGCCGGTCGATCGCGAAGTTGACGGCCTTCTTCAGCCGCACGTTGCCGTTCCCGCCGCCGCCGAACAGCCGGCGATCGTGGTTCATCGCCAGGTAGAGGATCGTCGGTGCGGGGTTCGCGAAGTAGCGGCCCGGCGACTGCTTCTTGACGCCGTAGCGGCGACCCAGCTCGGCATGCGCTGCCGGCGGAAGGTCACCCATGTCCACTACGCCGCGGTCGATGTTCAGCTTGATCGTCTCGAGCGGGAGCCCGATGTCGACCTCGATGCGGTTGACGTTGCCGCGGACGGGACCGCGATAGAAGCGGTTCCGCTCGAGGATGACGCGCCGGTTCTTCGTCCACTCCTTGATGTAGTACGCGCCTGCGCCGTGCACCGGAGCGCTGATGCCCTCCGGGTTGATGGGCAGGTTCCCCTGAGCGGCGAAGAACGGCATCGCCAGGCGGGCGAGGAGGTCCGGAGACCGCTTCGTCAGGCGGAGAGTGAGCGTGTTGCCACTCGCCACGATCCCGCTGGCCCGCTGAGCGCGGCCGGCGATCACTGCCTGGGCGCCGACGATGTCCTCGATGAACGGCTGTGCCGGCGAGCTCATCCGCCGGTTCAGGGCCCGGTTCAGCGCGCGGGCGAAGCTCTGCGCGTTGACGCGCTGCCCATTGCTGAGCCGGTAGGTGCTCTTGAGCTTGAACGTGTAGACAAGCCCGTTACGCGAGATGCGAGGGAAGCCCTGAGCCACCTCGGGCGTGAGCCGCGACCCTCTCGGGGCGGGCGCATGCGGGTAGTTCATGAGCATCGCACTCGTCGAGTACGCGATCGTCCAGGACGGCACGTAGTACCAGAGAGCCGGATCGACGTAGTCGATGTCGACTGTCAGGCTGTGCTTGAGCGTCCCGCCGACCCGTGCCTTCCCGGCATCCGATGCCTGCGGCCCGGCGCTACTCGAGGTGCCCGCTACTGCGGACGCCGCGAGCAGCCCGGCGCCGACGAGCAGCATCGCCACCGAGAGCGTGAGTCGTCTATGCACTGAGACTCCTTTCGCGGTTTGAGAGCCGGGCAATCCGCCTGCCCGGCTCCGAGTGCCTCTTTCGGCACTCCGACCCCTCAAACGGCTCAAAATGTGGGTTGTTAGCCAGGAATCACCGACCGGAATTGCCCGTTCAGCGTGGGTAATCACCGGATCTGCAAACCAATATCGGTGTTAGCCGTCAACGGTTAGGGATGGGCCGTTCGACCCCCGCGCGCCCCAATCGAGATTGCTGCACCCGGCTGGCCTCAGGAGCGCCGTGCAGCAGCTGAAGCGCTGGCCGGGAATCGAGCTCCGCCACCTCGAAGCGCTTGCCGTGGTCGTGGACGAGGGGAGCTTCCGGCGGGCGGCTCGCAAGCTCGGCTACACACAGTCGGCGATCAGCCAGCAGATCGCGGCACTCGAGCGCGCGGTCGGGCATCCCGTCCTGGAGCGGCCGTCGCGGGGCAGACCTCTCGCGCTCACGGAGGTCGGCGCCCGCCTTCGGCGGCTGCACGACACCGTCGAGCAAGCGATGGCCGCCGCACGCGCCGACGTCGCCGCCGCCGCGGCAGGGGTCGGGCACGTCGTGCGCGTGGGGACGCCGTTCTCGTTCCCGCATCTCTCCGAGGCGGTCGTCGCGATGCGCGTCCGGCATCCCCGCGTCGTCGTCGAGGTGGTGAGCTCGGTCGAGGACGACCGGCTGTTCCGGCTCCTCGAGACCGGCGCCGTCGATCTCGCCATCGTCCGCTCGGCGAGCGTTTCGCCTCCGGTGGAGGTGCGGCCGGCGGCGATGTGCTCGTACGCGGTCGCGATTCCGTCGGCCTCGTCGCTCGCGCAAGGGCAGAAGCGGATCGCCCTCTCCGATCTCAGCGGCTTGCCGCGGATCGGAACGGCTGACGGGACCGCGTTCGCCGACGACGTTGCAGCCCCGGTTGTCGCGTCGGACGCGGAGATGGCGCTCGGCCTGGTCGGCGCCGGCGCCGGCGCAGCCGTGCTCCCTGCCCTCTTCGCGTCGGTAGCCCACGCGGGAGTGACCGTGCGGCCGCTCCGCGACATCCTCCCGCCGTTCCGGCTCTCGATCGCGACCACCAGCCGGCTCGTCCCGCAGGCGTCGGACCTCGCGGACCTGCTGGTCGCCGCGATCTCGGGCTGGCCGAACGCCAGCCCCGCCGAGAGCGACGCGGCTCCCGCCTAGAAGCCCCCGGCACTCCGATCGGTGTCGGACCCCGCGGAGTGTCAAGCGAAAACTGTGCCGAAAGTGTGCCGATTCGTCCCGCGGCTTCTAGGCGGCAGCGATCACGCGCGCGGCTTCGACCGACCCGGTCGACCACGCGCCGTCGGACCAGCCCCAGGCCAGCGCGTGGGCGACTCCCCAGGCCTGCGTCCGCTCGCGGTCGAGGCCGAGCGCCGCGAGGACGTCCAGCCAGCGCTGTACCGCGGGCATGCCGCCGTTCCACGCTGCGTTTCGGAGCAGGCCGACCGCGTCCAGCTCGCGCTCGCCGACGAGCGGCTTCGGGTCGATCACGAGCCACGGCTCGCGCCTCGCGCTGAGAACGTTGCCGCCGTGGAGGTCCTGGTTGACGAGCGCCTTGGCGGCGGGGTCGGCGCTGCCGAAGACATCGACGGCGAGGTCGACGAGCGATTGCTCGAAGGGTCGCCCGCTGAGCGCGTAGCGCGCCCGCACCTCCTCCGCCCAGCGCCGGGCCTCGTCGACCGCGAGTCGGAACGGATGCGGCTCCGTGATCTCGCCCCACATCCGCGGAAGGAGCTCGGCGACGACCGACGGCTCGTCGGCGCCGGAGTCCCAGAGCCGCGTCCCGGGGCGACAGCGCTCCATCAGGAACGCGCGATGCCGATCCTCCCGCGCGACGAGCCGCACGGCCCCGCGCCCGTCCCACCACGCGAGCGCGTCGGCCTCCTGCTCGGCCTCGAAGTGCGAGGGCGCGTTCACCTTGAGCACGACCTCGCCGGCCGGGACGACGAGCGAGTGCGGAGTGTCGATCGGTTCCTCGAGATCGAGGTCCCACGCGGCAGCGAGCTCGGCCACGACGCGTGGAAGCTCGTCGAGCCACCTCGGCTCGCTCTGCCACGTCTCCCTGAGGCTCGCCGGAAGATCCAACGCGCTGCCACCTTCGCACGCCCGTGCGCTCTAGGATCCGGGCGTGACCGAGCCCGGACGCGAGAGCGACGCCCCTCTCGAGCGCGAAGCACGCGAGGCGGCTCGGGGAGAGAGCGAGAAGACGCCGCTGCTCCTGATCGGCGGCGTGGGCGGCGTGATCGCAGTCGTCGCGGGGATCCTGATCGTCGCGATGCTGCTCGTCTGGTTCTTCGTGTAGCCGGGAATTGACCCTCCTTCGGAGGATCGTGCGCCCAGGCCGCACATCCGACGAGGTAACTGCGTGAGGACTGCGGCTTTCCCCCTCCGCCTCGGTCTTTCCCTGCCCTCCCGGGCACGGACGAACGCAGGCGAGAGCTCCGTGACCCGGGGCATGTACGCGCGCCTGGGACTAGGGCGGCGGAGCGCGCCCTTCGTGGGTGTGATGATCCTCGCGATCGCCGTGCTGCCGCTGCCGCCTGCCGGCGACGGGCCCACCGAGATCGCGCTCGCGTCGGCGCTCACGGCTCTGATCCTCGGCACCGTCTGGCTGGCGCCCTGGCACCGGCTCCCGGCGTTCGCCGAGGTCGTCCCGGCGCTCTCGTACTTCGTCGTCGTCGCACTCCTCCGCGAAAGCCAGGGCGGGGCGCTCTCCGGCTACTCCGTGCTCGCCATGCTCCCGGTGTTCTGGCTCGCCCTGTACGGGACGCGCGGACAGCTCGCGATCGGGATTGCCGGGCTCGGTGCAGTGTTCTTCGTGCCGCTCTTCCTGCTCGGCGCTCCCGAATACCCGTCCACCGAATGGCGGACCTCGATTCTCTGGATCTGCGTCGCGCCCATCGTCGGCTACAGCGTGCAGGCGCTCGTCGCCGAGCTCCGCTCACGAGCCGAGGAGACGCGACTCGCGCTCGCCAACATCGAGACGATCACGGTCGCGATGCGCGAGATCGGCGCCAGCACGGATCCGGACGCCGTCCGCCAGGCCGTCTGCGTCTCGGCCCGCTCGATTGCGGACGCCGACGTCGTCCAGCTGCTCGAGCCCGGCGCCGACGGTCGGCTCGCACTGACCGCCGCTGCCGGAATGCGCATTCCCCGCGCCGGCGAGGAAGCGGGCGGCGGGCTCGCCTACCTGACGCGCAAGCCGGTCTTCCTCCGCGACGCGATGCACGGTGCCCGTCACGGCGTCCGGTCGATGCACTTCGAGCCCATCCTCCGCGACGAGAGTGCAGTCGCGGTGCTCGTCCTCGGCTGGTCGAAGCCGCTCAAACGCCTTTCGCAAGGTGTCGAATCCGGGATGCAGATGCTGACCGCCGAGGCGGCAATCGCGCTCGACCGGGCTCGGCTCCTCGTCCAGCTCCAGGCAACGGCCCGCACCGACGACCTGACCGGACTGCCGAACCGGCGTGCCTGGGACGAGGAGCTGCCACGCGAGCTCGCCCGCGCCGCCCGCGACGCGCGCCCCGTTTGCGTGGCGATGCTCGACCTCGACCGGTTCAAGCGGTTCAACGACCATCGTGGGCACCAGGCCGGCGACCGGCTGCTCAAACAGGCGGCGGCGGCGTGGGCCTCGCTGCTCCGAGCCAGCGACATGCTGGCCCGCTACGGCGGCGAGGAGTTCAGCCTCCTCCTGCCCGGCTGCACGATCGGCGACGCCCAGCGGCTGGTCGGCCGGCTCAGGGCCGCGATGCCTGACGGGGAGACGGTCTCGGCCGGCATCGCCTGCTGGGACGAGACCGAGACCGCCGACGAGTTCGTGGGCCGCGCGGACGAGGCGCTCTACGCCGCCAAGCGCAGCGGCCGCAACCAGTTCGTCACGGCGACCTAGGCGGCCGCAGCACCGCGAACGGGTCGGTGACCTCCAGGCTCGGCGTGCGGAATCGGAACAGCGACGCAGGCCGGCCGCCCGTTCGTCCCGGTTCACGGCGTCCTCCGGTCGGCTCGAGGACGCCGCGCCGGACCAGGACCCTGTGGAGGTTCGTCGCCGAGACGTCGTGGCCGAGCGCGGCCGCGTAGAGCTCGCGCAGCTGCGAGAGCGTGAACTCGCCCGGCGCGAGCGCGAACCCCACGTTCGTGTACGAGAGCTTCGCCCGCAGGCGCGCCAGCCCCGAGCGGACGATCTCGCCGTGATCGAACGCCGTCCGCTTGAGCCGGTCGACGGGCAGCCACCGCGTGTCCTCGGGAATCGCAGGGTCTGCGTCGCTCGGGACCAGGCCGAGATAGGCAGTCGCGAGCTCCCATTCCCGCGGATTGCGCGCGGGATCGCTGCGGGTCTCGAGCTGCTCGAGGTGGGAGAGCTCGCGGACGTCCACCTTGGCGGCGAGGTGGTGCCTGATCGACTCCTCGAGCGTCTGGCCCGGCTCGAGGTAGCCGCCGGGCAAGGCCCAGCGGCCCGCGAACGGCTCTCGCGCCCGCTGCCACACGAGCGCCTGCAGCGCGCCGTCGCGAACCTGGAAGACGACAGCAAGCGTGACGTGCAGAGGGGCGGCTCGGCTAGACTTCGCCACCAGGTTTGAGACTATCAGGCGAAAACCTCCGCTCCATCGTTGCGGCAGCCGGGATCGTGCTCCTCCTCGCGGCCTGCGGCGGCGATGAGGAAGGGTCGAGCGCCGGCACCACTCAGCCGGAGCAGGCGGAGTTCAAGATCGGGCTCGTCACCGACGTCGGACAGCTGAACGACCGGGGTTTCAACCAGCTGGCGTACGAGGGGCTCAAGCGGGCGGAGAAGGAGCTGGGCGTCGAGATCCGCGTCGCCCAGTCGAGGACGGCGGCGGATTACGTCCCGAACCACACGACGCTGGCGCGGCAAGGCTTCGACCTGATGATCGGCGTCGGCTTCGCGCAGGGGGAGTCGGTGGCCACGGCTGCCAAGAGCTTCCCCGAAAGCCGTTACGCGATCATCGACGTCGACCAGACGACACTGCCGGGCAAGCCGGCGAACGTCCTCGGCGTCCTCTTCCGCGAGGAGCAGGCCGGATACCTCGCCGGCGTGCTGGCCGGGCTGTCGGTCAAGGGTGCGCCGCCGATCGTGAGCTCCGTGGGCGGCTACAAGGAGCCGCCGGTCGACCGATTCATCGCCGGCTACCAGGCCGGCGCCAAGTTCTCGAAGCCGGACGTCAAGACCCTCAACGGCTATTCGTCCGACTGGGACGACCAGGCGAAGTGCAAGGAGCTCGCGCTCGATCAGATCGCGCGCGGTTCGAGCGTCGTGTTCCAGGTTGCGGGCGGGTGCGGCTTGGGCGCGCTCGACGCGGCCGGGGAGCGAGACGCCTGGGGGATCGGCGTCGACGCAGACCAGTCGTTCCTCGGGAACTTCGTTCTCACGAGCGCGATGAAGCGCGTCGACGAGGCCGTTTTCCGGATCATCCGGTCGGTCACGGACGGCACGTGGAAGGGCGGCCTGAACGTGACCTTTGGCCTCGCCGAGCAAGGCGTCGGACTAGGGAAGCTCAACGCCGACGTGCCGCAGGAGCACCGCTCGATGCTCGAGGACGTCCAGCGGAAGATCCTCGCGGGCGAGATCGAGATTCCCAAGAGCCTCTAGCCGCCGGCGACCGCCGCAATGACGCGGATCTCCCTCGCATCCGCGACGGGTGTGTTCGGTCCCTCGAGCTCCCGCGCGTCCTTGCCGTCGACATAGACGTTCACGAGCCGCCGGAGCTCGCCGCTCTCGTCGAAGAGGAGGTCGGCCACGGGGAGCTGCCGCAGCGCGTGCTCGACGGTCGCGGCCTCGACCTCGAACTCGCCCTGCCCGCCGGCCTGCGCGGCGAGCAGCGACGGCAGCCGGACTAGGACCACGCCGCTTCGACCGACAAGACGGGCGGCAGCTGGCGCGCGATCTCCGTCCAGCTCTCTCCGGCGTCGGTCGAGGCGAACACCGAGCCGCTCTGTGTCCCGAAGTAGACGCCGGACGGCTCCAGCGCGTCGAACGCGAAGCCCTCACGCATGACCGCGCCCCAGGCGGGCTCGGGGAGCCCGTTCGAGGCGAGCGCCCAGCTCGCGCCCCCGTCGTCCGTCCTGTAGACGCCGAGTCTCCCGTCGGGCGTGACTCTGTTCTCCGCGCCGACCTCCGGGATCACGTAGGCGACGTCGGGATCACGCGGGTCGAGCGCCAGTGGGAAGCCGAAGCCGCTCGGGAGGCCGTTCCCCTCGAGCCGCTCCCAGGTCTCGCCCCGGTCGTCCGACCGGTACACGCCGCAGTGGTTCTGCTGCCAGAGGCGGTCGGGCCGCTCCGGGTGGAGCAGCAGCTTGTGGACGCACTGGCCGACCTCGGGAAAGTTGTCCGGCTCGGGGAAGAAATCGGCCGCGACACCCTGGTTCGCGGGCGCCCACGACTCACAGCCGTCGTCGGTGCGGAAGGTCCCGGCGGCGGAGATCGCGATGTACATCCGGTTCGGGTCGGACGGGTCGAGCTGGATCGAGTGGCAGCACATCCCGCCGGCGCCGGGCTCCCAGCGCTCCCGCGTCGGATGCTCGAGGACGCTTCGAACGACCTCGAACGACTCGCCGCCGTCGGTCGAGCGGAAGAGGATGCCGGGGGTGGCGCCGAGCCAGATCTCGCCGTCCTCGCGGCCCGGCTCGACGTGCCAGGCCTCCTCGAGCTTCAGTCCGGACTCCTCGGGAAGGGCGAGCCCCTCCGCGCGCTGCCACGTCTTTCCGTCGTCGCTCGACCGCTGGAACGTGCCGCCGTAGACGAAGTTGTTCGCCGCGACCTGAAGCGAGCCGTCGCGCCGGTCGCGGATCGCGTGGTAGACCGACCAGCCGGTCAGCAGCGGGCCCTCGAGCTCCCAGGCGGAGCGGTCGTCGCCTCCGTGGAGGAGGAAGAGGCCCTTCCGCGTTCCGCAGAGCAGGAGCACCCGGCTAGCCTATGCAACCTCCGTGGCCGGGTTGACCGAAGAGCAGGCGAGCCTTCTCAAGGGCGAGAACTTCGCCGTCGTCGGCACGGTCGGCGATGACGGCGACCCGCAGCTGACGGTCAACTGGATCGACTGGGACGGCGAGCGCGTCGTCTTCAACACGGCCGAGGGACGCGTCAAGCCCGCGAACATCCGGCGGAACCCGGTCGTCAGCGTCTGTGTCTACAACCACGAGAATCCGTACCAGTACCTCTCCGTGACCGGGCCGGCAGAGATCAGCGACGAGGGGGCCGAGGAGCACATCAACGAGCTCTCGCACCGGTACTTCGGGCGCGACTACCACTACGTGGAGGGCGAGAAGCGTTTGATCGTGCGGATCACGCCCGACCGCGTCTTCGCCCGCGGATTTTGATCCGCGAGGTCGGGCCGCGCGACGGCCTGCAGAACGAGGAGCAGGTCTTTCCGCCCGAGACGCGGGCCGAGCTCGTCGGGCGTCTTGCTGCCACCGGCCTGAAGCGGATCGAGGCGGCGAGCTTCGTCAACCCGGACCGGGTGCCGCAGATGGCCGGGGCGGAGGATGTCGTCGCCGCAATCGACCGCCAAGACGGCGTCGTGTACGCCGGCCTGGCCCTGAACGAGCGCGGCTACGACCGGCTCCGCGAGACCGGGCTCGGCGAGGTCTCCTTCGCGGTCGCGGCCACCGAGAGCTTCTCGCAGCGCAATGCGGGCGCGTCGGTGGACGCGGCGCTCGAGGACGGCGAGCGGATCGTTGCGCGCGCGAAGGAGGACGGGATCCGGGCGAGCGTCACGATCTCGGTCGCGTTCGGCTGCCCGTTCGAGGGCCGCGTCGATCCCAGCCGGGTCGTCGAGATCGCGGAGCGGCTGGCGGCCGCCGACCCGGACGAGCTCGTCCTCGCCGACACGATCGGCGTCGGGACGCCGAGCCGGGTGCGCGGGCTGCTCGAGCGCGTGATTGCGCTCGGCAAACCGGTCGGAGGCCACTTCCACAACACGCGCAACACCGGCTTCGCGAATGCGTACGCCGCGCTCGAGGCCGGGCGCGTCGTCCCTCGACGCGTCCGTCGGCGGCCTCGGCGGCTGCCCCTTCGCGCCCAAGGCGACCGGCAACATCGCCACGGAGGACCTCGTCTACCTCCTCGAGGGCGAGGGCGTCGAGACGGGCGTCGACCTCGAGGCGCTGATCGCGATCTCCGAGTGGCTCGAGGAGCGGCTCGGCCGTCGGCTCGAGGGCTACCTGTACCGCGCCGGCCCGTTCAGAGCACAGCTCTGACGAGCAGCACGATCGCGAAGAGCACGGCGAGACCGAGGAACGCGGCCAGGAACCCGACGCCCACGAGCTTCGCGAGCTTGGCCGTCGACTCGTCGCTCGAGCCCGGCTCGAAGCCGGCCAGGATCTGCTCGTGGACCCTGCGCTCGATCTGAGCGGCGAGGTCGTCCGCCGAGGTCTTGGGCGCCGCCGTCTTGAGCGGCGGAAACGCGTCCTCTTGCCCGGCCAGCGCCAGCTCGAAGATGCGCTCGTGCTGGACGTCCTTGAGGTTGGCCTCGCCGAGATCGCGGACCTCGGTTCCCTCCGGGATGCTGTTCCCGACCAGCGCCCGAGTCGTCTCCGAGAGCAGGATCTGCCCGCCGTGGCCGGCCGAGCAGATGCGGGCGGCGCGGACGACGTCCATTCCGAGATACCCCTCTTCGCCGACCGTCGGCTCGCCGGTGTGCAGGCCCATCCGGACCTTGACCTCCGCACCGTCCGGCCAGCCGTGCTCGGCCAGCTCCTGCTGGGCAGCGACCGCGCCCGAGACGGCGTCCCTGGCGCGCTCGAACGAGAAGAAGAACGCGTCGCCCTGCGTGTCGACCTCCCGGCCGCCGGCGCCGCCGAGCTCCTCGCGGAGGATCCGCCGGTGCTCCCGGTGCACGTCGCCGTAGCGGTCGCCGAGCTGCTCGAGCAGCCGCGTCGAGCCCTCGATGTCCGAGAAGAGAAAGGTGACGGTGCCGCCGGGAAGGGTCAATCCGGCGGCAGCCAGCCGAGGCTCGTCGGGCGTCTCGGTCACGGGGCTAGCCTAGTCGGATGAACCGTCTCGCCCAGGAGACGAGCCCGTACCTCCTCCAGCACGCCGACAACCCCGTCGACTGGTACGCCTGGGGCGACGAGGCCTTCGAGCGGGCACGCAGCGAGGACCGGCCGATCCTCCTCTCGATCGGGTACTCGGCCTGCCACTGGTGCCACGTGATGGAGCACGAATCCTTCGAGGACGACGAGACGGCGCGCCTGATGAACGAGCGCTTCGTCAACGTCAAGGTCGACCGCGAGGAGCGGCCTGACGTCGACGCCCTCTACATGGACGCGGTCGTCGCGCTGACCGGGCACGGCGGCTGGCCGATGACGGTCTTCCTGACCCCGGAGGGAGAGCCGTTCTTCGGCGGCACCTACTTCCCGCCGGAGCCCCGGCACGGGATGCCGGCGTTCAGGGACGTGCTGACCGCGGTCTCGGACCTCTACCGCGAGCGCCGCTCCGCGGCCGCGTCCTCGGCGAAGCAGCTCGTCGACGCGATCAGGTCCTCGAGCGAGGTGCGGCCGTCGACCGACCCGCTGACCGACAGTCTGCTCGGCGACGCCGCCCGCGCGCTGCGCCGGCAGTTCGACCCGGAGTGGGGAGGCTTCGGCGGCGCGCCGAAGTTCCCGCCGGCCCCTGCGCTCGAGTTCCTCCTGCGGCAGCACCTCCGGGGCGACGACGAGGCGCTTCCGATGGTCGCGAAGACCCTCGACGCCATGGCCGCCGGGGGCATGTACGACCTCCTCGGCGGAGGGCTTCCACCGCTACTCGGTCGACCGCCGCTGGCTGGTGCCGCACTTCGAGAAGATGCTCTACGACAACGCGCTGCTCGCCTCCACGTACCTCCACGGCTGGGTGGTCACGGGCGAGGAGCGCTACCGGCAGGTCGCCGAGGAGACCCTCGACTACGTCCTCCGGGAGCTCGCCCTCCCGGAGGGCGGCCTCGCCTCCGCGCAGGACGCGGACACGGACGGCGTCGAGGGGCTGACGTTCACGTGGACGGCGGAGGAGGGAGCCCCCGAAGAGCTGCTCGAGCCGTTCGAGGACGGCCGCTCGATCATCCGCGGCGAGCTCGACGAGGAGCTCCGGCGCCGGCTCTGGGAGCTTCGCGAGGAACGACCGAAGCCCGCCAGGGACGACAAGGCGATTGCCTCGTGGAACGGCCTCGCGCTGGCAGCGATCGCGGAGGCCGGCCGCCGCCTCGAGCGCGGCGACTTCCTCGACGCCGCACGGCGGATCGGCGAGTTCCTGCTCGGGCCGCTCTCGGACGACGAGGGCCGGCTGCTCCGGAGCTACCGCGACGGGCGCGCGAAGCACACAGGCTTCCTCGAGGACTATGCGGACGCGGCACACGGGCTGCTGGAGCTCCACGTCGCAACGGGCGAGCTCCGCTGGCTCGAGGAGGCGAATCGCCTTGCGCGGCTCGCCGTCCAGCTGTTCGGCGACGAGGAGCACGGCGGCTTCTTCCGGACGCCCGAGCACGGAGAGCGGCTGATCGCGCGCCAGAAGGCCTTCGACGACAACCCCACGCCGTCGGGGAACTCGATGCTCGCCCACGTGCTGCTCCGGCTCGGGCGCATCTACGGCGACGACGAGCTCGAGCGGCGCGCGGTCGGCGTCTTCCGGCTGATCGCCCACGCACTGCCCCGAGCGCCGCAGGCATTCGGCCATGCGCTCTGCGCGCTCGACCTCCACTTCTCGCCGCCGCGCGAGCTGGCCGTCGCAGGCCCGCCGGACAGCGAGGTGGCCCGGGCGGCGCTCGCGCCGTTCGAGCCGAACACGGTCGTCGCCGTCGGGTCCGTCCGACGAGGTTCCGCTGCTCCGGGGGAAGGAGCTCGTCGAGGGGCGGCCGGCGGTCTATCTCTGCGAGCGCTTCGCGTGCCAGGCGCCGGTCGTCGACGCCGAGAACCTTTCCGGAACGCTTACGAATTCCTAACCATAGTTCCCGGCTCTCCTGGGAAGACTCCCGCCATGGCGAAGGCACGGGAGGTTCTTGCGGCCACGCTGGCGCTCCTCGCGCTCTCGGCGGCCCTTGCCTCCTCGGCGACCTCCGAGATCCAGCAGACGCAGACCAGGCCGAACATCGTCGTCCTGATGACCGACGACCAGACGGTCGAGTCCATGCGGGTCATGACCAACGTGAACACGCTGCTCGCGGCGCGCGGGACGACGTTCACGAACAACTTCGCGTCGTACCCGCTCTGCTGCCCGTCGAGGTCGACCTACATCACGGGCCAGTACGGCCACAACCACACGATCATGGGCAACGCGCCGCCCAGCGGCGGCTACGACAAGCTTGCGCCCACGCACTCGAACACGCTTCCGGCGTGGCTGCGCACGGCGGGCTACCACACCGTCCACGTCGGCAAGTACCTGAACGGCTACGGCCGGGCGCGGCCGACCGAGATTCCGGCGGGCTGGGCGGAGTGGTACGGCTCGACCGACCCGTCCACCTACAGCTTCTACAACTACCGGCTGAACGAGAACGGCCGGCTCGTGACGTACGGAACGGGCGCTGCGAACTACCAGACGGACGTCTACGGTCGGAAGGCCGTCGAGCTGATCCGCCGCCATGCGCCCTCGGCGCAGCCGTTCTTCCTCTCGGTGGCGTTCCTCGCGCCGCACAGCGGCGGGCCGCGCGAGGCGGGCGATCCTGCCAACCAGGCGACGCCTGTCCCTGCGCCGCGGCACCGGAACCGGTTCGCGTCCGAGCCGCTGCCCGCGCCGGCCGCGTTCAACGAGGCGGACGTGTCGGACAAGCCGACGGGCATCCGCAACCGCGCGCTCATCGGCCCGGCGCGGGTGAACGGGATCCGCGAGAACTACCAGCAGCGGCTGGAGTCGCTGCTCGCCGTCGACGAGGCGATCCGCGACATCGTCGGCGCCCTCGACGCGTCCGGCGAGATGAACCGGACGCTGATCGTGTTCACGGCCGACAACGGGTTCTTCCACGGCGAGCATCGCGTCCCGGCCGGGAAGGTGCTCGTGTACGAGCCGTCCGTGCGTGTGCCGCTGATCATCCGCGGTCCAGGCGTGCCTGCCGGCGCCCGCCGGTCGAGCCTCGTCGCGAACATCGACCTGGCGCCGACCATTCTCGACGCGGCGAACGCCCGCCCGGGACGTCGACAGGACGGCCGCTCGCTGCTGCCGTTTGCGCGCGACGGAATCCTGCGGTCGGGCAGGGACGTCCTGCTGGAGACCCCCTCCTACAGCGCGATCCGCACGCCGCGCTTCGAGTTCGTCCAGCACACGAACGGCGAGCAGGAGCTCTACGACCTCGCGCGCGACCCGCAGCAGCTCCAGAGCCTGCACGCCGACGGCCGGTTCACCGCGCTCAAGACTGATCTCGCGGCACGACTTGGACGTCTCCGCGCCTGTGTCGGAGACACGTGCCGCCGCGGGCCGAATCTTCGTCTTCAGGCGCGCTATCGGCGCGGCCGGGGCGGCTGTGTGCGCTCGACGGTTCGCCTTCGGATCGGCGGGTCTGCCGCGTCCCGCGTCTCGAGCGTCAACTTCTATCGCGGCACCACGAGGATCAAGCGCGACTCCAGGGCGCCGTTCACGGCGTCGGTGTCGCGGCGCTCGCTCCGCACCCGCACGCTCGTCAGGGCGCTCGTCGGGCTCCGCGACTCGCGCAGCACGACGCTCGACCGGGCTCTGCGGGCCTGCTAGCAGCAGCTCCCGAGAACCTTTCCAGAACGCTTACGAACCTCTAACGGCACTTCGTCGTTTCAGTCCCTGAAGGCGGGCGCAAGAGGCCGGGGACGTGGGGGGTCTCACTGGCATCGCTAGTCGGTGTCGCCGTCCTCGGCCTTGCTCGCCGCCTCCGCACCGCCGCTCAAGTCCGGCCCCCAACAGGCCGATCTCTCTCTCCGAATGAGCGGCGGTGCGGAGAAGCTTCACGACGCGATCCAGGTCAGCCAGGAGGACAACGGCAGGCTGGACAGCGCCGTCCTCGTCGGCTGGGTCGTCGTCGCCGAGTGGGTCGGCCAGGACGGCACCCGCACGCTCACACGCATGAGCGGCACTCCGGGCGGCGCGGTTCCACCCGAATGGCAGACCCGTGGGTATCTCCACGAGGCGCTCTTCGGCAAGTGGAACACGAGCGAAGCCTGATCTAGTCGCTTATACGATCCCCGGCCTTGGCGCTGCTCGAGGTCAGGAACGTCACCCGCAGGTTCGGCGGCATCGTCGCGCTCGACGACGTGTCCTTCGACGTCGAGGCCGGTCAGATCTCCGGGCTGATCGGCCCGAACGGCGCCGGCAAGACGACCGTCTTCAACGTGATCACGCGGCTCTACCGGCCGGACGCGGGCCAGGTTGTGTTCGACGGATCGAGTCTTCTGCGCACCAAGGTGCACAAGATCGTGACGCGCGGCGTCGCGCGGACGTTCCAGAACGTGGAGCTCTTTCCAGGCATGTCCGTGGTGGACAACGTCCTTGTCGGGACGCACGCGCGCAGCGGCTGGCTCGGCCAGCGGCAGGCGCGGCGGAGGGCGCTCGAGGCGCTGGAGGAGGTCGGCGCCGCCGAGGTCGCGAACCGTCGGGCGGTCGGCCTTCCGTTCGGGACTCTGAAGCGCGTCGAGCTCGCTCGCGCCCTCGCCGCGCAGCCACGGCTGCTGCTGCTGGACGAGCCTGCGGGCGGCCTCAACCACGAGGAGGTCGGTGCGCTCGGCGACCTGATCCGGCGGATCCGGAAGCAGCGGGACCTGACGATCCTCCTGGTCGAGCACCACATGAACCTCGTGATGTCCGTCTCGGACCGGGTGCAGGTGCTCGATTTCGGCAAGAAGATCGCCGAGGGCACGCCCGAGGAGGTCCAGAGCAACCCCGCCGTGATCGAGGCCTATCTGGGGGAGGCGCCGCCATCGCCGCCCTCGAGCTGAAGGGCGTCGAGGCCAGGTACGGCCCCGTGCAGGCGCTGCACGGCGTCTCGCTGACCGTGGACAGCGGCGAGATGGTCGCGGTCCTCGGCCCGAACGGCGCGGGCAAGACGACGACCCTCCGGGCCGTCTCGGGGACGGTCGCCCGCCGCGGAGAGATCCTCTTCGAGGGGAAGCGCCTTCCACGCTCCGCCGAGCGGACCTCGCGGCTCGGGATCGGCCATGTACCGGAAGGCCGTGGCACCTTCTCCGAACTGACGTTGCTCGAGAACCTCCGGCTCGGCGCCTACACGCGCCGGAACGGGCTCGGCGACGACCTCGACCGGGTGTTCGCCTTCTTCCCGTGGATGCGCGAGCGCCGTGACCAGTCCGCAGGCACCCTGAGCGGCGGCGAGCAGCAGATGCTCGCCCTCGCGCGCGCTCTCATGGGCCGCCCGCGGCTGCTGCTGCTGGACGAGCCGTCGCTCGGGCTCGCGCCGATCGTCGTCCGCGAGATCTTCGAGATCGTCCGCCGGCTGAACGAGGAGGAGAAGCTCAGCGTGCTCGTCGTCGAGCAGAACGCCGCCGTCGCGCTCGAGTCCTCCAGCCGTGCGTACGTCCTCGAGTCCGGCAAGGTCGCCCTCGAGGGCGCGAGCGACGAGCTGGCGCGCAACGAGGGCGTCCGACGAAGCTACCTCGGCTACTGATGCAGGAGCTCTTCCAACAGGTCGTCATCGGGCTCGC
Source organism: uncultured Actinomycetes bacterium (assembly GCA_963733215.1). GTDB lineage: Bacteria > Actinomycetota > Thermoleophilia > Gaiellales > Gaiellaceae > JACDAN01. The sequence continues at coordinate 23,515 of CAVTCN010000029.1, forward strand.
GTCGGGCTCGATCTACGGCCTGCTCGCGCTCGCGCTCGTCCTGATCCACCGCGCGACGGGCGTGATCAATTTCGCGCAGGGCGAGATGGCGATGTTCTCGACCTACATCGCCTGGCAGCTCGTGCAGTGGGACGTTCCGTACTGGCTCGCGTTCGCGTCGACGATCGTGATCTCGTTCGCCGGCGGCCTCGCGATCCAGCGCGTCGTGATCCGGCCTGTCGAGAACGCGCCGGTGCTGACGATCGTGATCGTCACCCTCGGCCTGCTGCTGATCTTCAACGGGCTCGCGACCTGGCTCTGGTCCGGCGAGGTGCGGACGTTTCCGCCCAACAGGCCGTTCTCGACGAGGACGTTCGACGTTGGCGGCGTCGTCATCAACGTGCAGGACATCGGGATCATCCTGGTCACGCTCGGGCTCGTCGCCGCGCTCTGGGCGTTCTTCCAGTTCACGAAAGTCGGCCTCGCCTTGCGGGCTGCGGCGCTGTATCCGGATTCGAGCCGGCTCGTCGGGATCCGCGTCGGCTGGATGCTCGGCATCGGTTGGGGCCTTGCGGCCGCCCTCGGCGCGGTCAGCGGGATGTTCACGGCGGCGGCCTTCCCGCCACTCGAGCCCTCGATGATGCAGGCGGTCCTGATCTACGCATTCGCGGCGGCCGTGCTCGGCGGGATCGACAGCCCCTTCGGCGCTCTCGTCGGCGGGCTCGCGCTCGGCGTCTTCCTCAACCTCGTCGGCACCTACTCGGACGACCTCCAGGATCTCGGCTTCCCGGTCGACCTGGAGGGCCTCCGCCTGCCGGTCGCGTTCGTGTTCATCCTGGGGCTCCTGCTCGTCCGGCCGCAGGGCCTCTTCGGACGGGTCGCAGCGAGGCGCGTATGAGCCCAAGTAACAGTCTGTTACTTGCGCCGTCCCGGCGCGCGGCTCCGCCCCAGGAGCCGAAGCGAGGGCCCGTTGCGGGTTAGTAACAAGTTGTTACTTGGCCGTGGGGCGCGCGTGCTCGGCGTGGCGGCCTTCGTCGTCGCGATCGCGATCCTGCCACGCTTCCTGAGCGACTTCCGCGCGTCCGAGTTCGCTCGGGTCGGGATCTTCTTCATCGCGCTGACCGGCCTCAACATCCTCACGGGCTACACCGGCCAGATCTCCCTCGGCAACGGGGCGTTCATGGCGATCGGCGGTTACGTCAGCGCGCTGCTGATCCTGGGTCGTCCGGGGCTCGAGGCGTCGCAGCTCGAGGCGCCGGGCTGGCTCCCGGTCGGGGACGGGATGCAGGACGTCTGGACGATCCCGATCGCGGCGCTCGTGGCCGCGTTCGTGGGCTTCCTGCTCGGGCTGCCGGCCCTCCGGCTGCGCGGCCTCTACCTCGCCCTCGCAACGTTCGCGTTCGCCGTCTCGATGCCGCTCCTCCTGCGCGAGCCGGAAACCCTGACCGGCGGGTCGAACGGGCTCAACCTCTTCGGGATCACAGAGGACCGGCTGACGGGCGGGATCACGAACACCGTCCACATCCCCGTCCTCGACAAGGACCTGACGTTCAACGACTGGACGTACTACCTCGCCTGGACGATCGGGCTGATCGGCCTCGCGATCGCCTGGCTCCTCCTCCGCGGCCGCCCGGGCCGCGCCTTCCAGGCGATTCGGGACAGCGAGGTCGCGGCGGCGTCCTCAGGCGTCAGCCTCTTCTCGTTCAAGACGCTGGCATTCGCAATCAGCGCCGCCTATGCGGGCGCCGCCGGAGCGCTCCTGGCGATTGTCTCGACCATCGTCAGCCCCGGCAGCTTCCCCGTCTTCCTCTCGATCCAGCTGCTGATCGGCGTCGTGATCGCCGGCCTCGGCTCGCTCGTCGGCCTGTTCCTCGGCGCGCTCTTCATCTACTACCTCCCGGTGGCGATCCAGGAGCTCACCGAGGTCGGCTCGCTGCCGGACGGTTTCCAGGACGCGGCCAAGTCGCCCGGCATGCCCTCGGTCATCTACGGGATCGTCCTGATCCTCGTCCTGTTCCTGCTCCCGCGGGGCGCGGCCGGGTTCCTCTCGAGGCTTTCCTTTCCGCTAACAAAGCGTCAGTAGCATCGTCTCCGAGCAGGGATGCGGAGGACGTCCATTCTCATCGGGGTCTTGGCGGCTGCATTGGCCGTCGCGCTGCCCGCGGCCAACGGCCGCGAGACTGCCGACCCCGGAGTGACCGGAAACTCGATCCTGATCGGCGGCACGACGCCGCTCTCGGGCGTCGCGTCGGCGTACGCGTCGGTCGCCCGCGGCGCGGAGGCGTACTTCAAGTACGTGAACGCGCGCGGCGGCGTCAACGGGCGGCGGATCCAGTACAAGTACCTCGACGACGGCTACAACCCGTCGACGACCGTCCAGCAGACGCGCCAGCTCGTCCAGCAGGATCGCGTCTTCGCGATCTTCAACAGCCTCGGCACCGAGCACAACCTGGCGATCCGCGACTACCTGAACGCCGTCCGCGTCCCGCAGATCTTCGCGGCGACCGGGGCGCGCACGTTCGGCACGAGCTACCGGAAGTACCCGTGGACGATCGGCTACCAGCCGAGCTACTACGGCGAGGCGATCATCTACGGACGCTGGATCCAGCGGAACCGGAAGAACGCCCGGATCGCGGTCATCTACCAGAACGACGACTACGGGAAGGAGCTCCTCAGCGGGCTCCGGAAGGGCCTCGGCCGCATGTCGAACCGGATCGTCGCCACCCAGGGGTACGAGGTGACGGCGACCGACGTCCAGTCCCAGGTCGCGCGCCTGAAGAGCTCGAACGCGAACACGTTCATGGTCTTCGGAACGCCGCGCTACGCGATCCAGTCGTTCATCTACGCGAACCGGCTCGGCTGGAAGCCGCTCATGTTCGTGAACTCGGTCTCCAGCGCGTCGAACATCATGGAGATCGCCTCCGACGCCGGGAACAACCCGCGCGTCCGCGGCGCGATCTCGATCCAGTTCCTGAAGGATCCGACGGACTCGACCCGTTGGGCCGGCGATCCGGGGATGAGGCTCTACCGCCAGATCATGAAGAAGTACCTGCCGCGGGGGAACGCGAACGACGTCTTCCACGTCTACTCGATGGCGGCGGCCCACAGCTTCGTCGAGGCGCTCAGGAAGGCCGGCCGGAACCCGACGCGGGCCGGCGTGATGGCCCAGCTCGCGAAGCTCAACTCGAAGAACCCCTTCATGATCCCGGGCGTCGCCGTCCGCACCGGGCGCGTCGACCGCTTCCCGATCGAGCAGGTGCAGCTCACCCGCTGGTCGGTGAACCGCAGGGGCGACGGCCGCTGGGTGCGGTTCGGCGCCCTGCAGCGCACGCCCGGCTAGCCGACCCCCCAGGCACTAGTCTGCTCCCGTGGAGGCGCGGGAACTCCTCGAGGCTTCGACCGACGAGCTCTGCGCCGAGGCCCGCGCGCATCGCGCCGGCACGCGCGTCACCTACTCGCCGAAGGTCTTCATCCCGCTGACGAAGCTCTGCCGGGACGTCTGTCACTACTGCACCTTCGCCCGGCCGCCGCGGCGCGGCGAGCGGGCGTACATGTCCGAGGAGGAAGTGCTCGAGGTCGCCAGGGCGGGCGCGGCGGCCGGCTGTCGCGAGGCGCTCTTCACCCTCGGCGACAAGCCCGAGCTCCGCTACCGGGCTGCGCGTGACGAGCTCGCGGAGCTCGGCTGCGAGACGACGCTCGAGTACCTCGAGCGCTGCGCCGCGCTCGTCCTCGAGGAGACCGGGCTCCTTCCGCACCTCAACCCGGGCGTCATGTCTCGCGAGGATCTGGCGGCGCTGCGCGGGGTCTCCGTCTCGATGGGGCTGATGCTGGAGACGGCGTCCGACAGGCTCTCCGGCCGCGGGATGCCGCACTACGGCTCCCCCGACAAGCTCCCCGCCCGGCGCCTCGAGACGATCGAGCTCGCGGGCGAGCTGGCGGTCCCGTTCACGACCGGCGTCCTCATCGGCATCGGCGAGACCCGGGCGGAGCGGATCGAGGCCCTCGAGGCGATCGCCGACCTGGCGGAGCGGCACGGACACGTCCAGGAGGTGATCGTCCAGAACTTCCGCGCCAAGCCGGGGACGAAGATGGCAGGCCACCCGGAGCCGTCGCTCGACGAGCTGCTCTGGACCGCCGCGGCCGCGCGGCTGCTCCTCCCGGCGGGTGTCCACGTCCAGTGCCCGCCGAACCTCAGCTACGAGGACTTCCCGCGCCTGCTCGACGCCGGCATCGACGACTGGGGCGGGATCTCCCCGGTGACCGTCGACCACGTGAACCCGGAGGCCCCGTGGCCGGAGATCGAGCGGCTCACCGAGGCGACGGAAGCTGCCGGCCTCTCGCTTGCGCCGCGGCTCGCCGTCTACCCCGAGTTCGTGTCCGGGCAATGGATCGATCCCGCGGTCATGCCGAGCGTCCTGCGCGCGTCCGACGCCGAGGGCCTGGCGAGGGACGACCGCTGGGCCGCCGGCACCCACGCGCCGATCCCGTTCACCCCGCGCGACGCGCTCCCGGCCGACTCTCGCGACGAGCTCGGCGAGGAGGAAATCGCTCGCCTCTTCGCCGCCCGCGGGAAGGAGCTCCATCGCGTCCTCGCCGCCGCCGACGGGCTCCGCCGGGAGGTCAACGGCGACGCGGTCACCTACGTCGTGACGAGGAACGTCAACTACACGAACGTCTGCTACTTCCGGTGCGGATTCTGCGCGTTCTCGAAAGGCCGGCTGGCCGCGAACCTGCGGGGGAAGCCGTACCTCGTCCCGCTGGAGGAGACCGTTCGCCGCGCGCGCGAGGCGTGGGACCGCGGCGCCGTCGAGATCTGCCTCCAGGGCGGCATCCACCCCGGCTTCACGGGCGAGACCTACCTGGAGATCTGCCGGGCGCTGAAGGCGGAGCTGCCCGAGCTGCACATCCACGCCTTCTCCGCTCTGGAGGTCTGGCAGGGAGCGGCGACGCTCGGGATCGGCCTCGAGGACTACCTCGCCAGACTCAGCGACGCGGGTCTCGCGTCCCTCCCGGGGACGGCCGCGGAGATCCTCGACGACGAGGTCCGCCGGGTCATCTGCCCGGACAAGGTCACGACCGCACAGTGGCTCCGCGTCCACGACACGGCCCACCGCGTCGGCCTGCGGTCGACGACGACGGTCATGTTCGGCCACGTCGATGGCCCGCGGAGCTGGGCGCGGCACCTGATCGCTCTCCGCGAGCAGCAACGGCTGACGGGCGGGTTCACGGAGTTCGTCCCGCTGCCGTTCGTTCACATGGAGGCGCCGATGTACCTGAAGGGACTGGCCCGGCCGGGCCCGACCTTCCGCGAGGCGCTGCTGATGCACGCCGTCGGCCGGCTCGCGCTCCATCCGTGGATCACGAACGTCCAGGCCTCGTGGGTCAAGCTCGGCGTCGAGGGCGCGCAGGCCGTTCTCCGCGCGGGGGCGAACGATCTCGGCGGGACGCTGATGAACGAGTCGATCTCACGCGCGGCGGGTGCCGACCACGGTCAGGAGTTCCCGCCGGAGGCGATGGAGGCCGCGATTCGCGCGATCGACCGGACGCCGCGCCAGCGGACGACGCTCTACGGCGAGCCGCCGTCCGACCGCATCGCTGCGTCGTTCGGCGCCGCGCCGCTCGAGGAGCCGCGCAACCCGCCGGCGAGCGAGGCCCGCCTGAAGCCGCTGCCGGTGCTCGACCGTCCCGGCCTCGCGGCCCCCGCTTAGTCCGGCCAGGCGAAGTCGTCCGGCACATCGCGCGCGTCGCCCGGGCCGGTGTTCGGAGCCCCGACCTTGACGAAGATCGCGTCCTCGTCGCCGACGACCCGGAGCGCACGGGGCGTCTCCGCGGGGACGCGAAGCGCGGTCCACGGCTCGAGGTCGACCACCTCGTTGTCTCCGACGAGTGCCTGCGCCCGACCCGACACGAGGACGTAGATCTCCTCCTGGCGGTTGTGCGTGTGCGCTTCGGATGCGAACCCCTTGCTGTAGCGCGCGAAGCTCACGCCGCAGTCCTCGCAACCGAGGTCGTTGCGTAGGAACCGGATCTCGAACTGCTCGGGATCGTGCCCGAGGTTTGCCGACTGGTCGGGAACGTCCGAGACCTTCACGACCGTGTACTCCGCCATTCGGACTCCTTTCGGGGTTTCGAGCATCCGCGCTCGGTGGTATTGTCAATCTTGATGACGCAGCTTCTCGAGTAGCGCAGGAAGTGACGCGGCCCGGCCGCGGTAGCTTCCCACGGCCTCTCATACCGAGAGGCTTTTTTGTACCCGGAGACGGACATGGAGCGATACGAACCACAGAGAATCGAGCCCAAGTGGCAGCAGGTCTGGGAGGACGCGAAGGCGTTCGAGACCCCGAACCCTGCCCCGGGTGAGACCGCTGACGACCGGCACTGGTACCAGCTCGAGATGCTGCCGTACCCGTCCGGGACGCTGCACCTGGGGCACGTCCTCAACTACACGATGGGCGACGTCGCCACGCACTACCGGCGCAGGAACGGCTGGACGGTGCTGCGTCCGATGGGCTTCGACTCCTTCGGCCTGCCGGCAGAGAACGCCGCGATCACCGAAGGCGGTCACCCGCGCGAGATCACCGAGCGGAACATCGTCGCGATTCGGAAGCAGATGCAGCGCCTCGGGTGGGCGATCGACTGGAAGCGCGAGATCTCGGCGCACGAGGTGGACTTCTACCGCTGGACGCAGTGGCTGTTCCTGCAGTTCTTCGAGCGCGGCCTCGCCTACCGGGCGGCGGCACCCGTCAACTGGTGCCCCAACGACCAGACCGTGGTCGCGCACGAGTACGTCGTCGACGGCCGCTGCGACCGCTGCGGCACGCTGGTCGAGGCGCGCAACCTGGAGCAGTGGTTCTTCAAGATCACCGCCTACGCCGACGAGCTCCTGGAGTACGAGCTGCCCGAGTGGGGCGAGTGGCCGGAGCGCACGAAGACGATCCAGCGGAACTGGATCGGGCGCTCGGAGGGCGCCGAGATCCTGTTCCGGATCGAGGAGCTGGACGAGGACATCCCGGTTTTCACGACCCGGCCGGACACGCTCTTCGGCGCGACGTTCTTCGTGCTGGCCCCCGAGCACCCGCTGGTCGAGCGCATCGGCAACGACGAGGTCCGGGAGTACGCGAAGCGCACCGCTGCGCGCCGTGGCGAGGCCCGGGCCGGGGAGGAGGCGAAGACCGGCGTCTTCACCGGGCACTACGTCACGAACCCCGTCAACGAGGAGCGGCTACCGGTCTACGTCGCCGACTACGTCCTGATGGAGTACGGGACCGGCGCGATCATGGCCGTCCCGGCCCACGACGAGCGCGACCGCGAGTTCGCGGAGACGTTCGACCTGCCGATCCGCGAAGTGATCGACGAGGACGCGGTCCTGGTCGATTCCGGCGAGTTCACCGGCCTGCCCGCCGATGAGGGGAAGCGGCGGATCGTCGAGTGGCTGGGCGAGCGCGGCAAGGGGCAGCCGGCGGTCAGCTACCGGCTGCGCGACTGGAGCTTCTCGCGCCAGCGGTACTGGGGCTGCCCGATCCCCGTCGTGCACTGCGAGGACTGCGGCATCGTCCCGGTTCCGGAAGACGAGCTGCCGCTGCTGCTGCCGGAGGTGGACGACTACCGCCCGAAAGGCGTCCCGCCGCTGGCCTCCAACGAGGAGTGGGTGAACGTCCCGTGCCCGAAGTGCGGGAAGCCGGCGCGGCGCGAGGCCGACACGATGGACACGTTCGTCGACTCGTCCTGGTACTACCTGCGCTACGTCGATCCACGAAACGACGAGGCGCTGTTCGACCGCCGCCTGGTCGACTACTGGTGCCCGGTCTCGCAGTACATCGGCGGGATCGACCACGCGACCGGGCACCTGCTGTACTCGCGCTTCTTCATCCGGGTGATGCGGGAGATGGGGCTGGTGAGCTTCGGCGAGCCGTTCGCGCGACTGTTCCACCAGGGGTGGCTGCAGATGGGCGGCTCGAAGATGTCCAAGTCGAAGGGGAACGTGGAGGGCCCGGATCCCCTGGTCGAGGAGTACGGGGCCGACGCAGTGCGCACGTACATCCTCTTCATGGGCCCGGCCGACCAGGACATGGAGTGGACCGACACCGGGATCGAGGGCATCGTCCGGTTCCTGCGGCGCCTGTGGCGGGTCGTACACGAGATCGCGGAGCGAGAGCCTGCGGGCGGCGAGGTGCCGGACACGCCGCTGGCGCGGAAGGCGCACACGACGGTCGCGAAGGTGAGCGACGACATCGGCCGGCGCTTCCAGTTCCACACGCCGATCGCCGCCGTGATGGAGCTGACGAACGACCTCGTGCGCGAGCCCGAGGACCCCGCCGCCCGTTTCGCCGCCGAGACCGCGGTCTCGCTGATCCAGCCGTATGCGCCGCACCTGGCCGAGGAGCTGTGGGAGCGGCTTGGCCACGAACGCCTGTGGGAGACGCCGTGGCCCGAGGCCGACCCGGCCCTGCTGGAGCGGGACACGTTCGAGCTCGTCGTCCAGGTGAACGGCCGCGTGCGCGACAGGATGGAGGTCTCGGCCGACCTGCCCGAGGAGGAGCTGGTCGAGCGCGCCAAGGCGTCGCCGCGGGTGCAGGCGCACCTCGACGGCACCGAGATCCGGCAGACGATCGTCGTGCCGGGAAAGCTCGTGAACATCGTCACCCGTTAGGCTGATCTCACCCTAAAGGGGTAGGCCGCGGCAGCCGATACGGACTTGCGGGTCCTAGTACCGGAGGCTTTGGGTGAGGGTTCTGCTCGTAGATGACGATGCGGCGCTGCGGATGCTGCTTCGGACGACGTTCGAGGTCTTCGACATCGACGTCGACGAGGCAGAGGACGCGACTTCTGCCCGGCGCCTGATCTCGGGCTCGGCTCCCGACGTCGTCGTGCTCGACGTCCACATGCCCGGTATGGACGGCCTCGAGTTCTGCCGCAACCTCAAGACCGACCCCGCGACGGACGGGATCGCAGTGGTCATGCTCAGCGGCTCCGAGGGCGGGACGGCGACGGCGGCGGAGGACGCAGGGGCCGACGCGGCAGTCCGCAAGCCCTTCAGCCCGCTTCAGCTGCTGGCGGTCGTCGAGCAGCTCGCCGGCTCCCGCTACGGCATCCCCTTCCGGTCGGTTCGCGTCGACGATCCGCAGGAGCAGCTCCTGCTGTACGCGCGCGATCTCCGCCATGTCCTCGAGATCGAGAAGGGTCAGCGCTCCCTCGTCCAGAGCGCGTACCGGGAGACGGTGATGGCACTCGCGAGCGCGCTCGAGTCGAAGGACACGGGAACAAGGCAGCACTCGCAGCGGGTGCAGCGCTATGCGATCGAGCTCGCGCGGGCAGTGGATGCAGACCTCCTCGAGGATCCGAGCACGGAGTACGGCTTCCTCCTCCACGACGTCGGCAAGATCGGGATCCCCGATCTGATCCTCCAGAAGCCCGAGCCGCTGACGTCGGCCGAGACCCGGCTGATGAAGACGCACACGGTCCTCGGCGAGCAGGTGCTCTCCGGTGTTGCGTTCTTCCACGGCGAGGGCCTGCGGATCGTCCGCTCGCACCACGAGCGCTGGGACGGCGACGGCTACCCCGACGGGCTGGCGGGCACCGACATCCCGCTGGCGGCGCGCGTCTTCGCCGTCGCCGACGCCCTGGATGCGATCACGAGCGACCGGCCGTACCGGCAAGCGCGACGCTGGGTCGATGCGGGTCGCGAGCTCGTCCAGCAGTCGGGCAAGCAGTTCGATCCCGACGTGGTCGGCGCGTTCGTGGGCAACGAGGCGGGTCTTCGCGCGATCCGCGACGAGCTCGACTCCAGTCGCTAGGCGCGCTCGAGCAGGCGCTGGTCGGCGTGGCGCCGGTAGGCGCGGTTGCCGAAGAACGCCGCGATGCCGAGCACGATGAACGGGCTCGCCACGATCAGCGCGTAGGCGGCGATCACGAGCTCGGCGAGGAGGATCCCGACCGCATCGTCGAGGGCGCGTTCGAGGCGGCCGGGGGCCACGGAAGGCGTTTTCGGCTCGTGGGTCGTCAGGTCGAGATTGACGGTCGCGTATGCGGCCTGACGGTTGACCTGGACGCGCTGGTTTCGGAGCGTCTCGATCTGAGCGAGGAGCTGCGCGCGCTCTGCACCCTGCGCTCGGGCCGCGCGCCGCTCGAGGTCGCGGATGCGGCGCGTGAGCTCGTCCAGCCCCTGCTGGAGGTCGGAGATCTGCGTGTCCTGCGCGAGGATGCGGCCCATCCCACTGAACTGGACGATCGCGGCCTGCACCCGCGAGACCGGGATGCGGAGCCGCACTGCGGCGGTGCCCTCTCCAGGCTCTGGGGTGGAGTAGTTGACCGAGAGGACGTATCCCCCGAGGCGGCGCGCCGACCGGAGAGCCCTCTGGGTCGTGGCCGAAAGCTCGTCCGTGCCGTCGACGAGGAGCGTGAGGGTTGCGCGGTAGTCCTGCGCGCGGCCCGCGGATGGGGCCGGCGCCCGGGTCGGCGCGGTTGCCGGTGCCTGTTCCGGCGAAGTGAGCGGGCTCGTCGCGCGCATGTCAGCCCGATCGGTGGCTTCACCCACGGGGCCGAGGGTCTGCGTTGGTTCAGCCTTGAAGGCTTCGGCCGATTCGTCGGATCGGCTCGGCTCGATCGCGGTGTTCAGCCCGACGGCGAGGGCGACTGCGAGCGAGAGGCCTGCCGCGACCGGGACGGCGAACGACAGGATCCGCCGGGTCGTGAACCGGCGTCCCGGGGGAGGGCTGGCCGTGACGGCGGCGACGCGCTCGCGGAGCCGGTGGGGCGCGGCCGGCGTCTCGGCGCGCAGGGCGGTGACGAGGTCAGGCGACATGCTGTGTTCCCACCTTCTCTTCGAGCCGGCCGAGCGCCCGTGAAAGACGCGTCGTGCAGGCGGAGGGGCTGATTCCGAGCACCCGCCCGGCGTCTGCCGGGTCGAGGTCGAGGATGACCCGGAGCGCGATCACTTCGCGGTCCGCGGCCGAGAGGCTCTCGAGCGCTTGCCGGAGCCAGGGGGAGAGGGACTGGGCCTCCAGCTCTTGCGTCCGCTCCGCGAGGCTCGAGTAACGCTCCTCGCGTCGCCGGCGGCGTTCCTCTGCTCGGAGGAAGTCCAGCGCCGCCGTACGGGCGATCTGGCAGAGCCAGGTGCGCTCGGAGCCTCTGGCCGGGTCGAATCGGTGCCACAGGCGGACGGCGCGCTCGAAGGTCTCGGCGGTCAGTTCCTCGGCCGCCTGCGGGTCGCGGGTGAGGTAGAGGACGTACCGGTAGACGTCGTCCAGGTGCCTCTCGGCGGCGTCGGCGAGCGAGCGCGTCACGGGCTGCTTCATACACCTCATATACGCCGGGTCGGGCGAAATCGTCACACCTTTGGCCCATTTTCGTGACGGACACGGCACACGTCTGTCGCCACGATCGACGTCATGTACGACCTCCAGGTCACACGTACGCGTGCGCTCGTCGGCGCGGCGCTGCTCGTCGCCGCGCTGTTCGTCGCCGGGCGATTCTTCGTCGGCAGCGGCACGGCGACCGTCGAGCGCCCTCCGCCGGAGGCAGGGGAGATCGAAGCAGCGGCGCCGGCGCGCCTGGTAGTCCACGTCGTCGGCGCAGTTCGGCGGCCGGGCCTCTACCGACTCGTGCACGGCGCTCGGATCGCGGACGCGGTCCGTCGCGCCGGTGGAGCCACTCGGCGAGCCGACTTGAGCCTCGTCAACCTTGCCGCTCAGGTCTCCGACGGGAGCCAGGTCGTCGTTCCGCGGCGGGAGGTGGTCGAGGCCGGCGCGGCTACAGAGGCGGGTGAGAGCGGTGCCGGCGGCGCGGCCGGCGGCCCGGTCCACCTGAACACGGCGACGCTCGACGAGCTGGATGCGCTTCCCGGCGTCGGGCCCGTGACGGCGCAGAAGATCCTCGACCACCGCGAGCAGCACGGCGCCTTCAGCTCCGTCGACGACCTCGATGCGATCCCGGGCATCGGGCCGGCCAGGCTGGAGCAGCTGCGCGAGTTGGTTGCGCCGTGACGGCCGCGGTCCTGGAGCGGTACGCACCGCACGTGCTCGCGGGCGCGCTCTGCGTCGGCCTGGGGCTCGCCTTGGTCGTCCGGAGCTCCTCACACGCCGTGCTCGCCTTTGCGTTGGTCGGCGCCGTGCTCTCGGCGGTCTCGGTCGGGCGCCGCGGGCGGGTCGCGGCGCTCGCGCTAGCCCTGGGCGCAGGCGGGCTCTGGTGGGGCAGCATCCGGCTCGACGCACTCGACCGGAGCGTGCTGGCTCCTCGCGTCGGAGAGACCGGGCGCGCGCTTTTCGAGATCACCGGGCCTGCTCGCCGGTCGCCGTACACCATCCGCATCCCGGCGCGCGTGCGTACCTTCCGCTCGCTTCACCTGCGCGAGTCGGTGCTCCTTGAGCTCCCACCCGGGAGGGCGCCGCCGCAGGGAGCTCTCATCGAGACGGCGGTCGAGCTGCGCGAGCCGCGTGGGCCGAGTGACGGCTTCGACGAGCGAACGTTCCTTCGCCGCCGCGGCATGCACATTGTCGCGCGCGGGCGGGACTGGCGCCTCGTCGGGCGGCGAGGCGGCCTCGCCGGAGTCGCGGATCGCGTCCGAGAGCGGCTGGCCGCATCGATCGCACCCGGGCTCGCGGGAGAACGGCGCGCGGTCCTGGCCGGGCTCGTACTCGGCGAGGACGAGGGGCTCGGCCAGGAGCTGCAGGACGACTTCCGCTCGTCCGGGCTCTACCACCTCCTGGCCGTGTCCGGTCAGAACGTCGCCTTCGTCGCCGGCGGAGTCCTCGTGCTCGCCTGGCTGTTCGGGATCTCACGCTTCGTCGCGGAGCTTGGCGCGCTCGCGGCGATCGGCGCGTACGTCCTCGCCGTCGGCTGGCAGCCGTCGGTCGTTCGGGCCGGGGTCGCGGGCGCGCTCGCGTCGCTCGCCTGGCTTGCCGCCCGACCTCGAGACCGGTGGTACTTCCTCCTGCTCGGAGCCGCTCTTCTACTCGCGTGGAACCCGTACAGCCTCTACGAGCCCGGTTTCCAGCTCTCCTTCGCGGCGGTTGGGGCGATCTTCGTGCTCGTCCCGCGGCTCGAACGGATCCTCGAGGGGTACCCGGTGCCGAAGTGGCTCGGCATGATCGTGGCGGTCTCGGGCGCGTGTGGTGCCGTCACGGCACCGATCCTGCTCGTCCAGTTCGGCTCGGTTCCCGCCTACTCCATCCTGAGCAACGCGCTGGCCGCGCCGGTCGTCGGCGTCTCGTTCAGCCTGGCGTTGCTGACTGCGCTCCTCGACCAGGTGCTGCCGCCCGCGGCCGTCGCGGCCGGCTGGGCGAACGGCTGGCTGGCGGCCTACGTCGCGGCCTGCGCACGGCTCGTCGGCGGGCTGCCCGGGGCCGAGGTCGAGGCGTCCGCTGCGCTCGCGATCGGCGGGACGGCGATCGTCGCGCTGGTCGCCTGGGCGCGCCTACCCCGCTGGAGGCGGCCCCGGCTCGCGCTCGTCGCCGGTCTGGTCGTCCTGGTCGCGGCCGCCTGGCAGATCCGTCCGCAGGAGTCTCGCCCACCGCCGTCCGGCTTCCGACTGACCGTTCTGGACGTCGGCCAGGGAGACGCCATCCTGCTGGAGGTCCGGGAGGGAGCGGTACTCGTCGACCAGGGCCCGCCCGAAGGCGACGTCGACGACCAGCTGCGCAAGCTCGGCGTGCGTGACCTCTCGCTCGCAGTGCTGACGCACCCCCAGAGGGACCACGTCGGCGGCGCGGCCGAGCTGCTCCGGCACCTCCGCGTTGCCCGGATCCTCGATCCGAGGATTCCCGCAGAGAGCCCCGAGCACGACGCCGCGCTCGCGGAGGCCCGCGAGCGCCATGTCCCGGTGCTGACCGCGCGGGCTGGGCTTGCCTTCCGCCTGGGGAAGCTCCGCCTCCGTGTGCTCTGGCCGGCAGGCGACCCGCCCGAGCACCAGGATCCGAACCTCTTCGCGACGGTGATCCTCGCCTCCTACGGCAGCGTCGACGTGCTGCTCACGGCGGACGCGGAGTCGCCCGTGACGCTGCCGCTCAATCCGCCTCCCGTCGAGATCCTCAAGGTCGCCCACCACGGATCGGCCGACGACGGGCTGCCGCGGCTGCTCGCGCTCACCCGGCCGGAAGTCGCGGTGATCTCCTGCGGCAGGAACAACGACTACGGGCATCCGACGCCCTCCACGCTGGCCGCGCTGGACGCGGCTCCCGGTCTCGACGTCTTTCGCACCGATCGTCAGCGCGGGATCGTGATCGAGAGCGATGGATCGCGGATCACGACACGGCAGGGCGCGTGACTATGCTTGCTCACGGTGTCCAGCGAGCCGCTCTTGCCGGTCTATCTCGTGGCCGGAAGCGACAGGCCCAAGGTCGCCCGCGCGCTCCGCCGCCTCCGCTCGCGCTTCGGAGACGAGTCGATCGAGCACCTCGTCGCAGACACGGCCGACGGGATGGAGGCAGTCGCGGCCTGCAACGCGCTCGGCCTCTTCGCCGGTGCCGACGGCGGCCGCCTCGTCATCGTCGAAGGCGTCGAGCGCTGGAAGAAGGCCGACGTCGAGGCGGTGATCGAGTACTTGGGCGATCCCGTGCCGGGAGCGGTTCTGGCCCTCGTCGCAGACGAAGCTCCGAAGAGCGACGCGCTCGCGAAGGCTGTCGGCGATGCCGGGAAGGTGCTCGCGTTCGAGGCGCCGAAGCCGCGCGATCTCCCCGCGTGGGTTCGGTCGCAGTTCGAGCGCCTGGGTGCCAATGCCGACCCGGACGCCGCCCGAGCCCTCGTCGAGATCGTCGGCGACGACCTCGTCGCGCTCTCCACCGAAGCGGACAAGATCACGATCTGGGCCGGGGACGCTCCGATCACGCGGGTGGACGTCGAGGGACTCGCGACGCCGGCGCGGGAGGCGGCAGCGTGGGCGATCACGGACGCCTGGGGCGAGCGCGACGGCGCCGCGCTGCTCGCAGCGGCGGAGGCCGAGCTCGAACGCCGCGAGCCCTTCGCAATCGCCGTTCGGCTCGCGGCACACGTCACCCTGGTCCGAAGCGTCAAGCTGCTCGCTGCCGAGGGCGTCGGCGCCAGGGACATCGCGAAGCGCGTCAAGGTGCACGAGTTTCGTGTGCGCAAGGCGATCAGCCATGCGGACCGCTACTCCCAGGAAGAGCTCGACGCGGCACTGACCCGTCTTGCTTCGCTGGACGCCGCGCTCAAGGGTGCGAGCCGGCTCTCGAATACACACGAGCTCACGCGGGCACTTGTGGAGCTCACGGAGCCGGCGAAGACGCCTGCGTAGAAGGCCCTAGCGGCTGGAGACGAGGCGCGCGGCCTGCGCCTTCTTGCGCGCAGCCGCGTTGCGGTGGAGCGCCCCGTGCGAGCTCGCGCGGTCGATCCACTGCTGGAGCTCCTTGTGCGTTGCCGCGATCCGGTCGGAATCGCCGTCCGCGACCGCAGACTCGAGCCGACGCGTGAGCGTCTTCACCGTCGAGCGGTAGCGCAGGTTCTGGAGCCGCTCCCGGGCGGCCGTACCGACCCGCTTCTTCTGTTGCTTGATGTTCGGCATCGCTCGTAAAAGTGCCCGCAGGTGCGGGCGGCGGAATGCTAGCAGCCGCCCAGATTCCGCAGGAGGCGGCCAGGGCCGCTCGTATCCTGCTCTCGTGGGGAATCGCCGGTGAGCGAGGTCCGTCCAGAGGCGCCGGGGTTCCCGTCCCGGCGGCTCGCCTTGTCCACCGCCGCGTTCTCGGCGGCAACCGGCCTCTCGCGCGTCCTGGGCCTCGTCCGCGAGATCGTGGTCCGCGGATTCTTCGGAGTCGAAGGTGCGGGCATCAACGCGTTCACCGTCGCCTTCCAGGTTCCGAACCTGGTCCGCGCGCTGGTCGCCGACGCCGCGCTCACGGGCGCCTTCGTGCCCATCTTCACGGAGCTGCTCGAGAAAGGGGAGCGGGCGCGGGCCTGGCGTGTCGCCTCGAGCCTGATCTGGATCCTGCTCCTCGGCCTGACGGCGATCACGGCGCTGTTCATGCTCGCAGCGCCCTGGATCATGTCCGCGTTCGGCTACGGCGGTGACGAGCTCGCCGTCACGCTCGCCCGGATCCTTTTCCCGATCGTGATCCTGCTGGGGATCTCCGGCGTCATCGTGGGGATCCTCAACAGCTACGAGCACTTCAGCATCCCGGCCCTCACGCCGGTTGCCTGGAATCTCGTGATCATTGCGGGCCTCGTCATCGGCGTTCCGCAGGCCACCTCCGAGAACGCCGAGCTCTACGTCTACGCCGGCTCGATCGTGCTGGGAACCGTGGTCCAGCTGCTCCTGCCCTTGCCGTGGCTCGCCGGCCTCGACGGCCGGCTCCGCGTGGCGATCGACTGGCGCGACCCCGCGGTGAAGCGCATCTTCGTGCTGATGCTGCCCGTGACGCTCGGCCTCGGACTCATCAACTTCGCGGCCGTGATCGGGACCTTCTTCGCGGCGCGGTTCATCGACCCGGACCTCTCGCCGAGCGCGATCGACGCAGCCTTCCGTATCTACATGCTCCCGCAGGGAATGTTCTCGGTCGCGGTCGCGACGGTGCTCTTCCCGGCGCTCGCGCGGCTCGCCGCCCGCAACGACCTCGAGAGCTTCCGGAGCATGGTCGGTACCGGCCTGCGCCAGATCGCCTTCCTGCTGATTCCCGCAAGTGTCATCTCGGTCGTCCTCGCCGAGCCGATCGTCCGCCTCCTCTACGAGCGCGGCCAGTTCGAGCCCAGCCAGACCAGAGTCGTCGCAGGCGCGCTCGCCGCCTTCTCGCTCGGCCTCACCTTCAACGGCGCGATGCTGATGCTGAACCGCGCGTTCTTCGGGCTCCAGTCTCCCTGGACTCCGACGGGCGTCGCGCTCGGCACGCTGGCCGCGAACACGGCGCTCTACGTCGTCTTCTACCGGCTCGGGACCTGGGGGATTCCGCTCGCGATCTCGGTCGCGAACATCCTTGGGACGGCTGCGTTGGTCATCCTTCTGCGTCGCCGGCTGACCCGGCTGGAGCTCGGCCGGACGATCGACTCGGCGCTGCGCATCACCGCGGCCTCGGCCGTGCTCGGCGCGGTGGCCTTCGGCGTCTGGTGGGCGCTGGACGAGGTGCTCGGCCGAGCCTTCCTCGCCCAGCTCGTCTCGGTGCTCGGAGCCATCGCAGCGGGGGGCGCGGCATACCTGTTTTCCGCCCGTTTGCTGGGAGTTCGTGAGCTGAACGCGTTGCTATCGTTGCGCTCCCGCGCCCGCCCGGCCGACTGACCTATATGCAGCAGGACCGAATCCGCAACTTCTCGATCATCGCGCACATCGACCATGGGAAATCGACCCTGGCCGACCGCGTCCTCGAGGTCACCGACACCGTCTCCGGGCGGGACATGCGCGCACAGCTCCTCGACTCCATGGACCTCGAGCGCGAGCGCGGCATCACCATCAAGGCGCAGGCCGTCCGCGTCCTCTGGAAGGGCCACCAACTCAATCTGATCGACACACCGGGCCACGTCGACTTCACGTACGAGGTGTCGCGGTCGCTGCAGGCATGCGAGGGCGCCGTGCTCGTCGTGGACGCGGCGCAGGGGGTCGAGGCGCAAACGGTCGCGAACGCGTACCTGGCGATCGAGAACGACCTCGAGCTGCTGCCGGTGGTCAACAAGATCGACCTGCCGCAGGCCGACCCCGAGGCGTCCTCCGCGGAGATCGCCGAGCTGATCGGCGGCGACGCCGGCGACGTCCTTCGGATCTCGGCCAAGACCGGGCATGGGATCGAGGACGTCCTCGACGCCGTCGTCGAGCGCATCCCGCCGCCCTCCGGCGCGCCCGACGCGCCGGCGCGCGCACTGATCTTCGACTCGTCCTATGACCAGTACCGCGGCGTCGTCGCCTTCGTCCGTGTCGTCGACGGCTCCTTCAGCACCGGCGAGGAGCTGCTGGCGATGGCGCAGGGAACCCGGTTCGAGGCGGAGGAGCTCGGATTCTTCTCGCCCACTATGCGTGCTGCGGAAACGCTCGAGGCCGGCGAGGTGGGCTACGTCATCACGGGGCTCAAGGACGTCAGCCGGCTCCGCGTAGGCGACACACTCACCTCGCGCGCGAACCCGGCGGCCGGCCCACTCCCGGGTTACAAGGACGTGAAGCCGATGGTGTTCGCGGGGCTCTTCCCGACCGATTCGGACGAGTACCCCGAGCTGCGGGACGCCCTCGAGAAGCTGAAGCTGAACGACGCGGCGCTGGTCTACGAGCCCGAGACGTCGAACGCTCTCGGCTTCGGCTTCCGCTGCGGCTTCCTCGGCCTGCTGCACATGGAGATCGTCCGCGAGCGCCTCGAGCGGGAGTTCGACCTCGACCTGCTCGTGACCGCCCCCAACGTCGCCTACCGGGTCCTCACGCTTGCGGGCGAGGAGGTCGAGGTGCACAACCCGGCCGAGATGCCGCCGGACATCGAGCAGGTCGAGGAGCCGTACATCCGCGCGTCGATCATCGTCCCGAAGGAGTACGTCGGCCAGGTGATGGAGCTCTGCAACGACCGGCGCGGGCGCTTCGACCACATGGAGTACCTCTCCGAGGAGCGCCCGCTCCTGATCTACGAGCTCCCCCTCGCCGAGGTCGTCGTCGACTTCTACGACCAGCTCAAATCGCGGACGCGCGGCTACGCGAGCTTCGACTACGACGTCATCGGCTTCCGCGAGGGCAGCCTCGTCAAGCTCGACGTCCTGATCGCGGGGGAGTCCGTGGACGCGCTGTCACTGATCGTTCATCGCGACTCGGCGTACGGCCGCGGGCGCGCGCTCGTCGACCGGCTGCGGGAGGAGATCCCGCGCCAGATGTTCGACGTCCCGGTCCAGGCGGCGATCGGGTCCCGCATCATCGCGCGCGAGACGATCAAGGCGAAACGCAAGGACGTGCTCGCGAAGTGCTACGGCGGCGACATCACGCGGAAGCGGAAACTGCTCGAGCGGCAGAAGAAGGGCAAGAAGCGGATGAAGCAGGTGGGCGCCGTCGAGGTGCCGCAGGAGGCGTTCCTCGCCGTCCTCAACCTGAACGAGAACGGGAAATGAGCGCCGGCGCGCGTCACCTCTACGTCCACCTGCCGTTCTGCGCGCACCGCTGTGGATACTGCGACTTCGTCACCGTCGTCGGCCGGCGCGGCG
This sequence comes from uncultured Actinomycetes bacterium, assembly GCA_963733215.1. Lineage (GTDB taxonomy): Bacteria > Actinomycetota > Thermoleophilia > Gaiellales > Gaiellaceae > JACDAN01. The sequence continues at coordinate 42,595 of CAVTCN010000029.1, forward strand.
AGCACGGCTCCTACGTCGACGCGTTGCTGGCCGAGCTCGAGCTCGAGCGGCCGCTGCTCGCGCCCGAGCTCGAGACTGTGTTCCTCGGGGGTGGGACACCGACCTTCACCGAGCGGACCGAGCTTCGCCGCTTGCTGAAGGCGCTGCCCGCGGCCACCGAGGTGACCGTGGAGGCGAATCCCGAGACGGTGACCCCTGAGCTCGCCGCGTTGCTTCGTGAGGGCGGCGTTACGCGGGTCTCGCTGGGCGCGCAGACATTCGACTCGGCGCTGCTCCAGGTGCTCGAGCGCGTTGCCGGACCGGACGACGTCCGGCGCGCTTTCTACTATCTTCGCGATGCCGGATTCGACAACATCTCGCTGGATCTCATCTACGGGATCCCCGGCCAGAGCGCCTCCGCACTCGACGCCGACATCGACGAGGCGCTCGCACTCGCGCCCGAGCATCTCTCCTGCTACGAGCTGGAGGCGAAGCCTGGAACTCGGTTCACGCATCGGCACGGAGAGGAGCTGGCTCGTCAGGCGGATGCGCTCGAAGGGTACTTCGAGCGGGTCGTCGCCCGGCTGACAGCCGCGCGCTACCGCTGGTACGAGACCGCGAACTTCTGCCGGCCTCCCGAGGTGTCGGGCGGGCGAGACCTGCGTGCGCAACACAACCTCGGGTACTGGCTCGCGCGCGATTACGTCGGCATCGGCGTGGGTGCGGTCTCAACCGTGCGGGGACGACGCTGGCGGAACACGCCGCGGCTCCCGGTGTACCTCGCCGCGCTTTCGCGGGGCGACACTCCGCCGCGGGAGGTCGAGGAGCTCCCCGCGGACATCCGTCTGCAGGAGCGGGTGATGCTGGGTCTCCGGCTGGACGAGCCCTTGCCGCTCGACGGGCTCGCCCCGGTGCTCGACGGTGCCGCGCTCACTCGGCTCGAGCGACTCGAGTTGGTGGCGCGCGGTCCTGCGGCCACGGGCGAGGCTGTGACGCTGACACCGCGCGGGCGGCTGCTGGGCGACGGGGTCACCGCCGACCTGCTCGCCTGAAGCCCACTGGCGCCGACTAAAATTCCTGCAAACGGCATGGCTGAGCCGACGCTTACAGATCGCCAGCGGGACATCCTCCGGCGCCTCGTCGAGGAGTACATCGCCACGGGACAGCCGGTCGGCTCCAAGCACCTGGTCGAGCGCGCCGGGCTTCATGTCTCGTCGTCGACAGTGCGTGGCGAGCTCGCGGAGCTCGAGCGGCGCGGGCTGCTCACCCACCCGCACACGTCCGCGGGGCGGGTCCCGACCGAGACCGGCTACCGGCTTTTCGTCGAGGGCCTCCTCGAGCGCCTCGAGCCTCGCCCGGCATCGGTAGCGCTGGACCTGAGCGGGCCGGGGGCCGAGGTCGAGGGTGCGCTGCAGGCGACGACGGAGGCGCTGGCGCAGATGACGCGGCTGTTGGCACTCGTCTCGGCGCCGCCCCTCGAGGCGGCGACGGTCAGGCACGTCGAGGTGCTCGAGCTCCAGCCGCAGGTGATGGCGACGGTGGTGATCACCTCGACGGGAGGCGTGACGAAGCGGGTGTTCGCACTCGGTGAGCCGGTCGATCAGGGCCTTGTCAGCTGGGCGGGGGAGTACTTGAACGAGCGCACGGTCGGCCTCGCCCCGGGATCGCACGCGCTCCGGCGTGTGTTCGCCGAGCCGGGGCTGACCGAGCGGGAGCGTGCGTTCCTCGAGCTCTTCCGGCCTGCGTTCACCGATGCAGCCGGCTCAGAGCAACAACGGCTCTTCGTCGGCGGCACTGCGATGGTCCTGGGGGACGTCCGCGGCGACGATCTCGAGGCGTACCGTGGCCTACTCGAGGCGCTCGAGCACCGGGCCGTCGTGCTCCAGATCCTGGGCGAGGCGCTCGGGGCGCGGGACGCGTTCGTCCGTCTCGGCGTCGACCTCCCGCATCCCGCGCTGCAGCGCGCGTCGCTCGTCGGCGCGACGTACGGCCTCGCCCACCGGCGGCTCGGCGCCGTGAGCCTGCTCGGCCCCCTGCGAATGGACTACGAAACCGCGCTCTACTCGGTCCGCGGCGCCGCGCGCGAGCTGTCGCGCTTCGTCGAGGAGATCTACGCCGACAACTAGGAGGGATTGGCGGGACGTCGCTCGTTGCAGGGCCGCGATGGTCTTTCCGAGGCAAGGACGCAGGGAGCGTTCGTATCGGTTGAGATACGGGCGCGACTGGGACGCAGTCCTCGGGGCGAGCAGCGCGGCCATGCGCACAGCCGGCGTTCCGCCACCCTCCTGACGTCGGGCTACCCTCCAAAGAGGATGGCGACGGCGCAGCGCGACTACTACGAGGTGCTCGGCCTGCGCCGCGACGCCGACGAGACCGAGATCAAGAAGGCGTTTCGCGGCCTCGCCCGCCAGGTGCACCCGGACGTCTCGGACGCTCCCGACGCGGACGAGCGCTTCAAGGAGGTGGTCGAAGCCTACGAAGTCCTCTCGAACTCCGAGACGCGCGAGCTTTATGACCGGTACGGCCATGCAGGCCTCCGGAGCGGCGGCTTCAACCCGACCCAGTTCGACTTCGGGAACCTCGCCGACATCTTCTCGGCGTTCTTCGGCGACGATCTCTTCGCCGCCGCGCGCGGCCGCGGAGCCGACGTCGCCGCCGAGGTCGGCATCGTGCTCGAGGAGGCCGCGAAGGGAGTGACCCGAGAGGTGCCGTTCGACGTGGCGGTCGCATGCTCGCGCTGCTCCGGCCAGGGAATGGAGCCCGGAACCGCGGTCACGACCTGTCCGACTTGCAATGGGATCGGCAGGATCCAACACGTCTCGCGCAGCGCCTTCGGCGAGTTCATCCGGACGCAGGGTTGCCCGCAGTGCCGAGGGCGAGGACAGCTCGTCGATCATCCCTGCGAGCGTTGCGACGGCGCCGGACAGGTGATCGAGGAGCGCCGGCTGGAGGTCACGATCCCACCGGGGATCCACGACGGCCAGAGGATCCGGCTTTCCGGCGAGGGCCACTCCGGCCTCGCAGGCGGGCGGGCAGGAGACGTCTACGTCCGCGTACGCGTCCTGCCGGATCCGCGGTTCGTCCGAGAGGGCGACGACGTGTTCTCCCAGGTGCGCCTGACCATGACGCAGGCCGCGCTCGGCGCCCGCGTGTCGATCCCGACGTTGGACGGCGAGGAGGAGCTCGAGTTCGAGCCCGGCACGCAGCCCGGCGAGGTGCGGGTGCTTCGCGGTCGCGGCATGCCCGTGCTCCAGGGCTTTGGCCGCGGCGACCAGCGCGTGCTCGTCAGCGTCGTGATCCCGCATCAGCTGAGCGAAGAGCAGCGCGAGCTCCTCGAGACGATCGATCGACTGTCGGGGGACGAGACGTACCGCCGCGACGAGGGGTTCTTCGAGAAGCTGAAGAGCGCGTTCCGCTGAGCGAGCTCCGGCGCGTCGCGCTCGCGGTGCCGGCCGAGACGCTCGAGCAGGCGACTGCGCTGCTGCTCGACCTTCACCCCGAGGGCTTCGAGGAGGGGGAGGGCGAGCTCGTCGTCTACACGGACGCCGACGGGGAAGCGCGGCTGAGGGCGCTCTTCCCGGAGGTTTCCTCGCAGTTCGTCGAGCCAGGCTGGGAGGAGCGGTGGCGCGAGTTCCACAGGCCGATCTGGATCGGCCCGCTCTGGGTCGGGCCGCCCTGGGAGGAGCCATCAGCGGATGCGATCGCAGTCGTCATCGACCCCGGCCGCGCCTTCGGGACGGGCTCGCATCCGACGACCCGCCTCTGCCTCGACTTCCTCCTCTCGCTCGAGCCCGGCAGCCTCGTCGACGTCGGGTGCGGCTCGGGGGTGCTCTCGATCGCCGCGGCGAAGCTTGGCTTCGGCCCGATCACTGCGATCGACCACGACAAGGCCGCGGTCGAGGCAGCCCGGAGAAACGTCGATCGGAACGCGGTCGAGGTCGACGTGCTGCTCGGCGACGGCCTCGGCGGCCGGCTCCCCAGCGCAGACGTCGGCTTCGCGAACATCGACCTCGCCTCGGTACAGGCGCTCGGTGCGGCGGTCGACGTCCGCACGCTGGTCACGGCGGGTTATTTCCATACGAGGACACCCGAACCGGCGCGGTACGCGCATCGTGAGCGCCGAATCGACGGCGGGTGGGCGGCCGATCGGTTCGTGCGCGAGTAGATTCTCGGCCGGGATGGCCACCTTCTCGGTTCGGTTCCTCGGCTGCAAGGTGTCCCACTCGGACGCTCAGGCGCTGCGTGAGCGGCTGATCGCGGACGGACACGACGAGCGCGCCGATGGGGCGGATGTTGCGGTGGTGAACACGTGCTGCGTCACGCACGAGGCGGTCTCGAAGTCCCGCCAGGCCGCTTCCAGGGCGGCACGGACGCACCGACGGGTCTACGTGACCGGCTGTTCGGCGAACCTCGGCCACGAGGCGATGAAGGGTCTTCCGGAAAACGTCATCGTCGTCGCCAGGCGAAGCGAAGAGGTCGCGGAAGCGGTGGCACGGGACGTGGGTGCAATCGGGTGCGTGCAGGCGGACGCGCGCCTCGATCGGGTCCGTGCGTTCGTCAAGGTGCAGGACGGCTGCAGCTTCGGCTGCGCCTTCTGCGTGATCCCGTTCGTACGCGGTGCCTCTCGCAGCCGCCGTGCCCCGGCCGTGCTCGCCGAGATCGAGAAGCGGGTTCGGCAGGGCCATCGCGAGGTCGTCCTGACCGGGATCAACCTCGGGTGCTTCCGGGATCGCGACGCCGGCTTCACGCTGGCGCGGCTCATCCGCGAGGCAGGCGCAGTGCCCGGTCTGGAGCGGCTCCGACTCTCGTCGATCGAGATCAACCACGTGAACGACGACCTAATCGCGGCGCTTCGCGAGACCCCCACGGCGGGACGCCACCTCCACGTGCCCCTTCAATCCGGCGACGATGTGGTCTTGCGCGCGATGGGACGTCGCTACACGGCGGCGACGTACCTCCGGCGGCTCGCCGGGCTCGAGGATTTCAACCTGACGGCCGACGTCATCGTCGGGTTCCCCGCCGAGGACGAGGCGGCCTTCGAGAGAACGGTCGACGTGGTCGAGCGGGCGGGGCTCACCAAGCTCCATGTCTTTCCGTACTCGCCCCGTCCCGGCACGAAGACGGCGGCGAGGGACTCGGTGCCGCCGGAAGTGAAGAAGGAGCGCAGCGCTCGTCTGCGTGCCCTCTCACGCGAGGCTTGCTACGCGCGGTGGCGATCAAAGGTCGGCCGCGAAGACCGCGTGCTCGTCGATCGGCCGGGACGGGGCTACGGCGACGACTACTCGCCGTGGCTCGTCGATCCGACGGCGCCCCTCGGACAATTGGTGGCCGTGCTGGGTCGCGCCGTCAGCGAGGAGGGGATCCTCGCTGCCTGACTGTCTTTTCTGCAGCCTGGTCCGAGAGGGCGACCATGTCCATGCGGCCGACGGATTCGTCGCAGTCCGCGACATCAACCCGCGGGCTGACACGCACCTCCTCGTGCTGCCGGAGCGCCACGTGGACACCTTTCGCGACATCGGCGCATTCACGCCCGACGAGACTAAGCGCATGCTCGAGTTCGTCGCGGAGACCGCGAGGGTCGCGGGGCTCGAGGACTACCGCGTCGTGGTCAACGTCGGGCCGGGAGCGGGGCAGACCGTCTTCCACCTTCACTGGCACATCCTCGGCGGTCGCATGCGAGGCTTGCCCGAATGAGCCTGATCGCCCGGATCCAGGACGAGCTCAAGGACGCGATGCGCGACCGCGACAACGACCGCCGCGACGCGCTGCGCCTCATCCTCAGCAGCCTCCAGTCGGCGGAGAAGGAGCTTCAGCGACCGCTCAACGACCAGGAGGAGCTGCAGGTGCTCCAGCGCGAGCGCAAGAAGCGCGTCGAGGCAGAGGAGGCGTTTCGCACCGCCGGCAGGGAGGAGCAGGCGGATGCGGAGGACTACGAGCTCGAGGTGCTCGAGGAGTTCATGCCCGAGCCGCTCAGCGAAGAAGAGCTCGAGGAGATCGTGGACGACGCGATCGCCGAGAACGGTGCGACCAGCCTGTCCGACCTCGGCCGGGTCATGGCCGACGTCATGCCCCAGGTCGCGGGTCGAGCCGACGGCTCAGCGGTCAGCCAGTTGGTGCGCGAGAAGCTCGCCTAGGGCTCGGCGCCAAATCCGTCGCCGTTTTCTAGGCGCACCCAACCTCCTCCCCAAGGCGATCGTAGTGAGAACGGGCGCGCGGATGTGAAACGGGACTGCGGCGAAAGTAAAACGATTTGTCCAGCGTCAGCGCGTCTGTAACCGACGTGTCCCGAGCTCGAGGAGCACGTCTGCGATCAGGTCGACGTCCCGCTCCGTCGTTCGCCAGTTCACGATCGCCGGCCGGAAGGCGACCGCCCCCTCGTAGCGGGTCGTCCCGAAGAAGACTCGCCCGTCCGCGAGCACGTCCTCGCCGAGGCCGAGGTTGTGAGCGTCCAGCTCGTCGGCCTCCATTCCGGCGGGCTTGTGCCGGAAGCAGACGATGTTCAGCCGCACCGGCGCGAGCAGCTCGAGCTCGGGCTCCTCTTCGACTCGCCGGCCGAGCCGCTGGGCGAGCGCGAGGTGGCGCTCGACCATCGCCCGGTGCCCGGCCCGCCCGTACGCGCGCAGAGTGGCCCAGACCGCGATCGACCGCGCCCTGCGTGACGCCTCTGGGCTCGGCGTCTCGTCGCTCGGGAGGTAGGCCGCGGTCAGCCTGAACGGCTCCTTCAGCAGCTCGCCGTCGCGCACGAACGCAAATCCACAGTCGTAGGGGACGTTCAGCCACTTGTGCCCGTCGGCAATCACCGAGTCTGCGCGCTCGATGCCCTCGGCCAGCTCCCTGACTTCCGGAGTCAGCCTCGCGAAGAGCCCGAATGCGCCGTCGACATGAAGCCAGGCGCGATGCTTCTCTGCGAGATCCGCGAGCCGGGCTATCGGGTCGAAGTCGCCGGTGTTCACGTCACCTGCGTTCGCGATCACGATCGCCGGGGCGCCGCTCAGCGCAGCCAGCTCGCCCTCGAGCTCGTCGGCGGTGACGATCCGCGGCGAATCGCGTCCGAGACCCACCATCCCGAGCGCCTTCCTTGCGCTGGCGTGGAGGTAGGGGGTGGAGAAAACCGGGACGGCTGGAAGGCCCGCGAGGCCCCGCTCGTCGACGTCGACGCCGTGCTCCTGCGCCCACCAGCGGCGGCCGCAAGCGAGCCCGACGAAGTTCGCCATCGTGGCGCCACTGGTGAGCACGCCGCTCCAGTCCTCCGGAAGCTCGAACAGGTCGAGCAGCCAGCGGACCGCGACGTCCTCCAGCTGCGCGCCGAGTGGGGAGCTCACGGCCGAGAAGGCGTTCTGGTCGAGCAGCGAGGTCAGCCAGTCTGCGGCGAGAGCGGCTGGGGTCGTCCCGCCGGTGACGAAATGGAAGAAACGCGGGCCGGAGGAGCGCGTCGCCACATCGCTGCCGGCAACGAGCTCCCGGAGCGCGACCAGCGCGCCGTCGCCGTCCTCGGGAAGCCGGCCGCCGAAGCGTTGCTCCCGGGAGGCGAGCACCGGTGCCTCGTCGAGCCCTGCCAGATAGTGCCTCGCCTCGTCGACCGCGAAAGCGAGCGCGTCCGCCTCTTCGTCACGTCGCTCCAGCGGGTCGGGCACAGATTCGAACCTACACTGAGAGCGGTGCAGGAAACCCTGTCCGTTCCCAACACGGTCGCCGCCGAGCTGGCCTCGATCGGCGACGGCGTCCTCGAGCACCTCCGCGATCGCTTGCGCGTCGCGATCCACCTCCGCGGCAACAAGCTGACGATCGAGGGCGAGGACGACCAGGTTGGGCAGGTCAGGACGGTGATCGACGAGATCGTCGAGCTCGTGGAGGGCGGGCACGAGATCGGGCCGTCCACGGTGGATGCCGTGCTGGGCGCGATCGACCAAGGCGAGGACGTGCGCGAGGTGTTCGAGGACGTCGTTTGGCGCCATCGCGGAAAGCGGATCGCCCCGAAGACGGTGATGCAGAAGCGCTACGTGGACGCAATTCGCGGCCACACGGTCACCTTCGGCGTCGGGCCGGCCGGCACCGGCAAGACGTACCTCGCAATGGCCCTTGCGGTCGCCGCGTTGCAGGAGCGGCAGGTGAACCGGATCATCCTCACCCGGCCCGCAGTCGAGGCGGGCGAGCGGCTCGGCTTCCTGCCCGGCGACCTCCTGGCGAAGGTGGATCCCTACCTGCGCCCGCTGTACGACGCGCTCTACGACATGCTCGAAGCGGACAAGCTCAACTCGTACATGGAGCGCGGGATCGTCGAGGTCGCGCCGCTCGCGTTCATGCGCGGTCGGACGCTGAACGATTCGTTCATCATCCTCGACGAGGCGCAGAACACGAGCCCGGAGCAGATGCAGATGTTCCTGACGCGACTCGGGTTCGGCTCGAAGATCGTCGTGACCGGCGATGTGACGCAAGTCGACCTGCCAAAGGAGCAAGCTTCCGGGCTGATCCAGGTGCACGGCATCCTCGGCACGATCGACGGCATCGCGTTCATCCAGTTCGGTCACGAGGACGTCGTGCGCCACAAGCTCGTTCAGCGGATCGTCGAGGCCTACAAGTCACACGCGGAGGAAACCGGTACCGCACGGCGGAGGTAGCCCCGTGGTCGAAGTCGAGGTCGCGAACCGGAGCGGGGTCGCCGTGAACGAGGACGAAGCCGTCGAGCTCGTGCTTCGCGTGCTGGGAGAGGAAGGGATCGACGCCGGCGAGCTCGGGCTCGCGTTCGTCGGCGGTCAGGAGGCGCGGGCGCTGAAGCGCGAGCACCTGGGGATCGACGAAACCCCGGACGTGCTCTCGTTTCCGATCGACGGCCGCGAGGAGCTTCCGGCCGACGTGCCGCGCCAGCTCGGTGACGTCATCGTCTGTCCCGAGGTCGTGGGCGAGGACTGGCACGACCCGCTCGTCCATGGTCTCCTGCACCTGCTGGGCTACGACCACGGCGAGGACATGGAGGCGCGGGAGGAGGCGCTTCGCGCGTGAACGTCGGCCGTAGCCCCTCCGTCCTCCAGAGCTTCAACTTCGCGTTCGAGGGGATCATCCACGTCCTCCGCACCCAGCGGAACATGCGGATCCATTTCATGATCGCCGCCGGCGTGCTGATCGGGGCGCTGATCGTCGGCGTCTCCCGCCTCGAGCTCGTGATCCTGCTGATGGCGATTTCGTTCGTGCTGATCGCGGAGATGATCAACTCCGCGCTCGAGGCCGGAATCGACGTCGCGACGACGTCCTTCGACCCGCTGGCCAAGCTGGCGAAGGACATCGCCGCCGGCGCGGTTCTGATCGCGACGATCAACGCACTCGCCGTCGGCTACCTCGTCTTCGTCGACCGCATCAAGGACCCGAGCTCCCGGGCGATCGACCGCCTGCGCGACGCGCCGACGGAGATCACGCTGGTCGCACTGGTCCTGACGGTGATCCTCGTGATCGGCGCGAAGGCCTACACGGGACGCGGGCGGCCACTGCGCGGCGGCTTGCCCTCGGGGCACTCGGCGATCGCGTTCGCGGGGTGGATGGCGGCGACCTACATCCTCGGTGACTCGACCCACTGGTTCCTGATCTCGACTCTGACGTTCATCATGGCGTTGCTCGTGGCGCAGACTCGGATCGAGGCAGGCTTCCACTCCTTCGTCGAGGTCGTCTCCGGCGGCGTGCTCGGCGCCCTTGTCACGCTCGTGCTCTTTCAACTCTTCTGGACGTGACCGACGCGGACCGTGAGCTGCTCGAGCGGGCGGATGCCGCCGCCGCCAACGCGTACGCGCCCTACTCGGAGTTCCACGTCGGCGCTGCGGTTCGGACCCGGGACGGTCGGATCTTCGTGGGCGTCAACGTGGAGAACGCGGCCTATCCGCTGGGCATCTGCGGCGAGAAGACCGCATTGGCCGCAGCTGCAACCGCCGGCGCGCGTCCCGGTGAGATCGAGGCGCTGGCCGTGAACGCCTCCCCCTGCGGAGGTTGCCGTCAGTGGTTTCACGAGTTTCGGATCGAGCGCGTGATCTACCGGCAAGGCGACGGCGGCGTTGCGGTGACGACTCCCGACGAGCTCCTGCCCGACACATTCGAGCTGTGAAGTCAGGCTTCGTCGCCGTCGCGGGGCGGCCGAACGTCGGCAAGTCCACGCTCGTAAACGCCCTGGCAGGTGGCAAGGTGGCGATCACCTCGGACAAGCCGCAGACGACGCGCCGGCGGATCTTCGGTGTGGCCAACGGGCCCGACTACCAGCTCGTGCTCGCAGATCTCCCCGGGTTCCAGCGACCACGCGACACCTTGACCGAGCACATGCAGCGGACGGTTGACTCGTCGTTCGAGGACGTCGATGCGGTGCTCTTCGTCCTCGATGCACGCGACCGGATCGGCTCCGGCGACCGTTTCATCGCCAAGCGGGTGTTCGAGCTCGGCGTGCCGGTCGTGATCGTCGTCAACAAGGTGGATCGGCTCAAGCCAGGCCACATCGCGTCCCAGATGCAGACGGCCTCGCAGCTCGGCGACTTCCATGCGCTGCATCCGGTGAGCGCGAAGACGGGGGACGGCGTGGAAGGGCTTCGGGACGAGCTCGTTGCGCTGCTGCCGGACGGCCCTGCCTACTTTCCGCCCGATCAGCGCACCGACCTCTCGGTCGACGAGCAGATCGCCGAGCTCGTCCGCGAGAAGGCGATTCAGCTGACCCGGGACGAGGTGCCGCACTCGATCACGGCCGAGGTGGAGGAGATCGAGGGCAAGGTCGTTCGTGTCGCGATCTACGTCGAGACGGATTCGCAGAAGCAGATTCTCGTCGGCAAGGGAGGCGCGATGGTGCGCGAGATCGGCACGCGTGCGCGCCCGGAGATCGAGGCGGTGCTCGGTCAGCCCGTGTTCCTGGAGCTCGTCGTCAAGGTGCGGCCGAAGTGGCGACGGGACGAGCGGATGCTGGAGCGGCTCGGGCTTTGACCTCGGCGCACTTTCGGCTCGCTCCGGTCACAGACACGCGCGATTCTCCGGAGTAGGATCGATAGCGGGTGGTGGCCCGGGGTGGCCCCAGGCGCGCAAGCTACGAGAAGCCTCCGCGTCGGCCCGCTCACCTGACCCGCAGCAGGGCGAGATCCTGGGGCCGGTTGCCCTTCGCGCCCTCGGGAACGTACGACACCAGCTCGAAGCGGGGCTCGACGAGCTTCTCGAATGCGCTCCGCGAGTGGAACGCCGTGCAGAGGTTCGTCCCCGCGACCTCGCCCCACCGGACGACGATCTCGCCTCCGTCGAAGCGCCTCAACTCCTCCTCCGTGAGCCGGACGCGGTACGGCTCCCCGTGAATGCTCACGAGCACCCACTCCCGGGCGACGCGCGCAAGCTCCTCGAGCCAGCGGCGCTGCGTCTCGACAGGCAGATGGGTGAGAACCGACAGCGCATAGACGAGGTCGAAGGAGTCGTCGGCATACGGAAGCGGCGGCTCAGGCCCGTTCACCTCGAATGCGGCGAAGGGGAGGTTCTCGCGGCACCAGCGAACCAGCGTCGGGTTGAAGTCGGATCCGTGGATCTCGGCAGGGAGGTCCCGCCACCACCGGATCACCCGGCCGCATCCACAGCCGAAGTCGAGGATCGAGCCCATCGACTCGAGCGGAACGGGCACGGCGTCTCGGATCGACTGCGCCGCCGCTCCGCCGCCGGCGAGAAACCAGTCGGCTTGCGGAACCCCCGCGACCATCAACCGAAGTCGCGCGGGCGGCAGCGGGAGCCCGTCGTCGGCGGTCCCGCCCCGCCCACGCACGGCCCGTAGCGCCTCGTACCCACGGTAGGCAGGGAGCAGCAGTGCGAGCCGGTTGAGCAGCGAGAGCAGACGCCGTTTCACAGCCGGGGGGAATCTATTCGCGCGGCCGTTGGCTCAGCGGACGAGGGCTACACTCAGCCGATGGCCAAGGCACCCGCGCTTCCGTCCGGCTTCGAGCTTCCGCTCGAGCCGCGCCTCCCGCGAATCGGCGCAATCGACCAGGTTGCGGTCGAAGAGCGGGCCGCGTCACTTGCCCGCCGGTCGATCAAGCGCGAGGCGAAGCTCTTCGCGCTCGACTTGGCTGTCCGCATGATGGACCTGACCACGCTCGAGGGTCAGGACACGCCAGGGAAGATCGCTGCGCTGGCGTCGAAAGCGGTCCGGCCCGACCCCTCGGACGCGAGCGTCCCCTCCGTCGCCGCAGTGTGCGTGTACCCGAATCTCGTCCCCGCGGCGGTCGAGCGGGTCAAGGGCTCGAGCGTCAAGGTGGCGTCGGTCGCAACGGCCTTCCCGTCCGGCCAGAGCTCGACGAGCGTCAAGGTGACCGAGGTTCGCGAGGTCGTCGACATGGGCGCCGACGAGGTGGACATGGTGATCGACCGCGGCGCGTTCCTCTCCGGCCGCTACGCCAAGGTGTACGACGAGATCGTCCAGGTCAAGGAGGCCTGCGGCGACACCCACCTGAAGGTGATCCTCGAGGTTGGCGAGCTTGGCACGTACGACAACGTCCGCCGCGCCTCCCTGCTCGCGATGGCCGCGGGCGCCGATTTCATCAAGACCTCGACGGGAAAGCTCCCGCAGGCGGCGACACTCCCGGTCACGCTCGTCATGCTCGAGGCGATCCGCGACGTCCACGAGGAGACCGGACGCAAGGTCGGCATGAAGCCCGCCGGCGGCATCCGCCAGGCGAAGCAGGCCGTGCAGTACCTCGTCCAGCTCCACGAGACGCTCGGAATCGAGTGGCTGACGCCCGACCTCTACAGGCTCGGCGCCTCGACGCTCCTCAACGACGTGTTGATGCAGATCCGCAAGGAGAAGACAGGCAACTACCAGAGCCCGGACTACTTCACGATTGACTGACCTCGAGCGCCGCCAAGATCGCGCGCCGGTTCCCTCCGGCTGGGACTACGCGCCTGCTCCCGAGTCGCGCGACATCGTCACCCTCGAGGAGCGCTACGGCCTCTACATCGGAGGCGAGCTCGTCGAGCCGAAGTCGGGCGAGTACTTCCCGACCGTCAGCCCGGCGTCCGAGGAGGTGCTCGCCGAGGTTGGCCAGGCCGGGCCCGAGGATGTCGACCTCGCCGTGCAGGCGGCCAGGGATGCGTACGACAACGGCTGGTCGACCATCTCCCCGGCAGAGCGGGCGAAATACCTCTTCCGGATCGCGCGAATCCTCCAGGAGCGGTCGCGAGAGTTCGCGGTGCTGGAGTCGCTGAACGGCGGCAAGCCGATCAAGGAGTCCCGCGATGTCGACCTGCCGCTGGCGGCGGCGCATTTCTTCTACTACGCCGGCTGGGCCGACAAGCTCGAGTACGCGTTCCCGCACCGCCGCCCGCGTCCCGTCGGCGTCGCCGGCCAGATCATCCCGTGGAACTTCCCGCTGCTGATGCTCGCGTGGAAGATTGCGCCGGCGCTGGCCGCCGGAAACACGGTCGTCCTCAAGCCCGCCGAGACGACGCCACTCTCGGCGCTGCTGTTCGCCGACGTCCTCCGCCAGGCGGAGCTGCCGCCCGGCGTCGTCAACATCATCACGGGCGACGGCCGTGCGGGCGCTGAGCTCGTCAAGCATCCGGACGTCGACAAGATCGCGTTCACGGGCTCGACCGAGGTGGGGAAGGCGATCCGGCGCGAGCTCGCCGGGACCGGCAAGCGCCTGACACTCGAGCTCGGCGGCAAGGCCGCGAACATCATCTTCGACGACGCCGCACTCGACCAGGCCGTCGAGGGAATCGTGAACGGGATCTACTTCAACCAGGGCCACGTGTGCTGCGCGGGGTCGCGCCTCCTCGTCCAGGAGTCGATCTACGAGCCGGTGATCGAGAAGCTCAAGCGCCGCCTGACGACGCTTCGGGTCGGCGATCCGCTCGACAAGAACACCGACGTCGGCGCGATCAACTCCAAGCAGCAGCTCGAAAGGATCGAGGAGCTCGTTCAGAGCGGCGAGGAGGAAGGCGCCGAGATCTACCAGCCGCCGTGCCGCCTGCCGGAGAAGGGCTACTGGTTCGTCCCGACGGTGTTCACCAATGTCGCGCAGAGTTACCGGATCGCCCAGGAGGAGATCTTCGGGCCCGTCCTCTCGGTGCTGACCTTCCGGACACCGGACGAGGCTGTCGAGAAGGCGAACAACACGCCGTACGGACTTTCCGCCGGCGTGTGGACGGAGAAGGGCTCACGGATCCTCTGGATGGCGAGCCGGCTCGAGGCCGGCGTCGTCTGGGCGAACACGTACAACCGCTTCGATCCGACCTCGCCGTTCGGCGGCTACAAGGAGTCCGGCTTCGGGCGCGAAGGCGGCCTCCACGGGCTCGAGCCGTACCTCGACCTCGAGGAGTCGGAGGTGCGCGGGTGACCAGACTTCCTGTGCGGAAGACGTACAAGCTCTTCGTCGGCGGCGACTTCCCGCGGTCGGAATCGGGGCGCACGTACGAGGCCCAGGGCCAGAACGTGGCGCGCGCGTCGCGGAAGGACGTTCGCGACGCGGTGCGGGCTGCCCGCGGCGCCTTCGGAAAGTGGCGCGGGATGACCGCGTACAACCGCGGGCAGGTGCTCTATCGCATCGCCGAGATGATGGAGTCACGGAAGGAGGAGCTCGCGGAGCTGAGCTCGGGGCGCAAGGAAGTCGAGAGCGCCGTCGATCGCTGGGTCTGGTACGCGGGGTGGGCCGACAAGTACGCGCAGGTTCTCGGGACCTCGAACCCGGTGGCGGCGCCGTACTTCAACTTCACGATCCCGGAGCCGACCGGCGTGGTCGGGATCGTTGCACCCGACGAACCGGCACTGGGCGGGCTCGTCAGCCGGCTGGCACCCGTGATCGTCGGCGGCAACACGGCGGTCGTGCTGGCGTCGGAGAGCGCTCCGCTCGCGGCGATCGAGCTCGCGGAGGCGCTGGCGACCTCCGACGTCCCCGGTGGTGTGGTGAACATCCTCACCGGGTTCAAGGCGGAGCTCGCGCCGTGGCTCGCGGGTCACATGGACGTGAACGCGATCGACGTTGCCGGCGCCGACGGAGAGATCCCCGAGCTCGAGCGGCTCGCCGCCGACAACGTCAAGCGGGTGGTCCGGGGCCGGGCCGACCAACAGAGCCCGTACGAGATCGCGGCGTTCCTCGAGCTGAAGACGGTCTGGCACCCGATCGGCGTCTGAGCCGCCCTTCGTATCTAGATCAGGTTGCCCCCGCCTCCTCCCCGATGCGATCGTAGTTCTGCCGCGCGCACGGATGTGAGACGGAAAAGCGCCGAAACCGTGAAGATGCCGGACGTGACTCCGAGGACATGACGAAGCGTCGGCTCAGCCAGGCGATCTCCGAGGGCGACGGGATCTCGATCATCGTCGGCGTCGAGAGCGCGGATGCGGCGCGCGACGCGGAAGCTGCCGGTGCCGAGTGCGTGCTCGTTTCGGGCGGGCAGGCGGAGCAGCTGGCAGCCGTCCGGGCGGCGACGGAGCTCCCGATCCTGGTTGTCTACGATCCGGAGCGGACTGCCCCCGAAGCGGCCGACGCCTGCATCGTCGACGTCGACGGCGAGGACCGGGAGTGGCTGGAGCAGATTCGTGCCGACCTCGCCGAGCACTGGGAGGTGGCCCCGCGGATCGGCAAGGAAGAACACCTCGAGTTCGTCCTCGAGGAGCTCGATCCCGAGGTGCTCGTCCTGCACGCCGACGGCGACGAGCCGCTCGCTGACGCGCTGGAGCTTCTCCAGGACGTCCCGGCAGGGAAGCTCGCGATCGCCGACGTGGGCGCCAGCACGCGCGACCAGGTCGCCGAGCTCGAGCGCGCGGGCATGGACGCGGTGATCGTCTACGCCGGGAACATCGCCGATCTGGTCGGGTCGGCCCCGCCCGAAGTCTGATTCGGGCCCGGGGATTAGCCGAGCCGAGCCGGTGGGGCAACCGGTGGCTCGCGCTCGGGGCGCTGCTCGCCGGCGCCGCCGCGATCCGCCTCGTCGGCATCCAGTACGGGCTGCCCTTCCCGCTCCTCAACCCGGACGAGGAGAGCATCGTCCCGCGCGCCTGGGACATGCGCCACGGCGGGGGGCTCGACCCCGAGTGGTTCGACTACCCGACCCTGCTCATGTATGCGATCGCGCCGTTCCAGGGCTGGGCCGACGATCCGTCGTATCTCGCCGGCCGGCTTGTCGTGGTCGCTCTCGGCCTCGCCGGCATCGCGGCAGCGTGGTGGCTCGGCTACCGGGCCTACGGGACGATGGCGGGGTTCGTCGCCGGCGCGGTCACCGCCGTCGAGGTGACGCACGTCGCGTACTCCCGGATGGCCGTCACGGATGTGCCGATGACGCTCGGCGTCGCACTCGCGCTCGGGCTGATGGTCACGCGCCGGCTGCCCGCGGCCGGAGTCGCGATCGGGGTCGCCGCCGGCTTCAAGTACCCCGCGTTCATCCTCCTCGTGCCGCTTGTCGTCGCGGGCTGGGGCCAGTGGCGCCGGCTCGCGATCTCCGCCGCGCTCGCGCCCGTCGCATTCGCCGTGACGAGCCCGTTCTTCGTCGTCCACCTGTCCTCCGCGCTCGGAGACGTCCGCCGCGTGCAGGAGCTCGGACGCCGCGGCTGGCTCGGCTTCGAGGACGACTGGCCGACGCCGATCGCCTTCGTCGACCGCCTCTGGGAGGGGATGGGGCCGGCACTGCTCGTCGCCCTGCTCGGCCTGATCCTCGCACTGATCCGGCGGAGCCATGCCGACAAGATCCTCGCGGCGTTCGTCCTCGCCTACTTCGCGACGCTGTTGCCCCTCGACGCGCACTTCGACCGGTACGTGCTCCCGCTAGTCCCCGCGCTCGGTGCGCTCGCCGGGCGGGTGCGGGCGCTGGCCTCGGTGACGCTGCTCCTGCTCGTTATCCCACTCGTCTGGTCGATCGGCGACACCCGCGAGCTGGCGAAGACCGATACGCGGGTCGTCGCTCACGACTGGATGGAGGCGAACCTGACGCCGGGTGTGCTCGTCGCGGCCGATCCGTCCACGGCGACACCGGACACCGTTCGCGTCCACCGGCTCGCGCTGCCAGGCCCCGGACGCCCGCCTGATCCCGAGCGGGACCTCGCCCGCCTCCGCCGGATGGGTGTCGGCTACGTCGTCGTCACGGGCGCCGTGGCCGACCGGGTTGCAGCAGCAAAGGAGCACTATCCGCGGGACGCACGCTTCTACGGCCAGCTCGAGCGACAGGGGAACCGGCGCTTCTACCAGGCCGCGACGGGCAAACTGGCGGGGCCTTGGGTAGCGGTGTACGAGCTGTAGAGGGGGTCCCCGTGGCGACTCGGCGGCATGGTTTTGCTGTGGCTGGCGCCGTGTTCGTCTCCGGCGCGGTCGTCCTCGGGATGGAAATCGCGGCGAGCCGCGTGCTCGCGCCGTTCTTCGGCAACTCGTTGTTCGTCTGGGGCTCGCTGATCGGCATCGTCCTGGCCGGCCTCGCGATCGGCTACTGGGCGGGCGGAGTCCTCGCCGACCGCTGGCCGGAGCCGCGGCTCCTCGCGATCGTCATGGGCCTCGGCGCTCTGGGCGTGCTCGCGATCCCCGTGCTCGACGGGCCCGTCCTGGAGGCGATCGTGGAGTGGGATCCCGGCCCGCGGCTGAACCCGCTGCTCGCCGCGATCGCGCTGTTCGGCGCTCCGAGCATCATTCTCGCCGGAGTTGCGCCCATCGCCGTGCGCCTGCACGCGCAGTCGCTGGCGACCCTCGGCCAGACCGCCGGCCGCCTCTTCGCGATCTCGACCGCCGGGTCGATCGCCGGCACCTTCGCGACCGCGTTCTGGCTGATCCCCGAGTTCGGCACCGATCAGCTGCTGGGGATCTCGGCTGCCGTGCTTTTCGCCGCCGCCATGCTCTTCGCGCTTGCCGAGCATCTCGTCGGCACAGCCGCCGTCGCACTCGGCGGCGCCGTCCTCGCCGGCGCAGCTGCGGTCGCGCTGGCCCCCGAGACCGGAGGGACGATCAGCGAGGCGCAGGCGCGCAACTGGTCGCCGCTCTACCGGCGCGCAGGCTCGGTCAGCGGGCAGCAGCCGACGGACACCGCCGGCCTGACGCTCCGGTACGCGAAGGACACGAGGTACCACCGGCTGAGCGTCGCGGACGACCAGCAGAATCGGTACCTCCGCTTCGACAACTCGTACCAGAGCGGGATGATCCGAGCCCGCCCGTTTGCGACTGCGTTCGGGTACTCGGACTACTTCCACCTCGCCCGCGCCTACAAGTCGGAGATGAAGGACGTCCTCCTCATCGGGCTCGGAGGAGCCTCGTCGCCCAAGCGCCTCTGGCAGGACTTCCCCGACCTGCAGCTGCAGGCAGTCGAGCTCGACCCGGTGGTCGTGGACGTCGCACACGAGTACTTCGAGCTGCCGCGCGACTCACGGATCAAGGTGGACGTGGACGACGGCCGCCAGTGGCTCGACGACGACGACCGGAGGTGGGACGCGATCATGATCGACGCCTTCTACGCGGACGCGATCCCGTTCCACCTCTTCACCGCCGAGTTCATGGAGCTCGTCCGCTCGCGCCTCAACCCGGGCGGCGTGGTGGTCACGAACACCATCGGCGCGATCACGGGCGAGCAGTCGCGCCTCTTCCGATCCGTCTACCGGACGTACCGAACTGCGTTCCCGACGGTGCTCGTCCACCCCGTGAAGCTCGAGGGCGACGAGGGCGACGCAAGCGT
The DNA here is from genome assembly GCA_963733215.1 of uncultured Actinomycetes bacterium. Lineage (GTDB taxonomy): Bacteria > Actinomycetota > Thermoleophilia > Gaiellales > Gaiellaceae > JACDAN01. The sequence continues at coordinate 61,207 of CAVTCN010000029.1, forward strand.
GCGCAACCTCATGCTCGTCGCCACCGAGCAGGCAGCGCCCTCGAAGGAGTTCCTCAACGAGCGCTGGCGGGAGGTCAGAGCCGACTCGCCCAGCGCCCCGGATCTGACGCAGGCCATCAACGACCGATACGACGAAGACGTCTCGCTCGCGGGAGTCCCGACGTTGACCGACGACTATGCGCCGACGGACGCGCTGTTGCTCATTGAATGACGCGGCTACCCTCTGACGGGGTGCGCAGGGCTCTGTTGATCGTGTTGCTGGCGCTGGTGGGCGCCGGTTGCTCCATGGGGGACGACGGCGTCGAGGAGACGGCGTCGGCGGGCGAGCAGGCTGCTGCCTGCCCGGCCGCCTGGAAGCCCGGCTGGCAGAACCTCGCCGACGACGTCGGCATGCGCGTCTACTGCCCCTCGTGGATGCCGAGCCCGATCGACGCCGAGATCGGCGGGCAGTGGAACAGTGACGGCGTCGCTGTCGGCAAGGACCGAAGCTACCTCGCCGGCTTTCTCTGGCACGAGGCGGGGAGCGGGGACGTCCACGTCAACTTCCGCGGCTACCCCGGCAAGACCGCGGTCCCGCGCTGCGTCGACACGCAGACTTCCGGCGGGAAGACGCGCCGCCGTTCCGTCCCCTGCTTCAGCGACCCCCAGGGCACGCGTGAGGTCGACGGGAAGACGGTGACGGTCTACACGGTCTCGCGGGATGCGGACCAGTGGCACGTCACGTACACCTGGGTCGAGAACGGCTCGCTCTACGCGGTGAGCGAGCACGTTGCGCCTCCGCTCACCTTCCGCCGGGTGCTCCAGAACCTCGACCGGATCGTCGGCGGGCTCGAGGGCATCGAACCGAAGGCGTAGGTGAGGCTCACTCGGAAAGAGCTGCTCGGCGGCGCGGCCGCCGGCGCACTCGGAGCTGCGGGGATCTACAAGCTCGTCGACGAGCTCGTCGAGTCGCCGCCTCGCGCCGAGGCCGGCGAGCTCAGGGAGGAGCAGTACCTCCTCTCGGGGATGAAGCTGATCACCCACGAGGGCGTCGAGGTGGTGGAGCCACCGCTTCACCATCAGGTGGTCACGGGCCGGCTTGCCGTCGAAGCTCGCCGTGACCTCCGCGAGGCGCAGCGGGTGCTCGAGGAAGCGCTCGGCTCGCTCGAGTCGCGGTACGAGCCGAGCCCTGCGGGCCTGGCGGTCACCGTCGCCTGGGGGCTGCCTTACTTCCGCCGGGTGGTTTCACGGCCGGCCGGGCGGCATCTTCCGGTCGACCGGCGCGCATCCACCAGCGCCGAGCAGCCGGTGTCGGCGCTTCAGGACGCGCAGCGGTTCCCAAGCGACCCGGACACGACGATCCTCGAGTCCAACGACGTTGCGTTCCTGCTCCGGAGCGACGAGCGGGAGCACGTCGCCGACGCTGCCCGCTCGCTCTTCGCGGACACGGACGGCCTTTTCGACCTCACGAGCATCCGCAAGGGCTTTCAGGGCGGCGGGTTCTCCGGCGGGGCCGGGCTGCCGAAGCAGATGGCGACCGCCGCCGGCATCCAGGGCGCCGACCTGATCCCCGAGGGCTCCCAGCTCTTCCTCGGGTTCACCTCGACGCAGCGCGACACGCAGGGCCAGTCCCGGATCGCCAGCTTCGAGACGCTCGGTCTCGTCGACGTACGCGAGGGGTACTTCCGCGGCGGGACGCACATGCACCTGTCCCACCTGTTCGAGAACGTCGAGGCCTGGTATCTCGACTTCGACTACCGCGACCGGGTGGACACGACGTTCCGTCCGGGCTTCCAGGCGCGGGAGGGTGCGCAGACGCTGCCGCAGGCGCCCGAGGACGCCGCATCCGAGGCCGATCTGAAGACCGACTTCAGCCGCACGGGCGCGATCGGGCACAGCGGCTCGATCCAGCCGACCTCTCGCCTGCAGATGGACATCAAGGGCGCCGACGGCGAGACCTACGCCAAGGGCTCGGCGATTCCGCTGCGCGCGGACTTCAACACGCTCGACAACCCGTTCTTCTGGACCTCGGATCCCGAGCGCGACCGCCACTCGGAGCAGCCGGACGCGGGGCTCCACTTCATCACGTTCAACCCGTCGAGCGACGACTTCCGCCGGAACCGCCTCGCCATGGACGGCGTCCTGCCCGACGGCACAGAGCTGCCGCTCGAGGCCCGCTCGCGGGCGCAGGGCCTGAACTCCGTGCTCCGGACGACACACCGGCAGAACTACCTCGTGCCCCCACGGAGCCATCGGAGCTTCCCGCTAGTCGAGCTGCTGCGCTAGCCGAAGAACGCTTCCGCGACGTCGTAGAACTCGCGCGGGACCGTCTTGAGCTGACGGGTTGCCTCCTCGAGGGCGACGTCCACGATCGAGTCACCCTGGAGTGCGGCCATGCGGCCGAAGCGGCCCTCCTCGACGAGATCGGCGGCCTTGAGGCCGTAGCGCGTCGCCAGGACCCGGTCGCGCGGCGTGGGGGAGCCCCCGCGCTGAACATGGCCCAGGACGGTGACGCGCGTCTCGTAGCCCGTCCGCCCCTCGATGTCGCGGGCGAGTGCCTCGCCGACGCCGCCCAGACGGACATGGCCGAACTGGTCACGTCTCCCGCCTCCTGGGTGACGGCGCGCTGCTCGCCCGACTCGTAGGTGAGCTCGTACCCCTCGCTGACGACGACGATGGAGAAGTCCTTGCCGCGCTCGTGCCGCCGCCGGAGCTCCCCGCACGCCGCCTCGACCGTGATCGGCTGCTCGGGGATCAGGATCGCGTCGGCGCCGCCGGCGATCCCGCTCATGACCGCAATCCAACCGGTGTGGCGGCCCATCACCTCGACGACCATCACGCGGTTGTGGGACTCCGCAGTCGTGTGCAGCCGGTCGATCGCCTCGGTCGCGATCGAGACGGCCGTGTCGAACCCGAAGGTGTAGTCCGTGCCGGACAGGTCGTTGTCGATCGTCTTGGGGACGCCGACGACCGGGAACGCATGCTCGGCGTGAAGCCGGGCGGCGACACCGAGCGTGTCCTCGCCGCCGACTGCGACGAGCGCGTCGAAGCTCTCCGCCTTCGCGGTCTCCAGGACCTTCTGGACGCCGTCCTCGCTCTTGAAAGGGTTCGTCCGGGAGGTGCCGAGGATGGTCCCTCCACGGGGCAGCAGGCCCGAGATCGCCCGGTAGTCCAGCGGCTGGAAGAGCCGGTCGGTCATCCCGCGCCAGCCTTCCCGGACGCCGATCACCTCGGAACCGCGGTCGAGCGAGCGCCGCGTGACCGCGCGGATCACGGCGTTGAGCCCGGGACAGTCCCCGCCGCCGGTGAGGATCCCGATCCGGCCAGCCACGGGGCTACCCTAAAGACAGCGCCGAAGTGGCGGAACTGGCAGACGCGCCGGACTCAAAATCCGGTGGGGGAAACCTCGTGTGGGTTCGAGTCCCACCTTCGGCATGGATCCCGGCGGCGCGCAGCGCCGCCCGGCTTCCCTACGGCCGCCGAAAGTCGTGAGACTTTCGGCGAGGCGGGCGGGGGCCCGCGAACCGGCGAGGGTTCTTGCTTGCGCCAACGAACCGCAGCCCGGATACTTGCCCCCACGGATCTGGCGATGGAGGAGGCGTAGTAGTGATTTTGAGAAAGCGAGGGGTACTCGGGTTTCTGATCTTGCTCGTTGCCGTCCTGGCCCTGGCAGCGGCCGGCTGCGGCGGTGACGACGACGACGGCGGAGACGGAGGCGGTGGCGGTGGCGGCGCCGTCGAGGCCCTTCCGTCCGCATCCTGCGGCCCGATCCGCCAGGGCGAGGAAGAGCCGGACGCGCTGATCGCGTCGGACTTCCCCTTGCAGGGCGCCAACCGCGCGCTGACGACCGAGATGGCCGATGCCATCGAGTACATGCTCGAGCAGCAGGACTGGAAGGCCGGCGACACGGTGCTCGGCTACCAGTCGTGTGACGACTCCACGGCGCAGGCCGGGAGCTGGGACTCGGCGAAGTGCTCGTCGAACGGGCGCGCATACGCCAACAACGCAAGCGTGATCGGCGTCATCGGGACGTTCAACTCCGGTTGCGCGAAGCTCGTGATCCCGATCGCGAACCGGGAGTCCCTCGCGATGGTCAGCCCGGCGAACACGTATCCGGGCCTGACGGAGGGCGGCCCCGGCACGGAGGCCGGCGAGCCGGACAACTACTACCCGTCCGGCACGCGGAACTACGCTCGCGTGGTCTGGAACGACCAGTTCCAGGGTGCCGCGAACGCGCAGTACGCGGACGAGCTCGGCCTGAAGAAGATCTTCATCCTCAACGACGGCGAGACGTACGGCCTCGGAATCGCGACGCTGTTCGCCGAGTACGCGGAGAAGCTGGGGATCCAGATCCTCGGCAACCAGAAGTGGGACAAGAAAGCGTCCAGCTACGAGTCCCTGGCCAGCCGCATCAGCTCGTCTGGCGCCGACGCCGTCTTCCTCGGCGGCATCGTCTGCAACAACGGCGGCAAGCTGATCAAGGACATCGTGGCCGGAGCCCCGAACGTCCAGCTCCTCGGGCCCGACGGGTGGACGCCGATCTCGGCGACCATCGAGGGCGCGGGCGCCGCGGCGAACGACATGTACATCACCCAGCCGGGTGTCCCGGTCGATCAGCTGAAGGGCGCCGGCAAGGAGTTCGTGGACGGCTTCACCGAGGCCGAAGGCAAGGCGCCGAACCCGTACACGGCGTACGCCGCGCAGGCTGCCCAGGTGCTGCTCGCGGCAATCGAGAAGGGCGGAACGGACCGGGCCGCGGTTTCGTCCGCGCTCTTCGAGACCGACGTGACGGACGGCATCATCGGGTCGTTCCAGATCGACGAGAACGGCGACACGACGCTCGGCCTGGTCTCCGTGTACCAGGTCAAGAACGGCGAGGAGACGTACGTCAAGAGCGTCACTCCGGAGCTCGACTTCGTCGAGGGCTAACTAGGACAGCTCATCGAACCTGTCGGGGGAGGACAATGGTCCTCCCCCGACGGTTCAGAAGGGACGAATGGCCACTCAGGCGCGCCGTCTTCCGCTTCCCACCCTCGCCGGCAGGCTGCCGCAGTACATCGCGCCCGCGTTCGCGATCCTCCTGGTCGGCATGCTCGTCATCTGGCTCGGCGTCAACTTCATCAAGACGCCGAGCGAGTTCTACCGCCTGTTCCTGATCGGGCTGACAAACGGTGCGATCTACGGGCTCGTAGCGCTTGGCTACTCGCTCGTCTACGGCATCCTCGAGCTGATCAACTTCGCCCACGGCGACGTGTTCATGCTCGGTGGCATGCTCGTGGCCACCATGGTCTCGAGCTTCGGGCTGGCCGGGGACTCCGGGCTCTTCCTCTGGTCGATGATCCTCCTGATGCTCGTGATCGTGATGGCCTTCTGCGCCGTCCTGAACACGACGATCGAGCTGGTCGCCTACCGTCGACTCCGCCATGCGCCGCGCCTGGCGCCGTTGATCACCGCGATCGGCATGTCGTTCATCCTCCAGAACGTCGGCCTCGTGTGGAAGGGAGCGCGGCCGACCTCCGTCGACTCCATCCTCCCGAGGGGCGAGGTCTTCACGATCGGTGGGGTCACGTACACCTGGGACAAGCTGATCGTGCTCCTCTTCACCGTTCCCGTGCTGCTCCTGCTCATGTGGCTGGTGCAGAAGACGCGACAGGGAAAGGCGATGCGCGCGACCGCCCAGGACCGGGACGCCTCCGCGATGATGGGGATCAACGTGAACAGGACGATCTCGTTCACGTTCTTCATCGCCGGGGCACTCGCCGGCAGCGCCGGTCTTCTCTATGCGCTGTACATCACCAACATCCGCTACGACGAGGGCTTCCGCCTCGGCCTGATCGCCTTCACCGCGGCCGTGATCGGGGGAATCGGCAACCTGCCCGGCGCGGTCCTCGGCGGTCTCTTGATCGCGATGATCGAGTCGTTCAACAACGGCCTCGGCTGGGCGACCCCCGGCAGCGACTGGACGCAGTCGATCATCTTCGCCCTGCTGATCATCATCCTCGTCTTCCGGCCCGAGGGTCTCCTCGGCGAGCAGGTTCCCGAGGGTGGCTAGGTGAACATTCCCGGCCTGCCACGCGAACGCCGCGCGGACTTCGACCGGGAGCTCCGCCCACGCCTCATCAAGGGCGGCATTGCATCCGTGGCCTGGATCGTGCTCGTGATCATCTTCTCGGGCTTCACGACGTCGCTGATCATCTCGACGGCGATCCTGCTCGCGCTCTACGCGGTCCCGTGGGACATGATCCGCTACGGGAAGTGGGTCGTTCCCTCGGTCGCGATCCTGCTCGCGATCACGTACCCGTACTACCGGGACGAGCTGTACGAGGTCCCGTTGTTCGGCCCGTTCCCGTCCGTCGATACGGCGGTGACGATGACGATCTTCATCATGATGGCGATCGGCCTGAACATCGTCGTCGGGTACGCGGGCCTTCTCGACCTCGGCTACGTCGCCTTCTACGCGATGGGGGCCTACACCGCCGCCTGGTTCGCCTCGCCGCATTTCGGGGAGAGCGTCGGCAACGTCCACGTGGGCTCAGTCGGCGTCAACCCAGAGGCGGCCGGATTCCATGTCTCGATCTGGATCGTGCTGATCGTCGCCGGCATCTTCACCGGGATCATCGGCATCCTGATCGGCCTTCCGACGCTGCGGCTTCGCGGCGACTACCTCGCGATCGTGACGCTCGGGTTCGGCGAGATCATGCCGCAGATCGCCCGCAACGGGGACAACCTGTTCGGCACCGGCTTCAACCTGACGAACGGCGCGCAGGGGATCAATCCGATCGACCCGCCTGGCTTCGGTGCGGCGATCGCCGGCTGGACCGGCTTACCGGAGGACTACCTGTCGTTCGATACCACCTTTCTCGGGAGGGAGATCGGCGGTGTCGAGGTCTTCTACTGGACCGCCCTCGGGCTCCTCCTCTTCACGGTGTTCTGCTCGGTGCGGCTTCGCGACTCGCGCCTCGGCCGCGCGTGGATCGCGATCCGCGAGGACGAGACCGCCGCGGCCGCGATGGGCGTGCCGCTGATGCGGACGAAGACCTGGGCCTACGCGGCCGGGCGCGTTCTTCGGCGGCATCGCGGGCGCCTACTACGCGAGCTTCAAGGGCGGGACGTTCCCCGACGACTTCTTCTTCAACATCTCGGTGTTCATCCTCTGCATGGTCATCCTCGGCGGGATGGGCAACGTCTGGGGCGTGATCCTCGGCGGCGGCTTCCTCGCGTACCTCAACCAGGAGGGCCTCGGGAACATCGGCGCCGAGATCAACGAGACCTTGGGGACGAACATCGACGTGCCGCTCTACCAGTTCGGCATCTTCGGCCTGATCCTCGTGCTGGTCATGCTCTTCAAGCCCGAGGGGTTGATCCCGAGCGCACGGCGGAAAGCAGAGTTCGAACCGGGAGCGGTCGATGAGGAGTACCTCTACGACGTCAGAGGGGGGCCCGTAAATTGAGCGACCTCCTCGTCGCGGCCAAGGTGAGGAAGGAGTTCGGGGGCCTGATCGCCGTCAACGACGTCGACTTCGTGATCCCCGAGCGGGCGATCGTCAGCCTGATCGGCCCGAACGGCGCCGGCAAGACGACGTTCTTCAACTGCCTCACGGGCGTCTACAAGCCGACCGGCGGGCAGATCGTGTTTGCAGGTGACGACGTGACCGGCAAGCCGCCGCATGCGGTCACCGAGCGGGGGATCGGCCGGACGTTCCAGAACATCCGTCTGTTCAAGGAGATGACTGCGCGGGAGAACGTGATGGTCGGGATGCATTCGCGACTCAAGGGCGGGATCGTCAAGAGCGTTCTGCGGACGCCCGGCGTCAAGCGGGAGGAGCGCGAAGCCGTAGAGCGCGCACGCGAGCTGCTCGCGTTCTGCGGCCTTCAACGAAGTCAGTGGGAAGAGTGGGCGCGGAACCTCTCCTACGGCGACCAGCGCCGGCTCGAGGTGGCCCGTGCGCTCGCGACTCAGCCGAAGCTCATCCTCCTCGACGAGCCGACCGCGGGGATGAACCCTCAGGAGACCGCCGACTTCACGGCGTTCGTCGCGCGCCTTCGGGAGGAAGAAAACTTGACCGTCCTGCTCATCGAGCACGACATGAAAGTCGTGATGGGGATCTCCGACCGCGTCACCGTGCTCGACTACGGTGAGAAGATCGCCGAGGGAGCGCCTGCTGAGGTGCAGAAGGACCCGAAGGTGATCGAGGCCTATCTCGGCTCAGCGGCGGTGGCGCAGTGACCGAGACCGTCGCCGAGCGCCCACCGACCGGGTCGGCCGACCGCAACAAGATCCTCGAGCTCGACGACGTCCACACCTACTACGGGTCGATCCACGCGATCAAGGGTGTGTCGCTGGACGTCTACGACGGCGAGGTCGTGACGCTGATCGGCGCGAACGGCGCCGGGAAGTCGACGACGCTGCGCTCGATCAACGGCCTCAACCATCCGCGCAAGGGCAGCATCCGGTTCCAGGGCCGCGACATCACGCAGGAGTCGCCGCACGACGTCGTCAAGATGGGCATCAGCCAGTCCCCCGAGGGCCGTCGTCTATTCCCGCGCATGAGCGTGATGGAGAACCTCGAGATGGGCGCGTTCCAGCGCGACGACAAGGCGGGCATCAGGGAGTCGCTCGACCGCGTGTTCGAGCTCTTCCCACGGCTCCAGGAGAGGAAGAACCAGCGGGCCGGGACGATGTCGGGCGGCGAGCAGCAGATGTGCGCGATCGGGCGGGCGCTGATGGCGCAGCCGAGGCTCCTGTTGTTGGACGAGCCCTCGATGGGCCTCGCACCGATCTTCGTCGAGCGGATCTTCGAGATCGTCGTGGAGATCAACAAGCAGGGCACGCCGATCCTCCTCGTGGAGCAGAACGCGCTCATGGCGCTCGACGTCGCCAACCGCGGCTACGTGATGGAGACCGGCGTGATCGCGCTCGCCGACGACGCAAAGGCCCTCGCCCAGAACGAACAGGTCCGCAAGACCTACCTGGGCGAATCGTAGGCGCGCTTCTCCTGCAAGTAACAGTCTGTTACTAGCGGCGTTTCGCCTGCAGCTCAGCGGCGTCCCGAGCTAGTAACAAGTTGTTACTAGGTCAGGAAGGGCCGGTGCGGATCGGGAAGTAAGGCGGGGCGACGACGAACCCGACCCTCGGCGTTCCCCCGACGCGGGCCCGCGCCATCGAGAGCGCCGTCGAGAGGTTCCGCGTCGGGACGAAGCCGAACTGGCGCGCGGCCATGGCGTCTCGGCTTCCGGCGATGAGGACGGCGCCGAGTCGCTCCACCGCGGGCAGGCAGCCGGCCCACTCGAGGAACGGGAGGACCGGGTGGCAGGCGCGGCCGGCTCGGTACTCGCTGATCGCGCGCGAGTCCGAGGCGGCCGCGCGCTCGGCGACGCCGAGTTCCTGCGGCTCGGTCGCCGCGCGCGACCCGAGGGCTCGCAGGGCATTGAAGAACGTCCGGTATGGCGACTGGCTCGGATGCGGGAACCGTCGGTCGAACGGGCTGAGCAGGATCGCAGTGCCGCCGTCCACGACCGGGAAGGCGTCGCGCCAGAGCCGGAGCGCAAGACCGAGCCCGAGGTAGGCGGCGAGTACCGGGTTCGGCCGTTCGCGGGGCAGGTGCGGCGTCGTAGCCGGAATCCCGACGACGACGACGTCCAGCGGCTCCTCGAGGCGCGCCGCCCGAGCCTCGACGCTGCGCAGCAGCGCCTCGACGTGGGCGATCGACGGCGGGCCGCCCAGGGCCGAGGTCGCGGTCAGCTCACGGGGGATCGAGCCGAGCAGCCGCGTCCTGATCGGCCCGGGTGCAAGCCGGAACGCGAGCCGGACCGGCGACGCCGCGATCCGCTCGAAAGCCCGATGGTCGTGCGGGTAGCCGTGGAAGGCGCCCGTGACGACCGGAGGGTTCAGCGAGAGCGAGGCGCCGATCAGCGGTACGCGCTTCGAGAGCTCCCGCTCGAGCTCGCTGCCGAGGCGCCATCCGAGCGACGCGGCCGTCTCGAGCAGGGAGTAGGCGCCTGCGGCACGCAGCGCCTCGGGGTTGCTCGCGGCGAGGAGCGCGGCGGGCCCGCCGTGGAGCACCGATTCGGCGGCGCTGACGACGACGACCAGGTCGGTCTCGACGAGCGCGCGGTTCACCCGGAGCGGAATCCGGCCGGCCGTCCCGAGCTCGACCAGGTCCGGCTCGGCCGCGTCGTGCACCTCGAGCTTGCCGGAGAAGCGCCGGCCCAGCTCGTGGGGGACGAGGCTCTCGAGCTCGTGGGCGCCCGCCTTCCGGCCGAGGCCGCCCGCCACGAGGATCGTCTGGCGCTCCATGGCGACACCGACCTGCTCCAGCTCGGCGACGGCCGCGGCCAAGGCGTCCTGGCGCGGGTCGCGGACCGCGCTCGGGATGGGGAGCTCCGGGGGCTCGACGACGATCGTCGCGCGCCCTCCGCGGATCGCGAGCTGCTCGAGCGGCCGGCCTGCGAGCGGGAACCGAAGCGCTTCGCGAACCGCCGCGCCGACGTCCGCGAGCGGCTCGGCCGGTGGAGGCGGCCGGAGGACGAGGGCGTCGGGCGGCACGTCGACGACGGCCAGCCTCGAGCCGGCGAGGAGCGGGACCCGCACTACAGGGTGAGGACGTAGGCGCGGGCGTGGTGGACGAACCCGTACGACTCGTACAGGTGGTGCGCCTCGGTCCGATGATGTCCCGACTCGAGGGTCAGGACGTGGCAGCCGCGCCGCCGGCATTCCTCGGCGCACGCGTCCAGCAGCGCACGGGCCGCGCCGCGCCTGCGGAACGCCTCGTCCACGAACAGGTCGGGGATCCAGCCCTGCGGTGTCGTCCAGTTGAGCCGTGGCTGGATCCAGAGACTGACCGCGCCGGCGACCTCACCGTCCAGCTCGGCGACGTAGACGCGGCAGTCCGGGTGCTCGAGGTGCGCGAGGAACACGTCACGCTGCGGCTGCGGGTCGTCCGCCACTGCCGGCCTCGTCAGGTCTTCCATCAGCTGCAGCACCCGGTCGGCGTCGAGCGGCTCTGCTTCGCGGACGCTCACGGGATCGAGCGGTACAGGCGCAGGAACGTCTCGCGGAACCCGCGCCGCGGCCAGAACCGCGACGACAGGAGGTTCGTGACGCGCCAGTCGGTGACCATCACCTCGTAGCCGTGCTCGCGGGCCCACGCGAAGCAAGCCTCGGTGAGTGCCACACCCGCGCCAGAACCGCGGACTTCGGCACGCGTTACGGCCCACGCAAGCAGTACGGCGCCCTCGACGCGGGCGAGGCCGGCATGCATCGACGAGAGCGTCGTCGGGGCCAGCTCGAACCCGCCGACGATACGCCCGTCCACCTCCGCGACGAAGAGGCCGAGCTCCGGATTGGCGAGGTCGTCGATCACCTCCTGGCGCAGTTCCTCCTCGGTCTCGAGCGTCCGCCACGCCGAGAACACCGGCGAGCCGCCCTGGTGATCCGGAAGGAGCGGCCCGAGCTCGACCAGCGCCTCGATGTCGCGCTCCTCGGCCACTCGCACGTTCTCGGGCATCGCAGCATCGGGTATCTCTCTGATTCCGAGCGCCTGCTGCTGGCCGAAGCTCAGCCGGTACCACGCCTCGAGCAACGGGGCGTCGGACGCAGGCGCAAGCGCGTAGTGCCGGGTTCGGCCCTGCTCGACCCAGTCCACCGCCGCAGCGGCGTAGAGGTCGCGGAGATCTTCCGCGTGCTCCACCGCATGCCCGGCCGGGTCGACCCAGACGTTCGGCCCCCAGGGCCCGTCGTCTTTGCGGATGCCGAGCACGTAGCCCGCGATCTGCCCGTCCCGCAGTCCGACGACGCCCGAGGCCTGTTCGCCGCGCCACAGCGTCTCGACCTCGGCTCGGTAGTCCGGCAGGCTCGGTGAGCAGCGGCTCGGCTTGGCGATGGCGGCGATGGCGCTCCGCCAGCAGCTCGCCGGACGCGTCGAGGTGCTCTTCGGAAAACGGCTGAATCTCGAGGCCCGGCATCGGCGGAGGACGATACCGTTGGCCCTGTGAGCCCCAAGACCCTGACCGGCGAGGAGCTGCAGCTGGACGATGCGCCGGCCCGCGACTCCGATCTCTTCCTCGTCGACGGCAACAACCTCGCCTACCGGGCGTATTTCGCGCTGCCCGAGGAGCTCGCGACGAGCGAGGGGATGCCGACGAACGCGCTGCTCGGGTTCACGAACATGCTCTTCAAGCTGCTGACCGACTACCGCCCGAAGGGCGTGGCGGTCGCCTGGGACACCCGTCCGGTCGAACGGATGGAGCAGCACGAGGGCTACAAGGCCGACCGCCGGCCGATGGCCGACCTCCTCCGCGAGCAGTTCCCGTACTTCCGCCCGATCGTCGAGGCGTTCGGCTACCGCAACCTCGAGTTCGAGGGCTGGGAGGCGGACGACGTCATCGCCACGCTCGCCACGCGTGCCGACCAGGCAGGCGTGAAGACGACCGTCGTCTCGACGGACCGGGACGCCTTCCAGCTGGTCACGGAGAACGTGACGCTGATGATGACGCCGAGGGGCGTCGCCGACGTGAACGTCTACACGCCCGACCGCGTCGAGGCCCGCCTGGGGATCACGCCCGACCAGATCCCCGACTTCATCGGGCTCAAGGGGGACAGCTCGGACAACATCCCGGGGATCCCGGGGATCGGCGACAAGACCGCATCGCAGCTGATCCAGCAGTACGGCTCGCTCGAAGGCGTGATCGACCACGTCGAGGAGCTGACGCCGGCCCGGCGGAAGAACATCAGCGAGAACGCCGACCAGGCGAAGGTCTCGAAGGAGCTCGCGACGATGCGCCGCGACCTCGAGCTCGACTGCGACCCGGCGGAGCTCGTCCTCTCGCCGCCCGACCGCTCGCGGCTGAAGGAGATGTTCCGCCAGTTCGAGTTCCGCGGGCTGCTGAGCCGGGTGGACGACCTCGATGCCACCGTCCCGGCGGCGCCGATGGTGCTCGAGGGTGTCCAGGTGCCCTGGCGGGAGGGCGAGCCGCCCGAGTCGGGCGCGATCGCAGCAGAGAACGGCCGCGTCGCCGTCGCGACCGAGGAAGGCGTCGTCGTCGGGCCGCGACCGGCTCGCCTGGAAGGAGCGTTCATCGCCCACGACGCGAAGGCGCAGCGTGTCGAGCCCGCGGAGGACACGCTGCTCGCCGCCTACCTGATCGACCCCGGCCGTGCGACCTACGAGCTCGACGACCTCGCGGCCGAGTACGGGATCGAGCTCGTCCCCGACCCGCCGGCCGACGAGGACACCTCCGCGCTCGTCCGCCACGCCGCAGCCACGCTCCGTCTCGCCGAGCCGCTCGTCTCCCGCCTCAAGGAGCGCGGCCACGAGCACCTCTACCGCGAGATCGAGCTGCCGCTCACCCAGGTGCTCGCCGACATGGAGGACACCGGCGTCAAGATCGACGAGTACCGGATGGGGGAGATCACCGCCCGGCTCGCGGACCGGGTGGAGGAGCTCGAGCAGAAGGCCTATGAGCTCGCGGGCGAGGAGTTCATCGTCGGTTCGACCCAGCAGGTCGCGCGGATCCTCTTCGAGAAGCTCGAGCTGACGCCGGACCGCAAGGGCAAGACCGGCTACTCGACCGATACCCGCGTTCTCCGCAAGATCCGGCACGAGCACGAGATCGTCGGCGTGATCGAGGAGTGGCGCGAGTACTCGAAGCTCGTCAACACCTACCTCGGACCGCTGCCGACGCTGATCTCGGAGCACGACAAGCGGCTCCACACGACGTTCAACCAGGCCGTCGCGTCGACGGGAAGGCTCTCGACGACGAGCCCGAACCTCCAGGCGATCCCGATCCGCACCGAGCTCGGCAAGGAGATCCGCTCGGCCTTCGTCGCCGAGCAGGGCCACCGGCTCCTCTCGGCCGACTACTCCCAGATCGAGCTGCGGATCCTCGCGCACGTCTCCGGCGAGCCGAAGCTGCGCGAGGCGTTCGCGCGCGGCGACGACATCCACACGGCCACGGCGGCCGAGGTGCTCGGCAAGGATCCGGCCGAGCTGACGACGGGCGACCGCTCGACGGCGAAGATGATCAACTTCGGGATCGTCTACGGGATCTCGTCGTTCGGCCTCTCCGAGAACCTCGAGATCTCACGCGAGCAGGCGCAGGAGCTGATCGACACGTACCTCGCGCGGTTCCCGCACGTGCAGGACTTCATCCAGCGCACGATCGAGCAGGCCACCCGCGACGGCTATACGACGAGCCTCCTCGGGCGACGCCGCCCGGTGCCCGAGCTGCGCGCCTCGAACCGCCAGACGCGTGGCTCGGCGAGCGCCTTGCGGTCAACTTCGTCATGCAGGGCTCCAACGCGGACATCATCAAGAAGGCGATGATCGCCATCCACCGCCGGCTGCGAAACGAGGGACGCGGCGCGAAGCTCGTCCTCCAGGTGCACGACGAGCTGCTGCTCGAGGTCCCGGAGGCGGAGGTCTCACAGGTGAAGGAGCTCGTGCGTGAGGAGATGTGCGCCGCGTACGACCTCGACCCGCCGCTCGCGGTGGACGTGGGTGTCGGCGAGGACTGGAACGAGGCCAAGAGCTGAACGTCCGGCTCCCGGATGGCTACACCATCTTCGTGGAGCCGGTCGGCGACGACGGACTGCCGCTGGTCGTGCTCCACGGCGGGCCCGGCCTCGACCACAAGCACCTTCGACCCTGGCTCGACCCCCTCGGCGAGGAGTTCCGCGTCTTCTACGTGGACGAGCGCGGTCAGGGACAGAGCGAGCGCGTCGATCCGGCGACGCTCAGCCTCGAGGCCTTCGCGCGGGACGTCGACCTGCTCGCCGAGGCGCTCGAGCTCGACCGCTTCGCGCTCCTCGGCCACTCGTTCGGCGCGATCATCACGACCTGGCACGCCATCAACCTCGGCACTGCCGCCGGCTACGTCATCTCCGGCGGCGGCGACTCGAGCGCGGAGCTGATGGCCGACGTCGAGGCCTCGCTCGAGGCGATGGGCGAGGCCGGCAAGCCGATCGCCGAGTCCTGGGAGTGGGAGCAGACGGTCGAGACGCCCGAGGACTGCGCGGAGCTGATGCGGATCCAGAACCCGTTCCACTTCCACGGCCCGCCGCCGGCCGACTTCGGGGAGGGCACCGTCTACTCCCCGGAAGTCCTGCGGCACTTCGCGAGCGCCGGCTACGGCGACTTCGACTACACGCCCGACCTCGGCCGGGTCTCCAAGCCGACCCTCGTCCTCGTCGGCGAGCACGACCGGACGACAACGCCGCGCGCCGCCCGCGTCCTCCACGAGGGCATTCCCGGCAGCGAGCACGCGGAGCTGCCGAACGCTGGCCACATGAGCATGATCGAGGCCCAGGACGCCTATCTAGGCCATGTTCGCGACTTCCTGCGCCGCATCAACTAGCCGAAAATCCGCAGATATACTGCGCCGCTCGTGGTGAGCGATATCGCCGACAAACAGCACGTAGACGACCCCGAGGTCTGGACCACCGGGCCGGAGGGAGAGCTGATCCCGGACTACGAGTCCACCTTCCCGACCATCAACGAGGGGGAGGTCGTCCACGGCACCGTGGTGCGCGTGGACAAGGACGAGGTGCTCGTGGACATCGGCTACAAGTCCGAGGGCGTCATCCCGCTCTCCGAGCTCTCGATCCGCCGGTCGGTGAACCCGGAGGACGAGGTCAAGCTCGGCGAGGAGGTCGACGCGCTCGTCCTGACCAAGGAGGACGCGGAAGGCCGGCTGATCCTCTCCAAGAAGCGCGCGCGCTTCGAGCTCGCCTGGAAGACGATCGAGCAGAAGGCCGAGTCCGGCGAGGCCATCCTCGGCCGCGTGATCGAGGTCGTGAAGGGCGGCCTGATCCTCGACCTGGGCGTCCGCGGATTCCTGCCGGCGTCGCTGGTCGACATCCGCCGCGTGCAGGACCTGGACGAGTTCCTCGGCCAGGAGCTGCGCGCGAAGGTGATCGAGCTCAACCGCTCGCGGAACAACGTCGTGCTGTCGCGCCGCGCCGTCCTCGAGGACGAGCGCAAGGAGCAGCGCCAGCAGATCCTCGACCGGCTCCAGCCCGGAGACGTCGTCGAGGGCCAGATCTCGAACATCGTCGACTTCGGCGCCTTCGTCGACCTCGACGGCATGGACGGCCTGATCCACATCTCCGAGCTCTCCTGGTCGCACGTCAACCATCCGAGCGAGGTGCTCGAGATCGGCCAGACCGTCGAGGTGAAGGTGCTCGACATCGACCGCGAGCGCCAGCGGATCTCGCTCGGGCTCAAGCAGACCCAGAGCGATCCCTGGCAGCAGGTCCTCGACCAGTACAACGAGGGCGACGTCGTCGAGGGCAAGGTCACGAAGGTCGTCACCTTCGGAGCCTTCGTCGAGATCATGCCCGGCGTCGAGGGGCTCGTTCACATCTCCGAGCTTGCGCAGCACCACGTCGAGAACCCGCGCGAGGTCGTCTCGCAGGGCGACCAGGTGCAGGCGAAGATCATCGAGGTCGACGCCGAGCGCCGCCGCCTGTCGCTGTCGCTGAAGCGGGTCGAGGGCGAGGGCCCGACGCCTGCGTCCGAGCTCGGCCTCTCCGACGAGGTCTTCGCGAGCGAAGGCCCGTCCGAGGCTCCGATGAGCCGAGAGCACCGGCGCGGAGCCGTGCCGCAGCCCGTCGGCGCGCCCGAGGAGGAGCCCGTCGAGCCGGCGGAGCCGATCGTGGAGCCTGAGGCACCGAGCCCGAGCCGGCAGCCCGAGAGCCTGAGACACCGGCCGAGACTGCCGCGCTGGACGAGCCGGCTCCGGCCGAAGAGACCGACGAGCAGCAGTAGCCGCCCCAGTCTCGGTCGCCATCACCGGCGGCATCGGGGCGGGGAAGAGCGAGGCGCTGAAGGCCTTCGCGCGGCACGGCGCCGCCGTCGTCTCGAGCGACGAGATCGTCCACCACCTGATCCGCACCGATCCCGAGGTCAAGGCGGCGATGCTCGAGCGCCTCGGCGACGGAATCCTCGACGAGGACGGTCAGATCGACCGTGCCAGAGGTCGGCCAGGTCGTGTTCGGCGACCGGGAGGCGCTGGCCTGGCTCGAGGGTCTCCTCCACCCGCGTGTCTCGGCGGAGTACCTGAACTGGCGCGAGCAGCTGGCGAAGCTTCCGGGTGCGCCCGAGGTCTGCGTGACCGAGGTTCCGCTCCTCTACGAGGTCGGCGCCCAGGACCGGTTCGACAAGGTGGTTGCGATCACGGCGCCTCGAGCCCTGCGCGAACAGCGGACGAACGTGCCGATGAAGGGGCGGGAAGAGCGCCTCATCGACGACCGCGAGAAGGTCAAGCGCGCGGACTACTCGTACGTGAACACCGGCGGGCTCGCGGAGCTCGACGCGTGGGTCGCCGGCGTCATGGAAGAGCTGCGAGCTTCTCGCGGGCGCGCGCCGCAATGACGACGTTGCCCTTCGCCGTAGCTCCGCGCAGCGCGCGCTCGAGGATCGTCCGCGCATCCTCTGGATCGAGATACTCGGCCACCTCGACGGCCGCGAGCGGCCCGTCGAAGCTCTCGTAGCCAAGCACGAATTCCATGGCCTCATACGCGAGCCGTCGGGCATCGTCGGGCTGGTTCCTCGATGCGCCGATCTTTGCTTCTGCGACGCGCCAGTACAGCTGGGTCATCCAGTCGTCCGCTGCGCCGACCCGTCTCGCCTCCTCGGCGAAGGCTTCGGCCTCGGCGTCGCGCCCCTGCTTCGCCAGCGCGAGCTGCAAGGAACGCGGAGATGGTCGAGAGGTAGCCTCGCTCACCTGCCGCCGTGAGGATCTCATGCGCCTCCTGCAGCATGCGCTCTGTGGCATCGGTGTCCTCGGCAAGCATTTCGATCGTCGCTGAAAGCTGCGCGATGGACGCGTGCTGGACTCGCTGACCGAGCTCGAGCAGAGCTTCCCGCCCCGCGGCGGACAGCTCCCGACCTCGCTCGAACTCTCCCGTCAATGCGAGCAGCGTTCCCTCGACGACCAGGAGCTCGGCGCGCGCCATCTGACCGAGATCGGCGACCTGGGCGAACGCCCGGCACTGCTGGAGCGCTACGTCGACGGGAGTCGCGCCCCACATCATCACGAGTGCGATCCACCGCATCGCCTCGGATCTGAGCCGATGGTTCCCGACCGCGTCAGCGTGCTCGAGCGACCGTCGCAGGAGGCGCTCTGCCTCTTCGTTGTCGCCGAGCCACATCTGCAAGGTCCCTTGGTGTCCGAGCGCTTCGGCGAGGATCACCTCTTCGCCGATCCGCTGCGCCTCGTCGATTGTCCTGTCGAGAACACCGACGGCCTCTGCCATCGGCGCTCCGCGGTACATATCGAGCCAGGTCCGCTCCAGGCGAGCGCGTAGCGCAGTCGTCTCGTCACCCAAGCGCTCGGCGTCCCGGAAGAGCTGCTCCGGTCGCTCGAGGTCCCCGCTTTCCATCATCGCGGCGCCCAGGTCCGGATAGATGGCCACGGCCTCGAGGTCACCGTCGGGCAGCAGGCTCACGGCGCGCTCAAGCAGGTGAATGGTGGCCGGGACGTCCGCCCTGTGGGACGCGCGTCGCCCTGCCGCTGCGAGCAGCCTCGAGGCTTCGAGCGCGAGCTGCCGCGAGCGCTCGTCGACGGGCCCGAGCTCGGCCCGGTATCTGTACGCCTGCTCGAGGTGGTAGCCGCGTATCTCCTCGACCTCGGGCACCGCAACCTCGAGCCACTGGGCGAAGCGCTCGTGGAGGTCCGCGCGCTTCTCCTTCGGCAGCGACTCGTACGCGGCGTCCCGCAGGAGCAGGTGCTTGAACCGATACGTGTCCTCGCCAGCCGGCCGGATGAGGTCCTTCCGGACGAGCGACTGTTGGATCCCGACCAGCCGCCCGGAGAGCGCTTCGGGAACGAGCCGCGCGAGCGCGTAGTGGTCGAACTCCTGACCCTGGATCGCCGCGCACTCGATGGCGGTGCGCTCGTCGGGCACGAGCCGGTCGAGCCTGGCCGCGAGAAGCGCCTGGATCGTCGGCGGAATCGCCAAGTCGCCATTTCCGTTCTCCGCGACCATGGCCAGCATCTCCTCGACGAAAAGAGGGTTGCCTTCTGCCGCGGATGCGATCTGCTGCTTCACGTGCTCGTCCAAGCTCGAGCTGAGGACGTTGTCGACGAGCTGCGCGGATTCGTCCTCCGTCAGTGCGTCGAGCAGCATCGTCGTTGCGTTGAGCTTGCCGCCTCCCCAGCCGGGCCTGCCGTCGAGCAGATCCGGTCGGGCGACGCACACCAGGAGAATCGGGGCGTCTCGCGCCAGATCGGTGACATGGTCGACGAGGTCGAGGAACGTCGGCTCGCCCCACTGGAGGTCGTCGAAGACGACGACGAGCGGCTTCTCGTGCGCCAGTCGCTCGAGGATCCGTCTTGTCTGCAGCGCGATCTCGTCTCGGTTCGCGTCGAAGTCGATCTCCGACGCCAGCTGCTCGATCTCGACGAGCGGCCAGTACGTAATCCCGTCGCCGTAGGGCAGGCACCGGCCCGAAAGCAGCGTCGCATCGACACGGTCGTACAGCTCTCTGACCAGACGCGATTTGCCGATGCCGGCGGGGCCGAGCAACGTGAACTGGTAGGCGACGCGGTCGGAAACCGCGTGGTCGAAGGCGCGCTGCAGCTGGGTAAGCTCGTTCTCACGTCCGACGAGCGGCGAGTCGAGATGACGTGTGATGAACTCCGCGCCCTCGACGAGCCCGACGAGGCGGAATGCCCGAACCGGCTCCGACTTGCCCTTCGCGACGAGCGGCTCGAGCGGCTCGGTCTCGACCGAGTCGCGCACGAGTCGCTGAGTGGACTCGCCGAGCAGCGTCTCACCCGGCGCGGCTCCCTGTTCGAGCCGCGCGGCGACGTTCACGGCGTCGCCCACCGCGAGCGCCTCACCCTCGCCGGCGACGACCTCGCCGGTGTTGACGCCGATGCGGCTCTCGATCCGGACACCCCAGTCGCGCTCCAGCTCCTCGTTCAGCTCAAC
Source organism: uncultured Actinomycetes bacterium (assembly GCA_963733215.1). Lineage (GTDB taxonomy): Bacteria > Actinomycetota > Thermoleophilia > Gaiellales > Gaiellaceae > JACDAN01. The sequence continues at coordinate 81,122 of CAVTCN010000029.1, forward strand.
GAGGGCGGAGCGCATCTCGGCCGCCGCCCGGACCGCGCGAAGCGCGTCGTCCTCGTGCACGACCGGGATCCCGAAGACGGCCATCACGGCATCGCCGATGAACTTCTCGACGGTGCCGCCGTGCCGCTCGATCGCCTCGCGCATCGCCTCGAAGTAGCGAGACATGACGCGCCGAGTCGACTCGGGGTCGAGCCGCTCGCCCATCGCGGTGGAGCCGGAGACGTCGCAGAACAGCACGGTGACCGTCTTGCGCACCTCGCGCGGGGCTGGGGTCGCGGCCAGCGCGGCGCCGCACGCGCCGCAGAAACGGAAGCCTTCGGGTTGTCCTGACCGCAGCTCGCGCAGACCGGCATAGGGCATCTATACCGCCATTTCAAGCCGATGTCACAGTGATGCTTGACAGACATCAAAATGATGTCATACTGCCGACATGGAGACGGCACGATTCATCGCAGCGCTCGAGCGAGACCTCACCGCGGTCGCCGCCGTCGGCGACGACGAGACCGCGGCGGCCGCCGAGCGCCTGATCCAGGCATTGCGCGGCTCCGCAGGGATGCGCCTGATGGAGACCCTGGGCGAGGCGGCGCTGGAGATCAGCGACCAGCTGCCCGAAGGGCACGTCGAGGTACGCCTCGCCGGGCCTGATCCTCAGCTGGTCTATGTCGGCGCCGAGCCGGCCGAGCCGGCCGGTGTGCCGGCGGAAGAGGACGGGCTCGCCGCGAGGATCACGCTCCGGCTCTACGAGAGCCTGAAGCGCGAGCTCGAGGCGGCAGCCGCCCGCGAGGGCATGTCGCTCAACGCCTGGCTCGTGCGGGCGCTGTCGCGCAGCGTGGCGTCGCCGGCGCCGCGCAGCAGAGGAAATCGACTGACCGGCTACGGCCGGAACTAGGGACCCAAGGAGGGGATCGGCATGACGTTCTTCCAGCTCCCATTCGGACACGTCGAGGTCAAGACGGATCCGCGGCCTCCGCGTCGCCGTGGAAAGCGGCGGCCGTGAGGCACGAAAGCTTCTCGACCCCCGGGCCCGTCACGCTGGACATCCGGATCCCGGCCGGCGACGTCGAGATCGAGACCGACGACGCCGGCGAGACGGCCGTCGAGCTCCAGGCGCGCGGCCGCGACCCGGAGCAGCTCGAGCACGACGCCGAAATCTCGATGCGACCGCGCGGCGAGGGCTACGAAGTGCGGGTGGAGGCGGGCAACGGCCGCGGTGGGCTCTTCCGTGGCCGGAGCGGCGAGTATCGCGTGCGCATCGCGGCGCCCCATGGTGCGACGGTGCGCGCACAGCTCGCCTCCGCGGACATCTCGGGCCGCGGAAGCTATGCGGCCCTCGACATCAAGGTCGCATCGGGCGACGTCGAGTTCGAGGACGTGTCCGGCGAGGCCGTCGTCAACGCCGCCTCGGGCGACATCCAGCTCGACCGCGTCGGCACGGCGAAGGTCAACTCGGCCTCGGGCGACGTGAAGATCGAAGAGTCGGCCAAGGGTGCCGACGTGAACACGGCCTCGGGCGACGTCGCGATCGACAGCGTCGTCTCGGGCGATGTGCGAATCAACTCGGCCTCCGGCGACATCGAGGTCGGGATCGCCAGGGGGTCGCGGCTGCTGGTCGACGCGCAGACACTCTCTGGCGACACCTCGTCCGAGCTCGACCTCGAGTCCGGCAGCACGATCGAGACCGACGAAGGCCCGCTCGTCGAGCTGAAGGCGCGCTCCATGAGCGGCGACATCAGCGTCAAGCGGGCGTGAGTCTGGCGGATGAGACTCCGGCGGCGGCGGCCCCCGAGCCGCCGCCGCTTCTCCGCCAGCCCGAGTTCCTGAAGCTCTGGGCTGCCCAGTCGATCTCGATGCTCGGCGACCAGGTGACGCTGCTCGCGCTGCCGCTCACCGCCGTGCTCACGCTCGACGCCTCGGCGGCGCAGATGGGTTTCCTCGTCGCCGCCGAGCTGATGCCGCACCTGCTCTTCTCGCTCTTCGCCGGCGTCTGGATCGAGAGGGCGCAGCGCCGCCGGCGGCTGATGATCGCCGCCGACATCGCGCGCTTCGCACTGCTCGTGTCGATTCCGATCGCCGCCGCGTTCGACGCGCTCGGCTTCGGCCAGCTCTACGGCGTCGCGTTCCTGATGGGGACGTTCGCCGTGCTGTTCGACATCAGCTGGGCGACGCTCTTCGTCGCGATCGTCCCGCGGCGCGACGTCGTCGATGCGAACAGCAAGCTCAGCCTCAGCCGGTCGCTCTCGTTCGTCGTCGGCCCGTCCGTCGCAGGCTTCCTCGTCCAGGCTTTGACCGCCCCGATCACGCTGCTCCTCGACGCCGTCTCGTACCTCTGGTCGGCGCTCTTCCTCTCGCGGATCCGCACGAAGGAGCCGCCGGTGGAGGAGGACGGGCAGGAGAGCGTGCGCCGCAGCCTCCGGACGGGCTTCGCGTTCGTCCTCAGGGATGAGTTCATCCGGCCGGAGCTCCTGTGCGTCGCCACGATCAACTTCTTCAACTTCGTCTTCCACGCGATCTTCGTCCTCTACGCGACGCGGGAGCTCGGCGTCGGCCCGGGCCTCCTCGGGCTCGTGCTCGGCGCGGGCGCCGTCGGCGGTGTGGTCGGCGCGCTGATCGCGCCGCAAAGTGGAGAAGATGATCGGGCTGGGCGCTGCTTTCACGCTCGGCGCAGTCCTCTTCCCGCTGCCGCTCGTCCTGATTCCGCTCGCCTCGGGCAGCGAGGCGCGGATCGTCGCGATGCTGGGGCTCGCAGAGTTCTTCTGCTCGGTCGGCGTGATGATCCTCGACGTCAACGCCGGCAGCCTGATGCTCTTTCGCACGCCGGACCGGCTCCGGTCGCGGATGGCGGGGACCTTCCGGTTCGTCAACATGGGCATCCGGCCGATCGGCGCGCTTGTCGGCGGGACGCTCGGCACCGCGATCGGCCTGCACACGACGCTGTGGATCGGCGTGCTGGGCGCGCTCACCGGCGTGATCTTCCTCGTCTTCTCGCCGATCCCGCGGCTGCGCGAAGCTCCGGCGGAGGCCGTCTAGGTGGAGACGAGCGTCCTCCGCAGCGGTTCGGTGCGCGCGCTTCTCGCCGCCGAGACGATCTCGACGAGCGGCGCGCAGATGACCTGGGTCGCGCTTGCCGTGGTTCGTGCTGACCTCGACGGGCTCGGCGACGCGGATGAGCATCGTGATCGCCTTCGAAGCGATCGGCATCGCACTCGCGGGCTTCCTCGGCATCCGGGTGATGAACCGCCTCGGCGCGCGCAGGACGATGCTGCTCTGCGACGCCTGCCGCGGGCCGCTGATGCTCGTGATTCCGCTCTGCCACTGGGCCGGCGTCCTGTCGTTCGGGCTCATCGCCGCCGTGGCGTTCGCGGTCGGCGCCTTCACGGGGCCGCATTTCGCCGCCCAGCGCGTGATCATCCCGGAGCTCCTGGGCGAGGACGAAGGGGTCGTGAGCCAGGCCTCCGCGCTCTTCCAGGGTGCGAACCGCGTCACGCTCCTGCTCGGGCCGCCGCTGGCCGGCGTCCTGATCGGCTTCATCGGCGCGCCGGCCGTGCTGGTCGTCGACGCTGCGACCTACGCGGTGGCCGTGTTCCTGCTCGCGGTCTTCGTCCCGGCGACGAAGCCGCTTCCGCCGGCGAAGGAGGAGGATCGCGGCTTCCGCGCCGGCTTGCGGTGGGCCGGGCGGGACCCCCTTTTCCGTGCCTGGCGCTTCAGCCTGATCGTCGGCGACATGGCCTGGCAGGCGATCTTCATCTCGCTCCCGGTGCTGGTCGTCACCCGCTACGACGCCGACCCGCGCATCGTCGGCGCGATGTTCGCCGCCTTCGGCGTGGGCGCGGTGCTCGGGAACACGGTCGCCTACCGGCTGGTGAAGCGCCTGGACGGCTTGACCCTGATCGCACGTGTCGCCCTGGGCCAGGCGCTGCCGCTGTGGCTGCTCGTCTTCGAGGTGCCCGCGTGGGCCGCGATCGGCGTCCTCGGCGCCTCGGGGCTCGCGAACGGGCTCATCAACCCGAGCCTGCACGCGATCATCACGCTGCGCATCCCGCCGGAGCTGCGCGCGACCGTGATCTCGAGCTTCATGACGGTGTTCGCTCTCGCGATGCCGATCGGGATCCTCGGGGCAGGCCCGCTCCTGGACCTGCTCGGCGTGACGCCGGTGTTCGCGATCTGCGCGGCGATCCAGACGATCGTGATGGCGGCGGTGGCTGCGGCCGCCGTTCGTGCGCGGCAGGCGACGCCACTCGAACAGATCGAGGCCAGAGCGGCGTAACGATCGACTGTGTGGAGCGGACCAGCCGCCGCCCCACACAGTTCTCCTCTAGCGGGCCGTCACCGCCGACGGCCACGGCTCACAGCCACGTTCACCTTCGCGCCCAGACGGAGCCGGGCGCCGGGCCGGGGGCTCTGCCGAATGATCCGGCCGGCAGGGACGCTCGCCGAATAGCTCCTCGCCACCCGCCCGAGCGTGCACCGGCGCGAAAGGAGGATCTTCCGGCCCTGCCTGACGCTCTTGCCCCGCACGTCGGGCACGACACAGCGAGGCCGCGGGACGATGACGAACGGGCCGACGTGCCGCGTCGAGGTCCAGTTGCCGGCGTTGTCGCGGGTACGGAGGTGGAACCACCACCGGCCGTTTCCGAGCGATGGGCTCGTCGTCCCGCCGGCGGTCTCCTCGGCATCCTTGACGGCATCCGGCATCGCAGACTGCTGCCGATCCCAGGCAAAGGAGAAGCCGTCAACGCCGCTCTGGTTGTCGGCCGCACCCTCGAAGGCGACGTCGACCGTGCGATCGATCGACGCCACGCCGGGCGTGTGGCTCGTGCTCCGGAGACTCGGGTCGGTAGGTGCCTGCGTATCGAGTGGGGGAGGCGGCGGCGGAGGCGGAGGTGGCGCGGCATCGTCGTTCTGGATGGTTCCGAGAGCCGAGCCGTGCACGATCGTCCCCTTCGTCGCATTCGAGAGGCGTACGAAGAAGGTCTCGTCCGGCTCGAGTGTCGTGTCGCCGGTCACGTCGACGGTGATCGTCTTGGCCTCGGGGCCCTCGAAGGTGACGGTTCCGGTGACCGGCCGATAGTCCGAGGAGTCAGCGGTCCCGTCTGAGGTCGAGTAGTCGACGGAGACCGGGAAGTCCACCGGCGCCGACTCGGCAATCTGGATCGAGAAGGTTGCAACGCGTGTCCCGCCGTTCCCCTCCTCGATCGTGCCGTCGCCGATCGTGATCGCGGGGCGGAGGCAGAGCGCTGCGAGATTGAGCGTGTATGCAGGCGCGTAGAGCTGGCACCCGACCCTGTCGGAGAAGTAGTACCTGTCGTTCGGGACCGCGTATGCAGCCCACGGCGCAGCGTCTCGGGCGATCTCGGCATCGAGCAGGCCGAACGCGGATTCCCGTGCGGGGCTCGGCATTGCGTCGACTTCCGCGATCCGCCGGTTGTACTCGGGATCGTTGAAGTACGCGAAGTTGGTGTTGTTCGCCGGACGTATCGTGGTGCCGTCGAGGAGCTGGAAGAAGGTTCGAGGGTCGAGCTGGTCGGCATGCCAGCCCTCGAGCGTCATGTCGAACGGTTCGCCCCGTCGGCCTGCGAGCTCGAACTGCGTCGCCCTCGGGAAGAGCTTGATGTCCAGCTCGAGCCCGATCTCGCGCAGACTCGATTGCACGATCTGGCAGGTCGTGGGCGCGGGTGCCCGGTTGGAGCAGTACAGGACGCCCTGTCGTGGCGGACAGTCCGGGTTGCAGCCGGCGAGCTCGCGGGCCTTCGCCAGATCGGGCCGGGCCGGATAGATGTCGGCGTCGTGGAATCCCGGCATCGAGAGGGGCAGGTGCTGGTCGGTGACAGACGCCGGCGAAGGCGCCGCGCTGCTCGAGCATGGCAATTCGGTCGACCGCATAGTTCACGGCCTGCTTGAGCGCAACGTTCCCGCGTGGATCGAGCCCCGGTCCGTTACTCGGGTTGTCGCCAAAGAGCGGCCGGTCGTGGTTCATCGCCAAGTAGAGGACGGTCGGCGACGGGTAGCAGAGGTAGCGAGGCCTCGGCGAGACGCCGGGCGTGCATGGCCCGAAGAGCATGCCGAGCTCGGCGTGGGCGGCGGGCGGAATGTCTCCCCAGTCCGTCATGCCCTGGTCGATCTGAAGCTTGATCGTCTCGAGCGGCAGGCCAATTCCATAGTGGATCTCGTCGAAGTGGTGGGGCCGGCTGCCCGTGTAATTCGGGTTCTCCTTGACGAGGACCTCGCGGTTGCGTGTCCAGCCGGCGATGTAGTACGGCCCCGCCGAGGGAACCGGGGCATCGATTCCGTTTGGATTGACGGGAACCGATAGGGGAAGCGGGCACGTGAACGGCATCGCGAGCCGCGCCAGGAAGTCACCCTCAGGCTGCACGAGGGTGATTCGAAGCGTGTTCCCCTCGGCGACGACGCCGGAGGTCGAGTTCGTCGTTCCGTTGATGACGTCCTGGGCTCCGACGATGTCGCCGAGGAACGGCTGCGACGGCGAGTTCATCTGTCGGTTCAGTGCTCTGTCGATCGCCCACTTGAAGTGAGCCGCGGTGACCCGCTCGTTCGACGGTGGCGAGAAGACGAAGTCGTCCCGCAGCTGGAAGGTGTATGTCTTGCCGTCGGGCGAGACGGTCGGCATCGCGCGCGCGACCTCCGGTTGGAGCCGGCCGCCCTCCGGCGCCGACCGATCCGGATAGTTGACGAGCTTGGCGCAGGTCGCATATTCGATCGCCCAAGTCGGGACGTAGTAGGACAGCGCCGGGTCGACGTAGTCGATGTCGACCGAGAGCTCGACACGGAGCTGCGTCGGCGACGGCGTCTGGGCCGCGGCGGCGCCTCCGGTAATGAGCATGGCAACGGCTGCGAGCGGCGCGACCAGCTTCTTCGTGCACCAGCCGCGAAGCCTCGTGGACACTGTCTCGGTCGACATCGAAAGCTCCTTTCGTTCGGCTACCTGAGGCAGACCGCGTAAACGGCTCCAGCCCCGGCGGCCGAGTTGGAGAGATTCACGAGGGGTCATCGCCCGGCTCCGATCGGTCGAGCGACGAGGATGTGGGCGTAGCCGCTCCGGCTCGGAGCAGAGCGCGAGCTGCCGAGGAACCTCGCCCGCACGCGCCACCGCCCGGCCGCCGGCGGTCGCCACGAAACGCTCGCGCCCGCCGAGACACGCAGCACTCGGTGGAAGTGCCAGCCGGTCAGCGGGTCGAACCGGTCGATCTGAAGCTCGACTGCGGCCGCTGGCCGTCGGTGAGACGAGGCAGCTCAGTGTTACGGACGCGCCGGGACTGATCTCAGCGGAGCTGCGCCCCGAGGCCAGCACCGATGTCGAGGTCACGTCCCGCAAGCGGAGCGAGAGCCGATAGCGACCGGCGCGGCTTCCCACCGCTCCCTGTACGGCGACGACATACCGGCCACGACCGAGGCTGCGCCGGAACTCGCCTCCGCCGGCCGCCATGCGCGATCCGGTGTCGGTGAGCACGACAAGCCCGAACGAACCGGCGGTCTGCGAGAGCCGCAGCCGCACCTCGCTCTGCCGCGCGACGTCGAAGTGGTACAGGTCGAGGACGTCGACGCCGCTCGGAGACAGTGAGCCGCGGGCGCCGGATCCGGGCCTGAGCTCCACGCCGACGCCGACGTCGTCAGCCGCCGCCGCTGCGATATGCAGCCGATAGCGCTGGCGTGTGGCGGTCGGCGACGCGGTGACCTCGACGACGTAACGGCCGCCACCGTCCCGGCCCGGCGTGAAGGTGGAGTGGGCTCGGCAGCTCAAGCGGACGACCCGGTTCCTGGCGTACAGGGTTGCGCGGGCACACGGGCTCGAGCTGAAGGCGAGCTGGTAGGTGGTTCCCCGACGCAGACGAACGGACCAGACGTCGTTGACGTCGGTCAGGCCGTTCACCGAGTCGCGCACGCCGCCACGGCGCAGCGCGCGGCCGGGATGGCGCTCCGGCGCCTCGGCCGGCTGCAGCTGCAAGCTGAACGCGCCCGGCGGTGAGTTGCGCTGCTCGCCGACGGCGACCAGGTACCTCGCCCCGGGCCGCGCCGTGAACCCGAGAACCAAGGCGCCCTTGCGATCTGTCGGCGCGCACGCGACGAGGTCGAGCCGAGAACGAACGGGCCGGAACACGGCCACGACGGCGTCGAGCTCCTCCGACGCTGAGAGCCGGAGGAGCACGCGCTTGCTAGCGGGGCCGGTCAGCCGATACCAGACGGTTCCGCCCGACATCCCGCAAGCTGCGAGGTCCGAGGCGTCACCTGTTGCACCAAGGGTGGTCGCGCGCACTGTCGCCGGCGGTCGCCCGAGCGACACGGCGCCGCCGCGATCGTCGTTCGCGGGCGGGAGGAAAAGCTCGGCGCGCAGATCGAATTCGCCGTCGGCCGTTCCAGGCCGCCGGCCGACAAGGATCAGGTAGCCGGCACCGCGCACTGCCTGGACGGAGACGACGGCCTTGCCGCCCGCAGTCGCAGTGGCGCAGTCGAGCTCCTGGATGCTGGAAGAACTGCGTCGATAGATTCGGAGGACCGGGGTGAAGCCGGCGGCAGCCTGGGCTGTCGCGACGATCGTGCCGTCGGGAGCGGCCTCGACGCGGTACCACACAGTGGACTCGATCCGGCCACAGCGCGAGACCTGCGGGTCGAGACGCTCGACGGTCGCTTCGGCAGTCGTCCCGTGCACACTCGACGGAAAGTCGGGCAGGAGCACGGAGTCGGCGCGGTTGTCGTTGGGCGGGGGCGCCGCGACTGCCTGCCCAGGGAGTGCAAGTGCTGCTAGCAGCGCACCGAGAACAGCGATCCCACGAATCGTCAGCATTTCGTCCTCCTGCGGTTGTCGTTTGCAGCCGGTCGCTCTTCCGGCCGCCTTCGAATCGGTTGCGGCTGGGGCTCCGGCCGCCATTGCGGTTCACACCCCTCGGCACGGAAGACATCCACGACCGCGAGGTAGACCTGCGCTTCTTCGGCCAACGTCATGGCTGTGAGGATGAGACCCGGTTCTCACGCGGCGGTCACACGCCGCTCACACGAGCCTTCGCGGGCCCAGCCCTAGGCGCGGCGCGAGCCAGGGTGTTCAATGAAGCGGTGACACTCGTAGAGGTCCGGCTACTCGGGCCACTCGAGGTCGACGTCGACGGTCGCATCCTCGACGTGCGCCGCCAGAAGCAGCGTGCCCTGCTCGCGCTCCTCGCGCTGCGCGCCGGAGAGGTCGTCCCGACTGATCGGCTCGTCGACGAGATCTGGGGCGACGAACCGCCCAAGGCTGCCGTCGGCTCGCTCCAGAACTTCGTCTCGGAGCTTCGGAAGATGATCGGCGCCGACGTGCTCGTCACCCGCTCGCCGGGCTACCTGCTCGACATCCCGCGGGATGCGGTCGACGCCCACAGGTTCGAGCGCATCGTCCGCGAGGCTGGGCGCGAAGCGCCGGAGCAGCGGGCGGCGAGCCTGCGAGAAGCGCTCGGGCTCTGGCGTGGGCCGGCTCTCGCGGACGTTCAGCTCGAAGGCGCGATGGCGGCCGAAGCCGCCCTGCTCGAAGAATCGCGCGTAGCCGCATGGGAGGACCGGCTCGAGGTGGAGCTCGAGCTCGGCCGCCAATCGCAGGTGATCGGCGAGCTCGAGTCCCTGGTCGCCAAGCACCCGCTTCGAGAACGGCCTGTCGGGCTCCTGATGCTCGCGCTCTACCGTGGCGGTCGACAGGCTGATGCGCTCGACGCCTACCGCCGGTCACGTGAGAGGCTCGTCGAGGAGCTCGGAATCGATCCCTCAGACGAGCTGAAGCGCCTGGAGCAGGCGATCCTTCGCCACGACAAGGAGCTGGATCTTCCCGAGGCTCCGCGCAAGCGCGTGCCGGCGTCAGAGCCCGACCGGCGGAAGACCGTGACGATCGTGTTTGCCGATCTCGTCGACTCGACGGAGCTCGGCGCCCGGCTGGATCCCGAAGTGCTTCGGCGGGTCCTCGACCACTACTTCGAGCTCGTGCGAGCAGCGATCGAGCGGCACGGCGGCGTGGTGGAGAAGTTCATCGGCGACGCGGCGATGGCCGTCTTCGGTATCCCGACGGTGCACGAGGACGATGCCCTTCGTGCGGTTCGAGCCGCATGCGAGCTTCGGGAGGCACTCGCCGAGCCGAGCGAGGAGCTCACCGGCACGCACGGGATCCCGCTCCAGGTCCGGGTCGGAGTCAATACGGGAGAGGTGCTCGTTCGTGCTGCGGATTCCGGCGAGTCCTTCGCCACCGGGGCCGCGGTCAACATCGCGGCGCGACTCGAGCAGGCCGCGCTTCCGGGCGAGATCCTCATCGGGGAGGCGACTTATCGGCTGGTGCAACATGCGATCGAAAGCGAGCCTGTCGATCCCGTCGACCTGGGCGGCGCGCTGGGCCGAGCGTCGGTTTTCCGGGTCAGCGGCGTCGGAGAAGCCGCCCGGCCTCTGGGCCGGGCTGCCCTCATCGGCCGGGACGACGAGCTCGCTTGGCTCCAAGCCGCATTCGCAGGCGTGCAGGCCGAGCGCCGGAGCCGCGTCGTGACCGTGCTCGGCGAGGCCGGCGTCGGGAAGAGCCGGCTCGCTCGTGAGTTTGCGGCGAGCGCCGGTGAGCTGCCGCTCGTCGGCCGCTGTGTGTCGTACGGGGACGGCGCGACGTTCCTCCCGCTCGCCCAGATCGTCCGGCAAGCCATTCCGGAGCGCCCTCGCGCGGCGATTCTGGCGTTGCTGGAGGGTGACGACCAGGCGCCGCTGGTAGCGGAGCGTGTGACTCATCTCACGGAACCGGCAAACGGAGCCGCCTCGACCGGTGAGGTGTTCTGGGCCGTGCGCCGCTTCCTCGAGGCGCTGGCGCGCGAGCGACCTGTCGTCGTTGTGCTCGAGGACATCCACTGGGCCGAGCCCACGTTCCTCGACCTCGTCGAGTACCTCGACTCGTGGCCGGCGGAGGCTGCGCTCCTCGTGCTTTGTCTCGCACGGCGAGAACTGGTCGAGGAGCGGCCCGGATGGGGCTCGAGGGACGGAGTCCTCGCCTTGGAGCCCCTGGCGGACGCGCAGGCGGGCGTGCTGGTCGAAAAGGTCGCAGCCAAGGCCCTCGACGAGGAGACACGGACCGAGATCGTCCGGATTGCCGGGGGGAACCCGCTTTTCCTCGAGCAGCTGCTCGCATTCCTCCAGGAGGCGGGTCCCAGCGCGCTCGGGTCCGTTCCGCCGACGGTCGAGGCGCTCCTCGCCGGCCGACTCGAACGCCTCGGCCCGGCCGAGCGGGCGCTCACCGAACGCGCGGCCGTCGCGGGCCGAGACTTTTCCCGTGGCGGACTTCTCGCGCTATCCCCGCCGGAGGAGATCGCGGGCCTCGACTCGCGGCTCATGGCACTCGTACGCCGCGGCCTGGTACGTGCGCTGCGTGGCGGCGACGACGACACGTACCGCTTCCATCACGTCCTGGTCCGCGACGTTGCTTACGCCGGGACGACGAAGGACGCACGGGCGGAGCTGCATGAACGCTTCGGCACCTGGCTCGAGCAACGAGACAAAGCCGCGGACGAGATCGTCGGCTATCACCTCGAGCAGGCGCATCGCTACCGCAAGGAGCTCGACCCCGGCGATCCGGTTGTCATTGGCCTCGCGAAGCGCGCAGGTCGTGTGCTGGCCGCCGCCGGGATTGGCGCGTGGAAACGAGCGGATGCCAGGGCGGCTGCCAACCTCTTCGGCCGTGCCGCGTCGTTGCTCCCGGCCGGCGAGCCCAAGCGGGCGGAGATCCTCTGCGAGCTCGGGATGACCTTGGGCCAGCTGGGTGACTCGGCCGCTGCGAATGTCACGTTCACCGAGGCGATCGATGAAGCCACCGCCGCAGGCGATGACGCGTCGGCAGCGTGGGCCAGAATCGAGCTCGCTCGCGAGCGATTGCACCGCGGCGGCGACCCGGGGGAGCTCGTCGCTCTCGTGGAGGAGGCGCTGCCGCTCTTCGAGGAGGCGGGAGACGAGCGCGCTCTCGGCCGCGCATGGCGTGCGCTCGGGTACGCCCGGGGCTCCCTCCAGGGACGGTGCGCGGACTGGCTCGACGCCTCCGAGCGCGCTCTTCGCTACTACCGCAGATCTGGGTGGTCCACTTCCGGCTGCCTGTCGGAGATCGGATCGGCGCTCTACCACGGTCCCACGCCGATACCGGAGGCGCTGGAGAGGTGTGAGCGCCTGCTCGAGGAGGCGACGGACCGTCCGGGAAGGGCCCACGTCCTGGCATTCCTCGCCGGTCTCCACTCCTACGACGAGCGCGCCGATGAGGCCCTTCGCCTCCTCGATGACGCGGACAACATCTATCGCGACCTCCGGGACGACTACAGCCTGGCCAACACGAGCGGCAGGATCCGCGGTCGCGTTCACCTGCTCGCGGAGGACCATGAGGCGGCGCAGGCGGTCTTTCGAAGCTGCTGCGAGACGTTTGAGCGGATCGGCGACGCCGCCGCGCTCGCGAGCGTCGCCGCCGAGCTTGGCGGCTCCCTCTACGCCCAGGGCCGGACCGACGAGGCACGGGAGTGGAGTGCTCTAGCCGAGCGTCGCGCGCCCGCCGGCGACGTCATCGCGCAGCTCTCCTGGCGGACACTCAAGGCAAGGCTCCTCGCGCACGACAATCGCCTGGCAGACGCGGAGCCGCTCGCCATGGAGGCGCTGTCTCTCGTCATGCAGACGGATGCGCTTACGCATCAGGGCGACGTCTTGCTCGACGTCGCCACCGTCCTCACAGCGGCGGAGCGGCCGCGGGAGGCTGCGGAACTGGTCCGGCAGGCGATCGACCTCTACGACCGCAAACAGAACGTTGCGTCGGCCCGAAGCGCCCGAGCAAGGTTGGCGGCCGAGGTCGTCTAGACGCTCGGAAAGCCCCTTTCGGGGCTTTCCGAGGGCTTGTGAGGGTCGATCTACGGGCCTCCGCCACCGCCGAGGTTCGCAAGCGACAGCGCCGCCGCGATGCTCGCCAGCATGATGATGAGCTGCTTGCTGATCACCTTCTCGCCTCCCTTCCTGTACTAGCCTCTATTTGACTAGCCAGGTTAGTAGACAAGATATGAGTATTCAAGTACTGTCTAGTTAAGGTCGCGTAAAGATTAGACTGTGTCTGTTATAGTGCTGTCTATGACGCATAACGCAAAGGCCGAGCTCGGCGGGCGGATTCGTGAGGCTCGGGCCTCGAAGGGGTGGAAGCAGCGGGAACTGGCCTCCGAGGTCGAGGTCGAGCCGATCACGGTCTCGCGCTGGGAGCGCGGGGCGACGACGCCGGATCTCGACGTCCTGCGGTTGGTCGCGGACGCGACCGAGAAGCCGCTCAGCTACTTCGTCGCCGGCGAGACCGACCAGGCCGCTGCGTCGAGCGCCGAGGCCACGGTCCGCAAGCTCGAGGAGGCTGCGGAGCGGCTGAACGCCCAGGCCGACCGGATCGTCGGCCTGCTCGACGACGTGCGCGCCGAGCTAGCTCGTCTTCGCTGAGACGCGGATCATGAGCGCGTAGGCGGTCGCCGTCGGCGGGCGGTCGGCCGGATCCTTGGCCAGGCCGTGGCGCAGCGCGTCCCAGAACGCGAGCGGCAGGTCGTCGCGGAGACCGCAGGGATCCGGAGGCTCCTCGGTGAGGTGCGCGGCTGCCGCCTCCGCGAAGGGCCGCGAGCCGAACGGCGGCGAGCCGCAGACGCACTCATAGAGGAGGCACCCGAAGGCGTAGATGTCCGCGGCTGGGCCGGCCGGCTGGCCGCGAATCACCTCGGGCGCGAGATAGTCGAGCGTTCCGACAACACGGCCTGGAGCCGTGAGCACGCTGTCGGCGAGCCCGCGGGCGAGCCCGAAGTCGGTCAGCGCCGCACCGTCGGCTCCAAGCATCACGTTGGACGGCTTGATGTCGCGATGGACGAGCCCGGCCTCGTGCAGCGCGTCGAGCCCGGTGCCAAGCTCGGCGGCGATCCGGACGAGCTGGGGGAGGGACAGAGGACCGTCGCGCTCCAGCTGGTCGGCGAGCGTCTCACCCTCGACGAAGCGCGACGCGAGATAGTGCAGTCCGTTCGCCTCACCCGAGTCGACAACCTCGACGAGATGCGGGTGGTCGAGCTGTGCCGCGATCCGTCCCTCCCGTTCGAAGCGGCGGCGGAAGGTCTCGTCTCCGGAGAGCTCGCGCCGGAGGACCTTGAGCGCGGCATCGCCGCCCGTGCTCCGCTGAGCCCGAAAGACGATTCCCATGCCGCCCTCGCCGAGCGGAGCGACTAGGCGGTACGGGCCGAGGCTGTCACCAGGTTGCAGCTCGAGCGCTGCGGCTCTCCCCATGACCCGAGGATAGAGACGAGAGTCGGACTGTGTTACAACCGCTTGAAATGGCGGTTGTGCCGCGGATCGGCACCGAGTTCGCCGGGTACCGGATCGAGGCGCTGCTCGGCCGCGGCGGGATGAGCGTCGTCTATCGCGCCGAGAACGCCCGCCTCGGGAACAAGGTCGCGCTGAAGCTCCTGGCCGAGGAGCTCGCAGACGACGAGAGCTTCCGCGAGCGGTTCGTTCGCGAGTCGAGGACCGCCGCGACGCTCAACCACCCGAACATCATCACGATCTACGACGCGGGGGACGAGGACGGCGTGCTGTACATCGCCATGCGCTACGTCGAGAGCGACCTCAAGGAGTTCCTCAAGCGCGAGGGCCCGCTCTCCGTGGCGAGGACGCTCTCGGTGGTGGGGCAGATCGGAAGCGCGCTCGACGCCGCGCACGCCCGCGATCTGCTGCACCGCGACGTCAAGCCCGCGAACATCCTCCTCGAGCTCGCGTCGGAGCCGGGAGGCTTGCCGCACGCGTATCTCGCGGACTTCGGGCTGACGAAGCACCTCGAGTCGCGGAGCGGGATCACCGCGTCAGGACAGTTCGTCGGGACGATCGACTACATGTCTCCGGAGCAGATCGAGGGACGCGATGTGGACGGACGGACCGACGTGTACTCGCTCGGCTGCGTCACCTTCGAGTGCCTCGCGGGACTGACACCGTTCAGGCGGGAGAACGAGGTCGCCGTGCTGTGGGCGCACATGCGGGACGACCCGCCGCCGGTGACCGAAGTGCGGCGCGAGCTGCCGACCCAGGTGGACGCGATCCTTGCGAAAGCAGTAGCGAAGCCGCCGGACGAGCGGTATGCGACCTGCGCGGACTTCGTGGCGGATCTTCGTGCGGCGCTGGAAGGCACGCCGACCGGGCTGAGACACGTCCCCGCTCCAACGTCACGCAAGCCACCGGAGGAGCGTGATGAGCGACCTTCACGACGCCGGCTTATGCTCCCGCTCGCCGCTCTCGGTGCGCTCCTTCTCGGAGGCCTGCTCGGAATCGTCGGCTACGAGCTCGTGCGAGAGCCCGAGATCCGCTTCGTCGAAGTTGCGACCGGCCGGGCTCCCGTCGACCGAACGCTGCTAAGCGTCGTCCCGAAGCCGATCCAGGGCAAGTGCAGGGCGAAGGAGCGGCTGACGCGCGACTTCCTGGCGAGCACGGTTTGCCCGATCGGGAACCGAGACGTGCAGCGGGTCGAGTACAACAAGGCCGAGTCGGGTCGCTTCATGGACGAGCACTTCAATCGGCGCGTTTTCGCCGAGGAGATCCTCGTCTCGGGCGAGGACTTCCGGCCGGTGCGCCACTGTGGGCTGCCGCCGGCAGCGGGCGAGTGGCGTCGCACTTCGGTCCCCGCCGGCCACGAGCCCGTCCAGGGAGACGAGACGCCGAAGGGACGGTTCATTTGCTACCGGCGCAACGGTTGGGCCGCAATCGAATGGACCGACTCCGACGTCGACGTTTACTCAGTGGCCTATGGGAGCGACATGAGCCGTCTTTACGACTGGTGGACCCGTCGGGCCGGGC
>CAVTCN010000030.1:0-31966 GCA_963733215.1 uncultured Actinomycetes bacterium
CATACGATTCGGCAGCGGCCTGCGCGAACGGGGCGACTGTGCTGGAGCCGTCTGCCTGGACGGTCCCCCTGATCGCCTGAACGCCGGCCACCGCCGCCGCAACCGACGCGAGCGCGACGGCCGCAGCCGCGCCACCCACGAGCAGGTGCTTGCGAATTCTCATGCTGAAGTCCCCTTTCAGAGTCCTGCCTGGTCGCAAGCGATTGTTCTGACGGCGACTCCGTTCATGGGTTCCAGGGAAGTGAAGGTGTGGTCGCGATCTGGTGAAAGCAGGAGGTCTCAATCCTCGACCCCGACCCCGCCGCTCTCGAGCGCCGTCCTCGCCTCGTCGATCTGCTCCGGCGTCATCGGAACGAACTTGGCGCCCTTCGCGAGCTTCACCTCGTTGTCGAGGAGGAAGGTGAGGAACGGGTCGAGCGCCGGCTTCTCAGCGATCGCGTCCTCGTTCACGTAGCTGAAGAGCGGGCGGGAGAGCGGCTTGTACGAGCCGTCCTGGACCGTCTCGACGCTGGGCTCGACGCAGCCGTCGCCGCCGTCGACCGCGAGCGCCTTCAGACGCTCGCTGTTCTCGGTGTAGTAGGAGAGGCCGAAGTACCCCAGCGCGCCCTTGACGCCGGAGACGCCGCGCACCGTGATGTTGTCGTCTTCGCTCGGCGTGTAGTCGCTACGGCTCGCGCCCTCCTCGCCCACGATCGTCTCGGTGAAGTAGTCGAAGGTGCCCGAGTCGGTGCCCGCGCCGAAGAGGTCGAGCTCGACGTCGGGGAACTTGGGATCCACGTCCTGCCAGTTGTCGACCTTCGAACCCGGCTCCCAGATCTTCTTGAGCTGGTCGACGGTCAGGCACGAGGCCCAGGTGTTCTGCTTGTTCACCACGATCGAGATTCCGTCGTTCGCGACCTGGACCGGG
Source organism: uncultured Actinomycetes bacterium (assembly GCA_963733215.1). Taxonomy (GTDB): domain Bacteria; phylum Actinomycetota; class Thermoleophilia; order Gaiellales; family Gaiellaceae; genus JACDAN01. The sequence goes on from CAVTCN010000030.1 coordinate 908, forward strand.
AAGCTTGCGACGCCGTTCTCGGCGCAGAGCGCCTCCTCTTCCTCCTTGATCGGCCGGGAGGCGTTCGACACGTCGGTCTCGCCGCGACAGAAGCGCTCGAACCCGCCTCCGGTCCCGGACGTCCCGACGGTGATCTTCACGCCGGGCTCGGCCTTGCGAAAGCGCTCGGCTGCCAGGCTCATGAGCGGCGCGACGGTGCTCGAGCCGTCCAGGGAGAGCCGGCCGCTGAGCTTCTCCTCCTCGAAGGCGCCGAGCGGATCCTCGCCTTCCGCGGTCGTGTCAGCAGCGAGCGGCTCGTCGGACGGGCGCTCCCGTCCGCAGCCGGCGAGCGCGAGGGCGAGCAGCAGGAGATGAGGCGACGGCGATCGCGCGCACCGCAAGAATTGTCGGTCGACACGCGGTCGGGATGTGGTGACCGTCTGGTGTCGAAGTGGTGAACGCCCCTAGCGAGCGGGGAACGCACAGGTAATGGTCAAGCCGTGGCCCGGCGCGCCTTCCGCCTCCACCGTGCCGCCACCGGCGGCGACGATGTGCTTCACCACCGCCAGACCGAGCCCTGTTCCCCGCGAGCCGCGAACGCGATCCGCGCGGAAGAACCGCTCGAAGAGGCGCGGGAGATCCTCCTCGGAGACGCCGGCGCCGTCGTCAGCGACCTTCAACTGCCCGGGGGAGACGGAGATCGTGAGCGTGCTTCCCGGCCCTGCGTAGCGGATCGAGTTCTGGGCGAGGTTCTCGATCACGACCCGGAGCATCCGGGGTCGCAGCGGCAGCTCCGCCGCGGGATCCCCCTGCGCGCGGACTGCGACGCCCGCGCGATCCGCGGTCTCCCGAATCCGAGCGAGCACCTCCTCGACGACCGGCAGGGCCCGCGTCGAGCCGAGCGCCACAACCGCCCGGCCCGTCTCCAGCTCGCTCAGGAAGAGGATGTCGTCGATCAGCTCGCGGATGTGCTCGACCTCCGCCCGCGACTGCTCCACGAGAGCGTCCGTGTCCTGCCCCGGAAGCGACGCCGTCTCCAGCAGGGCGAGCAGGCGAGCCAGCGGCGTCCGGAGCTCGTGCGAGACCGCGGCAGTGAAGCCCGCCCGCAGCTCCTCGTAGGCGGCGAGCTCGCCGGGCGGGCTGAGATAGAGGAGCGCCTCGCTCCGACCGTCGACCTCGTAGGGAACCCGGACGGGCTCGTGGCGGCCCTCGCCGCCGAGCAGCTCCTCGGGGACCGGTCGTCCCTCCTCGATTCCCTCCAGGCCCCGACGAGCCGCGCGGCTTGCGGCCAGGACGCGGTTGTCCGCATCGAGGACGAGGAGCATCTCCCGGCTCTCCTCCACGAGCGCGCGGGACCGCTCGGCGCGGAGCCGAAGCTCGTCTGTATCCTCGCCGCGGTCCTCGCGGGCTCTCGCGAAGGGCCACCTCACCGGTCACGAGTATGGCGAAGGTCCTGATCGTCGAAGACGACGCCGTCATCGCCGACGGCATGGCGCACCATCTCACCGCGGCCGGTTTCGACCCGATCCGCGTCGAAAACGGCACCGCCGGCCTCGCACGGCTGCGCTTCGAGCGGCCCGACGTCTGCGTCGTCGACCTGATGCTTCCGGGCACCGACGGGTGGAAATTGATCGAGAACGCACGCAGCGAGGGGATCGGCACGCCGATCGTGGTCGTCTCCGCTCGCGGCACCGAGCACGATCGCGTGCACGCGCTCGAGATCGGTGCGGACGACTACCTCGTGAAGCCGTTCTCCATGAAGGAGCTCGTGGCCCGGGTGAAGGCCAACGCGCGCCGCGGGACGCGGGCCGAGCAGGCGCCGCGCGGCGAGGCGATCGAGCTCGAGGAGCTGCGGATCGACCCCGACGAGGTGCAGGCGTTCGTCCACGGTGAGAGCGCGGGGCTCACGCCGACCGAGTTCAGGCTCCTCTACGCCCTGGCGCTCGACGCCGGTCGGGTCGTGACGCGGGACGAGCTGCTCCAGAAGATCTGGGGCCGCCGGGAGACACACCGGGATCGCACCGTGGACGTCTTCGTCCGCAAGTTGCGCGAGAAGGTCGACCGGAAGGCCCGCGACCACACGTTCATCCAGACCCGCTACGGCGTCGGCTACAAGCTCGAGCCGCAGCCGAAGTAGGCAGGAGGGCTTGGTGGAACGTCGCTCGTCGCAGGGGTGCGATGGTCGTTCCGAGGCAAGGACGCAGGGAGCGTTCGTATCGATGGATACGGGCGCGACTGAGGACGCAGACCTCGGGGCGACCAGCGCGGCCCTGCGGCTCAGCCGATGTTTCGCCGAGCCCTCCTAGTTCCAGGTCTCCAGGACCGGGTACCGCGTGGTGCCGTCGAGACAGTCGGCGGCGTAGATCGCGACGCCGAGGTCGCCGGTCCAGAGGGAGTAGTGGCCGTTTTCGCGGCGCTTCACCTGGCCGAGCGCGTGGACGGCGAACCGCCGGGCGCGGTCGAGCCACTCCTCGTCGGCCGTTCGCTCGAACACCTTCAGGAAGGCGTAGCCGTTCCCGGCGATTCCGTGGCAGATCGACGACCCCTTCTTCGGCCCGTGCGGGCCAGCACGCCAGGTGAGCTCGGCGCCGGCCGACAACAGCTCCTCGGGTAGGAACTCCGCCGTCGAGATGACGATCCCCGGCGCCCCGTGGCACCACTGGAGCCGCGGTTCGCCGTCCGGCCGTTCGAGGTCATCGCCTTCGCGCGGCGGCCAGTTCGCCAGCTTCCCCTCGTACACCGCGTTGCGTTCGAGGATCTGGACCGTGTCGATGAGGATGCGGTCGCGCCGATCCGCCGGCAGCAGGTCGCCGCCGCCGAGCAACGCGCGGGCGATTCCGACGAGGCCGTGCGCCGGGCCGAGGCTGCAGTTCGTTCTCCCGAACAGCCGCTGCGTCCACAGGCCGTCGTCGTCGCGCGCTTCCCAGACCGCATCGGCCGTCGTTCGCCAAACCTCCGCCCAGCGCTCGTCGCCGGTCCAGTCGAGCAGCGCCCGTGCGGCAAGGAGCCCGCCTGGCGCGCCCCACATCACCTCGTTGGCGTCGCTTCCCCGGCTCTCGAGGATCCGCGCTTCGATCAGCGGCTCGAGCGACCCGTCCCCGGCGGCGCGCCAGGCGACCACGAGGTTCCCGGTCTCGCCGCTGAGCAGCCCTGCGTCGGAGGCTCGCGGCAGCTCGAAGTCCTCCGCTTCGGAAAGCTCCGGCGCCTCACGCGCACGCTCGAGCGCCCGCTGTGCCGCGGCCGCGAGGTCGATTCCGACTTCTGCGTGCCCCCGGCGACGGAGGGCATCGAGCGCCCAGATGACCCCCGCAGCTCCGCAGTAAAGACCGGTGAGCGGCGTCGGCGACCCCCACGCGTCCCACTCCTCCGCGGGCCAGAGCGTCACGGGGTCGAACCGCTCCTCGGCATCGGCGACGATCGCGCGGATCCCACTCCGAACGCGCTCCTCGTCCCACGCCTCGTCCGTCAATTGCTCGAATGCGTCGGGCCGAAAGAGCATTTCTGGAGAGGCTAACCGCGTGTCGGAATTGAGTCCGGCTGGCAACGAGGTGGAGAACGGTTTGCAGGAGTGACTTCCAGGCATGACAATCATGGGCCCATGCAGGTCGCGATCGTCGCCCACCATCGCACCAGCACGAACGTGGCGCTCACCGAGGCCCGTCCGGGCATGCGCATTCTCGAGCCGGAACTCGCCGCGCGCACGCTCGGCGAGGGAGACGTCGCCATCGGCCGACTCGACGTCGCCGAGAGCCTGGACGGGATCGAGACCGGCCTGTGGGAGCTGGCGCGGCTCCAGGGCGCCGGGGTCCACGTCCTGAACGGGCCTGGCACGCTCGTTGCAGCGCACGACAAGCTCGCGACGAGCCGAGCGCTGTGGGACGCGGGCGTCGCCCACCCGCGAACCACGCACGTGACGGCGCCGACCGACAGCGTCCCGTTCGATCCGCCCGTCGTCGTCAAGCCGCGGTTCGGAAGCTGGGGCCTGGACGTCGTCCTCTGCGAGGACGCCGCCGCGCTCCGGCGTCATCTGGTCGCGATCGTCGATCGGCCCTGGTTCGCGAGCCACGGCGCGCTCGTCCAGGAGCTCGTCCCGCCGATGGGCCATGACATCCGCCTCGTCGTCGCCGGCGCCTCCGTGGTCGGCGCGATCAGGCGCGTTGCAGCGCCCGGCGAGTGGAGGACGAACGTCGCGCTCGGTGCCGTTCGCGAGCCGGTCGAGCCGACTGCCGAGGCGTGCGAGCTGGCGATCCGCACCGCGGCCGCCGTCGAAGGAGACCTGGTGGGCATTGACCTCATTCCGGACGCCGACGGCGGGCTCGTCGTGATCGAGGTCAACGGCGCAGTCGAGTTCAACCACGCGTACTCCCTCCAGGGAGCCGACGTCTTCCGCCGGACGGTCGAAGCGCTCCTGCCGGATCCGGTCGCCGCGGTCGCCTAGCCCGATCGATACGCCGCGTTCACCAGGCCGACGCCCACGGCTGCGCTGGCGAGGGGAAGACTTACGGTCGCGCCCCGCGCTGAAGTCGCCGCCGGGCGCACCCTCGCGCTGAACGTGTGTGGCCCCGGCGGCCCGGGGCCACAGCGTTCTCCGCTTCTTCCCTGCGCGTTCACCGCTTTTCTTCCCCGGCTCCCGTGCGGGGTAGCCACGCTGGAGGCATGGACAGGAAACCGCTTCTTTGTGAGCTCCACGCACACACGACGTGGAGCGACGGCTCGCTCACGTTGACCGAGCTCGTCGATGTCTACGGCCGTCACGGCTTCGACGTGCTCTGCATCACCGACCACGTGCTCCCGACCGGATCTCCGTACCTGACGGAGGCGGCACACGAGCGCTACTTCGATGCGATCGGCCGGGAGGCGAGGCGGGCACGAGAGCAGTACGGCCTCCTCCTGGTGCCGGGTCTCGAGCTCACGTTCCAGGACCGCGACGCCGACGACGCCGGCCACGCTCTCGCGCTGGGCGTCCGCTCCTGGATCCCGCTCGACGGCGGGCTCGAGCCTGCGCTGCTCGAGGCGCGTGCCGCGGGCGCCATCGTGATTGCTGCGCATCCTCACGCGCTCGAGGCCGACCCGAACCACGCCCGCACGACGCGGTGGTTCTGGAGGAACCGCGACCGCGTCGCGGGACTCGTCGATCGCTGGGAGCTCATCAACCGGCAGCAGACGTTCGGCTGGATCGCCGAGTTCGGACTCCCGGCGGTGGCGACCGGGGACTTCCACCGGCTCGAGCATCTCGAGACCTGGAAGACACTCCTCCCCTGTGCGAAGACCGAGCGTGCCGTGATCGCGTACCTGCGGTCGACGGGAACCGCCTACGTCGTCCCGTGGCATCTGCGCGACGAGCCCAGGCGCCGCATCGCCGCCTAGCGGTTCACCAGTCCGTTACCGCTGTTTCACCATGCTGGCACCCCGCGGTCGAGCTGCCGAGATCACCATTGAGTGCATGGCGAAAGTCCTGATCGTCGAGGACGACGACGTGATCGCCAAGGGCATGGCGAGTCATCTCACCGAGGCAGGATTCGAGCCGAGCTGGGTCTCCAACGGCGTGGCCGGCCTCGCGCGGCTCAGGTACGAACAGCCGGAGGTCTGCGTCGTCGACCTCATGCTCCCCGCGCTCGACGGCTGGAAGCTGATCGAGTCGGCGCGCGCGGCGGGGATCGGCACACCGATCGTCGTCGTGAGCGCGCGCGGCAGCGAGGACGACCGAGTGAACACGCTCGGGCTGGGCGCCGACGACTACCTGGTCAAGCCGTTCTCGATGCGGGAATTGGTCGCCCGCGTCTCGGCCGCCGCGCGGCGAGGCGTTCGGTCGCAGCCGACCCAGCGCGGCCGGGAGATCCAGGTCGAGGAGCTGCGGATCGACCCCGGCAGCGTCCAGGCCTACCTGGACGGCCGCAGCGCCGGTCTCACGCCGACCGAGTTCCGGCTTCTCCACGCCCTCGCAGAGCAGAGCCCGCGGGTTGTGACACGGGACGAGCTGCTCCAGCAGATCTGGGGTCGCCGCCTCACCGGGAGAGATCGGACCGTCGATGTGTTCGTCCGGAAGCTTCGCGAGAAGATCGACGCCCGCGCCCCACGCCACACGTTCGTCCACACGCGCTACGGCGTCGGCTACAAGCTCGAACCGCAGCCGAAATAGAGTAGGACTCCGCGCCGATGCGCGGACGAGCAGCCATCTACCTCATCGCAGGCGCGGCGTTCGCGCTCGCGGTTCTGCTCTCGATCCTCGGCGTCGGCGAGGAAGAAGGAGCGCTCACGAACTGGCAGGCGCTCGTGCTCGGCGTCGTCCAGGGCGCGACCGAGCTGCTCCCGATCAGCTCATCCGGCCACCTGATCCTCGTGCCGTGGCTTGCCGACTGGCAGGTCCTCCAGGAGGACGACGAGTTCAACCAGACCTTCGACGTCGCACTCCACCTCGGCACGCTCGTGGCGGTCGTCGGGTACTTCTGGCGGGACGTCGTCCGGCTGCTCTCGGCCTGGGTCGGCTCGCTCTCGCGCCGGTCGGTCACGAGCACCGACGAGCGGGTCGCCTGGGCCGTCTTCGTCGCCACGATCCCGGCGGCGGTGGCCGGTGCGCTCCTCGAGGAGTTCATCGTCGACCGCCTCGGCGAGCCGTGGCAGATCGCGATCCTCCTGGCCTTCTTCGCCCTCATCCTGCTCGTCGCCGACAGGACCCCGCAACGGCGCGACCTCGAGACGGTCGGTGTCAAGGAAGGCTTCGCGATCGGCGTCGCCCAGGGGCTCTCTCTGATGCCCGGCGTCTCGCGGTCGGGGATCACGATCTCGGCGGCCCGCTTCCTGGGATTCGACCGCGACTCCGCCGCGAGGCTCTCGTTCCTGCTCCTGATCCCGACCACCTTCGGCGCCGTGCTCTGGAAGGGCGTCACCGACGTACTGCTGGCCGACCTCCCCGCCGGCTGGCAGGGCCCGTTCGTCGTCGGGATCCTCGCTGCGCTGGCGAGCGGCCTGCTCGCGATCGTCTTCCTGCTCGGCTTCGTCCGGCGGCACACCTATGCGCCGTTCGTCGTCTACCGGGTGGTCGTCGCCGTCGTCGTCCTAGGTTTGATCGCGGCAGGAGTGCGGGACTCAGCATTCTGAGTTGACCGACTTCGGCCTCGCACTCTCCTCGGAGGAGCATCCACCGAACGACCTCGTCCAGCTGGCGACCCGCGCCGAGGAGACGGGGTTCGAGTTCGCGATGATCTCCGACCACTTCCACCCGTGGACGGACTCGCAGGGCCAGAGCCCGTTCGTGTGGTCGGTGATCGGCGGGATCTCCCACGCGACGGGCCGTATCCGGCTCGGGACCGGCGTTACGTGTCCCACGATCCGCATCCACCCGGCGATCATCGCCCACGCCTCAGCGACCGCCGCTGCGATGATGGAAGGCCGGTTCTTCCTCGGGCTGGGCACCGGCGAGAACCTGAACGAGCACGTCGTCGGCGAGGGCTGGCCGGCGCCCGATGAGCGGCTCGCGATGCTCGAGGAGGCGATCGAGGTGATTCGCCTGCTGTGGGAGGGCGGCTACCAGACCCACCGCGGGGAGTACTTCGAGGTCGAGCAGGCGCGGCTGTACTCGCTGCCGGACGAGCCGCCCGACATCGCTGTCGCCGCCGCGAAGCCACTGGCAGCCGAGCTGGCGGGGCGGGTGGCCGACGCCTTCATCAACACGGCACCGGATTCCGAGCCGATCGAGCAGTTCGAGTCCGCCGGCGGCAAGGGCAAGCCGAAGTACGGTCAGATCACCGGGTGCTGGGCGGCCACGGAGAACGAGGGCGCGAAGACCGCATGCGAGGTGTGGCCCAACGCGGCCCTCAGCGGCGACCTCGGCTACGAGCTCCCGCTCCCGCTCCACTTCGAGCAGGCGACGGAGGACGTCAAGCCCGAGGACCTCGCGGAGGCGATCCCGTGCGGGCCGGACGCCGACCGCTGGCTCGAGGACATCCGCGCCTACGAGCTGGCGGGGTATACGCACATCTACTTCCACCAAATCGGCCGCGATCAGGAGGGCTTCCTTCGCTTCTGGTCGGAGGAGCTGGAGCCGAAGCTCTAGCCGGCGAGCGGGACGAGGCGCGCGCCGGTGGCCTTGAACGACGCCACCACCGTCACGCCCGGCGCGAGCTCCAGCTCCCGCGCGGCGGCCGCGGTGACCTCCGCCGTGAGCGGGCCGACCCGGACCCGCACCCGGTCGCCGTCCGGGACGATCGAGACGACCGGCGCGCGGATCCGGTTGCGCGCCGAGTCGGCCGACTCCGAGCGAGCGAGCGTGATCTCCCACGGGTGGACGACCACGCCGACCCTCCCGACACCTGGCTCCGCGGAGTAGACGACGAGCCCCTCGTCGAGCTCGACCTCGGTCAAGCCGTCCTTGCGCCCACGAGTGCGGCCCGCGAGCAGAACGCTCCCCGTGAGGCTCGCGACGAAGGGGTCGACGGGGTCGCGAACGAGCTCGACGGCCGTGCCGGACTGGAGCACGCTCCCGCCAACCACGACGGTGACGCGGTTTGCCAGGGCAGCGGCGTCCTCGAAGTCATGCGTCACGAGCAGCGTCGGCAGCTCGAGCTCCGAGAGGATCTCGTGCAGCTCCCCGCGAACGGAGTTCCGCGTGTGGGCATCCAGCGCCCCGAGCGGCTCGTCCAGAAGCAGCACCTCGGGCCCACGTGCGAGCGCGCGCGCGAGGGCGACTCGCTGGCGCTCGCCGCCCGAGATCTCACCGGGCTTCGCGCCGGCGAGCCGCGCGATCCCGAAGCGCTCGAGCAGCTCGTCCACCCGGCCTGCCCCGCCGTAGGCCACGTTCCGCCGCACCGACAGATGCGGAAAGAGCGCGTAGTCCTGGAAGAGGTAGCCGACGGAGCGCCGTTCGGGCGGGAGGTCGATCCCCTTGCGCTCGTCGAACCAGGCGGTCTCGCCGAACGCGATGCGGCCACGCTCTGGCCGGACGAGGCCGGCGATGGCTCGCAGCACCGTCGTCTTCCCTGCACCCGAGGGGCCGACGAGCGCGACCGTCTCGCGCCCGACGTCGAGCGCTAGGTCGACGCGGAGCGCGCGAAGAGCGACCGAGATGTCGAACGCGAGCCGTTCCACAGGGGAAGAGCCTTGACGGCGAGGAGAAGTGCGCCGCTCGCGATCACCAGAACTGCGCTGATCGCAAGCGCCGTCTCGAGGTTGACGTCGAACTCCTGGTAGATGGCGAGAGACACGGTCTGCGTCACTCCTTGCAGGCTGCCCGCGAACATGATCGTCGCGCCGAACTCGCCCAGACCCCGCGCGAACGCCAGCGCACCGCCGGCGACGAGCCCTCCGCCGGCCAACGGGAGCGCGACGCGCCAGAACGTCTTCGCTGGCCCCGCACCGAGCGTGCGAGAGGCATCCAGCATCGTCCGGTCGACGGCCTCGAACGCGGCGATCGCCTGGCGCACGTAGAACGGGCTCGCGACGAACACGATCGCGAGCACGACTGCCGTCTGCGTGAACCCGACCGTGATCCCGAGAGCATCGAGCTGCTCGCCGAGCAGCCCGAGCCGGCCGAAGGCCGCGAGCAGCCCGATCCCCGCCACGGCCGGAGGAAGGACGAGCGGCAACTCGAGAATCGTCACGACGATCGCCCTGCCGCGAAAGCGCCGCGTGGCGAGGAAGTAGGCGGCCGGCGTCCCGACGCCGACGATCAACACCATCGCGATCGCGTTCGTCTTCAGCGTGACGCGAAAGGCGTCCTTCGCGATCCCGCTTTGGATTCCGTCGGCGATCCCGCGCAGACCGACCTCCCAGAAGATCGCGACGATCGGCAGCGCCAGAAAGGCGACGGCCAGCGCAACCGCGAGCACGAGCAGGATCGAGAACGCGGAGCGCCCGGCAGACCTCACCGAAGACCGAAACCAGCCTGCCTCAGGAGCCGCCTCGCGCGAGCGTTCGTGAGGATCGTCCGTACCCAGGCTCGCGCGGCCGCCTTGTTCCGGCTCGACCGGACGACGGCGATCTCGTACCGCACCCTGGGCTGCGCCCATGTCGGGATCGCGATCGCCCGGACCCGATCGCGGACCGGGAGAACGTCGGTGCGGTAGACGAAGCCGGCGTCCGCCTCGCCCAGGGCGACCTTGCCGACGATGCTCTTCACGTCGGGCTCCTCGCTCACGACCTTCGAGAGCACGCTGGTCAGGCCGAGGTTCCGGAGGACCCGGCGTGTGTAGGCCCCGATCGGCACGCGCGCCGTCCCGATCACGAGCTTGACGCTCTTGCGCCGCAGGTCGAAGACCGAACTGAGACCGGCGGGGTTCGAGCGCGGGACCGCGAGCACGAGCCTGTTCGACGCGAAGGTGCGCGGCCGCTCGACCCGGCCTTGCTTGAAGAGGTCTTGCGTGAAGTTCGGCGCGGCCGAGGCGAACACGTCGGCGGGCGCGCCCTGCCGAATCTGGAGCGCGAGCTGGTTCGAGCCGCCGAAGCTGTATGCGGGACGTCGGTCGATCCGCGGAAAGACCTCGGTCAGAGAGGCCGCCGCGAGGATCGTCAGGCGGGGCGTGGCCTGCGGCCCGGCCTGGGCGATCTGGGGCAACACGACGAGCAGCGCGGCGCCGATGATCACGGCGGTCTTCCGCATCGTCAGTCTCCTCTCACCATCACGGACGTCGCCTTGACGAGCGCCGTCGCGGCGTCGCCCTTGCGCAGGTTCAGCTGCTCGACCGCCTCGCGCGTGATGATCGCCAGCACCCGTGAGGGCTCGGTGACGTCGAGCTCGACCTGGGCAAGGAGGCCGTCCGTCTTGATCTCGCGGATGACGCCGTGGAATCGGTTCCGCGCGCTCACGTCGGCGCTGTCGCCTCCCTTGAGCCGCGCGACTTCCGCCACGGGCACAAGCCGCCGGTTGGCGTCGTCGCGACTCGTCTTGATCCGGCCGGCCCGGTCCCAGCGACGCAACGTGTCGAGGCTGATCCCCAGCGCACGCGCCGCCTCGGAAGCGGTCAGGACGTCGTCGGCCACTCGCCTCTGCGCGTCGATGGGGTCCGCATAGGCATTGCCTAGGTGAGGCTACAGGGTAGGAGGCGGTAGGGTCGCCGCAGTGGACGACAGGACGCCCGCGTGGGGCATCGACCCCGTTCCGGAGCGCCTCCGCACGCTTGGCCTCCTCGACCAGCTTGCGCTCTGGGGGAACCTCGGCGTCTCGCTGCTCGTGCTCGTCATCGGCGCGCTCCTCGTCCCCGCCCTGACGCTCCGCGATGCGCTCTTGGCGATTCTCGTCGGCGGCCTGATCGGGAACGCGATGGTCGGGACGGCGGGGCTGATCGGGGCAGACGCTCGCGTGCCTTCGATGGTCCTGCTCCGCGCCCCGCTCGGCCGGCGCGGCTCGTACGTTCCAACGGCCCTGAACACGGTCCAGTGCCTCGGCTGGGCCACGTTCGAGCTGATCATCATCGCGGCAGCCGCGAGCGCGCTCTCCGACGAGCTCTTCGGCTTCGAGGCGAAGGCGGCCTGGACGATCTTCTTCGGGATCCTCGCTGCCGCATTCGCGCTGCTCGGGCCGGTGGGGTTCATCCGTCGAATCCTCCGCCGGTTCGGGGTCTGGATTGTGCTCGCGTCCCTCGTCTACCTGAGCTGGTGGGCCCTGTCCGAAGCCGACCTGAGCGCGCTCTGGAACGCTCCCGCGGAGGGGGGATCTTCGTTCTGGCTCGGCGTCGACCTCGTGATCGCGATCACCGTCTCGTGGGTGCCGCTCGTCTCGGACTACACCCGCTTCTCGCACGATCGGCGGTCGGCGTTCTGGGGGTCCGGAGCCGGCTACTTCCTGGGTGGGACCTGGATGCTCGCGCTCGGCGTCTTCATCGTCCTGTCGCGAGGCATTAGCGATCCCGTCGAGATCCCGCCGGCCGTCGCCGCCGCCGGGCTCGCGGCCGCGCTCGCCCTCCTCGCCGTCACCCTGGACGAGACCGACGAGGCGTTCGCCAACGTGTACTCGGCAGCGGTCTCGCTCCAGAACGTGTTCTCGGACTTACAGCAAAGGGTTCTGATTGTGGCGATCGCGGCTATAGCGACTGTAGGCGCCCTCGTGATCGAGCTTCGCAATTACGAGTCCTTCCTGCTCCTCCTCGGCTCCTGCTTCGTGCCGCTCTTCGGGGTGCTGCTCGCGGACTGGCTCCGAGCCGGTGCGCGGTACACACGCTCGGCGATCTTCGACGCACCGGCGTGGCGACCCGAGATGCTGCTCGCCTGGATCCTCGGCTTTGCGCTCTACCACTGGCTACACGAGCCGCCCCTCGGTCCGTCGTGGTGGGTGGACGTCGTCGAGGAGACGGGCCAGCCGAACCTCGGAATCGGCGCCTCCCTGCCCAGCTTCGCGGCCTCGTTCGTGCTCGCCCTCGGGCTCAGCTCCCTCGGCTCTCGGTTGCCCCAACCTGTTTCCAAGTGGTAAGGATCGGACCCCAGTAGCCGTGGCCGAGGTCACTTTCTCAGACGTAGCGAAGGTCTTCCCCGACGGGACGCGGGCCGTCACCGACCTCACGCTGGATGCACAGGACGGCGAGTTCATGGTTCTCGTCGGCCCGTCCGGCTGCGGAAAGACGACCGCGCTCCGGATGGTGGCGGGCCTCGAGGAGATCTCCGAGGGCGAGATCCGGATCGGCGACCGAGTCGTGAACGAGATCGCGCCGCGCGACCGGGACATCGCGATGGTGTTCCAGAGCTACGCGCTCTACCCGCACCTGACCGTCTACGACAACATCGCCTTCAGCCTGCGTCTCCGGAAGGAGAAGAAGGCGGAGGTCGACAAGCGGGTAAAGGAGGCGGCGCGGATCCTCGACCTCGAGCCGCTCCTCGACCGCAAGCCGCGCGCCCTCTCCGGCGGGCAGCGCCAGCGGGTGGCGATGGGACGGGCGATCGTCCGACAGCCCGCTGCGTTCCTGATGGACGAGCCGCTCTCGAACCTCGACGCGAAGCTCCGCGTCCAGATGCGAGCCGAGATCTCGAAGCTCCAGCGCAACATCGGCGTCACGACGATCTACGTCACGCATGACCAGGTCGAGGCGATGACGATGGGCGATCGCGTCGCGGTCATGCGCAAGGGCCAGCTCCAGCAGGTCGCGGCCCCCCAAGAGCTCTACGACCGTCCGCTCAACCTCTTCGTCGGCGGCTTCATCGGCTCGCCCGCGATGAATCTCGTGGAGGGAAAGCTCGTGCGCGAGAACGGCGGGCTCGTCGCGGCGCTCGGTGACGCACGGCTGAAGCTCGACGACGAGAACCTCGCATCGCGCCCGGCGCTGAAGAGCTTCGAGGGTAAGCCCCTCGTGGTGGGAATCCGTCCCGAGCACCTGGAGGACGCGTCGATCGCACACGAGGATTCGTCCGACCGTCGCCTGACCGGCCACGTCGAGCTTCGGGAGGCGCTCGGCTCCGAGCTGATGGTGCACCTCGCCATCGACGCGCCGCCGGCGTTGACCGAGGAGGTCAAGGAACTGGCCGAGGACGCCGGCACGACCGCCGAGGACCTCCAGGGCGGCGACAAGCACCGCGCGGTCGTGATCGGCCGCTTCGACGCCGACTCGAAGGTGCGGGAGGGGCAAGATGCAGAGATCGCGGTCGACACCCGGGCGCTGCACTTCTTCGATCCGGACACTGGACTGGCCATCTACGACGACAGCAACGGCACGAAAGGAGCTCTCGAATGAAGAGACGGTGGTTCATTCCTGCCGCCGTCCTGGCCGCCATGGCGCTCGCACTGGGCGCCTGCGGGGGGGACGACGGAGGCGGGACCGAGGAGGGAGACGGATCGATCACCGTCTTCTCGCTCTGGGGCGGCTCCGAGCAGGAGGCGTTCCAGAAGGTCCTCGACAAGTTCACCGCAGACACGGGCATCGAGACCAAGTACGAGTCCGCCCGCGACTTCCTCCCCGTGATCCGGACGCGGCTCGCGGCCGGCAATCCACCGGATGTCGCGATCATCCCGCGGCCCGGCGTCGTGGCCGAGCTCGCGCGTGACGATTCGCTGATCCCGCTCGAGGACATGGGCCTCGACCCGGAGACGATCAACGAGAACTACAGCGACACCTGGACGAGCCTCGCCACGGTCGACGACACGCTGTACGGCGTCGTCGCAAAGGCGAACTCGAAGAGCGTCATCTGGTACAAGCCGAACTCCTTCCAGGAGAACGGCTTCGAGATCCCGACGACCTGGGACGCGTTGCTCGACGTCACGGAGCAGTACGACAGCAAGGGCAAGACGCCGTGGGCGGTCGGCGCGCAGGGACGCGACAACTCGTGGACCCTCACCGACTGGTTCGAGAACATCTACGCCCGGCAGGCCGGGAACGACAACTACACGAAGCTGTTCAACGGCGACCTCCCGTTCAACGACCAGACGGTCAAGGACGCTCTCACCGAGATGACGAAGATCGTCAACGACAAGTACGTCGCCGGCGGGATCGACACCGCGCTCGGCATCACGTTCGTCGACGGCATCGGCCGGGTCTTCAGCAAGAACCCGGTCGCCGAGATGTACATGGAGGGTGGCTTCGTCGGCGGGATCGCACTCGGCGACGTCAACCCCGATCTCAAGGTCGGCCAGGACATCGACTTCTTCGAGTGGCCGACGATCAGCGAGGAGCACGGCAGCCCGCTCGTCGGCGGCGGTGACGTTGCGTCCGCGTTCGTCAACAACGAGGACAACAAGCAGCTGATCGAGTACCTGTCCACGCCCGAGGCGGGGAATATCTGGGTCTCGACCGGCGCGATCGCCTCCCCGAACAAGGGCGTCGACGACGCGGACTACCCGAATGAGCTCGTCGCAAAGGAGGCCAAGCAGCTGAAGGATGCAGAGTCCTTCCTCTTCGACGGCTCCGACCTCCTGCCCGGCACCCTCGGCCAGGACTTCGGGACGCTGCTCCAGCAGGTCATCAAGAGCCCGGACAAGGTGGACTCACTCCTCGACGACTACCAGGCGGAGGCGGAAGCCGCCTTCGCGGCCAACTAAGACTCGATGAGCAGCACCGCCGTCCCCGGACCAGTCGAAAGACCCCGGGGACGGCGGCTGTCTTCGATCTTCAAGCGCCAGAGCGTCCAGGCGCTGCTCTTCCTCAGCCCGGCGCTTTTGATCCTGATCGTCCTGATCGTCTACCCGATGATCCGGACGAGCATCTACAGCTTCGCCAACCTCAACTCACGCCTTGAGGTCACGCGCTGGATCGGCTTCGACAACTACACGCGGCTGTTCACGAAGGACAAGAGTTTCTTGAACCTCGAGGAGTTCCCGCCGAGCGGCGCACTCGTGAACAACGTCAAGTGGATGATCCTCTACACGTCGCTCTCGCTCCTGCTCGGGCTCCTGATCGCGGTGCTCGCGGCCCGCGTTCGGTACGAGTCGCTCATGAAGTCGATCGTCTTCGTGCCGATGGCGATCGCTGCCACCGCCGTCGCGATCATCTGGAAGTTCGTCTACGAGCCCGATCCGAACCTCGGCTCGCTGAACGCGGTGATCACGACGTTCGGCGCCGACCCGATCGCCTGGTACGGCCGCGCCGACACCGTCAACTACGCACTCATCTTCGCGTACGTCTGGGCCTCGACCGGCTTCGCCATGGTTGTGTTGTCGGCGGCGTTGAAAGGCATCTCCGAGGAGGTGATCGAGGCGGCGCGGACCGACGGCGCCAGCGAGTGGGACATCTTCCGGCGTATCCAGCTGCCGCTCCTCTCGCTGCCCATAGCGGTGGTGACCGTCTGGCTCTTGGTCAACGTCATCAAGGTGTTCGACCTCATCTACGTCATGACCGGAGGTGGGCCCGGCGGGGCCAGCGAGGTGATCGCGGTCACGATGGTCGACGAGTTCGGAAACGGCGAGGGCGGCTACTCGGCCGCAATCGCGGTCGTGATGCTGCTCCTGATCATCCCGATCATGGCGTTCAACATCCGCCGATTCCGCAGCGAGCGGGTGACGGGCTAGGTGGCCGCCGCCGACGTCACGGTCGCACGCCCGCGGGCGACGCCGAGCGCGCGGATCCTCGGGTTCATCACCCGCACGCCGGTCCACCTCGGGCTGATCCTGATCGCGGTGATTTGGCTCGTGCCGACCGTGGGACTCGCCGTGACGTCGTTCCGTCCACGCGGGGAGATCCAGTCCTCGAGCTGGTGGAGCTCCCTGACTTCGCCCGACTTCACGCTCGAGAACTACACCGACGTCCTGAACCGGGCCAACATGGACACGGCCTTCGTCAACAGCCTGATCATCACGATCCCGGCGACGCTCCTGCCGTTGACGGTCGCGGCGCTCGCCGCCTACGCGTTCTCGTGGATCTCCTTCCCGTTCCGCGACACGATCTTCCTGGTCGTCGTCGCGCTGATGATCGTTCCGGTGCAGATGGCGCTCGTGCCGCTGCTGACTCTTTTTCGGGACCTGGGGATCGCCAACGGCTTCGGTGGGATCTGGCTCGCCCACACGGCGTTCGGCCTCCCGCTGGGGATCTTCCTGCTGCGGAACTTCTTCATCGCTCTGCCGCGCGACCTGATCGAGGCGGCCAGGGTCGACGGAGCCTCGAACCTGCGGATCTTCCTCAAGGTCGTCATCCCTCTCTCGGTGCCGGTACTCGCGGCGTTCGGGATCTTCCAGTTCCTCTGGGTCTGGAACGACCTCCTGATGGCGTTCATCTTCATCCAGAACGGCGAGCTGCTGCCGATGACGGTCCGCATCAACCAGATGCAGTCGACCTACGGCGGGGAGTGGCACCTGCTCAGCGCCGGCGCGTTCCTGCTGATGATCGTGCCGCTGATCGTCTTCTTCGCCTTGCAGCGGTACTTCGTCCAGGGACTTGCTCGCCGGCTCGGTCAAATAGCCGCGCCGGTTCATCTCGTACCGCACACCCACTGGGACCGGGAGTGGTACCTCCCCTTCCAGCGGTTTCGGCTGAAGCTGGTCCGGCTCGTCGACGGCCTGCTCGACCTGATGGAGGCGGACGAGCGGTACCGGTTCACGCTCGACGGACAGCTTGCAACGCTCGACGACTATCTCGAGGTGCGGCCCGAGGCGGCGGACCGCGTCCGGCGTCTGGTCGAGGAGGGACGGCTCGCGATCGGGCCCTGGCAGGTGCTGATGGACGAGTTTCTCGTCTCGGGTGAGACGATCGCGCGCAACCTCGAGTACGGGCAGCGGCGTGCGGCCGAGTTCGGCGGCGCGATGCCGGTCGGCTACCTGCCTGACATGTTCGGCCATGTCGCGCAGATGCCGCAGATCCTCCGGCAGGCGGGGATCGACACCGCCGTCGTCTGGAGAGGCGTGCCGGCGGCGATCGACTCGCACTCGTTCGAATGGGAGTCGCCGGACGGCTCCTCCGTCCGCGCCGAGTACCTCCCGTACGGCTACGGCAACGGCGCCTATCTCCTCGACGTCCCCGGTCAGCTCGGTCGCGGGCTCGACGCCGTGCGCGAGTCCCACCGCGAGTTCTTCGGAGACGAGCCGGTCCTCGCCATGTTCGGCACCGACCACATGGAGCCGCTGCCTCAGCTGACCGACCTGCTGGAAGAGAGCGGCGCGGCCGCGCAGGTCTCCACGCTCCCGGACTACCTCGCGATCGTGGACGGACGCCCGAACGGTCGGCGCTGGCGCGGGGAGCTGCGCTCGAGCGCCCGGGCGAACATGCTCATGGGGACGCTGTCGGCCCGACTCGACCTGAAGGCGGCGATGGCGCGCGCCGAGCGCGCCCTGACCCGGTACGGCGAGCCGTTCCAGGCGCTGTACGGGACCGCCTGGCCGGAGCGGCTGCTCGACCTTGCCTGGCGGCGGCTGATCGAGAACTCGGCGCACGACTCCATCTGCGGCTGCTCCGTGGACGAGGTCTCCACGCAGGTGCTCGTCCGCTGCTACGAGGCCGAGCAGATCGCCATGGGGCTCGCCGAGGACGCCGCGCGGGAGGCTGCCGCCGAAGCGCCGATGGGATCGGTGGTGGCCTTCAACCCTTCGCCGGCGGCCCGGTGGGACAACGTGGAGCTCAGCCTCGGGGTCCCGGCCCGGTGGAAGGACATCGCACTCGAGCTCCCGGACGGAACTCGGGTCGCGGCGCAACGGATCACCCGCAACGAGCCCCTGCTGTACGAGGAGCAGGTGCCGAGCTCCGGCGTCCCCGAGTGGCTGCGCCGACGGCTCCACGGTCGCGAGCTCTTCGGACGGCGGCTCAACCGGATGACGATCGAGGGCAGGACGGTCACATTCGAGGTCGACGACGAGGACGACCCGATGTGGCTCGACCTCGACGAGCTGAAGAACGAGCTCGAGGTGGCGACGAGCGCCGAGGAGGGCGAGTGGGACGTTCGGATCGTCGCCCGTCGCCGCTCGACCGTCGTCGCCAGGGTGCCGGCGCCGCCGCTCGGGTGGACCGCGCTGCAGCCGGTCGAGGGCACTGGCTCCGTCGAGGACGCAGTGCAGGTCGGCCCGGACCGGATCGAGAACGGCGTGCTCTCCCTCGCGGTCGCCGCCGACGGGACACTCTCGCTCGGCGGCGTCGATGGTGTCGGCCGCCTCGTGGACGGGGGCGACGAGGGCGACAGCTACAACTACGCGCCGCCCGCGGAAGACCACCTCGTCGAGGAGCCCGACGAGGTCCGCGTCTCAGTGATCGCAGTGGGCCCGGTGCGCGGAGTAGTGAGCATCGTCCGCTCGTACCGCTGGTCGCCGGCGCAGGTGCCGGTCGAGGTCGAGACAACGGTCGAGCTGCGTGCGGGCGAGCCGTTCTGCCGCGTGCGCGTCTCGTTCGAGAACCCCCTCTCCGACCATCGGCTCCGGTTCCACGTCCCGCTCCCGCGGGAGGCTCGGTTCTCAGCAGCGGAAGGCCAGTTCGCCGTCGTCGAGCGAGCCCTCGAGGCCGAGGAGGGATTCGGGGAGGTCGCCTTGCCGACGTTTCCCGCGTACGGCTTCGTCGAGGCCGGCGGAATGGCGGCGCTCCTCGAGCACCCGATGGAGTACGAGGTGGTGGAGGACGGGCGCGAGCTGGCGCTGACCATCCTCCGCTCGACCGGGCTGATCAGCCGCAGCGCCCACGCCTACCGCGAGAGCCCCGCCGGCCCGGAGATTGCTATCCCGGCGGCCCAGTGCCGCGGCCCGTGGAGCATCGGCTTCGCCCTGTACCCACACGACGGCACGTGGCACGAGGCGCGGCGTGCTCGCCGAGCTCGAGCGCTACCTCCAACCGTTCCTGGTCGCGCCGGGGGCGGCGCTCGACGGACCGACGAGCGCGAGCGGCCCCGAGCTGCGCGGCGAGGGGGTCGTCCTCTCCTCCCTGCGCGTCCGCGGCCGGCGGCTGGAGGCCCGGCTGGCGTGCGAGCATCCGGAGCCGGTGCAGGCACAGTTCGGCGGGACCGCGATCGATCTTCGGCAGTGGGAGATCCGGACCGTCGAGCTGGCGCGCTAGAGCCGGAACTCGCCGCGGGCGACGGTCACTGCGGAGCCCCCGACCAGGACGTTCTCGACCTGCTCGGGCGAGCCCTCGACGCGGGCGAAGAGCGTGGACGGACGCCCGATCTCCGCTCCCTGGGAAATCTCGATCTCGTCGCCGAACTCGATGCGTCCGTGCCGCGCGAGGTGCAGGGCGAGCGGACCGGCGGCGGATCCGGTCGCCGGATCCTCCGCGACACCGCTGCCCGGCGCGAACATCCTCGTCTTCCACGTCGTGCCGGATCCCCCGAAGATGCTGGCGCCCATCCCGTCGAGAAGGTCTCCCAGCGCCGCGAAGTCCGGCTGCACGCTCGCGACCTCGTCCTGGGACCCGAGCGCGACGTACACGAAGCGCATCCCGTTGTCATAGACCTCGACCGGGAGCTCAGAGCCATCGACGCGGAGGGCGGCGAGCAGCGCGGCCTCGTCGGGAAACGCCTTGACGTCGGGCACGAGCTGCTCCATCCAGCCGAACGTGATCCGCGCGCCTTCCCGTTCGAGCCGAACAGGGATCACGCCGGCCAACGTTTCCAATCGAATCTCGCCCAGCTGGAGCGGAGCGGCGAGCACGAACGCCGAGCCGAGCGTCGGGTGGCCCGCGAAGCGCAGCTCGGTCGCCGGCGTGAAGATCCGGATCCGGGCGTGCCCGCCTTGCTCGGGCGGGAGCACGAACACCGTCTCGGAGAAGTTCATCTCGCGCGCGAGCGGCTGGAGCATGTCTTCCGGGATCTCACGCGCGTCGGTAAAGACGGCCAGCTGGTTGCCCTCGAGAGGCTTGTCCGTGAAGACGTCGGCGACCACGTAGCGGAACCGCGCCACTCACTGAGTGTCGCAGGAACCTCCCCGGCTCCGTCGGTGTAGGAACCGATATGAGGCTCCTGACGAGCACGGCCGTGCTGAGCTGTGCCTGCGCGGCCGTGCTGTCTGGAGTGGTGGCGGGTGCGCCCTACGCCAAGCCGCGCCTGGTGTCGAATCGTCAGGTCGAGACCGGCGCCAGGTGGATCGGCGTCGTCTCCGCCTCCCGGCGGCCGGTTGTGATGGCACGCCTCGGGCGTCGCGCTCAGAAGGTCACGGTTCGCCGGCTCCGCCCCGGCCGCTACCAGCTGCGCGCGATCTTCCGACAGGCCGGCCGCTGGTCGCTCTGGGCCGGTCGCCAACGGTTCGGGACCGTGCTCGTCCGGCAGGCCCCGCTCCGGCTGACTAACCCCCTCGACGTCGTGGTCGAGCCGAGCGGCTCGCTGCTCGTGGCCGACTTCTCCAACCGTGTCTTCCGCCTCTCCGGTGACCGGCTCACGCTCGTCGCGGGGAACGGCCGCCCCGGCCGGTCCGGCGACAACGGCCCGGCGAAGCAAGCCGCGATCGGGTTCCCGGTCGAGGTTGCCGTCGATCCGCGCGGCGGCTTCGGCATCGTCCACGACGAGCGGTGGGTCAGGCACGTTGCTCCGGGCGGGACGATCGGCACGGTGGCGGTGTTCCAGCAGCCGACCGCGCTCGCCTACGATACGGCGGGCAATCTCTGGGTCTCGGAGCTCCTCGGAGGAGTCGTCCGCCGTGACGCCGCCACCGGCGCGCGCACGAACTACGGCGGCTTTAACCGGCCGCACGGCCTGGCCGTCGCCGCCGACGGCACGGTCTACGTCGCCGACACCTTCAACAACCGCGTCCAGCGGATCTCCCCCAGCGGCTCCGTCAGCACACTCGCCGACGGCATCAACCAGCCGAACGACGTCGCGCTCGGGCCGGACGGGAACATCTACTCCACCGAGTGGGGGTCGAGCCGGATCCTCAGGATCACGCCGGCCGGCGTGGCCACGCCGATTGCCGACTCCCCACGACCCAGCTCGGTCGCCGTGGGCGCGGACGGCACGGTTTACGTCACGGAGGAGCGCCGCGGAGCCGTGAGGCGAATCTCGGTCGCGACCCTTGCAGCCTTCAAGCCCGCCAGGGCGGGGGCGGCCTGGACAGGAGACCCTGGCCTCGAAGCGTCCTTCGGGGTCCGTCGTCGCGCGGAACGGCGTGACGACTCAGGCCGTGTCCGTGAGGCGCGCCGGCAAAAACCGCTACCGACTGCGTGCCGTCTTCCCGTTCTCCGGACGGTGGCAGGGTTCTAGCCGGTTCACGACGGCGTACGTCGCCTCGAGACCCTTCTGACGGGGTCTGCGAGGGGTCTTAGCGACAATTTAGGGTTTCCGCGGGGTCTGGCGCGCATGGTCCCGACGCCTTGGGCTTGATGTGAAACTCGCACCCGTTCTGCCCTGCAACGCGTTCTTGCTTCGCGTCGAGCGGCGGAACTTGGACGACGAGCTACCCAAGTACGCCCAAACTCGCGGCAGCACCCACTGGGCCGATCTCGTCTCGATTCGAACGGGGAAGGTGTTCGTCGCGAACTACGGCTGTGGAATGAGCGTTGAGGAGGCGAAAGAGAGGGCGCGAAGGCGATACATCGTCGAGCAGGGCTCGCACTAG
The DNA here is from genome assembly GCA_963733215.1 of uncultured Actinomycetes bacterium. Classification (GTDB taxonomy): domain Bacteria; phylum Actinomycetota; class Thermoleophilia; order Gaiellales; family Gaiellaceae; genus JACDAN01. The sequence continues at coordinate 22,749 of CAVTCN010000030.1, forward strand.
CTCAGTAGCGTCTCCGGCCAGAACGCCGCCGGAGTTTCAGATCAGGCCTCTAGGACGGTAAACCCGCTGAGAAGGGGACGTTGCCGCGCACAGCATCTGGGTCGCGGTACCGACGGACGAGGCGGACCGCCAGGGCAACCCGTTCCTCGACCGGCTGCTCCGCGTCGACCCGGCGACGAACGTCGTCACGGAGACGCTGCGCCCGACCGCGCGCATCGTCGTGAACGGCCTTGCGTCGACCGGGAACGCACTCTGGATCGCCGACACGGCCGGCGGCCGGCTCTACCGCATAGAGGCTTCAACATAGTGACGCTTCGGCGCCCTGACGGCTCAAGGCTCACTGTGTTGGAGCCTCTCTAGCCGCTAGGGGGCGGCGGCAGCTCGCCGGCCTCGATCTTCGCCGCCGTCCGCTCGCACCAGTCCCGCATCCACTCGAGCAGGTCGATCCCATAGAGGAGGCTCACGTACGGGTAGAGCTGTTCGTCCTCGAAGAAGCCCGTCTTCGCCTGTTGCTCGAGGTCGCGGAACATCCCCAGCGACAGCTCGCACCACTCCTGCCTCTTCCTCAGGTTGGCGATCACGTCCTCGCGCCCGAGGAGGTCTCCGAAGAAGAGCTTCAGAGTCCCCTCGTCGCGGATCTCGAACAGCAGCGAGCCGCTGTCATCGCGAAGCCAAGCTCGTAGGGCTGACTCCCCCGCCGGGGTGAGCGCGTACGCCGTGCGCCGTCGGCCACCCTGCGGGTCCGGCGTCGCCCGGACGAGCCCGCGGTCCTCGAGACGGTGGAGCTCCGGGTAGATCTGGCCGTAGCTGGCACCCCAGAAGAACCGCGTGGAAAGATCGATCGCCCGCTTGATGTCGTAACCCGTACGCGCGCCCAGGGCGAGCATTCCGAGGATGACCCGTGCGGTGGGCGTGAGAGTTGACATATCTGCCCGATACATAGTAACGTCTCTACCAGATAGATGCACGCGATCGAAGTCCACGAACTGAGCAAGTCCTACGACGGCGTCGAGGCGGTGCGCGGGATCAGCTTCACGATCGGGTCGGGCGAGGTCTTCGGACTGCTCGGACCGAACGGCGCCGGGAAGACGACGACGCTCGAGATCCTCGAGGGCTACCGACGGCCGGACAGCGGTGAGGCGACCGTCCTCGGCGTCGATCCCCGCCTGGCCGGCCCCGACTGGCGCGAGCGGATCGGCGTCGTCCCCCAGTCCGGTGAGCTCTACCCGAACCTCACGGTGATGGAGCACATCGAGCTCTTCGCCGGCTACTACGCGAAGCCGAGCCCACCCGCGGAGGTCCTGTCCCTCGTCGGCCTCGAGCACAAGCGGGACGCGAAGACGCGCACACTCTCGGGCGGACAGAAGCGGCGGCTCGACCTCGGGATCGCACTCGTCGGCGACCCCGAGCTGCTGTTTCTCGACGAGCCGACGACCGGATTCGATCCAGGTGCCCGGCGGGCCGCCTGGGAGACGATCCGGTCGCTGCGCTCACTCGGGAAGACGATTCTGCTGACGACGCACTACATCGAGGAGGCGCAGCGGCTGGCCGACCGCGTGGCCGTCCTCCGCCAGGGCGAGATCGTCGCGGCCGGGACTCCGGCGGAGCTGACCGCCGCGGCTTCGGCGAGCCGGATCAGCTACCGGCGGAACGGCCGCGAGATCGTCCTCGAGACCGAGGAGCCGACGCGGGTCCTCCACGACCTGACGGCGGAGGCGCTTCGGGAGGGCTTCGACCTCGAGGCGCTCGAGGTGCACCGCGCGACGCTGGAAGACGTCTACCTGTCGCTCACCGAGGAGCCCGCCGAGTGAAGCTCCTGACGCACCAGCTCCGGGCCGAGCAGCGACTGTTCTGGCGCAGCCGCGAGCTGGCGTTCTTCACGTTCCTCCTCCCCATCATCTTCTTCCTGATCCTCGGCTCGGCGTACGGTGAAGAGGACATCGACGGGGCCGACGGCTACCTCTACCTGGTGGCCGGGATGATCGGGTACGGCGGGGCGGCGACCGCCTTCGCCGGCCTGGCGATCCTGCTCGTCCTCCGCCGCGAGGCGGGACTGCTCAAGCGTGTCCGTGCCACACCGCTTCCTCCGCGGACGTACTTCGCGGCCGTGCTCGGGTCGATCGTCTTCGTGTTCTTCCTCGAGGCCGCCACCCTGCTCGCACTCGCCCGAGTGGCCTTCGACGTAGCGATCCCGGAGAACCTGCTCTCCCTCGTCCTCGCCGTCGCGCTGGGCGCCTTGGCGTTCGCGGCACTCGGCGTTGCGCTCACGGCCGTAGTCCGGAGCGCCGAAGGGTCGTCCGCCGTCGTGAACGCGATCTGGCTGCCGGTGACATTCATCTCTGGCGCGTTCTTCTCCGGCGAGGCCTTCCCGGCCGTGCTGCGGGCGATCGCGGAGGCCCTCCCGCTCGTCCATCTGATCCGACTCGTCCGCGACGTCATGATCTTCGACGACCAGATTTGGCAGCACCTAGACGCTGTCGCGGTCATCACAGCCTGGGGTGTCGCCGGCACCGTCGTTGCCGTGCGCGGCTTCCGCTGGGAACCGCGCGAGCGTTAGCCGCTTACGACTTACGGGTAGGAAAAAGGCGATGGCTGCCAACCCCACACTTGCGTTCGCTGTGCAGGAGCACGAGCCGCCCGCCCTCGAGGTCCGGGTCAACTTCGGGATGTTCGCCGGACGCGAAGCGACTCCGGCGGAGATCGACGACCTCGCGTCGTCGCTGCTCGAGCAGGTCGGCGCGGTCTCGATCGTCGCCGAAGAGCGGCACGAGATCGACGACAAGTCCGAGGCCTCCATCCACCAGGTGAGGATCGAGGTCGACTCGGCGTCGCTGCCCGAGGACCGCGATGCGCTCCAGGAGCTGAGCGTCCGGATGGTCGTCGCGGCCGAGCAGTGGGCCGAGGCCTGCATCGCCGAGCGGCACCTCAGCGAGCTGTAGTCCGCAACCCCTTCTCCAGGCGTTCGAGCGCCCGCTCTGCCTGCTGGGTTGCCACCGGCCCGAGCGCCTGGCTGCCGAGGCCGCTGAAGATCCCGGCGGCATCCACCTCCGCCTGCCAGCGCATCGTCGTGCCGGGCCCGTCGGGCTCGAGGTCGAACGTGCTGTCGACCGAGATGCGGCCGCCGAGGCTCTTGCCCCAAGCCGTGAGGCGGGCGTGCTCCGACTCGCGGAGCTCGTCCAGCCGGACGGAGAAGCGCAGCCGGAAGGCGCCGGGGAACGGCGCGCGGGCGATCACCGTCCACTCGCCGTCCTTCGCGTCGATGCGCTCGATCGCGGAGAAGGCCGCAGCCATCTCGTCCGGATCCGTCAGCGCCCGGTAGACGGCACCAGGGGGCGCGTCGAAGCGCCGCTCGCCGTGGATTCGCACCGGGACAACCTAATTCGGCGCCCGCGTCAGCGGACGCGGTACCGCGCGCAGCTCTGGCTCCGGTTGCCCGCCCGGTCCCACGCCGTGACGCAGAGACGGTAGGTGCCCGCGAGGAGCCGCCTCGACAGGGGCCGCGTGCTGCGGATCCCGCGACGGGCCGCCCAGACGGCGGGTGTGAAGTCCGCGTTCCCCTCGGCGACCGGCACGCCGCGGTGCGTCAGCTGCGCGTCCAGACGCGCCTCGCCGGAGTTGTCCTTGACCCTGGCGAGGAAGAGCGCACGCCTCCCGCGGCTGGCCGAACCGGCGAGCGCGCGAACGGAGGGCCGGGCGCGATCGAACTCGTCGCGCGGGCCCGGTCACGCTGAGCAGGTGGGTGGCGCTCGACGCCTGCAGGGCTCCGGTGAGCGTCACCTGCCAGTAGTAGCGGCCGTAGAAGGTCTCGCTCGGCCGGTGTGTCGTCCAGCAGTTCAGGTCGGTCGTCGGGCAGGTCCGGGTGGTCGTGGACACCTGCTGGGTCATGGCCCGGTCGGACGCGTAGCGGTGGCTCACCTGCACGGTGCCCGAGGCAAGCGGCCGGTGCGACTCGACGCGCCAGACGAACGTGACATGACTCCGCTGGATCAGCGCGCCGTTCGCCGGCGAGACGAGCACGACTCGCGCCATGGGGCCCTGCTCCGCCCCCGCACCGGCGCCGGCAGGCACGAGCCCGGCGGCTGCGAGCGCAAGGAGGGGAAGCGGGACGACGCGGGCGGCGCGGCGCATATACGCACCAGGTCGGTACCCGACGAATTCGTCGGCATCCCTGGAACGAGCAGGAGCGGACGATCCGAACCGCTGGACGGCTGCGATTTCCGGCGCGGTCGACAGCAACGACCTGGACGCGATGGCGTCCGCGCGCGACCCGCACGGCCAGGGTGTCGTCGGTGGTGACGAGCAGATTCGCGACTGTTCGAACTGACGGAACCCTTCCGGCGCGCCTCCCGTCGACGAAAACCTCGTGTATCGCGACGCCGCTTCCGCGCTCCAGGCCGCGACGCCAGCGGACGAACATCCGCCCGCGCCGGATGCGCGCCGAGAGGATCCTCGGCCTGGCGGGCCGCGTGCGGTCGGTCCACCGGAAGGCGAGCTCGACTGAGTCCGGCCCGGCCGACTCGACACGAATCGCAAAGGCGCCGCGCACCGAGAGCGTCTCACCGGGCTGCGCGGAGGGACGGCCGCGCCCGACCGGGTCGTAGAGCAGGAAGTTCCGGCCCGAGTACCGGCTCGGCTCACCCAGACCGTTCGACCCGGCGTGAATCACCACTCCGGGTGCCGCGTCGTCCGACTCGTACGCCCAGACCGGCGCCGCCGGGCGGTACTCGAACCAGTACTCGTCGCCGGCGGCGAGCACCCTCAGGGCCTGGGGGCTCGTACTCGGCCGGTCGATCGCGCCGAGCGTCAGGCGCGGCGCCGGCTCGGCGATCCGGTCAAGCCAGCCGAACTGGTGCTTCTCCCAAGCGCCGAAGTCGCTCCAGCCGTGCCCCATGACGCTGAACGGGTTCATGTACGGCTGGGCGTGGCAGCCGGGGTCGCAGATCCATGCCGAGCCTTCCTCGGAGACGCCGTAGGTGTGCCCGAGCTCGTGGGCGATCACGTGGCGGTCGTGCCGGCCGTTCAGCCAGATCCCAGGCGGGAAGTATGCGCCGCCCCACGGACAGGCGTCGAGATGCGGCATCGCGATCCCGACGGTCGTGTAGCGCGCGAGGTCGTAGCCGGCAGCCTGCGCGGCGGATTGCGCGGACTGCGCAATGGCCGTGGTGCTGCAGCCGGGCTTCGAGGCGAGTGCGTGGAGCCACGGAGTGACGTCGCCGGCCACCCACGTCCTGCCGAAAGACACGCTGCGTATGTACGCGGCCGTCTCGTCGAGCTCGGCGCGAATCGCGGCCGGCGCGTAGGGCTCCGGGCCCCAGGTGGTCAGGATCAGCAGGACGCGCTGCTCGCCGAGCGTCGCCGCAGAGACTCCGGCGGGCAGGCAGAGCAGGGCGAGGACGACCAGCGCAATGGACCTGCGCACCGCCCCTCTTACACCGGGGCGGTGCGCACGGTTCCGTCGCTAGAAGGACGAGAAGGAGGAGCCGGATTCCGGCGGGCCGCGAGGGCCGAGGGGGCCGAAGTGGTGCCCACGGCGCCGCTCGAACCGCCCGTTGACCATGGCCGTGACGTGCTCCTTCATGCGCGCAACGAGCTCGTCCGCCTGTGCACGCGTCAGGTGCCCGTCCTTCACCGCCTGCTCGATCCGGGCCTTCTTCTCCGCCGCGAGGGCTGTGACCAGCCCGTCGACGGACCTGCTGCGATCCCTGGCGACCTGCGCCAGCGTCTTGCCGTTCTGGAGCTGGGTGCGAAGCGCAGCCTCGGTCATACCGAGGTACTTCGCTGCGGCCTCGAGCCCGTGATGGCGGCCGCCGAAGTGGCGTTCCTTGCGGAGTCCGGGGCCGAGCATAGGCACGGACTCCCGGTCGATCGCGGCCTTCATGCGAGTCGCCTCGGCCTGCGTCAGGTGTCCGTCCTTGACCGCCTGGTCGATCCGGTTCTTCAGGGCGGTCTTGAACGCATTCGACAGGCGCTCGGGAGTGACCCCGAGCTGGCCGGCGACGTCGTTGAGCACCGCACGGCTCTCCTGCTCCGGCGACCGCAACTTCGTCGCCGCAACTGCGGCTCCGGCCCCGGAGACGCCGAGCGCGAGCACTGCTCCGACTGCGATTTTCTGGATGCGTGTCATGCATCCATCGAAACACCCGACCCTAAGAGTGGCCTGAATCTCTCCTAAGAATTCGTTCGGCCGTTGAGCCGGAAGCGCATGAGCGTCCCACCGCCGTCCGGGCTTTCGGCAGTCACGGTGCCGCCGTGCGCCTCCGCTACCTGGCGGACGATCGCTAGCCCGAGGCCGGAGCCGGGCATCCCCCGGGCGGACGTCGAGCGGTAGAACCGGTCGAAGACGTACGGCCGGTCGGCGTCGTCGATCCCCGGGCCGCGGTCGCGCACGGTGATCTCGCCCTCCCTGACGACGACCTCCACCTCACCGCCGGGCGGGCTCCATTTCGCGGCGTTGTCGAGGAGATTCCCGATCGCGCGCTCGAGGTTCGCAGGCACGCCATGGACGAGCGACTCGTGCAGATCGGTCTTGAACTCGACGCCCGGCCGGTTGCGCCGGGTGCGTTCAACTGCGTCTGCCGCGAGTACGTCGAGACGCACGTCTTTCGCCTCGCTTGGCTCGCGGTCCCCGTGCGAGAGCTCCATCAACTCCGCGATCAGCGTGGTCATCTCGTCGAGCTGCTCGACGACATCGCGCATCAGCGGCTCGCGATCTGCGACCGGCAGTCGCCGCTTGCCGGCGAGCACCTCGATGTTCGTGCGCAGGCTCGTCAGGGGAGTGCGGAGCTCGTGCGAAGCGTCGGCGACGAGCTGGCGCTGCGCGCGGGCCGAAGCCTCCAGCGCGGCCAGCATCGTGTTGAAGCGGGACGCGAGGCGGCTCAGCTCGTCCTCCCCGGCGACCTCGATCCGCTCGGACAGGTCTCCGGTCTGCGCGACATTTTCCGCCGCTTCGGTCAGGCGGCGGACGGGCGCGAGAGCTGCGCGGGCAACGACGAGACCCAGGCCGCCGGCGAGCCCGACCCCGGCCAGCGCGATCAGGATCAGAATGGTGCGCAGGCGGTCGAGCGTGTTGTCGACCTCCGTCAGCGGGCGCGCGACCTGGATCGCGTAGCTCGCGCCGAACGGGAGCTCGTACGGGAAGGTGATCATGCGGAGGTGGGTGCCCTCCACCCGCGCGTCGCTGAGGTAGGCGCCCTCCTCGTTGCGGGCTACGGCCAGAACGCGGTCGTTGACCGGGAGCGGCACATCCGCCCCCCTGGGACGATGCGTCGACCCGTCTTCCTCGACGAGCTGCGGATAGCCCGCCGCGCCGCCAAATCCGGGACCACGACCTAACAGCAGCTGTGCGACTCGATCGGGCGGCTCGTGCGAGATCTCCTCGGCTCGGTCGCGAAGGGCGTCGTCGACCTCGGCGCGAAGCTCACTCCTGACGACGACGAAGACGACGACCGACGCCAGCACCACCGCCAGCGCGACGGCGACGGCCGCGGCGAGGGCGAGGCGGGTGCGGAAGCTCACGGCTCGCGCAGCGCGTAGCCGACGCCGCGCACCGTCTGGATCAGACGTGGCCGGCCGTCCTGCTCGGTCTTCCGCCGCAGGTAGCCGACGTAGACGTCGAGCGAGTTCGAGGCGAAGCCGAAGTCGTAGCCCCACACGCGCTCGAAGATCACCGAACGCGTGAGCACCTGGCGGGGATTCCGGAGGAAGAGCTCGAGCAGGTTGAACTCCGTCCGGGTGAGCTCGATCGTCTCGCCGGCACGGCTGACCTCGCGCGTGTTCGGGTTCAGCTCGAGGTCGGCGAACCGCAGGATCTCCTCCGCGCCCGGCGTGACCCGGCGTAGAAGCGCCCGTAGTCTGGCGAGCAGCTCCTCGAGCGCGAACGGCTTCGGGAGGTAGTCGTCCGCGCCGGCGTCGAGGCCGGCCACACGGCTCTCCACCTCGGTGCGGGCGGTCAGCATCAGCACGGGCACGCCGTTTCCCTTTCCGCGGATCCGGCGGCAGACCTCCAGGCCGTCGACGCCCGGCATCAGGACGTCGAGGATGACCGCGTCGGGCTGGCCGTTCGCCTCGAGCCGGAGCAGCGCGTCGGCGCCGTCCACTGCGAGCTCGACCTCGTAGCCCTCCAGCTCGAGTGCGCGGCGCAGCGAGTCGCGCACCGCGCGTTCGTCGTCGACGACGAGGACTTTCATGGGCATCAGTTTGCCGCCGGAAGGTAAATCGGGCCTAAGAGATTGGCCTGCTCAGTTCCAGCTGAGGCCGCGGAGCTGGTCGAGGTTGATGTTCCCTCCGCTGAGGACGCAGACGACGGTGGAGCCCGGGTCGGCCTCGACGAGCCCGTTCAGCACGGCGGCCACTGGTGCGGCAGCGGCTCCCTCGACGACCACCTTCGTGCGGGCGAGCGTCCAGAGCAGCGCCTCGAAGATCTTCTCGTCCGGGAGGGTGACGATCTCGTCGACGTTGCGCCGGACGATCTCGAGCGTCCGCTCGCCGACGCGCTTGACCGTGAGCCCGTCGATCACGCAGTCGACCTGGTCCAGTTCGACACGCTCGCCCGCCTCGACGCTTCGCTTCATCGCCGGTGCTCCCGACGACTCGACCCCGATGATCCGGATCTTCGGATTGAGTGATTTGAGCACCGTCGAGACGCCCGAGATCAGTCCGCCGCCGCCGATCGGGACGACGACCGTGTCGACCGTCGGAAGGTCGTCGTAGATCTCGAGCCCGAGCGTCCCCTGGCCCGTGATCAGGTCGAGGTCGTCGAACGGATGGACGTAGGTCAGGCCCTGCTCCTCGACCAGTTCGAGCGCCTTCTCGTTCGCCTCGTCCCAGATCGACCCGTGAAGCACGACCTCGGCGCCGTATGCGCGCGTCGCTTCGATCTTCGACGGTGTCGCGTTCTCCGCCATCACGACCACGGCTCGGACTCCATGAAGCGCTGCGGCGAGCGCGACGCCCTGTGCGTGGTTCCCGGCCGATGAGCAGATGACCCCGGCCCGCTTCTCCGCTTCGTCCATGTGCGCAAGCTTGTTCAGCGGGCCGCGGATCTTGTAGGACCCGGTTCGCTGGAACGACTCCGCCTTCAGCACGGCGTTGAATCCACTCGCCTCGCTGAGCGACCGCGAGCCCATCAACGGCGTGTGATGCGCGTGCTCCTTGACGTGCTCGTGGGCCTGGCGGAAAGCGTCGATCGAGATGTCCGAGGCGATCATCTAGTCCTCCCT
>CAVTCN010000031.1:0-17326 GCA_963733215.1 uncultured Actinomycetes bacterium
AGCCGGGTGTCGATGTTCCCGCGCATCGGCTCGATCCGAAGCTCCGGCTCCAGGGCCAGCAGCTGCGCGCGCCGGCGCACGGACGCCGTCCCGACACGCATCCCCGGACGGACGGCCTCCGCGCCGCAGAGTGCATCGCGCGGATCCTCCCGCTCGAGATAGGCGCCGACGGCGAGCCCCTCCATGTCTGAGGAGGTCATGTCCTTCGCCGAATGGACGGCGAGGTCGATCCGGCCTTCGAGCAGCGCCTCCTCGAGCTCCTTCACGAAGACCCCACGTGCGCCGATCTCTCCGAACGGCTTCGTCCGGTCGCGGTCGCCGGCGGTCGTGACCGGTACGAGGGCGAACTCCAGCCCGGGCCGGCGCAGCCGCTCGACCGCGAGCTCGGCCTGCGTCAGCGCGAGCCGGCTACCCCTCGAGCCGACCCTGAGGAGCACGGCGCTCGTCCTCCTCGCCGAGACCGGCCTCCTTCAGGCGCATGATCGGCTGATGGAGGAGCTTGTTGACGATCTGGTTCGTCAGGGACTCGACCGCGTGGCGCTCGTGCTCGGACAGGCCGGCCAGACGCGAGCTCGCCTTGGCGAGCTCCCCGCGCCGGATCGCCTCGGCCCGCTCGCGCAGCGAGGCAATCGCGGGAACCGAGTCGAGCGAGCCGAGCCACTGGTGGAACCGCTCGCCCTCCCCGGCCACGATCGTTTCCGCCCGGATCGCCTCGCCGCGACGGCCCGTGAGCGTCTCCTCGACGACCGACTGGAGGTCGTCGATGTCGTACAGGAAGCAGCCGTGGAGCTCCTTGACCGCCGGGTCGATGTCGCGCGGCACGGCGAGGTCGACGAGCAGCAGCGGCCGGCCCCGGCGGGCCGGGAGCGCATGCTCGACCTGCTCCCGCGCGAGGATGGTGTCGCGTGCCGCGGTCGACGAGACGACGATGTCGGCTGCCTCCAGCTCCGGCCCGAGGGCGTCCAGCGACAGCGCCTCGCCGCCGAAGCGCTCGGCGAGCGACGACGCGCGGTCGAGTGTCCGGTTCGCGACGAAAGAAAGCTGCGCGCCGCGACTGACGAGGTTGCGGGCGGCTAGCTCGCCGACCTTGCCCGCGCCGACGACGACGATGCGGCGGCCGGCAAGGGCGCCGAAGACCTGCGCGGCGAGCGCCGCAGCGGCAGACGCCACGGAAGCCGGGCTCTCGCCGATCGCGGTCTCGGTCCTCACCCGCTTGCCTGCGTGCAGCGCCTGGCGGAAGAGCCGGTCGAGGAGCGGCCCCACGGCGCCGCGTTCGTACGCCGACCGCACCTGACCCTGGATCTCGCCTTCGCCCGGCACGAGCGAGTCGAGCCCCGCGGCAACCCGGAACAGATGGGTCGCGGCGGCCTCCTGCTCGAGCCGGTAGAGGTACGGCTCGAGCTCCGTCCGCGGGATCCGGCCGAGGTCCGCGAGCGCGGCTGTGGCGCGGTCACCGGCGGCGTCGGCATCCGCTGCGGCGAGGTAGAGCTCGGTGCGGTTGCACGTCGAGAGGCACACGGCCTCACCGCTCTCGCCCAGCCGGTGGGCCAGGGCCGCCTCGCCTTCCCCGTCGAGGGCAACGCGCTCGCGCACCTCGACGGGCGCAAGGCGATGCGAAGTGCCGACGACGAGCAGCTTCATGCGACGTGGGCGAAGAGGAGCCCGAGCTGGAGGACGATGACGGCGGCGACCCCGCCGAGCGCGAGCACGGCGGCGAGCTCGCGGCGGCCGGCGCGCACGCGCAGATAGAGGACGGATGCGCCGAGAGCCCAGAGGACGACGGTGCCCGCGACCAGGACGTCGAGGCCGCGATCCGGAAGCCGAGCCAGGCCGGGGACGATCCCGGCCGTGAGGGCGGCGAGCGACACACCGACCGTCGTCACCGTGAGCCGGTCGAGCGCGACGAGCGACGGGACCCGCAGCCGCAGGAGCCCGGCGGGGTGGCTCTTCAGCTCGCGTTCCTGCCAGAGCTCGAGCGCCGCGAGCCCGCCGGCGACCGTGAAGCCTGCGAACGCGACGAGCACGAAGCCGATGTGGAGGACGAGCACGACGTCGCCCCAGGCGGCTCCCGCGGCGTCCTCCGTCCCACCCGCCGCATACGAAATCGCCAGCAACGCGGCCGCGAGTGGCATCACGCCGAGCCCGAGCAGGCGGTAGCGGGGACTGCAGCCCCAGATGAGGTAGGCGCTCACCACGAGCCAGACGAAGAGGTTGAGCGAGCCGGCCCAGGTGCTCCAGGGAAAGCCGTCGGCGGCGTTCGCCTGGACGACGAGCAGCGCCGTCTGCGCGAGCCATCCCAGCCGGACGCCCCAGGTGGCGAGGCGGCCGAGCGAGCCGGGGCGGCGCGCATTCCCGGCGTATGCGACCGCCGCTTCCCCGTATGCGATCAGCGCCGGCCAGACGAGGAGCTCAGCCACCACGCGCCTCCCGGTCCCGCGCCAGCTCCGCGAGCGCCGTGAGCTCGCGCTCCAGCCGTCCGACCTTGAGCGAGATGAGGACGACGTACAGCAGCACGGCCGCGAAGACGACGAGGTACGCGGCCCAGAGGTACTTCTCGCCGGTGCTCACGCCAGCCGCTCCCGTAGCGCGCGCAGGCTCGCATCCGCCCGTTTTCCCGAGAGCTCGATCAGGTAGAGCGCGCCCGCGAGCGCGAGCATCGCGGCCAGGCAGACGCAGAACGTGAGGAACATCGAGCCCTCCATGTCCGGACCGTCGCGCTTGAAGACGACCGGGTGGATCAGCCCCTCGGCGAGCCGGATCGCCATGAAGCTGACCGGGATCAGGGCGACCCCGAAGAGCGCGTAGACGGCGGAGGTGCGGGACCGCCGCGGGCCCGGATCGGTGGAGTAGCGGAGCATGAAGTACGCGGAGTAGAACAGGAACAGGATCAGGAAGAGCGTGAGCTGCCGCTCGCTCCACACCCACCACTGCCCCCACGACACCTTTGCCCAGATCGAACCGGTGACCAGGGTGAGGACGCCGAAGATCACGCCCATGTGCACGGCCGTGTAGCTCTCCAGGTCGTGGCGCTCGTCACCCTTCCAGAGCAGGCGGAGCGCCTTCCAGGCGGCCCAGAAGAACGCCGCGTACGAGGTCAGCGCAACCGGGACGTGGACGTAGAAGATCTTCTGGCTGATGCCCTGGTCGGCGTCCTCGGGCGCCCAGAAGATCGCGAGCGAAAGGCCCGCGACCAGGAGAGCCGCCGCTGTCAGCGAGAGGAAGGCGGCGCCGTTATTCCGTAACGACGTACTCAAAGCTTGCCCAGGAAAGGATCGCAAAGATCAGGTCGTAGAGAGCGAGGAAGGCCAGGTACCTGCCCGGGTCGTCGGCGACAGTCGCGCCGACTCCACCGACGACGAGCGGGATCGCAACGGGCAGGAAGAGGAGCGGCAAGAGGAGCTCGCGCGCACGGGCGGCGGCTGCCATCGCGCCGAGAAGCGTCCCGACGGCGGCGATCCCCACGTTCGCGAGCGCGAGGGCGGCGACGAGCTCCCAGGTCACGTCCTCGTAGAAGAGCGCGAACGCCGGCAGCGCGACGGCCTCGGCGAACAGCAGGAACGCGAGCACGCTCAGTGTCTTCCCGAGCCAGATCGCGCTCCGGTCGCACGGTGCAAGGATCAGCCCGTCGAGCGTCCCCTGATCCCGCTCGCCGACGAACGCGCGCACCAGCGCGAGCAGTGCGGTGAACAGGAGGGCGATCCAGAGCATCCCGCTCGCCGCGAGCTGGGAGCTCTCGGCGGGAAGGGCGAAGTGGAACACCACCAGCGCCGCGACGACGAACAGGAGCATGGCCGGTACGGTGTCGCGCGTCCTCAGCTCGACGAGGAGATCCTTCCGCGCGAGGGCGGCGACATCGCCGAGGTAGCCGGTCATGCGAGGGCGAGCCGCTGCGTCGCGTACGGGGCGATGCGGGCCGGCTGATGGCTCGCGATGACGACCGTCCGCCCCGCTGCGTCCGCCAGCTCCGCCTGCAGCAGCTCGGCACCGCCGGCGTCGAGCGCGCTGAACGGCTCGTCGAGGAGCAGGAGCTCAGGGTCGTGGAGGAGCGTCCGGCACAGCGCGAGGCGCTGGAGCATCCCGCGGGAGAACGTCGACGCCGGCTCGCCACGAGCGTCCCAGAGGCCGAACCGCTCGAGGAGCATGCCGGTTCGCTCGCGGCGCTCAGGGACGCGATAGAGCCGGCCGTAGAGGTCGAGGTTCTCGAGCGCGGTCAGCTCGCGGTAGACGAGGGGCTCGTGGCCGAGGAAACCTGTGCGTCCGCGATCCGCCTGGATCTCGAGCGCGCCTTCCGTGAGGGCGAGCAGGCCGGCGAGGAGCCGCAGCAAGGTCGTCTTACCCGACCCGTTCGGCCCCGTGACGAGGAGGAACCCGCCCCGCTCGAGGCTGAGGTCGACCCCGGAGAGGACGCGCCGTTCACCGAACCGCCGGCCGAGCCCGCTCGCGCTGATCATCCCGCGCCCACCTCGTTGGTCTCGCTACCCAGGAACCCCCAACCTCCTCCCCGAGGCGATCGTATCCGTGGCCGGCGCACGCGTGGGTCACGCAACCGTGCCGGAACCGCGCCGACTCCTCCCCAGGGCCGGCGGCCGTCACTCACGTCTGCCGGTGACCGCCCTGCTCGCCCGCGACCAGCCGCACGGCGTGCGGGAGCGCCTCGCGGACGACCGCGAACCCGTCGCGGCACCCTCCCGGAGAGCCGGGAAGATTCACGACGAGCGCGCCGCCCCGGACTCCTGCGATCCCGCGCGAGAGCATGCCGTGAGGCGTGCGCGCGACCGCATCCGCCCGGATCGCTTCGGACATGCCCGGAATCTGGCGCTCGACCACCGACGCTGTCGCCTCCGGGGTGACGTCCCGCGGCGCGACACCGGTCCCGCCGGTCGTGAGCACGAGCTCGTACTCGTCCGTGAGCGCCTCGATCGCCTCGGCGATCTCACTCCGCTCGTCCGGAACGACGCGCCGGAGCACCTCGTGCCCCTCAGCTCTCAGGAGCTCCTCGAGCACGGCCCCGCTTTCATCCGCCCGCTCGCCCCGCGCGACACCGTCCGAGACGGTCAGGACGGCCGCTCTCAAACCTCCTCCTTGGTCTTTTCCAGCAGGCGCACCTCGCGGACGACCATGGAATCGTCCACCGCCTTCGCCATGTCGTAGATCGTCAGCGCCGCGACCGAGGCCGCGACGAGCGCCTCCATCTCGACCCCCGTCTGCGCCGTTGTCTCGACCGTGGCGGTGACATCCGCGCCGTTCTCTACGATGGCAACATGGACGTCGATTGCGGTGAGCGGCAGGGGATGACAGAGCGGGACCAGGTCGCTCGTCCGCTTCGCGGCCATGACTCCGGCTACCTGAGCGGTGGTCAGCGCATCGCCCTTCGGCAGCTCGGCCAGCCGCGCTGCTGTCTCGGGCCTCATCTCGACGAGTGCCCGGGCGCGCGCGCGCCGCCGTGAGTGCGGCTTGGCGCCGACGTCCACCATCTGGACTCCGCCCGACTCGTCGATGTGGGAGAACTCGCTCACGGACGCGCGGACGCCGGCGTTGCGAACGCGTCGAGATCTGCCAGCTGGCCTTCGACCCACTCGGCAAGGTCGTGAGCGCGGATGTGCTCCCGGAGCGCCCGGCTTCGGGCGGATCGCTCCTCGGCCGGCATCTCGAGCGCCGCGTGGATCGCGTCCGCCTGCCCCGCGATGTCGAAGGGGTTGACCGACACGGCCCACTCGCGCAGCTCCTCGTGGGCGCCGGCGTTCTCGGACAAGACCAGGACACCGTCCCGCTCGTTGACGAGTGGCGCCTCCTTCGCAACCAGGTTCAGACCGTCGAAGATCGCATTGACGAGGAGCACGTCGTACTGCTTGTACGCGGCCACGGCCCCCGGGAAGTCGTCCGCGATCCGAAGGTCGATGGGCGTCCAGCCCTCGCCCTGGAAGCGATCGTTGACGATGCGAGCCGTTCGCTGGATCGCGCCGAGATACTCGGCGTACTCGGGAATGTCCTGACGGCTTGGGTCGAGGAGAGCGAGCATCGCCACCCTCCCGTGGTACTCGGGATGGTCGGTCAGAAACCGCTCGAACGCCCGGAAGCCGCGGACGACGTTCTTCGACGGGTCGGTCCGGTCGACCCGGAGGACGAGGTGCTCCGGTCTCGACGCGACGAGCTCGTCCTCGCGCTCGCGAATCTCGTCGCTGCTTGCGAGCTCGTCGAACTCCGCCGGGTCGACGGAGATCGGGCGGCTGGTGGCGTGGATCGTGCGGTCGTCGTACTCGGCGGCGCCGTCCAGGAAGTCGCACTCCGCGCCGAGGATGTCGGCGCAGGAGCGGAGGAAGTTGCGCCGCCAGTGATCGGTGTGAAAGCCGACGACGTCGTTCGCCAGGAGCCCGTCGTGGAGCGCGCGGCGGATCGCCTCGGGCAGGACGCGCCAGTAGTCGGGCTCCGGCCACGGGATGTGCACGAAGTGCGAGAGCGCAGCCTCGGGCATCCGGCTCCGCACGAACCTCGGAGCCAGGTACAGGTGGTAGTCGTGGAAGAAGACCGGTGAGCCGGGCTCCGCCTCGAGCTCGGCCACGACGGCCTCTGCGAAGCCGGCGTTGACCGTGACGTACCCCTCTTCCCACGCGTGGTGCAGGCCTCGATCGATGTTCGGCGCCTGCGCGAAGTTCCAGAGGTAGTGCTGGAGGAACCAGAGCGTCGGGTTGGCGACGACGTTGTAGAACCAGTCGTAGGCGATGGGCTCGTGCGCGACGAGCTTCAGCCGGTACGGCGAGCCGTCACGGGCGGTTTCGTCGATCGCGTCGCCGCCGGCCTCCGCGGCAACAACGCGGTCCTCGTCCGTCATCGCACTCGCGATCCAGGTGACGTCGTGCATTGCGACCAGGCTGCGGAGCGCGGTCACGAGGCCGCCGCCGCCGCGCCTGGCGACGCGCCCGCCGTCAGCGTCGCGATCGAAGCTCACGGGGCCGCGGTTGGAGACGACGATCAACTTCCGTCGAGCGGCCATCGCAGGCACCCTACCCCAGCGGTTTTCCGCGACCCCCCGGTCTTCAGGCGGCTTCGGCCGTGACCGTCACCAGCTGGGTTTCCCCCGTGTCGTTGCCGTCGAGCCGGTTGAACAGCGCAAGCCAGTCACGCAGGAGCCGCGGCGTCAGGAAGTGCTGCCGGACGTACTCCTTGCCACGGATTCCGCGGCTCCTGGCCTGCTCGGGCTCCGCAAGGATCTCGAGGCACGCGGCCGCGCACTCCTCGACCGAGTCCACGAGCCAGCCGGTCTCGCCGTCCTGGATCTGGGCCGGAATCCCGCCGACCCGTCCCGCGACCGTCGGCCGCGCCTTCCACAACCCCTCCGTCACCGTCAGGCCGAATCCCTCCCGGATCGACTTCTGCAGCACGGCCGCCGAGTACACCTGGAAGGCATTGACCTCCACCGAGCCGATGTTGTTCAGGTTCGAGAGGATGAAGATGTCCGGGTCGCCTGCCGCGTGCTCGACGGTCTGGTTGTAGAAGTCCCAGCCCTCGGGGTCGTCGTGGGCCATCGAGCCGACCAGTCCGAGCTGCAGCCCCGGGTGCGTCTCACGCACGATCCGGAAGGCGTCGATCACGCCCAGCGGGTCCTTCCAGGGATCGAATCGTGAGACCTGGGTGAGCAGCGGTCGCTGCACGTCGATACCGAACTGATCGACGATGTAGGCGGCATCCTCGGCCGAGAGCGCGATGTTCTTCGGGGCCAGCGGGTCGATCGCCGGCGGCCAGATGAACGCCTCCGGAAGGTCGCCCGACCGCGGGACGTACTGGGGCATGTGGAAGATCGCGGCGTCGTACCGCGCCAGAGAGGGGAGCAGCACGTCGAGAACGCTCTCGTTCGGCGTGGAGAGGTCGATGTGGCAGCGCCAGATCCACTGCGCCTCGGAGTCCGGGAAGTGGTCGATCATCGCTGCCGGCTGCGGGTCGTGGACGACGACGATGTCGTACTCGGAGTCGTCGAACTCGTCTGCGTTCAGCGCGTTGTAGCGCTGGAAGATCCGCACGTCCTCGTCGGTCAGGCCCTGCGGGTTGCCCTGAAGCGCGTTGTGGATCTTCTTCGTGACGTCGAAGAAATCGTCCTGGCCCTTGATGATGCGCCAGTCCGTCTCGAGCCCCGCGCTCTTCATCAAGGGGATCAGCGTGTAGTTGATCTCCGCGACGCCCCCACCGAAGGCCGTCGCCGAGAGATGGCAGACGCGCTTGCCCTCGAGCGGCCCGGCAAGCCGCTGGATCTCCGCCATCAGGCCACGGCCGCTGATGGTCGCGTAGTCGGTGAGGAGTTTCGTGCCGACGTTGACGATCGGGAGCATCTTCAGACGTCCGAGCAGGGCCGGGGTTCGAGTCTTGCGCGGGTGCGGGCTATGCCTGGATGAACTTTACGAACCTGAGCCGAGATCCCTGCCCGCCATCTCCCGATCCGAGCTCGAGCTCATCCGCGAGCTCGCGGATGATCGCGATTCCGAGACCGCCTTCGTTGAGCCCGTGCTCGCCGATCACCGCCGGCTCGGGCACCGAGAATCCCGGGCCGTCGTCGCACACCTCGACGACGAGCCGGTCGGGATGGAGCTCGTAGACGACCTCGACCGAGCCTTCGCGGCCGTCCGTATAGGCGTGCCGGATCGAGTTCGAGCAAGCCTCCGTCACGGCGAGCTTCAGGTCGCCGAGCGCCTCGTCCGAAAGCTCACGCGATTGGGAGATCCCGCTCAGCGCGAGACGTACGAGGGTGATGTACTCGGCCTTGGCCGGAATGGTCAGACGGACGGTGGGAGCACCGCCGTTCACGCCAGAGGCTGGTGGGTTTGCCATGAATTCGGGAGGTTCTACCAGGTTCGCCGGAAGGGATCCCGGTCGTTTCCACTATTCCAACGTGTGAGCAAACCCAAACACGACCTAGTCCTCGACCTGGGGCCGCCGCGGGCGCTCGCCGAGCTGAACGGGAACGACCATCCTCCGTCCGTCGCGCAGGATCGTGAACCGGACGACCTGCCCGGGCGTAAGACGCTCGCTGACGACGCGGACGAGATCGTCCGCGCTCTGGACCTCACGGTCGCCGATCTTGACCACGACGTCGCCCCCGACCCGGACGGGGAGCCCGTTCAGCTGACGCTGCTCACTTCCACCGCGCAGGCCCGCCTCCTCGCCGGGGCCTTTCGGCACGACGCTGGCGATGACTGCACCGCGCTGGACCGGGTACCCGAAGCGCTTCGCGATCGTCGGCGTCAGATCCTCCGCGTTGACGCCGACGTAGGCGTAGGCGACGCGGCCGTTGCGTACGAGTTGGCCGAGCGAGCGCTTGGCCGCGTTGATCGGGATCGCGAAGCCGACGCCCTCGGACTGGCCCGAGTCGCTCCGGATCTGCGCGTTGATGCCGATCACGCGGCCGCGCGCGTCGAACAGCGGCCCGCCCGAGTTCCCGTGTGTGATCGGCGCGTCGGTCTGGATCGCGTCGCCGACGTTGTACCCGGACGTGAGCGAGCTGATCGAACGCCTCGTCGCCGAGACGACGCCGACCGAGAGCGAGCTCTCGTTGCCGAAGGGGCTGCCGAGCGCAGCGACGGGCTCGCCGACGACGACACGGCTGGAATCGCCGAGCGGCACCGGGTCGAGCTCGTGTGCGTCGGGGTCGACTTTCAGCACGGCCACGTCGTCGAAGAGGTCCCAACCGATCACGGCCGCCTCGACACGGTCGCCGTCGCGAAAGCCCACGTACACGCGGTCCGCGACCTCCGGCTCGCCCTGTTCCTCGGGGCCTGCAGTCGTCACGACGTGGGCGCTCGTGAGGACGTAACCCTCCCGCGACACGACGAATCCGGACCCCTGGGCGGCATGCTCGGAGGCCGGCTGCTCGTCGAAGTAGGCGTAGATCGTGACGACGCCGCCGCTACGCGACCGGTAGACCGTGGCGGGGTCGAACGTGTTGCCGACCAGCGGCTTCGCCGCGCGGCCGGGGCTCGCAAGCTCCCGCTCCACGGGGAGCGCCGCTCCGGAACCGGACACGAAGACGGTCTCGGTTCCGCCGTCGATCAGGCCCGTGCGGTCTGCGGCGACGACGGCGGTCAGTCCGCCGACCGCGGCGGCGGCGATCGCGATGGCTGCGAGGGCGGACGGGCGCACGATTTCTCACTGTAGCCACGCGGTTCCGCCTGGCTACCCCGTTTGCACGTGAAAACGGCCGCTAGCGGGCGAGGGCGTGCTCGGGCTCCTCGACCGGCACGTGGCTTCTCGGCAGTTTCAACGTGAAAACGGTGCGGCCGGGACGGGAATCGAGCACGATCTCGCCGCCCATCACGCCCGCCAGCTCGCGTGCGATCGCGAGGCCGAGCCCCGAGCCCGAGCTGACTGCGCTGCCGGCGCGATAGAAGCGCTCGAAGACGTGCTGCTGGTCGTCGGGCGGGATTCCCGGACCTGTGTCCTCGACCAAGAGCTCGACCCCGTCGTCCGTGTCCGCGGTGGTGAGATGGATCTCCGTTCCGGTCGGCGTATGGAGAATCGCGTTCTCCACGAGAATCCGCCCGATCTGGCGGACGCGCTCCTCGTCGGCGAGAGCCAGCGCGCCTGCCTCGGCCTCCGCCTCGAGCCGGTGCTCCCGCCCGCGGCCGACGCCGCCGAACTCCGCGACCAGGGAAGCTGCGATCTCGCCGAGGTCCACCGGAACCATTTCCACGTGCAAACGGCCCGCATCCAGACGGGAGAGGTCGAGGAGGTCGGTTGCGAGCTTCGTGAGACGCTCGACCTGTAGCCGCATCTCGCTGAGGAACTCGCGCCTGGTCGGTTCGTCCATGTCCTCGTCGGTCAGCAGCTCGACGTGGCCGCCAAGGGCGAAGATCGGCGTCCGCAGCTCGTGCGACGCGTTCGCAATGAACTCGCGCCGGGCCCGTTCCAGCGTTGCCAGCTGCTCGCGCATGCGGTCGAAGGCCCGGGCCAGCTCCCCGAGCTCGTCGGCGCTCGAATCCACCACCGGCTCGTCGAAGCGCCCGCCGGCGATCCGGTTCGCCGCCCGTTCGAGGTGATGGATCCGCCTCGCGAAGACACGCGCGAGCAGGAAACCGACGAGAGCGGCTGCAAGCAGCGCGATCAACCCGGCGACGACGAGGCGTTTGCGCACGAGCGAGACGTTCTCGAGGGTGTCGTCGATCGGCGCCGAGACGAGGAGGATGTACAGCTCATCGAACGGGACGGCGACTTCGGCGAACTGCGACCCGCCGCGTTCGACGATGCCGGTCTCGGTCTTGCGGTGCTCGGCAGCACGTTGCGCAATCGGATCCTGTTCGGTCTGGCCGCTCTGGCGCGAATCGGCAATAGCACGGAGGAACACCGGATTGTCCTCGCTGAGATAGCTGTAGATCGCCACCCTGGCGCCACGGGTCTGGCTCTCACCGTCCACGAAGATGCGAAAGAGCGCCGGATCGGGACGGTCTCGTGCGTAGTCGGAGACGATCACGTCCGCCGTTCGCTCGAGCTGCTCGATGCGCCCGTCGACAAGCCCTTCCTTGAGCGTGGGAACCACGGCGATATAGACGACAGCAAGCGCCCCTGCTACTAGCGCGATCAACGCGAGGCTGAGCTTGAGCCCGACCGTGCGAAGGCGCATCAGGGATCCCGGAAGCGGTAGCCCGCGCCGCGCACGGTGAGGATGAACTCCGGCTCGCTCGCGTCCTGCTCGAGCTTCTCGCGCAGGTGGCGGACGTGGACGTCGATCGTGCGCGGCTCGCGGTAGGCCGAATCGCCCCAGAGCGCCTCGAGGAGCTGTCGGCGGCTGAAGACCCGCCCTGGATTGGACGCGAGCGTGCGCAGGAGCTCGAACTCCACGTAGGTCAGCTGCACGCCGTCGCCTCGAACCTCGACGGTTCGGCGGGCGGGATCGACGAGCAGTCCCTCCGCCTCGATGACCTCGCCGTCGTGCCGGTCCTGTTGCGCGGGCAGCGACGCGCGGCGCAGCAGCGCCCGCACGCGGCTCCGGAACTCGCGGATCGAGAACGGCTTGGTGATGTAGTCGTCGGCGCCGAGCTCGAGGCCGAGCACCTTGTCGAGCTCGTCGTCCCGGGCCGTGAGCATGATGATCGGCACGGCGCTCTGTGCGCGGAGCCGCTTGCAGACCTCGAGCCCGTCGAGCTTGGGCAGCATCAGGTCGAGCACGACGAGATCGATCGGCTCCGACGAGAACTTCTCGAGCGCCTCCTCGCCGTCCTTGGCCGCGAGCACGCGGTATCCGTCGCGTTCGAGGGGGTACGAGAGGAGCTTCTGAACGGAGTCCTCGTCGTCTACGAGGAGAATTGTCGAGGAGTCGGGCACGGGCGCATCGCCGCCGGGGAGCGCGGGGCCGGGGCCCTCCCTACTATAGCCTCGGCATGCCGCCTTTTCGGCCCCCAACCTCGCGGAGGCGGCCGCGGCACGGCTCCCTCGAGCGGCCCGTCAATGCGCGTGCCTACCGGGGTACGGCTCTGCTGGTCGCCATCCCGCTGCTGATTACCGCGTTCACGATCACGCGCCCCGAGAGCCTGCCTCCGCCCACGTTCCCGGCGGCGTTCGACGAAGTCGGCGCGACGCAGTCCGCCCGCGAGCTTGCGACGCAGTTCCCGATCCGGACGCCCGGGTCGCCGACCGCAAAGGAGGCCGCGGATTGGGTCGCCGAGCGCCTCGCGTCCTTCGGTTTCCGCGTGCAACGCGACCGCTTCCAGTCGGATGTGCCGGGCGTGGGGCAGGTCGGGCTCGAGAACGTGATCGCGGTCTCGCCGGGGCGCTCGCCCGACGTCCTCGTCGTCATGGCGCACCGCGACAACATCGGCGCCACCGGTCAGGGAGCGAACGACAACGCCTCCGGCACAGGCGTGCTCCTGGAGCTTGCCCGCGGCTACGGCCTCCGCGCGGCGCCGGCGCCCGGACAGGAGCGCGCCCCGGCCGGCCCGACGCACACCATCGTGCTCGTCTCGTCCGACGGCGGCGCCTACGGCGGTCTGGGCGCGGTGCGCTTCCTGGAGACTTCGCCGTACCGCAGACGGATCTCGGCGGCCGTGAACCTGGTTGCGATCGGGGGAAACGACAGCGTCCGCATCGAGATCGCGGCGGATCGGCCCCGTTCGCCGGACGCGACGCTGGTCGAGACCGCAGCTGAGCGGATCATCCAACGCACGGGCCGAGAACCGAGACGAACGAGCGCTGCGGGCCAGCTGATCGACCTGGCCTTCCCGTTCAGCTTCTACGAGCAGGCACCGCTCATCGGCGCAACCATTCCGGCGCTCAGCCTGACGACCGCGGGGCTGCGCCCGCCGGCGCCCGAGACGGACACACTCGAGACGCTGAACGACGGACGCATCGGGCAGATCGGCCGGGCAGCGGAGGCTCTCCTCGGCTCGCTCGACGAGGGGGTGGCTCTGGCCCGCGACACCTCGACATACATCTACCTGGAGGGGCGGACCGTCCAGGGCTGGGCAGTGCAGCTCGTCCTGATCATGGCGCTCCTACCCTTCCTGCTCGCCGCCGTCGACCTCTTCGCCCGCTGCAGGCGGCGCCGGATCCCGCTCGCACCCGCGCTCCGGAGCTACAGGACGCGGCTCGCCTTCTGGCTGTGGGTGGGCCTGGTGTTCGGTTTCCTCGCAGTGGTCGGCGCCTGGCCGCAGGTCGAGCTGCCGCCGCCGCCCGGCACGAGCCCGGCAGGCGACTGGCCGGTCGTCACGCTGACGATCTTCGCGGTGTTCGTCTTCGCGAGCTGGCTCGTAGGCCGCGAGCGGCTGCTCCCGCGGAGGCCGGTCTCGACGGAGGAGGAGCTCGCCGGCCAGACGACCGCGCTGCTCGTCCTCGCCGTGCTGGCCCTGCTGACTCTCGCCACGAACGCATTCGCCCTGATCTTCCTGCTCCCGTCGCTCCACGCCTGGCTGTGGCTGCCGCAGGTACGGCACAGCGCTCCATGGGTGCGCGCGGGCGTGCTCGGCTTGGGCCTGCTCGGGCCGGCCATCCTGCTCGGATCGTTCGCGTGGCGGTTCGAGCTCGGGTTCGACGCACCGTGGTACGTGCTCGAGCTCGTCGCGATCGGCTACGTGCCGCTGCCGGCGATCGTGATCGCCCTCGGCTGGTTCGCAGCCGCCGGACAGCTCGCAGCGATCGCATCCGGACGCTACGCGCCGTACCCGGACGCCCGTGAGCGCCCGCCCCGCGGGCCGCTCCGACAGCTCGTCGGCCGCCTGCTCGGCCTGGCCCTCGGCCGGAAGCCCACGGAGCTCAAGCGAGCCGTAGGTAGCTGACCGCCGCGCCGGCGGGCAGCTCGTCGGTCCCGGGCGGGACGAGCACGAGCGCGTCCGCACCAGCAGCCCGCGCGATCATGTGCGAGTCCTGACCCGTCAGGACGTCGAGCTCGACCGACGGACCCGTGATGGCGGTGCGAGCCCGCATCAGCTCCGTCCGCGCGGGATTCGGCCGCACGGCGTGCGCGAGCCGCCCGGGGTCGAAGCGGGGGAGCGGGTCCGTAACGCCCTGCAACGCAAGCAGCGCCGGCCGCACGAAGAGCTCGAAACCGACGAGAGCCGAGACCGGGTTCCCAGGAAGACCGAACACGAGCGTCCGGTCGCGGACGCCGAACCAGAGAGGCTTCCCGGGCTTCACGGCCACTCCCCAGAACACCTCCTCGACCCCGAGGCTGGCACCGACCGAGCGGACGAGATCGTGCGGACCGACCGAGACGCCGCCCGACGTGACGAGCACGTCGCCGCGCAGCCCCGCTTCCAGCGCAGCGCGGTGCGCGGCCTCGTCGTCCTCGACCGCCGCGACCACCTCCACCTCAGCGCCGACCGATCGCAACTGCGCCGCGAGGAGCGCAGTGTTCGCCTCGTAGATCTGTCCGGGCTCGAGCGTCTCACCCGGCTGCCGGAGCTCCGTCCCGGTCGCGAGCACCGCAGCTCCTGGCCGCCGGAAGCACGACAGCTCGGAAACCCCGGCGGCCGCAAGCGCGCCGATCTGCGCTGGCCCGAGAAGCTGGCCGGGCTCCACGACCACCTCGCCCAAGCGGAGGTCCCCGCCGCGAGGCCGGATGTTCATTCCAGCCGGTACTGCGTCCGCGATCTCGATCACGTTGCCATGATCGGCAACAGCCTCGAGTTGGATGACCGCGTCGGCGCCTACGGGGACCGTCCCCCCGGTCGCTATCCCCATCGCCTCGCCGGGCTCGAGCGGCCTGCCAGCCGGCTTGCCCGCGGGGATCCGCTCACTGACCGGCAACCGGCCGGGCGTATCGCCGGACCGTACGGCGAAGCCGTCCATCGCGGAGCTGTCGAACGGCGGCAGGTCCACCCGGGACCGGGCCGGCTCGTCCGGCACGCGCCCGGCGGCCGAGTCAAGGGCAACCGGCTCGGCCTCCAGCGGGAGAGCCCGCTCGAGAATGAGGCGCTGCGCCTCCTCCATTGACAAGAGCGCTGTCACCTCGCACATAAGCTACTGCCGTGATCTCGGTCGTCGTCCCCGTCCACGACGAGGATCGAAGCGTCGAGCTGCTCTACGACGAGCTCGCCAGCGCCCTCGACCCGCTCGAACGCCCATGGGAGGCCGTGTTCGTCGACGACGGCTCCACCGACGGCTCGTTCGCGGCGCTCACCCGCCTTCACGGCCGCGCGCCGAACGTCAGGGTCGTCCGGCTCCGCCGCAACTTCGGCAAATCCGCTGCACTGGCTGCCGGCTTTCGCCACGCCGAGGGATCCGTGGTCGTGACGATCGACGCCGACCTCCAGGACGACCCGGCGGAGATCCCGCGCCTGCTCGCGAAGCTCGACGAGGGCTTCGACCTGGTTTCCGGCTGGAAGGCGCAGCGTCGCGATCCGTGGTCGAGGCGGCTCGTCTCGAAGATCTTCAACTCGGTGGTCGGCCGTTCTTCCGGCCTGAAGCTCCACGACATGAACTGCGGGCTCAAGGCCTACCGGGCGGAAGTGGTCCGCTCGCTTCGGATCTACGGGGAGCTGCACCGCTTCCTGCCGGTGCTCGCGCACGATCGCGGCTTCCGCGTCGCCGAGCTGCCGGTCAACCACCGGCCGCGAAAGCACGGACGCTCCCGGTACGGCGTCGAGCGCTACATGCGCGGGTTCCTCGATTTCCTGACCGTGTCCTTCATGGGCCGGTACCGGCACCGGCCGCTGCATCTCTTCGGCGGGCTGGGACTCGTCTTCGCAGCGATCGGCAGCGCCGTGCTCGTCTATCTCACGATCCTCAAGCTGACCGGCGCAGCCATCGGCCACCGACCGCTGCTGACGCTCGGCGTGCTTCTCGTCGTCGTCGGCTTCCAGTTCTTCTCGCTCGGCCTGCTCTCGGAGCTGATCACGAGCCACCACGAGGAGCGGACGGGGGCGCCGGACGACCTGCACGTGGACGAGATCCTCGAGCCCGTGCGGCACGAGCCCGTCGCGCGGTAACTCCGCGTGCGTGTCCTCTACTTCGGCACCTACGAGCGCCGCTACCCGCGCAACGCGCAGGTGATCTCGGCGTTGCGCGGCGCCGGTGTGGAGGTGATCGAGCGGCACGAGCCCGTCTGGGAGGGCCGGGAGGAGAAGTGGTCGCTCGGGCCCGGGGCTGTCGCGCGGCTCGTCCTCGCCGAGCTGCGGCTGCTTGCACGTCGCGGGCCGAGAGCCGACGCCGTCATCGTCGGCTATCCGGGCCACCTCGACTTGCTCGCCGCGCGGCGCGCGGCCCGCGGAGCTCCCGTCGTCTTCAACCCGCTCGTGTCGCTCGCAGACACCCTGGTCGAGGACCGGGAGAGGTTTCGTCGCGGCTCGCTCGCCGCGCGGGCGCTCCGCGCCGTCGACAGGAGGGCACTGCGGAGTGCCGATCTCGTCGTCGCGGACACGGACGCGCACGCCGAGTTCCTTGCCGACCTGGCCGGACTACCACGCGACCGGGTCGAGGTCTGCTTCGTCGGCGCGGAGGAGAGCGTGTTCCGGCCGGGGTGGAGCCCGGAAGGCGCCTTCACCGCGCTGTTCGTCGGCAAGCTGATCCCGCTGCACGGCCTGGAGACGATCCTCGAGGCGGCACAACTCACGCCCGACCTACGGCTTCGCGTCGTCGGCAGCGGCCAGCTCGACGCGCTGCTCGCCGACCGCCCGTCGAACGTCGACTGGGTGCCCTGGGTCGAGTACGAGAACCTGGCGGAGGAGCTGCACCGCGCCTCGTGTGCGCTCGGCATCTTCGGCACCTCCGCGAAGGCGCAGCGCGTGATCCCGAACAAGGCCTTCCAGGCGCTCGCGTGCGGAACGCCGCTCGTTACGGCGGACACGCCCGCCACCCGAGAACTGCTTGTGGACGGCGAGAGCGCGCTTCTGGTTCCGCCGGGCGACCCGCAGGG
>CAVTCN010000032.1:0-47140 GCA_963733215.1 uncultured Actinomycetes bacterium
GCTCGCCGAGCGCCACGCACGCGTCGACGACCTCACGCTGCTGGTCGACCTGATCTCCTCGGGCTGGACGAGCGTCGACGAACGGCTTTCGACGATCGAGACCGCCGTCCAGCAGGCGAACGGCGCGATCGTCTACCGGCTCGAAGACGCGCAGGAACGCCGCGCCGGCTAGACCAGCGCGAGGATCGCCGCCGACGTCACTGCCCAGCCGGCGATCGTCGCCAGGATCGGCACGTCGGTCAGCAGCACGTTCTCGGGCTCCTCGCCCAGGTCGTCTCGGTGCATCAGCTCGATGTACCGGAAGAGCCCGTAGACGACGAACGGGATGGTCGCCATCATGGCGCTGCCCTCGCGCGCTTCGAAGGTGTACAGCGAGTACGCGACGATCGTGCACGCCGCGACGATCGTCACCAGCTGGTCGACGAGCTCGAGCGAGTAACCAGAGAGCACCGGCCGCCCGGCGTCCGCACCCGTGGTCGCCAGCTCGCCGCGCCGCTTCGCGAGCGCGAGGAAGAGCGCCAGAAGCGCCGTACAGACGATCAGCCACGGCGAGATCCGCACATCGACGGCCTCGGCGCCGGCCGCGGCTCTGATCACGAACAACCCCGAGATCGCCATCACGTCGATCAACGGAAGGTTCTTCAGGCCGAGGCTGTACGCGGCCTGAAGCCCGACGAAACCGGCCATGTACGCGAGGGAGCCCCAGCCGAGCGGCGCCACGACAGCGAAGGCAAGCGTCGCGAGGATCCCCGCGACGTTGAGCGCGCGCTCGGGCCGAACTCGCCCGCTCGCGATCGGCCGGTGACGCTTGAGCGGGTGGAGCCTGTCGCGCTCGGCGTCGCGGACGTCGTTGAAGATGTACGCGGCGCTCGAGGCCAGGCAGTAGGCGGCGAACGCCGCCGTCGCCTGCACCCACCGCTCCGGGTCGTCCAGCTCGGCGGCGAAGACGATCCCGGCGTAGAGAAGGAGGTTCTTCGTCCACTGCCGCGGCCGCATCGCCTCGAGCAAGCCGCCCGAGGCGGCGGCCTCAGTCGCCGCCATCCCTCGGTGAGACCGGGAGCACCAGCTCGAATCGAGCCCCCTCGCCCGGAACCGACTTCAGACCGATGCGGCCGCCGTGCGCCATTGCGAGCTCCCGGGCGATCGCGAGCCCGAGGCCGGTGCCCGTGCCGTCCCGCGTCCAGAACGGCCGGAAGATCCGCTCCTGCTCCTCCGGCGTGATCCCCGGCCCGGAGTCCTCGACCGCAACCGACACGGCGCCGTTCTCGGCGCCGAGCTGGAGCTCGACGCGACCGCCGTCGGGCGTCCACCGAAAGGCGTTCGAGAGCAGGTTCGAGATGATCTGGAGCACACGGTCGCCGTCGGCCACGATCACTGGCCTGGCGGAGATGTCCTGGCGGTAGTCGATGTCCCGCCGCCGCGCCTCCTCGGCGAACGCGTTGTAGGCCTGCTCGAGCAGTTGGCCCATGTCGACCTCCTCGTGCAGCAGCGTGAACCGCCGCGTGTCGAGCTTGGCGAGGTCGAGGACGTCGCCGACCAACCGATCGAGGCGCACGGCCTCGTGCGCGATGACGTCGAGCGATTCCCGGCGGCTCTCCTCGTCCTGCGCGACGCCCTCGCGGAGCGCCTCGACATGGCCGCGGATCGCCGTCAGCGGCGTGCGGAGCTCGTGGGAGACCGTCATCAGGAAGTTGCGTTCGAGCTCTTCCGCCTCCTGGAGCCGCGCCGCCATCTCACGGAAGCGCTCCGCGAGCTGGCCGATCTCCCCGCTCGCGTTGATCTCGGGAACCTCGTACAGGCCGCCGGCGATGTTGTCGGCCGCCTGCGAGAGCTTCTGGACGGGCTCCGTGATGCGACGGGACAGGTACCAGGCCAGCGCGCCGGCGACGACGATCCCGAAGAACCCGGCGAGCGTGAGCCGCTCGATCAGCGTCGTCCACCGCTCGCGCAGCTCGGCCTTCGGCTTTGCGGCGACCAGCGCGCCGTAGACACGGCCGTCGACTCGAACCGGATGCGCGACAGCCAGGTACTCCCGGCTTGCGTTGGGCGGCGTGAACTCGAACACCTTCGGCTTGCCGTCCTTCCAGGCGACCGTGTTCAGCGGGAGCGTCTGCAGCCCCGTCGTCCCGGGGAACACGATCCGGAGGCCGATGTAGTAGAGCTTGCTCCCGCTCGCCTGCTCGAGCCGAGAGGGTGAGACGTAGTACGGCCGGTCGGTGTCCTGCGCGCGGATCGCCTGCTCGGCGTAGAGCGACGACAGCCCACGCGCCTCTCGGCGAAGCTCAGCCACGAGCCGGTCCTCCGTGTAGTCCTGGAAGAGCCCGAGGGCGATCAGCGTCGAGATCAGTCCGGCGAGCACCGAGCCAGCAAGGAAGAACGCCGGAAGGCGGAAGCGCAGCGACCGGAACATGTCCATTGCCTATTCGGTCAGGCGGTGACCGTGTCCTTGGAGGCGTCCTTCGCGGGCGCCGCCTTGTACCCGACCCCCCACACGGTGACGATCGGTGACGCGTCCCCGAGCTTGCGCCGGAGCTGCCGGATGTGGACATCGACCGTTCGCGTGTCGCCGGCGAACGTGTAGCCCCAGACCCGCTCCAGCAGCTGGTCGCGCGTGAGCACGAGGCCGTTGTGGTCGAGCAGCTCCCAGAGGAGGTCGAACTCCTTGGGCGCGAGCTGCACGTCGTTCCCGTCGACCTGCACCTCGCGACGGCCGGAGTCGACGAGCAGCTGCCCGTGACGAATCTGCGTGGTCTTGGCCTCCCTCCGCTCCGGCGTCGAGCGGCGGAGGATCGACTTCACACGGGCAACGAGCTCGCGGGGGTTGAAGGGCTTCGTCAGGTAGTCGTCGGCGCCGACCTCGAGCCCGACGATCTTGTCGACGTCCTCGTCTCGAGCCGTCAGCATCAGGATCGGAACATCGGACGTGTGGCGGAGCCGCCTGCACACCTCGATCCCGTCGATGTCCGGCAGCATCAGGTCGAGAACGACGAGCGCCGGCGTCTGGGACTCGGCCAGGTTGAGCGCGTCACGGCCGGTCGGGGCGACCTTGACGTCGTAGCCGGCGTTGCGCAGGTACATCGCCACGAACGAGGCGATCGACGCCTCGTCCTCGACCACCAGCACGGTTTGCGCGTCAGGCGATGCCATCGCGCCTCTCAGGATAGTCCCCGCCGCTCAGCCGCCGGTGGGCAGCGCTGAAAGCTCGATGGGATCCCGTACGTCCGGGATGGACTTGTACGCGTCGCCGTTGAGCGAATACGAGCCGTCGAAATAGATGCCCTTGGCGGGATTTCCCCACCCGTCGAGCCAGCCGTTGCCTCGCCCGACGGCGGAGAAGTTGATCTTCGACGCGCTGATCCTGACGACGAACCTCATGTCGTCGGCGATCCTGAACCTGATGTTCCGGCCCGTGTAGACGGTCGTCCGCTCGTTCGGCGAGCTGACCTTCTCGGCGCCTCGGACGACGACCGTGCTCGTGTCGCCGAGCGCGTCGATGACCGTGAGCTTGCCGCGGCCGAACCTGCCGATCACGCCGCCCTTGAGCCGCAGCTGGATCGTCGCGCGGCCGTCACGAACGGACAGCGTCCCGTCCTCGACCGGCCCCGGCCGCTGACCCGAGGCAACCGCCGTGATCGCCAGCGAGAGGACTGCCGCAACCGTGAGCAGGATGAGACTTGCGGAACGCATCGCCGGAAGTATCGCCTGCCGGAATGTGACCGCCCTTAGCGATCTGTAAGGAAACCGTTATCCCGACCCGCCTTTAGGCTCGTTTCCGTGGACGAGCTCAACGTCTTCGGAGCGATCGTGCTGGTCGTGGCGGGAGGGCTACTGCTCGCGCTGCTCCTGATCAAGCTCAGCGAGCGCTTCCCCGTCCCCGAGCCCGTGATCTTCCTCCTGCTCGCGGCGGTCGCCTCCGACATCTTCCCGCGGCTCGCCGAGAGCCTGTCGATCCTCGAGGTCGAGCGTATCGGCGTGGTCGCGCTGATCGTGATCCTCTTCAACGGCGGAACGCTGGTCGGCTATCGCCGTTTCCGGGTCGCCGCGGTGCCGATCTTCTCGCTGGGGATCCTCGGCACCTTCGCGACGGCCGGGATCATCGCGGTTGCCGCGCACTACCTCTTCGACTTCTCGTGGACGCTCGCCGGGATCCTGGGCGCCGCGCTCGCGCCCACCGATCCCGCGGTGATGTTCTCGGTGCTCGGGAACAAGGAGATCCGCGGACGCGCCGGGACGATCCTCGAAGGCGAGTCCGGCGTCAACGACCCGGTCGGAATCGCGCTGATGATCGGGATGATCGAGCTGGCGACGCAGGACGGCGGATCGTTCTGGGTCGTGGTCGAGGAGTTCACGATCGAGATGACCGTCGGTCTGGTCGTGGGGTTGCTCGGGACCGCCGCGATGCTGCCGCTCCTGCGGGTCTCGCTGCCGAATCCGGGCCTCTACCCGCTCCGGTCGCTCGCGGTTGCCGGTGTCATCTACGGCATCGCCGCGACGTTGCACGGCTCCGGCTTCCTCGCGGTCTTCGTGGCCGGCGTGCTGCTCGGCGACGCAACCGTGCCGCGCCGCGACGAGATCGAGCGGTTCCACACCTCCCTCGCGAGCCTCGCCGAGGTCGTCGTGTTCGCGGCGCTGGGCCTGACGATGGACCTCACGAACCTCCTCACGAGCACCCGGCTGCTCGAAGGCCTCGCGCTGGCGGTGATCCTCGCGCTGATCGCCCGCCCACTAGCCGTCTATCCCTTGCTCGTGCCCGTGAGGATGCGGCAGAACGAGCGGCTCTTCATCGTGTGGAGCGGCCTCCGCGGCGCGGTCCCGATCCTGCTCGCTGCGTTTGCCCTGGTCGCGGCCGTCGACGATGCGGAGCGGGTCTACGACATCGTCTTCGTGGTCGTCGCTTTCTCGGTCCTCGTCCAAGGATCGACGATTCCGTGGGTCGCGCGCCGGCTGGGAATCCCGATGCGAACCGTCGTCAGTACGTAAAAAACCCTTCGCCGCTCTTGCGGCCGAGCTTTCCCTCCCGCTGCATCTGGAGGAGCCGCTCGGGCGGCGCCATGCGGTCCTCGCCGAGCGCTGCATGCAACGCCTCCGAGGCGTGGTTGTGGATGTCGAGGCCGACGAGATCGAGGAGCTCGCAGGGCCCCATCGGCCAGCCGGCGCCGTTCGTCATCGCCTTGTCGAGGTCATCGGGGGTCACACCCGCCTCGTCCAGAACTCGGACGCAGTCGTTCAGGAGCGGGATGAGCACCCGATTGACGATGAACCCCGGCGTGTCGTTGCAGCGAACCGGCTGCTTCCCGGCGCCCTCCGCCCATGCGTAGGCGGCGTCGACGGCCTCGTCCGAGCTGCGCTCGGCCCGGACGACCTCGACCAGCGGGAGCAGCGGCGCGGGGTTGAAGAAGTGCATCCCGATCACGCGCTCTGGGCGCTCCGTTGCGTCGGCGATCTCCGAAACCGAGAGCGCGGAGGTGTTCGTCGCGAGGATCGCCTCCGGACGGGTGATCCGGTCGAGCTCGGCGAACAGCTCGCGCTTCGGCGGTAGCTCCTCGACGATCGCCTCGATCACCAGGTCGGCTTCGGCGAGGTCTCCGACCTCGGTCGTCGTCGTCAGCCTGTCCATGGCCGCGTCCTTGTCGGCCTGTTCCATGCGGCCCTTCTCGACTGCACGAGTCAGGAAGTGGTCGATCTTCGACCGGGCCTGGTCGCCGAGCTCCGCGGTGACCTCGCGGCCGACGACCTCGTCGCCGGCCTGGAGCGCGACCTGGGCGATTCCCGCGCCCATGGTCCCCAGTCCGACGACTCCCACTCGGCGAATCTCCATCGGCGCGAGAGCTTAGGGAAGAACTCGGAGCCGCCGCGCGTCTAGGAACGAATGAGACGCAGAAAGTTCATCTTGGGGCTGGCGCTGACGGGACTCGTCATCCTCGCCTTCGCGGGTGCAGCGGTGCAGCTCGTACGCGGCGAGCGTCCGGTCCTACTGCCGGCGTAGCATCGAGCCCCCTCTGCGGCCGGGGGGCTCAGCCGCCGGGGACGATGCTCAGACGCGCTCGACGACGGTCGCGATCGCCTGACCGAAGCCGATGCACATACACGCCACGCCGTAGCGCTCGTCTCGACGCTCGAGCTCACCGAGCAGCGTCGCCGTCACCCGCGCGCCAGTCGCACCGAGCGGATGGCCGAGAGAGATGCCGCCGCCGTTCGGGTTGACGTCGCCCCGCCGGTCCTCGAGCCCGGTGTCGTGGAGGAACTGCAGCACCACGGATGCGAAGGCCTCGTTGACCTCGACCACCGCGATGTCGTCCCAGGTGAGGCCGGCACGCTCGAGCGCCTTCGCGCAGGCCTCCGGGTTCCCGTGCAGCATCCGGTGCGGGTCGACGCCGGAGAGGCCGAACGAGACGAAGCGTGCCCGCGGCTCCACAGCGAGCCGCTCGACCGCGGCCTCGGACGCGATCAGCACGCCAGCAGCGCCGTCGCAGATCTGGCTCGAGTTGCCGGCCGTGACCTTTCCGTCCGGGCGAAACGCCGGAACGAGCTCTGCGAGCTTCTCGGCGGAGGTGTCGCGCCGCGGCGTCTCGTCCACCCCGACGAGGACGCCCGTGTGCGGATTATTGACCTCGACGGGGATGATCTCCCGCTCGAAGCGCCCCTCGTCGATCGCGTCGATCGCGCGCCGGTGGGACTCGAGCGAGTACGCATCGAGCTCCTCGCGCGAAAGATCCCACTCATCTGCGATCACCTCGGCGGAAATCCCCTGCGGGACGATCTCCCAGCGCTCCATCAGCTTGTCCGAGAGGTCGCCGCCGTTCGATCCCATCGGAACCCGCGACATCATCTCGACGCCGGCCGAGATGACCACGTCCAGCTGCCCGGACCAGATCGCTGCCGCCGCGTTGAAGTTCGTCTGCATCGAGGAGCCGCACTGGCGGTCGACCGTCGTCCCGCAGACGGTCTCGGGCCAGCCGGCGACGAGAGGCACCATCCGGCCGATGTTCCAGCCCTGCTCGCCGATCTGGGTGACGCAGCCGAGCTGGACGTCCTCGACCTCGCCGGGGTCGAGCGAATTCCGTTCGACGAGGCCGTTGAGCACCTGGCCGGCGAGCTCGTCACCCCTGGTGGAAGACAGCGCGCCGTTCCTGCGCCCGATCGGGCTGCGGACCGCGTCGACGATGTAGGCCTCAGACATCGGCTACAGCGTAGAGGCGCCACTCACCCGGAACGCCCTTGAGCTCGTGCTCCCCGCGCTCCTCGAACGTGATGCCCGAGCCCGACACGAGGTCGCGGACGGTGCTCGAGACGAAGACCTCCCCCGGCCCCGCGGCGTCGGCGACCCGGGCGCCGGTGTGCACGGCGATGCCGCCGACCTTGTCCTGCATCAGCTCGCACTCGCCGGTGTGGAGCCCTGCCCGGATGTCGATACCAAGCTCGCGGACGCTGTCCCGGATCGCGCAGGCGGCGCGGATCGCACGGGCGGGACCGTCGAACGTGGCGAAGAAGCCGTCTCCGGTCGTGTCCACCTCTCGCCCGCGGAAATGCTGGAGCTGGCGGCGCACACGGGTGTGGTGCTCCTCGAGTACCTCGCGCCAGCGACGGTCGCCGACGTCGGCCGCGTGCTCCGTGGAGCCGACGATATCCGTGAACAGCACCGTGGCCAGGACCCGGTCGGCTTCGCTGACCGGGCGACTACCTGTGAGGAACTCCTCCACCTCGTCGACGACACGATCGACATCGCCCGCCCAGATCAGGTGCTCGTCACCGGGCAGCTCCACGTACTTCGCGCCCGGAATCTGTGCCGCAATCCATCGTCCCTCCTCGACGTTCACGTCTCGGTCGCCGACCCGCTGGAGGACGAGCGTGGGCACCCGAATGGTGGGCAGCACGGCGCGGACGTCGATCTGGGAGTTCATGCGCAGGAGCGTGACGGCGGCGCCGGGGCTCGCGCTGCGACGGAGGTACGCCACCGCGCGCCGCTTGAACGCCTCGTCGGCGCTCGGCGCGAGACTCGAGATGTCCATCTCGCCGCCCCACGCCGCCTCGATCTCCTCGATCTCGGCGGCGCGGGCCTCCGGCGTGGGCGCCCACGGATAGTCGGCGCTCCAGAGCCGCTTCGCGTAGATCGCCAAGGTGACGAGCGCGCGCGTCCGCTCCGGGTATGTGGCCGCGAAGAGGACACTCATCAGACCACCCTCTGACGAGCCGAAGAGCGCAGCACGTTCCGACCCGGCTGCGTCCATGACCGCCCGGACGGCGTCCATGCGCTGCTCGAGCGTCGGCAGCCGGTCGAGTGGTACGGGATCGGACATTCCCGTGCCCGGCTTGTCGAACAGGATGAGCCGCGAGAAGGACGCCAGTCGCCGCAGGAGCCGCGCGTGGGCCGGTTCCTCCCACATCAGCTCGACGTTCGAGATCCAGCCAGGAACGTAGACCAGGTCGAACGGGCCTTCGCCGACGACCTGGTAGGCGATGTTTACCCCCTCGCTTCTCGCGTAGCGCGTCTCAGTCGCCGCCAACGGCATACAGCCCCCAGTCTCCTAGACTCCTTGCATGGCCACAACGGCCACCGAGAAACCCCTCCTGATCGGCGGCGAGTGGGTCGAGACCGGCGAGTGGCAGGAGGTGCGCTCGCCCTACTCCGGCGAGGTGGTCGGCCGGGTCGCGAAGGCGGGCGCCGACGAAACGCGCCGCGCGGTCGACGCGGCCGCCGCCGCGATGGAGAAGCCGTTGCCGGCGCACAAGCGCGCCGAGATCCTCGTGCGCGTCGCCGGCGCGCTCGGCCGCCGGCACGACGAGGTCGCGCGGCTGATCTCGGACGAGGCGGGCAAGCCGATGAAGGCCGCGCGCATCGAGGCGAGCCGCGCGATGTCGACGTACACGTTCTCCGCGGTCGAGGCAAGGAAGCTCTCCGGCGGGATGGTCCCGATGGACGCGTCGCAGGCGGGAGAAGGAAAGCTCGCGTTCACGCTCCGCCGCCCGCTCGGCGTCGTTGGGGCGATCAGCCCCTTCAACTTCCCGCTCAACCTCGTCGCCCACAAGATCGCCCCGTCGCTGGCGGCGGGCTGCGCCGTCGTCCTCAAGCCCGCGGCCCAGACGCCGCTCTCGGCACTGCTCCTCGCGGAGCTCGAGGACGAGGCCGGGCTCCCGCCCGGTTGGCTGAACGTCGTCGTCGGCCCCTCGTCGGAGATCGGCGACGTCCTCGTCGAGGACGACCGCGTGAAGGTGATCACGTTCACCGGCTCGAGCGGCGTCGGCTGGAAGCTCGCCGAGCGCTCGCCGCAGGAAGCGCGTCAACCTCGAGCTCGGCAACTCGACGCCGCTGATCGTCGAGGCCGACGCGGAGCTTGACGCCGCCGTCGCGGCGACCGCGCAGCACGGCTTCTCCTTCGCCGGTCAGAGCTGCATCTCGATCCAGCGGGTGTACGTTCAGGAGCGGCGTCTACGACGAGTTCGTCTCCGCCCTGGTACCGAAGGTCGAGGCGCTGAAGCTCGGAGACCCTGCAGACGAGGAGACCGACGTCGGCCCCGTGATCGACGAGGACGCGCGCGACCGGATCCTGGAGTGGGTCGACGAGGCGCGCTCCGGCGGCGCCGAGATCCTCACCGGCGGCGACCTCGACGGCGACCTCGTCCGGCCGACGGTGATCGCGGACGCCGGCCCCGAGCTCAAGGTCTCGTGCCAGGAGGTCTTCGGCCCGGTCGTCACCGTGAACCGGTACGGCACGCTCGACGAGGCGATCGAGCTCGCGAACGGCACCGAGTTCGGCCTCCAGGCCGGGATCTTCACGGCCAGCATTCGCACCGCGATGAGGGCGGCGCAGGAGCTCGAGTTCGGCGGAGTGACCGTCAACGAAGCACCGACCTTCCGCGCCGACCAGATGCCGTACGGCGGCGTCAAGGAGTCCGGCAACACGAAGGAAGGGCCGGCGTACGCCGTCCGCGAGCTCACCGACGAGCGCGTGGTGGTGATCGACCTCTAGAAGTCTCGCGGCGGTGGCCCGCGGGCCCGTTCGCTAGATTCGACGGAGATGGCAAGGCTTTGGCCCTTCGGCCGTTCCCGCGGGAAGGCCGCCCCCCGACGCGCCTCCACGCCGGGGGCGCTCAAGCGCGAGCGCCGCGCCCTCGTCCGGGAACGCGAGCAGCTCGTCCGCGACCTCGGCGGGATCGTCTACGAGATGTTCCGGCTCGACAGGTTTCGCGTCGAGCTGGTGACCGACCGCTGCCGGACACTCGCCTCGCTCGACGACCGCATCGACGAGATCGACGCGCGCCTTTCCTCTGCAACCTCTCGCGGGCCGCGCTGCGAGTGCGGTGCCCCGATCCCGTGGGGCGCGCACTTCTGCCAGAACTGCGGGCGCCCGGCCGGGCCGCGACCCGTCGTCGCTTGCGCGCGGTGCGGCGCGCCGCTGCCGGCCGACGTGCGGTTCTGCAGCAGCTGCGGGACGCCTGTCGAGCTGGCGCCCGAGCTGCCCGAGGACACGGAGCCGGACGGTGAGCCCGTCGACGCCGACGCTGTGGCGGCCGCCGGCGGACGGGAGTCGTGAGCCCGAGCGCCACGACCTGCCCGCGCTGCGGCGCAACCGTCGAGTCCCTCCAGGAGTACTGCCTCGAGTGCGGGCTGCGCGTGCGCGGCGGCGGGGTCGTCCCGGCGCTCGCGAGCGGTTGGCGGCGGCGCCTGCACTGGTATCCGGGCGACTGGGTCTGGCCCTCGCTTCTGGCTCTCGTGGTGGCGGTGATCGCTTCAGCAGGCGCGATCTGGTGGACGAGGGAAGCAAGCAGCGCGGCAAGCACGACGGTGATCGGCGACACCGCGCCCCTGCCGACGGTGCCGACGACCGAGAGCCTCCCGACGACGGGACCGGCCGCGACCGTGCCGACCCAGACGCGTCAGACGACGACCGCTCCGCGGCGTCCTCCCGCCAGGCGAGCCCTGATCGAATGGCCGCAGGGCCGAAACGGCTGGACGCTCGTGCTCGTCTCCCTGCCCACATCGGCCGGTCGGCCGCAAGCCGTCGGCAGAGCGCGGGAGGCGGTCCGCGCCGGCCTCGACGACGTCGGTGTCATCGACTCGTCCGAGTACGCCAGCCTCCACCCGGGCTACTACGTCGTCTTCAGCGGCGTGTACCCCACGATCGCGGCAGCCCAGGACGCCGTCTCAGACGCAGCCGAGGCCGGCTTCGAAAACGCGTACGCGCGTCGGGTTACTTCTTAGGCCGCTGCGTCAGCGAGATGCTGGTGGCTCGGGCAGTACTCCCGCTCGGGTAGCGGGGTGCGCTGGCACGGCTTGCCCTTGCGGGTCGTCGCCCGGCAGCGTGGGACGCCGCCGTCGAAGGCGCCGGCCTCGATCTGCTCCGTGATGAAGGCGACCGCAGCCGTCACGCCCTCCTCGACCGCCCAGGCGACCTGCGCCTGCGCCGTGATCGGGAAGTAGCGGCGGATGTCCTGGAAGAGCGACCGCTCGGGCTTCGAGAAGTAGAGCGGGTCGCGTGCGAGCCGCTCCATCGTGTCCTCGCACGCCGCGAGCACCGCACGGCGGTACTCGAGCTGCGTGTCCCGTGGGACGTGCGGTTCGATGAGATCTTTGATCGAGCGATAAATCGCCCGTGAGTACTGATACATACGGTTCTGGATTGCGAGTTTCTGAGCGTCCATCTCTCTAAGTATCAGCTCCTCGATTAAGCAGCCGCAAATGTCTGTTAAGCGCGTTTTAACGGCATTTCAACCTCGTACTCGCGGGGAGCATAACCGAGTTCGGGCCGCTGTTACAAAGTCGGATCCGAACTTGCCTCAGGCGACAACGACGAGGCGCCGACTCGGCTGGGATCGTTCGATTCGGCAAGAATAGGCCGCCCGTGTCGCACGACACCGACAAGCTGATCCGACAGCTCTCGCTGGTCGCCTTCCTGATGGCTGAGCGACGTGCGCTCACGGCCCGGGACGTGAAGGGAAACGTCGAGGGCTACTCGGAGATGTCGGACGAGGCGTTCGCGCGACGGTTCTACTCGGACCGCGCCGAGCTGCTCGCGCTCGGCGTCCCGCTCGACTCGCAGCGGGACGAGTTCACCGGCGAGGAGCTGTACACGCTCCGTTCGGAGCGGTACTTCCTCGGCGAGCTCGAGCTCACCGACGACGAGCTGGCGGCGCTCCAGACGGCGTTCTTCCTGCTGGAGGGACGCTTCGCCTACGCCGAGCCGCTCCGGCTCGCCCTCCAGAACCTCGCGCTCGGTCGACCGGGGCTCGAGCGGCCGCCCAGTGGAGCCGCCGATCGCGTGCAGATCCGCGAGGTCGACTACTCGCCCGAGACCCCCGGGCGGCTCGCCAAGCTCGAGGGGCGCGATCTCGAAGCAGCGAACGGTCAAGTTCAACTACCACGCCATCTCCAGGAACAAGGAGCAGGAGCGCACGATCGACCCGTACGCCCTCCTCCTCGACGGCGGCCGCTGGTACGTGATCGGCCGCGATCACGACCGCGACGCGAACCGGACGTTCCGCGTCTCGCGGATCCGGGGCGAGATCCGGCTCGCGACGAGGCGAGAGCGCGACTTCCGGCTTCCCGAGGACTTCGACGTCGAGGCGCACCGTGGACGGGCGCACTGGCAGATCGGCGACCCGGCCGGCGAGGCGCGCATCGAGGTCGGCGGCGACACGGCGTGGTGGGTCGAGCGCGTCTACGGCCGGGCCGGGCGGATCGAGGACGGCGTCTTCGTCACGCAGTACGCGAGCCTCGACCCGCTTGTCCGCTGGATCCTCCGCCAGGACGGCCGGGCGGTCCCGGTGTCGCCGCCGGCGCTCCGCCGGGAGGTGAAGGCCGCGCTCGAGCTCGCCCGCGAGCGCCACGAGGCCGACCCACCGCCGCTCGCGAAGGAGGCGAAGCAGAAGGATCTGGAGCCGCTCGAGCGGCCCGGCTCCCCCGTCGCGCCGGAGCGGTTCGGACTGCTCCAGTCGCTCCTCGCCTACCTCCTCGACCGCTGCGGAGAGAGCACGAGCACTGAAATCCCGGCCGCCGAATTGAGCGAGCGCTTCCGTATCGCGCCCGAGGCGCTCGAGGAGCACCTGTCGCTCCTGAACCTCGTGAACTTCGGCGGCGGCTGCTACGCGGTGTACGCCGAGCTGCGCGGTGACCGCGTGCATGTCGACAAGGAGCTGTTCGGTGACACCTTCCGCGCGCCGCCGAGGCTGACTCCGCTCGAGGCCCGCGCGATTCGCCTGGCGCTGGAGTTCGTCGGTCCGATGATCGCCGCAGACGCCCACACGCCGCTCGACCGCGTCCGCAAGAAGCTGGAGATGACCTTCGGCGAGTTCGAGCTGGCCCAGACGCCGCAGCCCGACGTGCCTCGCGCCGAGGTCGATCTCGTGGCGACCTTCAGCGACGCGATCAGCCAGCGGAAGCTCGTGGAGATCGAGCATCTCAAGGAGGGCGACAGGGACTCCACGACCCGCACCGTCGAGCCGTACCGGCTGGAGCGCCGGCTCCCGTACTGGTACGTCCACACCTGGGACCGGGAAAAGGACGGCGAGCGCAGCTTCCGGCTCGATCGCATCCGCAGCGCGAAGAAGCAGCGCGAGCGGTTCGAGCCGCGGGAGGGCTTCGAACCGAACGAGTTCGAGGGGACGCGGCCGGTGCGGATCTGGTACTCGCCGGAGGTGGCACGCTGGGAGGTCGAGCGGGGTGCGACGCCGCTCTCCGACGGCTCGGCGGTCCGGGAGACGACGGCGGGCGAGGAGTGGCTCGTCGGCGAGATCCTCTC
The DNA here is from genome assembly GCA_963733215.1 of uncultured Actinomycetes bacterium. Lineage (GTDB taxonomy): Bacteria > Actinomycetota > Thermoleophilia > Gaiellales > Gaiellaceae > JACDAN01. Next base: position 13,737 of record CAVTCN010000032.1, read on the forward strand.
GTTCCGCGGCGAGGCAGTCGTGCTCGAGCCGGATCTGCGGAAGCGAGTGGCGGGGCGGGCAAAGCAGCTCTCGAAGGAGCTGGGCGTGTCGCGGGTCACGGCTGCCGTGCGCTAGACGGCGAACCCTTTTCGCCACCGGCGCACGATGCGCCACTGCAGCCACACGATCAGTCCGGTCAGGACGAACATCACGAGCGTCGCCGCGGACGCGTAGCCGTAGCGCAGGAACTCGAAGGCGTTCCGGTAGACGAACAGCGGCACGTAGGTCGTCGAGAACTCCGGCGGCCCGCCTTCGGTCACGACGAGCGCCGGGACGAACGTCCACTGCAGGCTGAAGATCGTGTCGCGCGCGAGCAGCAGCAGCAGGATCGGCGCCATCAGCGGCAGCGTGATCCGGCGGAAGATCCCCCACGCCGTCGCGTCCTCGAGCGCCGCGAGCTCGTAGAGCTCCGACGGGAGCCCCTGCCGGGTCACGAGCAGGATCACGAAGCCCTCGCCGATCGTGAACAGGCTCATGATGATGATCGCCGCCCGCGCGTCGTTCGGATGGGTCAGCCACTGCGGCGGTTGGACCCCCCACGCCGTCGTCGTCGGACTGTCGCCCTGCCAGCGGAGGAGCACGTTGATCGGCCCGTATAGCGGGTTGAAGAGCCAGAGCCAGACGAGCCCGTACGCGATGTCCGGGATCACGGTCGGCAGCGCGGCGGAGGAGCGATAGGCGCCGACGCCGGTGAACCTCCGGTGCAGGAGCAGCGCCAGGCCGAGCGCGCCGACGAGACGAAGCGGCACGGCGATCGCCGCGAAGACGAGCGAGTTCTTCAGTGCGATCCCGAAGATCTCGTCGTCCAACAGCTCGCGGAAGTTCTCGAAGCCGTTGAAATCAGGCGGGCGGATCAGGTCGTACTCCGTGAACGCGAGGCCGAACGTGACGAGCGCCGGCGCCGCGACGAGCGCCACGAGGCCGAAGACGTACGGCGCCAGCATGAGGACGACCTGCCGCCGCTCGGTCACTGCCACTCCCGCCGCTCGCCCGTCGCTTCGTCGAAGAGATGCGCGACGCGGCGATCGAAGGCTACGCCCACGCGGGCGCCTTCGACGGGCCGCGACGTGCGCCGGAACACGCACCACGAGCCCGCGGTCGAGATGGACGTACGCATCGCTCCCGGCCAACTCGACGAGGTCGACCCGCGTCCTCACACCGTCCGTGCCGATCCTGACGTGCTCCGGCCGGATTCCGAGCACCGTTCCTTTCGGGATCTCGTAGAACCGGCTCGCCGCCTCCGGGCCGAGGAAGTTCATCGACGGGCTACCGAGGAACCCGGCGACGAAGCGGTCGCGAGGTCGCCCGTAGACCTCGTCCGGCGTCCCGATCTGGCGGACGCGACCGGCATCGAGTACCGCAAGCCTGTCTCCGAGGGTCAGCGCTTCGACCTGGTCGTGGGTGACGTGCACCATCGTCGAGCCGACCTCGCGGTGGAGCCGGCGCAGCTCGGTGCGCATCTGCACCCGCGTGCCGGCGTCGAGGTTCGAGAGAGGCTCGTCGAGGAGGAAGGCGTCGGGCCGTCGCACGAGCGCCCGGGCGAGTGCGACGCGCTGGCGCTCGCCGCCGGAGAGCTCGTACGGACGCCGCTCGAGGAAGTCCACGACGCCGACGAGCTCGGCCGCCTCCGCGACCCGCTCGCGGACGACCTGCTTCGGCTCCTCGCGGACGACGAGCCCGAAGGCGATGTTCTCGCGGACCGTCAGGTGCGGGAAGAGCGCATAGCTCTGGAAGACCATCGAGACGTTGCGCGCGGCTGGTCTCAGCCGCGTCACATCGCGGTCGCCGATCCGGATCGTGCCCTCGTCGACCGCCTCCAGCCCCGCGACGCAGCGGAGCAGCGTGCTCTTGCCGCACCCGGACGGCCCGACGACCACGAGCAGCTCGCCGTCCCTCGCCTCGAGATCGACGCCGTCCAGTGCGGTTGTCTCGCCGAAGCGCTTCCGGACTCCTTCGAGCGCGATGCGGCTCATCGTCCGAGCCACCCGGCCCCGCGGTCCTCGTGGAGGAAGTACCGCTGGGCGACCATGAAGGCGAGGACCACCGGCGCGGTCGCGACGACGGCGCCCGCGAGCAGCATCGGGTAATTCGTGCGGTCGAGTGTCTCCAGCGAACGAAGGCCGAGCGGGAGCGTGTAGAGGTCGGGGTCGAAGAGGTAGACCAGCGGCTCGAGGAAGTTCCCCCACGACGCGATGAACGCCAGCAGGGCAACCGCGATCGTCACCGGCCGGACCAGCGGCATCCCGAGGCGGCGCCACATCCCGAACGGCGACATCCCTTCGAGGCGGGCCGCCTCGAAAAGCTCCCGCGGAAGCCGCCGGAAGCTCCAGTAGAAGAGCAGGACGTAGAAGGGCGAGAGCCCGAGCAGCGCAGGAGCGATCAGCGGCACCCAGGTATCGATCAGGCCAAGCCAGCGGAACATCGTGAAGCGCGGAACGAGCAGCGCCGTCACCGGGATCATCAGCGCCGCGAACGAGAGGCCGACCAGCACGACACGGGCCCGCCCGGCAATGAGCACCAGCGCGAACCCCGCGAGCGAGGCCACCAGCACCGCGAGCGGCACAGTCAGCGCGGCGACGATGAGCGAGTTGACCGTGTAGAGCGTCAGGTCGACGAGGTCGAAGGCTTCGTGGTAGCTCGCCGTCGAGATCGGACGCGGGATCAGCTCGGGTGCGCGTGGAGGCGGCAGACCGGGCTCGCGGAGCGACCCGCTGACCATGAACCAGAGGGGGAGCAGGAAGGCGACGGCCACCGCGATCGCGGCCGGCTGCCGCCAGCCTCCCCACTTGCGCTCGCCGGCCCTCACGTGCCGCCGAGTGTAGAGCTAGCCCTCGGCGCTCTCGCCGCGCTCGAACAGGGGTCGAGTCTTCCGATCGATCTCCTTGACCACCGTGTCCACGGGCTGAGCGAGATACATGCCGTTCTCCAGGAGCCCGTTCGTCACGTCCTCGATCTCGGGCCACGTGGAGATGGTCGGGACGTGCTGGATCGTCTCGATTGCGTCGAGGAACGCCTGCGAGTTCTTCGGTTTCTGAGTCGGATCGAGGAACGCGTCCGACTCGGCGACGGAGCGAAGCGACGGGACCGTGCGCCCCGTCTTCGCGACGACGGCCGCGCCCTCGGGACCGAGCGCATATTCGACGAACTTCCAGGCCGCGTCCTTCGATTCCGACGCCTCGGTCATGCAGTACGCGTCGGAGTGGAGGATGTTCGCCGGCTCGCGGAAGTACGGCAGGGAGACGACGTCCCAGTCGAACTTCGCCGCCTCACGAAGGCTGGGGACTGCCCGGCGGGAGTCCAGGAGCATCGCGAGGCGGCCGTTCACGAAGCGGCTCTCGTCGTCCTCGGCCTCGACGTCCTGGTCGGTCGGGACGACGCCGTGGAGGGTCCGGAGCTGGAAGAACTGCTCAACCACCTGCTTCGCGTCGACGGTGTCGAGCGTGAAGCGCGTCGGGTTCTCGGTGTCGTCGACGATCTCGGCGCCGTTCGACCACACGAACGGCGCGACCCGGATGATCGACGGCTCGACGCCGAGCCCGTAGGTCTCGGCCGGGGCCGTGTTCGCCTGCGGCAGGTCGGGATCAGCCCCGCGAACGGGCTGGCCGTTCTTGTCCCGCGTCATCTGCTGCGCCCGGAAGACGAGCTCGTTCCACCGCATGCCGTCCGTCGGAAGCGGCACCCCGAAGCGCTTGAACAGGTCGCGGTTGTAGTAGACGATCAGGCTCGAGATGTTCTGCGGGAGGCAGGTCAGCTCGCCCTTCCAGCGGAAGGCGTCGAGTGCCTCCTTGTAGAAATCGTCCTCCTCGAAGACGTCGGAGTCCTCCAGGTAGGACGCCATCGGCTCGAGCGCGCCGCGGGCTGCGAACTGTCCGTAGAAGCGGTAGTTCATGAGGAAGAGATCCGGCGGGGAGCCGCCGGCGAGGGACGTCGACAGCCGCGCGATCAGGTCCTCGCGGTCGCTGGCCTCGATCAGCTGGACGTCGATGTCCGGCTCCTCCTCGTTAAAGGACTTGATCAGCGTCCTGTACGCGTTGATCTCGGCGGGATCGCCGAAGATCAGGAAGCGGATCGAGCCGGAGGCCTCGCTCCCGGAATCGCCGCCGCAGGCGGCTGCCAGCGCAAGCGCCAGCGCCGCCAGGGCCGCGCCGGCAACGATTCGGAAACGAGACACGCGCAGCATTGAAGACGCCTGCGCGCCACCGCGTCAAGGGGCAATTTTTCGCTTGTTCATGCGGTTTTTCGACGCCTCCGCGTGATATCAACGCTCGGCGGGGCCGCTATCACGCCGCCCGACCGTGCGTCAGAACGGCAGCGAGAGCCTGAACGTCGCGCCGCGGCCGGGCGCGGAGCGAACCTCGAGGGCCCCGCCATGCGCTTCCGCGATCGAGCGCGCGATGAAGAGGCCGAGGCCCGTCCCGGGCTTCGCATGCTCCGCCACGTTGGCCCTGCCGAACTTCTCGAAGATCAGCCGCTGGTGCTCCGGCGAGATCCCCGGGCCGCGGTCGCGAACCTCGATCACGACCCGGCCGTCCGTCTGTTCGGCTTCCACCCTGACCCGGTCGCCTGGCGGCGAGTACTTGACCGCGTTGTCGATCAGGTTCACGAGCACCTGCCGGAGGCGGTCGCGATCGCCTCGGACCGCAGGCAGCGGCTCGCGCACAACGGCGTCGACCGAAACTTCGTCCTGTCCATGCTCGGCCGCCGCCGCCGAGTCGCGCACGAGTCGAGCCAGGTCGACGTCCTCGAAGGAATAGCTGAACGTCCCGGCTTCGATCCTCGACGTGTCGAGGACGTCTCCGATCAGGTCCGCCAGACGGGAGGTCTCGTGCGCGATCACCGCGAGGAACGACTCGCGCTGCTCCGGCGACAGCTCGCGCCAGCGCTGCTCGAGCGTCCTTGCTGACCCGATGACGGAAGCCATCGGGCTTCTCAGCTCGTGCGAGACGAGCGAAACGAAGTCGGCGCGAAGGGCGGAGAGCCTGCGCAACTCCTCGACTGTCGCCCGCTCGGCCTCGTACGCGCGGATGTTCTGGATCCCGCTGGCGACCAGGCGCCCGAGCAGGCCGAGGAGCTCGATCTCGCCGTCGCTGAACGCGCCGGGCTCCCGACGCACGACGGAGATCGCGCCGATCGTCTGGGCTCCGGAGAGCAGCGGCGCGACGACTCGCGAGCGAAGCCCGAGCGCGAGAAAGTCGTTCTCCTCCTCGTACTGCGGTTCCGACATGTCCTCCCGGTAGACCGTCTGTCCCCCGGCAGCGACGTCCTCGACGATCGAGCCCTCGACGGAGGCGACCGTTCCGGGCGGGAAGACCCTCTCGATCCCCTCGCCGGCCGCGGCGAACACGCGGAGGTTTCCGTCTTCGATCAGGACGATCGCGGTCCGCTCGAACGCGATCAGGCCGCGCAGCTCCCTGATGAACGCGGCGAAGGCCTGGTTCAGGTCGAGGGAGGACCCGAGCGCCCGCGCGGCCCGGTTGGTCGCGTCGAGGATGTCGGAGCGGCGACCGAGCTCGTCCCGGAGTGTCTCCGCCTCGGCCACGCGGGCCCGCGCTCCTCGCCGCTCGTCGCGGAGGCGGTCGACGAGCGAGCCTACGATCAACCCCAGGATCAACTGCACCCCGACCGGGAGGATGATTCGGTCGACGTCGAACTCCTGCGGCGGGAAGTGCTCCTCCCTCCACCATTCGGTGAAGGCGAGCAGGACAGCCGAGACGGCGGACATCGCGAAGGTTCCGACGATCCCGTAGCGGAGTGCCGCCTCGATCAGCGGGATGAAGACCAGCTGCCGGATCGGCGTCCCCGGCTCGAAGGTGTAGACGAGGACGTAGCCGTAGACGACGACGGTGTCGAGGAGGAGCGCACCGAAGCCGATCCGGCGCCACGACACTTTCGGGACGCGGTAGGCCAGCCAGAGCAGCACGACCGAGCCGACCGCGAGCAGCGCCGTGAGCGCCCACGCCCAGCGCTCGTAGCCCGGCGGGTAGTCGTCCTTGAGCAGCCCGACTTCCAGGACGGCGAACGGCACGGCAAGGAGCCGCACCCATGCCATCCCGACCTCGGTACGAGACCGTCGGTTCGCGTCCAGGCTCACGCGGCTAGGAATTGTGCCGTTCGTCCAGGCGGGCGAGCGCCCACTCGGCGTGCTCGCGGAGCATGTCGTCGTCCGAGCGGGCGTAGCGTTCGGCGTGCACGCGGTGCTCCGGGCCGCCGCTGTTTCCCAGCGCGACGAGCGCGTTTCGGCGCAGGTAGCGCGGATCGTTGCGCGGCACGAAGAGCCGTTCGTAGCGGACGCGGAGGTCGGCATCCTCGGCCTCGAGCCAGTCGACGAGCGAGACGTGCGTCTCGGCTCCGGGCGGCGTCGGGCCGGCCCGACGCTTCTCGACACCGCGGTTCCACGGGCAGACGTCCTGGCAGATGTCGCAGCCGTAGACGCGATCCTCGAGCGCGACGCGAACCGGCTCGGGCATGGAGTGGCGCGATTGCGTCCAGTAGGAGAGGCAGGCATTCGTGTCGAGCACGCCCGGTTCGTCCAGCGCGTTCGTCGGACAGGCGTCGATACAGAGGCGGCAAGAGCCGCAGTCGAGGCCGAGCGGCGGTGTCTGCTCGAGAGCCGCGGTCGTCACGAGCGTCCCGAGGACGACCCACGATCCATGCTTCCGCGTGATCAGCATCGTGTTCTTCCCGTAGAAGCCGACGCCTGAGCGGGCCGCGGCCTCCCTGTCCACGTGTTGGTTCGCGTCGACGAGAACGCGGTAGTCGCCTCCGAGGCGGCGCCCGAGAGCGTCGAGCAGCTCGCGGAGCTGGGCGTAGGCGTCGCTCCAGGTGTAGCGCGGGAGACGTCCGTCGCCGGGTTCGAGGTCGGGACCGTCGGCGTAGTAGCACTGCGCTGCGGAGACGACGGTCCTGGCTCCGGCGAGCAGCGTCTCCGGGTGGCAGGACACCTCCGGCTGGGCCATCGTGAACTTCAGGTCGGCGAAGAGCCCGCGATCGCTGCGTTCGGCGATGTGGCGCTCGGTGTCGGTATAGGGCTCCGCCGGGGCTGCGCCGATCGCGTCGATGCCGAGCTCCTCGGCCAACCGTTCGAGTTCAGCGGCCGTCATGTCATTGATTGTGCCTAGAGTCGGCCGGAATGAAGGCAATCCGGATCCACGAGGACGGCGGGCCGGAGGTCTTGCGGTACGAGGAGGCGCCCGACCCCGAACCAGGCCCGGGCGAGGTGCTGATCGAGCTTAGGGCTGCATCCCTGAACCGGCTCGACCTCTGGGTCCGCGCCGGTCTTCCCTCGGTTCCGAAGCCCCGGATCCTGGGGGCAGACGGCGCGGGTCTCGATCCTGGGGGCCGCGCGCGTCGTCATCAACCCGGGGATCGAGCACGGCGACCGGATCAGCGTAGTGGGCGAGCACATGGACGGGACGCACGCGGAGCTGGTCGCCGTGCCGGAGTCGAACGTCTACCCGATTCCCGACGAGCTCTCGTTCGAGGAGGCAGCGGCGTTCCCGCTCGTCTTCGAGACCGTCTACCGGATGCTCGTCACGCGCGCCGGGCTGCGCGAAGGGGAGTGGGTGCTGGTCTGGGGCGCAGGGAGCGGGATCGGGACGGCGACGATCGTCCTCGCCCGCGCGCTCGGCGCACGTGTGGTTGCGGCCTCGTCGACCGACGCGAAGCTCGAGCTCGCCCGCGGGCTCGGGGCGGAGGCGGTCGTCAATCACAGGAGCGGCGACGTGCTCGCGGCCGTGAAGGACGCGACAGGCGGAGCAGGCGCGGACGTCGTCGTCGAGCACGTCGGCGAGGCGACGTGGCAGACCTCGCTCCAGGCGGTGCGGCCGCACGGCCGGATCGCCGTGTGCGGAGCAACGAGCGGGCCGAACCCGAAGGCAGCGCTCCATCGCGTCTGGTGGAAGCAGCTGACGATCCTCGGCTCGACGATGGGCACCAAGGAGGACTTCGAGGGCGCCTTCGAGCTCGTCAAGAGCGGCAAGGCCAAGCCGGTCGTGGACTCCGTCTACCCGCTGGCCGAGGCGCGCGCCGCACACGAGCGCATGGAGTCGGGCGAGCACTTCGGCAAGGTCGTGCTCTCTATTCCGGCGTGACGTAGGCGGCGGTCAGGCCGCCGTCGACGAGGAACGTCGCGCCGTTCACATACGACGACTCGTCGCTCGCCAGGAAGAGCGCGGCGTTCACGATCTCGCGCGGCTTCGCAAGCCGGCCCATCGGCAGGTGGATGCGCCGCCGCTCGTAGGCGGCGGGGTCGTCGCCGAAGATCCGCAGCAGGAGCGGCGTCTCCACCGGTCCCGGGCAGAGGGCGTTCACCCGCACTCCCTGCCGCGCGAACTGCACTCCGAGCTCGCGCGACATCGCCAGCACCGCGCCCTTCGAGGCCGTGTACGAGATCTGCGACGTCGCTGCCCCCACCAGCGCGACGAAGGACGCGACGTTGATCACGGACCCTCCACCCCGCTCCAGCAGGTACGGGATCCCGTGCTTGCAGCAGAGGTACACGCCCTTCGTGTTCACGTCCTGGACGCGCTGCCACGCCTCCTCCCCGGTCTCGAGGATCGAGTCGTCCTCCGCCGGCGAGATTCCTGCGTTGTTGTAGAGCACGTCGATCCCGCCGTAGCGCTCCGCGGTCGCGGAGTACATCGCCTGGACACTGGCCGAGTCGGCCACGTCGACCTTGACCGCGAAGGCCTCTCTCGCCTCGGACGCGGTCTCCTCGGCGCTGGTGAGGTCAACATCCGCGACGCACACGCTCGCGCCTTCCTCCGAGAAGAGGAGCGCCGCGTCGCGGCCCATGCCGCCGCCGGCGCCCGTGATGACAACGACCTTGCCGTCGAGCCGGCCCAGCGCCTACGCCTCCCCGGTCGCGACGTAGACGTTCTTGACCTCGGAGTAGCCCTCGAGCGCGTGCATCCCGAGCTCCCGGCCGAACCCGGACTGCTTGAACCCGCCGAAGGGCGTCGAGACCCGAACGGACGTATTCGAGTTGACGGAGAGGACGCCCGTGTCCACCGCTCGGGCGACCCGCATCGCCCGACTGACGTCACGGGTCCAGATCGACCCCGACAGCCCGTACGGCGTGTCGTTCGCGATCCGGACGGCGTCGGCCTCGTCCTCGAAGGGGATCACGGCGGCGACCGGGCCGAACACCTCCTCCCGGGCGACGCGGTCGTCGTTCGATGCTTCCACGAGCGTGCAGGGGAACCAGAAGCCTGGACTGTCAGGTGTGTCGCCACGAAAGGCAACGGTACCGTTCGTGTAGGACGACACCTTCTCGCGGTGCGCGGCGGAGATCAGCGGGCCCATCTCGGTCGAGTCGTCTTCGGGATCGCCCACTCGAACCTCGGCCGTCCGCTCGACGAGGAGCTCGAGGAACCGGTCGTATGCGCTCCGCTCGACGAGGATGCGGGACCGGGCGCAGCAGTCCTGGCCGGCGTTGCCGAAGACCGCGGACGGTGCGCCGACCGCTGCCGCCTCCAGGTCGGCGTCGGCGAACACGAGGTTCGCGGACTTGCCGCCGAGCTCCAGCGTGACCCGCTTGATCGTCGCGGCCGCGCCCTCCATGACGCCGCGACCGACCTCGGTCGACCCGGTGAACCCGATCTTCGCGACGTCGGGGTGCTCGACCAGCCGTTGACCGACCACCGAACCGCGCCCCGTCACGACGTTCAGGACACCCTCCGGGAGCCCCGCCTCCAGCGCGAGCTCGCCGAGCCGCACCGCCGTCAACGGCGTCAGCTCGGCCGGCTTCAGGACGACGGTGTTCCCGCAGGCAAGCGCCGGCCCAAGCTTCCAGCTCGAGATCGCAATCGGGAAGTTCCACGGGACGATCAGCCCCACGACGCCCAGCGGCTCGCGGAACGTCAGGTCGACACCGCCGGCGACCGGGATCGTTTCGCCGTAATGCTTGTCCACGGCTCCGGCGTAGAAGTGGAAGACGTCGGCGACCATCTGCACCTCGCCGCGCGAGTCGGCGATCGGCTTGCCGACGTTCTGCGTCTCGAGTCGCGCGAGCTCCTCGCCGTGCTCCTCGACGGCGGCCGCGACCCGCCGCAGCACCCGCACCCGATCCGGGGGCGACAGCGCGCGCCACGCCGGAAACGCCCGCTGCGCTGCCTCAACTGCGCGATCGGCATCCTCGGCCGTCGCCTCCGGAATCTCGGCGATCGCCTCCTCGGTCGCCGGATTCACGACGACGGTCATGCCCGCTCCTGCCGGTAGCGCTGCGCCTCCTCGACGAGGCCTTTGAAGAGCGCGAAGTCCTCACCTTCCTCGGGGTGCCAGAGGACCCCGAGCGCGAATCGCTTACCCGGATCCTCGAGCCCCTCCACGACCCCGTCCTCGGCCCAGGCGACCTCGCGCAGACCATCGCCGATCCGGCCCATCCCCTGGTGATGATGCGACTTCACCGGTGCGTGCTCCCCGAGGAGCGCCCCAAGCCTGCTGCCGGCTGCGACCTTCACCTCGTGGTCGGAGTACGAGCCGGGCTCGTGCCTGTGGCCCTCGTGGCCGATCTCCTCCGGCAGATGCTGGACGAGGTCGCCGCCCAGCGCGATGTTCAGCAGTTGAGATCCACGACAGATGGCCAGCACCGGCATGTCCCGGTCGAGCGCTGCCTGCAGCAACCGCAGCTCGGCCGCATCGCGCTCCTTCCGCGGTGAGTCTGTCGCGTCGTGGGGCTCGCGCTCCGTACAGATCCGGATCGATGTCGCCGCCGCCGGAGAAGATCACGCCGTGGAAGGCGTCCAGGGTTTCCTCGAGCCCGTCATCGGACGGAGGGACGACCAGCGGCCTCCCGCCTGCATGCTCGACGGCGCGAACGTAGGCCAAGGGGACGAGGGCGGCATCCTCGGTCCATACGCCCCAGCGGATCTGCTCCGCATAGGACGTGATCCCGATCAGCGGTCTCATCCGCGCTCGAACATCCGCTCACGCTCGTAACAGGTGACCACCTCGTCGAAGAGGCGCTGCTCCGTGCGCGCGTAGTTGAGGTAGTGATCGACGACCTCGTCGCCGAGCGCCTTCCGCGCGACGGAGCCCTCCTCGAGCGCGGCGATCGCCTCACGGAGTGAATGCGGGAACCGCTCCGCGTCGGACTCGTAGGCGTTGCCCTCGAGCGCCGGCGGCAGCTCGAGCTCGTTCTCGATCCCGTGCAGCCCGGCGGCGAGCAATGCCGCGAACGCCAGGTAAGGGTTGGCGTCGCCGCCGGGGATCCGCGTCTCTGTGCGCAGCGCCTGGCCGTGGCCGACGATCCGGAAGCCGCAGGTCCGGTTGTCGTGCCCCCACGCAAGCGTCGTCGGCGCCCAGCTGCCCGCCGCGAACCGCTTGTACGAGTTGATCGTCGGCGCGACGAAGATCGCCAGCTCCTTCAGAGCGGCGATCTGGCCGGCCAGGTACTGCTTGAAGACGTCCGACTCGCCCTCGAACGCGTTCTCCTCCCGTCCCGCCAGAGGCTCGAGTGGATGTGGCACGAGCTGCCGATCCACGTGTGATCCGGCTTCGCCATGAAGGTGACCGAGCAGCCGTTCAGGTGTGCGATCTCCTTGGCGCCGTTCTTGTAGATCACGTGGTTGTCCGCCATCGCGACCGCGTCGGCAGTAGCGGAAGTTGATCTCGTGCTGCCCCGGCCACGCCTCCCCCTTGGAGGTCTCGACGCGAATGCCGGCGCCGTGCATCCCGTTGCGGATCTGGCGGATCAGCGGCTCGTCGTAGGTCGCGGCGAGGATGTGGTAGTCGAGGATGTACGGGACCGAGGGAGTCAGGTCCCGGTAGTGCTTGGCGTGCGCCTCCTCGTAGCTCTCCTTGAGCAGGAAGAACTCGAGCTCGGAGCCGAACATCGGCGTGTAGCCGAGGGCCTCGGCGCGCTCGACCTGGGCTTTCAGGACTTGTCTCGGCGAGGGCTTGACGTCCGAGCCGTCGTGATCGAGCACGTCGGCGAGCACGAGCGCCGTCCCTTCGAGCCACGGGATGCGGCGAAGGGTCGCGAAGTCCGGCGCGAGCCGGAAGTCGCCGTAGCCCTGGTCCCAGCTCGCCAGTGCGTAGCCGGGGACGGGGTCCATCTCCATCTCGAGCGCGAGGAGGTAGTCGCAGCCCTCGATGCCGTGCTCGGCTGCCTGCTCGACGAAGAACTCGCCGTGGAGGCGCTTGCCCATGAGGCGGCCCTGCATGTCGGTGAAGGCGACGACGACGGTGTCGATCGCGCCGCTCTCGACCTCAGACCGCAGTTCCTCGAGAGAGATCACGAGCGCGAGAGTAGTCCGGCGATCAGGTCTCGATCAAACCGGTGGGCGATCTCGTCGGCCGCCGACAGCCGTTCCGCGGGAAGTGTCGTCGTCACGGCGGCGCAGTAGAGGCCTGCTGCCTTCGCCGCCTCGACCCCGGCCTGGGAGTCCTCGACGGCGGCTGCTTGTGCCGCCTCGACGCCTAGCATTCGGAGCGCGATCAGGTACCCCTCGGGATCGGGCTTGCTCTCCCTTATTCGTCGGAGGCGACGATCGCGGTGACCGACTCCAGGAGCCCCGCCTTCGCAAGGACGGGCTCGATCTCCGCCCGTGCAGAGCCCGAGACGACGGCGACTGGAACGCGGCCGGCAGCGTACTCGACGGCGTCCCGGGCCTCCGGTGTCACAGTCGAGCCATCCGCGAGCTCCCCGTAGCGCTCGATCTTGCGCTCGACAAGTGCCGGGTCGTCCCGTCCAAGCCACAGCTGGACGATCTCGCGGTCGGCCAGCCCGGCAAGGCGCTCGTAGTACTCGTCCCCGCTCAGTGGCTTCTCCTCTGCAAAGAGCTCCGTGAAGATCCGGCAGAGCAGGTGCTCGTCGTCGGAGATCGTCCCGTTGAAGTCGAGAAGGAGCGCCCGCACGCCAGCAGCTTAGGATCGCCCGGTGCGGGCGGAGCGGATAGCGGCGCGCGTCTGGCCGGATCGGGAGCTAGAGATCGAGCCGCTCGGCGGCGGGATCACCAACCACAACTTCGTCGTCCGCGTGGACGGGAATGCGTACGTCCTGCGGATTGCGGGCGCCGACACGGAGCTGCTCGGGATCGACCGCGCCGCCGAGCACGAGGCGGCGCGCGTGGCCGCAGGGCTCGGCGTGGGGCCTGAGGTCGTCGATTTCGTCGAGGGCTCGCTGATCACGCGCTTCGTCGAGGGCGGCATCGTTCCGGTCGAGGAGATCCGCCGGCCCGGCGGCCTGCGCGAGGTCGCCGGACTGCTTCGGAGCATCCACGACGGCCCGCCCTTCCCCGCCAGGTTCGACGCCTTTCGGGTCGTCGAGGCCTACCGCGCGACCGCGGAGGAGCACGGCGTCCGCATCCCGCCACAGTTCGCCGAGGTGAAGGCCCGCGCCGACGAGATCGAGCACACGCTTGGCCCGCGGCCGGAGCAGCCGTGCCACAACGACCTGCTCAACGCCAACTTCATACGGTCGCCCGACGGGATCCGGATCGTCGACTGGGAGTACGCGGGCATGGGCGACCGCTTCTTCGACCTCGCGAACTTCTCCGTGAACCACGAGCTCTCCGAGGACGAGTGCGACACACTGCTCGACGCCTACTTCGGCGAGGTCACGGACGAGGCGCAGGAGCATCTCCGCCTGATGCGCTTCATGTCCGACTTCCGCGAGGCGATGTGGGGCGTCGTCCAGCAGGGAATCTCGAAGCTCGACTTCGACTACGAGGATTACGCGAACCGCCACTTCGAGCGGGCGCTGTCGTGAAAGACCGGGCCCAGGTCGTCGTCATCGGCGGCGGCGTCGGCGGCTGCGCCGTCATCTACTGGCTGACCAAGCTCGGCTGGGACGACGTCGTGGTCGTGGAGCGCGCCGACTTGACCAGCGGCTCGACCTTCCACTCCGCCGGCCTCGTCGGCCAGCTCCGCGGCTCGCTAAGCCTCACCAGGATGATGATGAGCAGCGTCGACCTCTACCGCACGCTCGGCGACGAGGTCGGCCTCGAGACCGGTTGGCACGAGGTCGGATCGCTCCGCCTCGCGTCCTCCGAGGAGCGCATGGAGGAGCTCGCGCGCCAGGCCGGCTGGGCGAAGACCTTCGGCCTGCCGCTCGAGCTGGTCTCCGCTGAGGAGGCGCAGCGCCTCTTCACGCCGATGTCGATCGAAGGGGTGCGCGGCGCCGCCTACCTCCCCACCGACGGCTACATCGACCCCAGCCAGCTCACCTTCGCGCTCGCCGAGGGCGCCAGGCGCGGCGGCGCCGAGATCGAGACCAACACGCGAGTGACCGGCATCGAAGTCGAGCGCGGCCGGGTCCAGGCGGTCGAGACCGACCAGGGCCGCATCGAGACCGAGATCGTCGTCAACGCCGGCGGGATGTTCGCGGCCGAGATCGGGCAGCTGGCCGGCGTCACGGTCCCGGTGATCCCGATGGCGCACGAGTACCTCGTGACACGCCCGGCCGACCTGCCGCTCGAGCTGCCGACGATGCGGGACCCTTCGCTGCTCGTCTACTTCCGCGGCGAGTCCGGCGGCCTCGTGATGGGCGGCTACGAGCGGAGCCCGGCGCCGTGGGGGCTCGAAGGCATCCCACCGGACTTCAACGGCCGGCTGCTCGACGAGGACTGGGACCGGTTCCAGGAGCTGATGGAGAACGCGATCGTGCGGGTGCCGATGCTGGAGGACGCGGAGGTGCTGCGGCTGATCAACGGCCCCGAGGCGTTCACTCCCGACGGCGAGTTCATCCTCGGCCCGACCGACGTGCGTGGCTTCTGGATCGCCGCGGGCTTCTGCGCGCACGGGCTGGCGGGTGCCGGCGGCATGGGGAAGCTGGTGGCCGAGTGGATCGTCGAGGGCATCCCCGGCCTCGACGTGTGGGAGATGGACTCGCGCCGCTTCGGGCGCCACTACCGAAGCCGCGACTACACGCTTGCGCGCACCGTCGAGGTCTACTCGACCTACTACGACGTCAAGTACCCCGGCCACGAGCGCGAGGCCGGGAGGCCGCTCCGCCTCTCCCCCGCCTACCCGAGACTCGCGGAGCTCGGCGCGGCCTTCGGGGAGAAGTCCGGCTGGGAGCGCGCGAACTGGTTCGAGCCGAACGCCGCCGCTGGAGACGAGTCACTCCGGCCGCGTGGCTGGGCGGGGCGGCTCTGGTCGCCCGCGATCGGCGCGGAGCACCGCGCGACGCGCGAGGCGGCTGCGATCTTCGACGAGACGTCTTTCGCCAAGATCGAGGTCTCCGGCGCGGGGGCCGCCGATTTCCTCGAGCGGCTCTGCGACAACAAGGTCGCGCGCGACGTCGGGGCCATCACGTACACGTCGATGCTGAACGAGCGCGGCGGGATCGAGTGCGACTTCACGGTCACGCGCCTCACCGAGGACCGGTTCCGGATCGTCACCGGCACGGCGTTCGGCCGGCACGACCTCGCCTGGATCCAGTCCCACGCGCCGGACGACGGCTCCGTCCGGGTCGAGGATGTGACCTCACAGCTCGCGTGCCTGGGGATCTGGGGACCACGGTCCCGCGACATCCTCGAGCCGCTGGCCGGCCCGCTCGACTTCGCCTACATGCGGTCCGCGGAGGTCGCCGTCGGCCCGGTGCCGTGCCTCGCCCTGCGCGTGACCTACGTCGGGGAGCTCGGCTGGGAGCTCTACTGCCCGAGCGAGTTCGGCCTCCGGCTGTGGGACGCGATCTGGGAGTCAGGCCGAGAGCACGGGCTGGTCGCGGGCGGCTACAAGGCGATCGACTCCTGCCGGCTGGAGAAGGGCTACCGCGTCTGGGGCGCGGACATCACGCCGGAGGACACGCCCTGGGAGGCCGGCCTCGGGTTCGCGGTCAAGCTCGACAAGGGTGACTTCCTCGGCCGCGAAGCGCTCCTGGAGAAGCGCGAGCCCGAGCGCCTCCTCGTGTGCATCACGCTCGAGGACGCGCGGGCGGTCGCGCTCGGGTCCGAACCGGTCCGGGTCGACGGCGACACCGTCGGGCGGGTGACGAGCGGCGGCTACGGCTACACGGTCGAGCGGTCGATCGCGTACGCCTACGTACCGGCCGAGAAGGCCGACGTCGGAACGCCGGTCGAGATCGAGATCTTCGGCGACTGGATCGCCGGCGAGGTCGCCCGCGAGCCGCTCTTCGACCCCGACGGAGAGCGCGTTCGTGCAAAGGCGAATTGACACGAGCACCAAAAAGGTGGGTCAATTGCCCCGACCCGGCATCGAAGAAGGAGGCTGCCTTGAGCACGGACCCTGCGGCTGAACCCCGCCGCGATTCTTTCGACGACAGAAGCATCCTGCACAGGCTCGGCTACGCGCAGGAGCTCTTCCGCTCGATGGGCGGGTTCCAGAACTTCGCGATCTCCTTCACGATCATCTCGATCCTGGCGGGCTGCCTGACCTCGTACTACATCGCGTACAACCAGGGCGGGCCGGTCGCGATCACCTGGGGCTGGCTGCTCGTCGGACTCTTCAGCACGATCGTCGCGATGGCCATGGGAGAGATCGCCTCCGTCTACCCCACCGCCGGAGGCCTCTATTACTGGGCATCCAAGCTCGGGAGCCCGGCCTGGGGCTGGTTCACCGGCTGGTTCAACCTCATCGGGCAGATCGCGGTGACGGCCGCGATCGGCTACGGCTGTGCGGTCTTCACGACGGCGTTGCTGAACCTGCTCTGGGATTACCCGAACTCGACGAGCTGGGTCCTCTTCACCTACGGGATGATCCTGCTCCTGGCCGGCATCGTGAACATGTTCAAGATCTCGATCACGGCGATGCTGAACGCGTTCTCCGCCTGGTGGCACATGGTCGGAGTACTCATCATCGTCGGGATCCTGATCGCCGTCCCCGACGACCACAGGTCGATCGGCTACGTGTTCGGCGAGACGATCAACAACACCGGCTTCTCCGGGCAGAGCTGGAGCAGCTTCATGTACGTCTACGTCTTCGTCACCGGGTTGGCAATGGCCCAGTACACGATCACCGGCTTCGACGCGTCCGCGCACATGAGCGAGGAGACGAGGAAGGCGTCGCTCGCCGCGGCCTGGGGCATGGTGATGGCGGTCGTCGTGTCGGTGATCTTCGGGTTCATCCTCCTCGTCGCCGTGACGTTCGCCATCCCGGGCCTGAGCAACGACGATCTCGTCGCCGCGGGACAGGGGATCGTGACGCTGATCTGGACGGAATCGACGAGCACGGCCTGGGCGAAATTCATGCTCTTCATCGTCGTGGTCGCGCAGACCTTCTGCACGATCGCCTCGGTGACGTCGGCGTCGCGGATGATGTTCGCGTTCTCGCGCGACGGCGCCGTCCCCGGACACAAGCTCTGGCGCCGCGTCTCCAAGGCGGATCGCGTTCCGGTCTACGCGGTCTGGGCGATCTGCATCCTTTCGTTCGCGCTGATGATTCCGACGCTCTCCAACGCGTTCGTCGGCTACGCCGTCGGCACGCAGATCTCGGTGATCGGCCTGTACATCGCATTCATCCTGCCGGTCATCCTGCGCGTGAAGGCCGGGAGCTCCTTCCAGCAGGGCCCCTGGAACCTCGGCCGCTACTACAAGCTGGTCGATTGGGCGGCGATCATCTGGGTCGCGTTCATCGCAATCGCGTTCGTGCTCCCGTTCGCGTCCACGGGCATCCCTGGAAACGAAGGTTTCACCTGGGACTTCTTCAACTACACGGGGCCGCTCGTTGGAGCCGCATTCCTCCTCTTCGGAGGCTGGTACGTGCTCTCGGCCCGCAAATGGTTCAAGGGCCCGGTCGTGCAGGGCACCGAGGAGGAGTTGGAGCGGATCGAGAGCGAGTACGAAAGAGGCGGTCCGGCGACGACCGTCTCACCCGCGAAGTAGCGATCTGCGAGAGGGCGGGGCTCCGGCCCCGCCCTACTCGACCAGGTGCTCCACCTCGTCGCGCTTGTCGACGATCAGGAAGCGGTCGGCCTGCTCGACCACGTGCTCGATCTCGAGGTTCTCGTGGCCGAGCACGACGGCGAAGCGATCCCGCTGGCTTCGGACGCGCTCGTACTCGCCGAGCGTCATCAGCATGCGGTCGTCGCAACCGTTGTCCCGCCCGCACTCGCACTGGAACTCGAACTGGTGCTCCGCATCGGCCCACGCGGTCGCGCCTTGGTCGATGGCGGCGCGCTGATCGTTCACGGTGCGCATCAAGCCCTCGTTGCGGGCCTGTCGCGCGAGCCGCTCGTCCAGGCCTCTAGCCGAAGCCAAGGATGAATTTCGCGTCGTCGGACATCTTCTCCGGCGACCAGGGGGGGTCCCAGGTCAGCTCGGTCTCCACCTCTTCGACGCCGGGCACCTGGGCGGTGACCTGGTTGATCTGCTCGTCGATCATCGGGCCGACCGGGCAGCCCATCGACGTGAGCGTGTAGATCACCTTCACCTTCGGGCCCTCGACCTCCACGTCGTACATGAGCCCGAGGTCGACGATGTCCATGCCGAGCTCCGGATCCTCCACCTGGCGGAGCGCTTCGACGACGTCGTCTCTCATGGCCACGGGCCCCAGGGTAGCGTCCCGGTGTCAGACACCGCGGCGTGTCAAGGGGACTTTGTGCCGAAAGTGTGACTTCTGTACGTCTCGGCGCTTGCGGACGGGTCTCTAGAAGCCCGGAAGCCGCACTTCTTCCCTGCGCTCGCGCTGGAAGAAGTGGATGCCCTCTGTGAAACGCACCCAGTTGCATCGCGTGCACATGACGAGCGTGTGCGTCCAGGCGCTGTCCGCGCGGAAGCGGACGCCGCGAAGGAGGTCGCTGTTCGAAACCCCGGTGGCGCAGACGATCGCCTCCTTCGGGGCGAGATCCTCGGTCGTGAAGATGCGCTCGACGTCCTCGATCCCCTGCTCGCGCGCCTCGTCGATCTCCCGGCGCGACACCGGCCACAGCTGAGCCTGGAGGTCGCCGCCGAGACAGCGCAGCGCCGCGGCCGCGAGCACGGCCTGCCGCGTGCCGCCGATGCCGATCGCCAGGTGGTCGTTCGTCCCGCGGATCGCAGCGGAGATCGACGCCGTGACGTCCCCGTCCTGGATCAGCTTGATGCGGGCGCCGGCGGCGCGGATCTCCTCGATCAGGTCGTGGTGCCTCGGCCGCTCGAGGACGAGCGTCGTGATGTCGCCGACCCGCCGTCCGAACGCCTCCGCGATCGCCTCGACGTTCTCCCCGACCGGCCGCCGGAGGTCGATGTTCCCGCGCGCGACAGGCCCCACCGCCATCTTCCGCATGTACATGTCCGGAAGGGTCTGGAGCGATCCGGGCTCGCCGACCGCGATCATCGACATCGCGCCGCTGCCGCCGCGGGCGACGATCCCGCTCCCCTCGAGCGGATCCACGGCCAGCTCGACCTCTGCGCCGCCGGCACCCACCTTCACGCCGGCCTGGAGCCGCTCGTCCTCGCCGGCGGCCCCGATCACAACGGTGCCGTCGATAGGAAGCTGTTCCAGCGCCTCGAGCATCCCCGACGTCGCAGCCTCCAGCGCAGCCGTCTCGTCCGCCCGCCCGAGCCAGCGGGCACTCGCGAGCGCCGCGCGTTCGGTCGCTCGCGCAAAGCTCTCGCAGAGACATGTCCGGAGCGTCCCTTCGCTCTCGGCGCCGAGCTCGGTTCCCTTGGCGGCGACGTCCGTCACGACGAGACCCGGACCCGGTCGGCCGCAGCGAGCACGAGCTCCAGCACGCCGCCGATCGCCTTTTCACGCTCGGCGTTCTCGATCACCGGGACATCTTCCACTTGCGCGCGCTCGACGATGTAGTCCTGGAGGTAGCGGATGTCCCCCAGCCGCTCGAGGTACTTGTCCAGGGGCCGGACGCCCTCTGAGGCGATGTCGCGGATCCAGAAGTGCCCGGCATGGGTCTCCTCGCTCCCGATCGTGATCACGCAGTCGACGACGAGCGCGTTCTCGACCATCCGCGGGAGCATCCCCGGCACCAGGTGGACGCCCTCGATGACCATCGACCAGCCCTCCTCGAGCGACCGGTCGATCGCCGCCTGAACACCGACGAGTACGTGGCGGGTCTGCTCGAGGAACCCGTGCAGCAGCGGGTCGACCTCCTCCTCCTGGGCCGTCGGCAGTGCGCGCCCGGCGTCGAAGCTCGAGTAGTGGATCGCCGGCAGGAACTCGGGCGTGAACAGCGCGCGCATGGTCTGGCGCACGAAGTCCGTCGACGTCACACGCGTGATCCCGAGGCGGTACGCGACCTCGGCCGCAACCGTCGACTTGCCCGTGCCGGTGGCGCCGCCGATCAGGATGATCAGCGGCATGTCGAGCTCGTCCAGTTCCTGGTACCGCCGGAGCCGGCCGACCGCCAGAGTGCCGTCCGGCTCGCCGAGCACCTCGATCGCGAGCTCCTCCATCCGTTCGAAGTCGGCCGTTCGCTTGCCGGTCGCGCCCAGGTCCTGCTCGACGCGGCGCGCGACCTCGTACGCCCCGGCGACGCCGAGGCCCGTGCGCATCAGCGCCCTCGCCATCAGGCCCTTCGAGTACGGATGCTCGTCGGTGCCGAGGTGGAGCGGGTCGAAGCGGCGGCGTTCGGGCATCAGGGCACGGGCTCCGGCTGTGCGGTCTCCGCGAGCGCCCGCAGCTCGTCGTCCAGGTCCGGCTGCCCTTCGATCGGAACGACGTCGTTGTCGGCGAAGACCACGGGGATCTCGCGCTCGGCGGCGGCCCGGGCCACGACGTCGATGGCGGCCGCCTTGATCTCGACCACGAAGACATCCGCGTCGGCCCGCTGGACGTCCTCGCGGAGCTCCTCGCGCCGCGAGAGGTTGCAGGAGATCGTCACGTCAGCGGCGCCGTACTCGTCGCGGAGGTGCCCCTCGAGGAGCTCGGTGGCAGACGAGTCGGCCGTGGTGAAGAACGCGACCCGCTTGCCCTCCACGGGCTCGATCGGCCGCGGACGGAGCACGGTCGCCACGACCGGGACGTCCTTGACCTCACGGATCGCCTCGGCGAGCTCCTGATGCCGAGTCCCGTCCTCGGCCATGGTCAGGACGACGAGGTCGGAGACGAGGATGCGGTAGGTGTTCAGGTAGCCGACGACGAGCTCCGGCGGCTGGTGAGCGCCGGCGACGAGCACCCGCTTCCGCGTCGCAACAGGGGGGATCGCCGCGCCGCTCCCGTCGAAGATCACGAACTCGGGCTCTCGGCCGAGCGCCTTCTGCGCGCCCGCGGCGACGTTGCTCGTCCACGGGACACCGGCGAGCCCCCCGCCCGCTCGCCTGCAGCCGATCGTCGGAACACCCGAGAGCGCGGCGGTCTCGAGGTAGTCGGACGCCGCATGCGCGCCTCCGCGTGCGAGCTCCAGGAGATCCTCGACCGTCGGCCGCAGGTCGGCGACCTGCGGCTCCGCTGGGCCTCCCCGTCCCATCGCCACGACGACGAGATCGCGGTCGTCCGCAAGCAGGCGCGCCACGTAGCCCGTAACGGCCGTCTTCCCGAGGCGCTTGCCCGTCCCGATCACGGCGAGCGACGGAAGGTCGAACGGCTCGTACTCCGGGACGCGCAACGAGAAATCGGCGCCTTCGTAGGCGATTCCGAGCGCGAGGAACCGGCTCGCGAGGCGAAATCGCTCCCGAGGCCCGAGCACCGGCTCGTCCGAGACGTCCACCGCGACCTCAGGGTCGAACCGCGAGAGCGCGTCCTCGAGGTCGGCGGCGAGCGGGACCCCGTAGTCGTCGCCGCCCACAAGCTTCTCGGTCCCCCCGACGAGCAGCGCGCCGACGACGTCGTGCGGGATCTCCGCCAACGCATCGCGGACGACCGGCGCGTAGTGCTCGCCATCAATGAGCGCCAACGCCCTCACCGGGTCGTCACCTCGCCCTCGATCCGCGCCGTGTACTTCTCGAAGGCTCTCGTGTCGAGCGAGAACTGGATGATCCGCTCCTGCCCGTGGAACGGGTACTTGCGCCAGACGTCCACGTGCTTGCCGTGGACCTCGACGACGTTGTAACAGGGCCTCGTGTTCCCCCTGAGCCTGATCGAGGAGACCGTGCCGGTGTTGACGACGAACATGTCCTCGAGGCGCCAGGCGTACGGCACGTGCTTGTGGCCCGAGAGCACGAGATCGACCTGCGCGCCCTGCAGGCACTCGATGACGTCGCCGGCGTCGTAGACGATGTTCCGCTCCCGGCCGGTCCCCGGTACCGGGAGCAGGTGGTGGTGCATCACGAAGATGCGGAACTCAGCCGGAGCGGCGAACTGCTCTTCGATCCAGGAGTACCGTCCGCGGCCGATCTGGCCGTGGTCGAGGTCGGGCTCGCTGGAGTCGACGGCTACGACGGTGATCTCGTCAAGCCGCAGAACGGAGTGACGCTCGCCGAAGAACTCCTCGAAGTGCAGGTAGCCGACGTTTCGCGAGTCGTGGTTGCCGGGGATGACGACCATCCGCTCGCAATGGAGGCGGTCGAGGTACCCCCGTGCCATCAGGTACTCCTGCTTGAACCCGAAGGTCGTCAGGTCGCCCGAGCAGATGATCAGATCCGGCTCGAGCTCGTTGATCTCGGCAACCGCGCGCTCCATGAGGCTCGGCACGAAGTCTGGGCCACCGCAGTGGATGTCCGAGATGTGGGCGATCGTCCTCGACCCGTCGCTGCCCGGCATGCTCGAAGTGTAAGAAGGCGACGAGGCGCGGTGTCCGAGGCCGTCGCTACTCTCAGGGGCGGGTGGTCGAAAAAGTTCCCGATTTCCAGGCATATCGTGGAGAAGGGCAGCCGTGCTTCGCCCACGAGGTCGAGCGCGAATGCGCGAAGCTCCTCGACTACTACGAGATTCCGTGGATGTACGAACCGCACACGTTCGTGCTCGAGGAGGGCCCCGACGGCCGGGTCATCGAGGCGTTCGCGCCGGATTTCTACCTCCCCGAGCAGGACCTCTACGTCGAGCTGACGGTGATGAAGCAGTCGCTCGTCACACGGAAGAACCGCAAGCTGCGGAAGCTTCGTGAGCGCTATCCCGGAGTGAACGTGAAGCTCTTCTATCGTCGAGACATCGAGCGACTGGCACAGCGATACCGACTGGATCTGGCCTCCTAGCGCCCGAACTGGACGCACGCATCGGCGAGGTCTATCTCCCCGCCGAGGACATCCGGGCGCGGGTCGCCGAGCTCGGAGCCGCCATCGCGGCCGACTACGCCGGCCGCGAGCCGATCCTCGTCGCCTCGTTGAAGACGGCCACCGTCTTCCTCTCGGATCTCTCCCGCGCGCTGCCGATCGCCCACAACCTCGACTTCATCGCCCTGGCGGGCTACGAGGGCAACGGCGGCGGCGGCGGACGGGTGCGGCTCCTGAAGGACCTGACGCTGAGCGTCAAGGAGCGGGACGTCCTCCTCGTCGAGGACGTCGTCGACACCGGGATGACGCTCAACTTCCTCGTCAAGACGCTCGCGCTGCGGGAGCCGAGCTCCCTGTCGGCGGTGGCGCTCCTCGACCGCCCGTACCGGCGTCTGGTCGAGAATCTTCCGGTCCGCTACGTCGGCTTCACCGTGCCGGACGAGTTCTTCGTCGGCTACGGGTTCGACCTGGACGGGCGCTGGCGCAACCTCCCGGACCTGCGGCTCCTTCGCTGAAGAGAACGACCGGCCGCCCCTGAGGGCGGCCGGCGCCGTCGGGAGACGACAGTGCCGCAAGCCAAGCTCGCGCGAGGCTTGCAGCGCGGAAACTATAAGCGCGTACCTTCGGAAATGGGTGGCTTTTCCTGCGTCGCGGAACGGGCTGGAGCGGGCGTTCGCGTAGGCTCAGTGGCTCGTTGACCGCAGCTGTTCGATTCCGGCCCGAAACGCTCGTTGCTGTCGGTGCCGTCGAGACGGGGCTCGCGCTGGCTCGTGCGCGTACGGGCGCAGACGACGTGCAGTTCAAGGGAGCGCGCGATCTCGTGACAGCAACAGACATCGCCGTGGAGGATGCTGTTCGTAAGGCGATCGGCGAGAAGCTCGGCGTTCCGGTTGTCGGCGAGGAACGTGGCGGCGCCGCGGCCGCCGTGCGTGGTTCCTCTTGGCTCGTGGACCCCATCTGCGGCACACGGAACTTCGCGTCCGGGATCCCGCTCTACTGCGTCAACGTCGCGCTCGTCGAGGACGGCGAGGTCACGATCGCCGTGATCGGAGACCCGCCGGCAAGCGAGATCTTCGTCGCCGAGCGCGGCCGCGGCGCGTGGGCCCGTGGAGCCCCGACAGCGACTCGATCATCGCCAGCGCAACACCCGCGCTCCACGCCGACCTTCTAAAGATCGCCAGTTACAAGTAACCGAGCGGATCCACGGCCGAGCCGTTGACGCGGACCTCGAAATGCAGGTGCGCGCCGAAGCAGTGGCCGGTGCAGCCGACGTAGCCGATCGTCTGTCCCTGTGAGACGGCTCCGCCGCCGACGACGAAGCTCGACTGGTGCGCGTAGGCGGTGGCGACGCCGTTGCCGTGGTCGATGATGATCAGGTTCCCGTAGCCGCCCATCCAGCCGGCGTAGATGACGTTGCCGGACGCGGACGCCTGGATCGGCGTGCCGTAGCCGGCGGCGATGTCGATGCCCTCGTGCATGCGGCCCCAGCGCCAGCCGAAGCCGCTGACGACGGGCCCGCCGACCGGCCAGACCATGCCGCTCGCCGAGACCGTCCCGTCACCGGTGCTGGAGTAGCTCGGGCCGGACTGGGCCGCATTGATCCGTGCAGCCAGCTGGGCGCTGACCTTGAGCAGCTCCTCGGCCTTGCCCTCGTACTGCTCCGCCGCTTCGTGGGCCTCGTCTCTCGCCTCCCGCTTCGCGCTCCGCGACTCGGCCAGCCCTTTCCGTGAGATCAGCAGCTGTTCGTAGGCGGCCCGCTGCTGCTGCGTCCTGATTTCCACGACGCGGGTAACCGCTGCGACCCGGTCCCTCGTCTTCCCGGTGCGCTGCTTGAGCTCGCTCATGTGATCGCGAGCGCCGGTCACGTGCTGGACGACACGCCGGTCCTGGGCCGCAATCGAGTCGAGATAGTCGATCTGGTCGAGCGCGTCGCTGAAGCTGTCCGCCTCGAGGACGATGTCGAGCGTGGACGGATCCTCGCCTTCGTAGATCGCAACGAGGCGGTCGGCAAGCCGCATCTGCGCGACCGTGTACTGCCCGCGGAGGTATGCGAGCCGCTCGCTCTGCAGGCGGTAGAGCGCCTTGACCGCCTCCAGCTTCTGCTGGTGGAGCGCAAGATCCTCCTCGAGCGCGGCCAGCCGGCTGGAGACGTCGCCGACCTCGGCCTCGAGCGCCTGGATCCGCTCCGACACCGTCGCGATCTCGGCGCGGAGCGCCTCCTCGCGGGCGCGGGCCTGGTCGGCCTTCGACTGGAGCGCCTGCGCCTGGTCGTCGAGCCGCTGCTTGCGGTCGTAGAGGCTGCCCGATGCGGGAGCCGCGACGAGCAGGACGAGAACGAGGCTGCAGACGAGGAGTCGAGCCATAGGGACCGTGTTCGCGAACCGGGGAGACCTCCCTCCCGGGCCCGGGAATGCGGGGGATCCTACCCGTCGGATCGGCTAGATGGGAGCTTTGGCGGCGAAAAGCGCTGCTCGGAGGCGTCTTTCGGAGTCTCGGATGGCAACAGGGCCGCTGCCTGCCGCCGAAGCGGGTAGACCTGTCTCCGGTAGTCCTCGTCCGTGATCTTCCCGGTGCGGTGGTCGAACTCGAGCTCCTTGAGCTCCGCGAGCACGCGATCTCGCTCCTCCGCCTTTTGAAGCGCCTCGTCGGCCGGCGCCCGCGGCGCGGGAGGCGCCTTCGCCCGCAGGAACGGGACCGCGACGAAGACGACCGCGCCTGCCGCCAGCAGCGCGCCCAGCAGGAGCTCAGGGCTCACGCGCGGGCGAGTGCCTCGCTGCGGCCGTACCGAACCGCCAGCCGGCGCTGCTCCCTGGCATCCGGCCAGAGGGCGATCGCAGCGCCGCCGAGGAAGACGAAGCCGGCGATCCAGATCAGGTTGACGAGCGGCTTCACGAGCACTCTGAGGAAGACCGTGTCACCGTCGATCTGGTCGGCGATGAGGAAAAGGTCCTCGCCGTTCAGCGGATCGGACCGGATCGCGGCCTCGTTCGAGACCTGCTGCTCGGCGAAGTAGCGGTTCTTCCCCGGCCGCAAGGTCCCGAGCTGCTCACCGTCCCGCGAAACGTCCACGACGGCCCTGATCTCCTGCGCGTTCGCCCCGCGCGACTCCTCGACGCCGCGGTAGCGGAGGTCGTAGCCGGCGACCGACGTCGACTGGCCCGGGCGGAGCTGCGCGTCGCTGATCGTGTCGTAGGCGCTCGAGCCGACGATGCCGATCGCGAGCAACACGATCGACACGTGGACGACATAGCCGCCGTACCGGCGCCGGTTCCGGCCGACGAGCGAGGAGAAGGCGCCCAGCCACGACGAGCTTCCGAGCGCATGTCTGGCACGGGTTCCGCGGACGAACTCGAGCACGATGGACGCGAGCGCGAAGGCGCAGAACGTGTAGCCCACGAGGCCCGGGATCGAGGAGCCGGCGCCGAGGGCGACAAGGATCACGCCGCAGGCGAGCGCGACGGCGGCGGGCCACGCGAACGTCCTCCCCAGCCCGCGCAGCGACGCCCGGCGCCAGGCGATCAGCGGCCCGATGCCCATCAGCACGAGCAGCGGCAGGCCGAATGCCTTGAGGAAGAAGTTGTAGTACGGCGGCCCGACCGTCACGGGCTCGCCACGGAGCGCCTCGGTCAGGATCGGGTACAGGACGCCCCAGAGGATCGTCAGGCAGAAGGCGACGAGCAGCAGGTTGTTGTAGAGGAAGCTCGCCTCACGCGACACGGGCGACTCGAGCCGCGTCTTCGACCGGAGCAGCGGCAGCCGCGACAGGACGAGCAGGATCGACCCGGCCAGCACGATCCCGATGAAGCCGAGAAACCACGGCCCGATCGAGCTCTCGGTGAAGGAATGGATCGAGCTGATGATCCCGGAGCGCGTCAGGAAGGTGCCGAACAGCGCGAGCACGAACGCACCGATCACGAGGACGACGTTCCAGATCTTCAGCATCCCGCGCTTCTCCTGGATCATCACCGAGTGCAGGAACGCCGTCGCGGCGAGCCACGGCATCAGCGCGGCGTTCTCCACGGGGTCCCATGCGAAATAGCCGCCCCAGCCGACCTCGACGTAGGCCCAGTGGGCGCCCAGGAGCTGGCCGAAGCCGAGGAACGTCCACGCGACGAGCGTCCACCGGCGCGTGACGACGATCCAGAGCTCGTCGCTCCGCCGCGCCGCCAATGCGCCCATCGCGAACGCGAACGGGATCGTCAGCCCGACGAACCCGAGGTAGAGCATCGGCGGGTGGGCCAGCATGTACGGGTTCTGGAGGCTCGGGTTGAGGCCGGCGCCGTCCGCCGGAGCCGCCTGCGTCGCGAACGGGCTGGAGACGGCGACGAGCATGAACGCGAAGAACGTGATCACGCCGCCGAGGATCGGCACCGTCCAGCTCAGGAGGGTCGGCGCGGAGCGCCGCGCGAGCAGGACGGCGACCGTCGAGAAGCCAGTGAGGATCAGGAGCCAGAGCAGCAACGACCCTTCCTGGCCGCCCCAGAACGCCGAGATCGTGTAGCCGAGCGGGAGCTCCCGGCTCGTGTGGTCGGCGACGTAGACGAAGCTGAAATCGTTCTGGACGAGCGCCGTGAACAGGACGGCCGAGCCTACGAGGGCGGCGGCGAAGGACGCCACGACCGCGTTCTGCGCCGACTCCGCGAGCCGCTGGCGCCGCTGCCAGGCGGCAATCGCGCCGGCGACGACCGCGTACACGGCCAGCCCGAGGCAGACGATGAGCGCTGCGCGCCCGAGCTCGGGCATTAGGTCTCTTTCTTAGAGGAGTACTTCGAAGGGCACTTGGTCACGAGCGTGCCTGGTTGGCCGACGAAGGTGCCGCCACGCAACCGGCCCTTCAGCGAGATGTCGCGCCCGACCTTGAACATGTCGGGCACCGAGCCCGTGTACGTGACCGGGAGCCGAACGGACGAGCTTCCCTCGACGTCCTTGAGCCGGAAGCGGATCGTGCGCCCGCTTCGCTGGACCGGCGCGACGACCTGTCCGACGATGGTGATCTCGCCCGTGCGGCCGTTCAGCTGGCTCGGCCGGAGCTGGGGCGTCCCGCCGGCGATCGAGGTGTAGAGCAGGAAGACGGCCAGCATCGCGGCCACGGAGAGCGCGATGACGAGGCGGGCAGGGCTGGAACGGCGCGCCACGCCGGAAAGTCTAGCCCCGGTGAGATCAGCCTTCGCGGGTGGGAGCCGGGCGCCGCCGATCCGGGATCCGGTAGCCGTGCTCCTCGCACAGGCTTCCCGGCGCGTCCTCGGTCAGCGCGTCGCAGTAGCCCTTCCCGTACGCGGCTCTCATGAAGGCGGCGACGATCTCGAGGTTCCACTCACCGACGTCGGCGGCCTCTCGCCAGAGGTCGGTCAGGCGGAGGTCGATGTCGAGCTCGAGCAGATCGATTCTGGACGGGCGCTTGGCCATAGACCTCAGGGTAGGAACGCCGTCGGACGCCATCCCCGGTGGGCTACGGTCCGTGCGTGGGCGAGCTTCGATTCGGGCCTGCGCGCATCCCCTCGCGCGAGTCGCCGGAGGAGGCGGTCGCGATCCTCCTGGAGCGCGGCTACTCGGCGTGCGAGATCGATTTCGAGGGCAAGTTCTGGATGGACTACCCGTGGGCCGAGCGGCTGGGAGAGCTCGCGAGGGACGCCGGGATCGTCCTTTCCGTCCATGCGCCGATCGCCGGCTTCGTCGGCCATGCGGAGCGCGGGAAGAAGCTGAACATGGCGATCGGGATGCTCGACCACTCGGCAGGCATCGCGGTTGCCTGCGGGGCCGAGCTCGTCGTGTTTCACCCGGGCTTCCTCCTCGAACGTGAGCGCGAGAAGGCGCTGGACGACGTCGTCGAGCAGGCGGGCGAGCTGCGCGAGCGGCTGGAGAAGAAAGGCCGCGGCGTGCCGTTCGGGGTCGAGGTGATGGGCCGGGTGAACGAGCTCGGGACGATCGACGACGTGCTGGCGATCGCTTCCCGGCTCGACTGGATCCGTCCGGTGCTGGACTTCGCCCACATGCACGCGACCTCCGACGGCGCGTTCACCGAGGTCGACGCGTTCGCCGAGGTCCTCGGCCGCGCGGACGCTGTCATGGAGCCGGGAGCCCCGTTCCACGTCCACTTCTCCGACATCGCCTACGCGAATCGGAACGAGACGAAACACCTGGCCTATGGCGAGGGAACCCTTCGAGCCGAGCCGCTCGGCGAGGCGCTGGCGAGGTTCGAGCGCCCGGCGACCGTGATCAGCGAGTCGCCGAACGAGGAGTCACACCAGGCCGTCTACGCGGCGCTCTCGGCCACGTCGCCGGCGCGGAGCTCTTCCAGCCGGCGCTCGAAGGCGGCGATCTCCTCGAACCGCTCGCGCTCCTCCAAGAACTGAATCATCGCCTCGATCGGGTCCGAGAGGAAGCGGCTGTACTCGCTTCGCTCGAGGATCTCGATCGACTCACGCAGGAGCGCCTCGGCCTCCTCGTCCCTGCCCTGGCGGGCGCGGACGAGTGCGAGGGAGGCCTTCGTAGAGGCCTGTGAGCTGACGTCCTGGGGGCCGACGGTCTCCACGGCCTTCAGCGCGTAGAGCTCCGCCTCGTCGAGCTTGCCCTGGTCGAGCAGGACCTCGGCGAGGAAGCGCTGCACCTCGCAGAGCGTTCCGCGGTCCTCGAGCGGCTTCAGGATCCGGATTCCCTCGCGCGCCAGCTTCTCCGCCTCCTCCAGGTCCCCGGACCGGCGGACGATCGACGCGATTCGGAGCATCGCCCGCGCCAGGTGGGTCGCCGCGCCGACCTCCTCGAAGAGCTCGCGCGCCCGTTCGTACTCCTGGAGCGCTTCCTCGTCGCGGCGGCGCCATCCGTGGAGCTCGCCCGACTGCATGTATGCGTGCGCTCTCGCAGTCAGCGACCCGCTCTCCTCGGCGAGGGTCTTCGCGCGTTCGATCAGCGGCTCCGCACGATCATCTTCCTGCCGCGATGTGTAGATGCCGGCGAGCGAGAGCAGCGCCTCGCTCTCGAGGTCCGCACGCTCGAGCCGTCGAGCGATCTCGAGCTGCTCCTGCGCGTAGCCCTCTCCCTCGGTGAGCCGGCCACGCCACCAGGCGACGGTGTTGAGCACCTCGAGCGCCAAGACCTTGCTCTCGTCGCGCTCGGCGACCTCGAGGGCCTCCCGCGCCAGCTCTTCGCCACGGCTCACGTCTCCCTCGCGGAAGATGCTGACCTCCGCGAGGGCAGCGAGCGCCCGGGCTTCGAGATCCTTGTCTCCCGCCTCGCGCGCGAGCCTGAGGACCTCCTGCATCTCCGGAGAGACCACGGGGAACTCACTCATCCGCCAGGCTGCTCGTGCGGCCTGGAACCGCCGCTCGACTGTCGGCTCGAGCTCGACGGCCCGGACGAGCAGCTTGCGCGCCGTCGCGTTCGCCTCACGTGCGAGCGCCCGCCGTCCCGCTTCCTCGAGCGCCGCGGCGGCCTCGGTCGCGAGCTTCGCCGGCGGCGCTCCGTCGAGCTCCGCGAGCAGGGCCGTCGCCTGGTCGAGGTGGTACGCGCGGACCTCGAGCAGCTCCTCGCCCGCCCGTTTCCGCAGCCACTCGGCGAAGCGCTGGTGGAAGCCGGCGCGGGCCGCCTTCGAGAGGCCGCCGTAGGCGACCTCGCGGATCAGCACGTGCTTGAACTTGAACGCGTCCTCGCCGGAGATCGTCGAGCGGACCTCCGGGAGGACGAACTCGCGCAGATGGAGGTCCTCCAGGAGCGGGTCGATGTCGGTCCCCTCGAGGACGAGCTCGCCGAGCGCGCCTTTCCAGAAGATCCTCCCCATCACGGCGGCGCCCTGCAGCAGCTCCTTCCCGCCGGGCGGCAGGTGGTCGATCCGTGCAGCGATGAGCGCCTGCAGCGTGTCGGGGATCCGCTCGATCCCGGCGCCGTTCGCCTCCGAGAGCATCCGGACGGTTTCCTCGACGAACAGCGGGTTGCCCTCGGTCTTGTCGAGGAGCGCCTGGCGAGCGCCGCTGCCCAGCTCTCCGTCCAGCAGGGCCTCGATCAGCGCCTCGCTGTCGGTGCGGTCGAGCGGCTCCAGCTCGATCGCCGTCGCGCGCACTCGGCCGCCGCTCCACCCGGGACGCAGGTCCAGCAGCTCGGGCCGTGCCAGGCACAGCAGCAGGATCGGGACGTTCTTGACCCAGGTGGCCATGTGCTCGACCAGCTCGAGGAGCGCGTCTTCGGCCCAGTGGATGTCCTCGAAGACGAGCACGAGCGGCTGCGGCTCCGCCAGCTTCTCCGCCCATTCGCGCGCGGCCCACGCGATCTCCTGCTGGTTCCGCTCGCCCTTGACCGCCTCCAGGACGCCCGAGGCGAGCGCGAGCAGGTCGGCCACCGCCTCGTCGGGGCAGCAGTCGCGCAGCTTCTCGAGCGCGTCGTCGAGCGGGTCGTCATCCGCGATTCCTGCGGCCGTCTTGACCATGTCCGAGAGCGCCGAGTACGTGACGCCCTCGCCGTACGGAAGAGCGCGGCCGAAGAGCACAGTGGCGCCCTCGAGGCCGCCGACGAACTCGTTCGCGAGCCTGCTCTTCCCGACGCCCGGGTCGGCATAGATCGTGAAGAGGTGGGCGCGGCGGTCCCGAACGGCGCGGCTGTACGTGTTCTCGAGCAGCTCCAGCTCGGCTTCCCGGCCGACGAGCGGTGCCCGCCGGACGCCGGGACGGGCAGGGCCACCCGCGAGGCAGATGACACGCCAGGCCCAGACCGGCTCTGTCCGGCCGCGGATCTCGACCGGCCCCTCGTCCTCGACCTCGAATCGGCCGAGCGTGAGCCGGTGCGCGCCGGGGCCGATCATGATGCTGTTGACCGGCGCCGTCTGCTGAAGCCGCGCGGCGATGTTCACTGCCTCGCCGGTCGCGAACGTGGACTCCGTCGCATCGTCGACGACGACTTCGCCCGATTCGATCCCGATCCGGACGTCGAGCCCGAGCTCCCGGACGGACTCGAGGATCCCGAGTGCTGCGCGGACCGCGCGCTCGGCGTCGTCTTCGTGCGCCTGCGGGATGCCGAACGCCGCCATGACCGCGTCGCCGGCGAACTTCTCCACGATCCCGCCGTGGGTCGTGACGCAGTGAGAGACCTTGTCGAAGTACTGCTGGACGCGCCGGCGCGCGATCTCCGGATCGGTTCCGGTGACCAGCGCTGTCGAGCCGACGAGATCGACAAACAGGACTGTCGCGAGCTTGCGCTCCACCCTTCAAGTGTATGAACGAATGCGGAGGTCGGAAAACTCCCGCTCGCGGGCTCTTTTTGTTGGCCTCATGTACGTTCCGGCCGATGACTGGCGGGTCGAGCGCTAATCAGCGAGATCCCTCTCGAGATGCTGCTTCACAAGCTCCATGCCCGAAATGTGGCGAGTTGTTGCTTCGTGATGCGAAGGTCTGCAGGCACTGTCTCTACATCGTCGACCGCGCGGCCTGGCAGCACGACGCTGGACGCATTGGGGCAGATGACCGCGGTGCTGGCCGTCCACTCGAGGATCCCCCGGTTGGACCAGTTCCGCTCACAGGGGGTGCGTTGGAAGGGGGCGGCTTCGGTAGTGCACTCCGCTTGACGACAGTTGCTTTCTGGTTCGCTGTGGCCGACGCGGTCCACGGTAGGTCTGGCACTCACGGGTTAGTGATCCGCGTTCGAGGGAGCGGTTTCCGGGGATAGAGTCCCGCCGTGCTCGATCCGAAGGTCTTCAAGGCGTACGACGTCCGAGGGATCTACGCGGCCGAGCTGGACGAGGACGGCGCCTATGCGATCGGCCGCGCGTACGTCGAGCAGTTCGAGCCGCGGCGGATCGCCGTCGGGCGGGACATGCGAGTCTCGTCGCCCTCGATGGCCGCGGCGCTGATCCGCGGAGTCACCGACGCGGGCGCCGACGTCCTCGATCTCGGCCTCGTCGGCACCGAGATGGTCTATTTCGCGGTCGGCGAGCTCGAGCTGGACGGCGGCGTCGCCGTCACGGCATCGCACAACCCGAAGGAGTACACGGGGATGAAGATCGTCCGCCGGGGTGCGCTGCCCGTGGGCGGGGATTCGGGCCTGCTCGACATCCGCGACCGGGCCATGTCCCTGGGAGACACGCCCGGGGGTCAGACGCCAGGACAGGTCCAGGAGTACGACGTCTGGCCGGCCTACGTCGAGCGCGTCCTGTCCTTCGTGGACGTGTCGGCGATCAAGCCGCTCCGTGTCGTCATTGATGCTGCGAACGGGATGGCCGGGGTCATGCTCCCGCCGGTGCTCGAGCGCCTGCCCATCGAGGCGATCCGCTTCTACTTCGAGCCGGACGGGACCTTCCCGAACCACGAGCCCAACCCGCTGCTCCCGGAGAACCGCGAGTTCATCGTCGAGCAGACGACGACCGAGGGTGCCGACTTCGGCGTTGCGTTCGACGG
>CAVTCN010000033.1:0-13815 GCA_963733215.1 uncultured Actinomycetes bacterium
CCGTTACATTCGCGCGATGAAGCGCGTGAGGTTCGCTCCCAGCCCTACCGGTTCGCTCCACATCGGGAACGCGCTCAGTGCAGCGATCAACCGCCGCGAGGGCGACCACCTCGTACTGCGGATCGACGACACGGATCCGGCGCGGAACGTCGCAGGCGGGGAGGAGGCGATCCTCCGCGATCTGGAGTGGCTCGACCTCTCGTGGGACGAAGGCCCGCTACGACAGAGCGAGCGGCAGGAGATCTACCGCGCCGCCGCGGAACGGCTCGGCGGCGACCGCTTCGGCCGGACGACGATCCTCCGTGAGGACGGGACGGCGACGTACCACCTCGCAAGCGTCGTCGACGACACCGAACTGGGGATCACGCACGTCTACCGCGGGAACGACCACCGCCCGAACGAAGACCTGCACCGCCGGCTCCACGAGGCGCTCGGGACGACCCCGCCCGAGTACGTCCACCACGGCTTGATCCTCGGCGAAGACGGTAAGAAGCTCTCGAAGCGCGCCGAGGGGTCAACCGTCGCGTCGCTGCGCGAGCTCGGAATCCCGGCCGAGGCGGTGCGCGCGTACCTCGACGAGCTCGGGCTGCCGCGCCACGACGTCCACTACGACCTGCCGCGCATCCGCCGCCTCTCGGTCGACGCGATCGAGGCGATGAGCGACGAGGAGCTCGCGGCTCGCGCGCGGATTCCCCTCGAAGCGGTGGCCGTCGCCCGCGGCGCGCGCGACCTCGCCGAGGCCCGCGACTACGCCGACCAGGTACTCGAACCGCCCGAGCCACGGGCGACCGCCGCCCCGGAGACCCTCGAGCGCTTCCGGGAGCTGGCGGACGCAGATCCCCGCGCGGTTGTCCGGGAGCTGAAGGCGGTCGGCGGCGACCTCCGCGCGCTCCGTCTGGCCCTGACCGGGCGCGACCGGGGGCCGGAGCTAGCGGCGATACTGGCCGCCCTGCCCCGCGAGGAAGCACTGCGCCGTGTCGATCAGGCTCTACAACACACTCACTCGTAGGCTCGACCCGCTGCCCGAGCGGCCGGGGCCGGTGCGCATGTACTTCTGCGGCCCGACCGTCTACCAGCGCGCGCATGTCGGAAACGCACGGCCGTTCGTGGTCGGGATGTGGCTCCGCAACTGGCTGCGCGAGCGCGGCTACGACGCGACGCTCGTCCACAACATCACCGACATCAACGACAAGATCTACGAGGCTGCTCCCGGGGCGAGCGCGCAACGGGCGGCCGAGGCCACGGACTGGTACCTCGAGGACACGCGCGATCTCGGCCTCGGCATGCCCGACGAGTTGCCGAAGGCGACCGAGATGGTGCCCCAGATCGTCAGCTTCATCGAGCAGCTGGTCGAGCAGGGCTCGGCCTACGCGGTCGAGGGCGACGTCTACTTCCGCGTCGCGCGTGATCCGCTCTACGGCCGCCTGTCGGGCCAAAAACCGGATCAGGTCGAGGAGCAGGAGCCGAATCCGCTCAAGGAGGATCCGCGCGATTTCGCGCTGTGGAAGGCGAACAAGCCGGGCGAGGACACCTCGTGGGAGTCGCC
This sequence comes from uncultured Actinomycetes bacterium, assembly GCA_963733215.1. Taxonomy (GTDB): domain Bacteria; phylum Actinomycetota; class Thermoleophilia; order Gaiellales; family Gaiellaceae; genus JACDAN01. The sequence goes on from CAVTCN010000033.1 coordinate 1,547, forward strand.
GTGGGGCCGAGGCCGGCCGGGCTGGCACATCGAGTGCTCCGTCATGGCGGAGGAGCTCCTCGGTCCCGTCTTCGAGATTCACGGCGGCGGGCTCGACCTCGTCTTCCCACACCACGAGAACGAGCTCGCCCAGTCGAGCGCGCTCGGGCACGAGTTCGCGCGAATCTGGACGCACAACGGCATGCTCGAGTTCACGGGCGAGAAGATGTCGAAGTCGCTCGGGAACGACGTCACCCTGCGCGAGGGGATCGACGAGCACGGCAAGGAGACCCTGCTCATGCTCTTCCTCGGCGCGCACTGGCGGAAGCCGATGGACTTCTCCCAGGAGACGCTCCAGCAGGCGACCGCAAGGGCAGACGGCTTCCGCGAGGTCTTCCGGAACCCGTCGGAGCCGGCTGCGGAGGGCGAGTGGGATCGCCTGGTCGCGGCGCTCGACGACGACTTCAACACGCCGGAAGCCCTCGCGATCATGCACGGCTGGCGCGATCACGAGCTCCTTCGGCGGGGGCTGGAGCTCTTCGGGCTCGGCGCCCTCGCGGAGACAACCGAGGCGCCCGCCGACGTCGCCGACCTCGCGGAGCGGCGGCAACAGGCGCGTGCGGAGCGCGACTTCGGCGAGGCTGACCGGCTCCGCGCTGAGATCGAGTCCGCGGGCTGGATCGTCCGGGACGCCGACGACGGGTTCCGGCTCGTCCCGAAATGACGACCGAGCAGGTCTACGGACGCAACGCGGTTCGCGAGCTGCTGCGCGGCCCGCGCGGCGTGAGGGAGCTCTGGGCCACCGAGCGCGCACTCACCGCCGAGGCCTGGCTCAAGGAGCAGAACGGCATCCGTGTCCAGGTCCGCCCCGAGCGCGAGCTCACGGAGGCGATCGGGAGCCGCGACCACCAGGGCGTTCTCGCCCGCTGCGAGCCCTACCGCTACGCAGACGCCTACGAGCTCGCCGGCACCGAGCGGGCACTCCTCGTCTGCCTCGACCAGGTCACCGACCCGCACAACCTCGGCGCGGTGATCCGGAGCGCCGAGGGCGCCGGCGCGACCGGTGTCGTCGTCCCGGCCCACGGCGCGGCACGGGTGACGCCCGCCGTCTGCCGAGCGTCCGCGGGCGCGGTCGAGCACCTGCCGGTCGCCGTCGTGCCGAACCTTGCCCGCTACCTGAACGACGTCAAGGGCCCCGCTCTCTGGGTCTGGGGTGCGGCGGCGGACGGCGACGTCGGGCTCTGGGACGCCGACTTCGGCGACGGAGGAGCCGCGTTCGTTCTCGGCGCCGAGGGGAAGGGCCTGCGCCCGCTCGTTCGCCGTGCTTGCGACGAGATCGTCGCGATTCCGCTGCTCGGCCGGGTGAGCTCGCTCAACGTCAGCGTGGCTGCCGCGCTGCTCGTCTACGAGGCGAGGAGGCGACGCGGTGCCTGAGCCGACGCTGTACCTGTTCGACGGCTACAACGTCCTCCGCGCGGCGGGGCTCGAGGAACGGCACGAGCTGATCGACTCGCTCGCGAGCTTCGTCGCCGTCCGGGGAGCGCGAGGGGTGGTCGTCTTCGACGGTGTCGGACGGGACGAGCAGTTCGGCCCGCTGGAGGTTCGCTTCGCGGCGCACGCCGACGCCGTTCTCGAGCGCCTCGCGGCGGAGCACCGGGATCGAGAGCGGGTGTGCCTCGTCTCCTCGGACGCCGCGGTTCGGGGGACTTCGGGCCAGGAGGTGGCAAAGATCAGCTCGCGCGAGTTCGCCTCCGACGCTCGAATCGGTCGAGCACAGCGAGGACAGCGCGAGCCGCGTGCGGGACCGCCTGGACCCCGCGACGCGGGACAGGCTGGAACGCCTCCGGCGCGCCGACGGCCCCTCTTAGGACCGGTCGTTTCGGGTCCGGCGCAAGGGTCCGGTTGGACCAGGACCACTGCAACGCCCTTGTAATGTTGGCAACTCGCCTGCTACGTTCCAGTTCACGTTGAGGGTGAGGCTCGCTCACCCGAGCGAAACCGCTATGGCCGCCAGAGCAGTCACGCGCACGTACTCCGCCCAGAGGGCCGAGCGGGAGCTCGAAGACCTTCAGCTCGTGATCCGCGCCAGGAACGGCGACGGGAAGGCGATGGACACGCTGATCCGGCGGTACACGGGCTTCGTCCGGCTCAAGTCGAGCTCGTACTTCCTCGCCGGAGGCGACTCGGAGGATCTGATCCAGGAGGGCCTGATCGGGCTCTACAAGGCGGTTCGGGACTTCCGCTCCGACAAGGAGACGTCGTTCCGCAGCTTCGCCGAGCTGTGCATCACGCGGCAGATCATCACGGCGATCAAGACGGCGACGCGCTTCAAGCACTCGCCGCTCAACACCTACGTCTCGTTCTCCCAGACGCCCGCCGGGCAGGAGTCCGAGGGCGACTGCACCCTGGGCGACGCGCTTCCAGGCCCGGCCGTCGACGAGCCGTCGATCATGGTCATCTCGACCGAGGAGCTCCAGAGCCTCGTCTTCTGCCTCGGAACCGGGCTCTCGCAGCTCGAGTCGGACGCGCTTCGGCTGTACCTCGAGGGCTCGTCCTACGAGGAGATGGCGGAGAGCCTCGCTGTCGACACGAAGACGATCGACAACGCGCTTCAGCGCGTCAAGCGCAAGATCCTCCAGCACCAGGAGTCACGCCAGGTCCTCCAGTAGAGGTCAGATGCCAAGTGCGGCCGTGACCGGGTCTTCGTTGAGCGTCTGAAGCCCGTCAAGGCCGGCCGTTGCTCCGGAGCCTGCAACGGCAACGCGCGTCTTGCGGCCGAGAGCAGCGAGGGGCTCGACGAGCGGTGTCAGCCGCCGCTTGCTGGTCGCGGCGACAACGACGAGATCCGGCTCGAGCCGGCCGGCGGTGTCCACGAGGCTCTCGACCGGCGTATCCGGGCCGAGGTAGGTGATGCGCCAGCCGCGGCGGTTCAGCGTGAGGCCGAACGCGATCAGCCCCAGGTCGTGCTGCTCGCCCGGGGCGCAGGCGAGGACGGCACGCGGGCCGTCGCCCGAGTCCCAGCCGCGGCCGATTCCCAGTAGCCGCCCTCGGATCAGGTTGCTGGCGAAGTGCTCCTGGGCGACGGTCGCCTCGCCGGTCGACCACCGCTCGCCGAGGTCGACGAGGTAGGGGAGGATCACGGCGCCGAGGACGGTCTCGACCGTGAAGGTGCCGAAGAGGGCTGTCGAGCGCCGCCTGGGCGCCCGTCTCGTCGAATCCGTCCAGCGCAGTCCGTAGCCGCCGCGCGCCCGCTTCGAGCTCCGGCCGCCCGTTCTCGGCCGCGGCCGCAGTCGTGTCCGCCACGCCTTCGACCGCGCGCCGGGCAGCCTCCGCCGCCGCCAACCCCTCGCGCAGGTGCCGGCGCATGCGCTCGACTCGCTGCTCGTCGGCCTCCGAGTAGAGCCGAAAACCGCCCTCCGACCGCGCCGGGCGGAGGAGCCCGTACCTGCGCTCCCACGCACGCAGCAGCTCGGGCGCAACTCCCGTGCGCCTGCTCAGTTCCCCGATCCGGAGATAGCCATCGCCGCCTGCCATCGTGGTCATTGTACGGAAATTGTACAGAGTCTTGACAGCATTGGGCTTAACCCTGTACATTCCCTGGACAGAAATCGGACACGGAAAGGAGCAGACATGAAGGCACTCGACTTCACGACCGGGCTCCTCCTCGTCGTCGGGGGGCTCAACTGGGGTCTCGTGGCGATCGCGGAGTTCGATCTCGTCGCCGAGATCGTCGGCCTGGAGTTCGGTGAGACGAACGCTCTCAGCCGGATCATCTACGGGCTCGTCGGCCTCTCGGCCGTCTACCAGGCGACCAGGCTTCCGGCGCTCGCCTCCCGCGAGCGGCGCGACACGAGCACGGCCGCCGCTTAGGACGTCATCAACCTCGAACAGGAGAAGGAGTAACAGCATGAAAAGGAATCGTCTTAGCTACTCGATCGCGGCGCTCGGCGCCGCAGCTCTCGCCTCGATCGCCGTAGTCGGCGGTGCAGGTGCGACTGCCGAGCAGACGACGCCGGACAAGAACATCGTCCAGACGGCCGCCGGCTGCGGGTCAGTTCAAGACCCTGATCGCACTCGCGAAGCAGGCCGGCCTGGCGGGTGCGCTCTCCGCGCCCGGCAAGCTGACCGTGTTCGCGCCGACCGACAAGGCGTTCGCGAAGGTGCCGAGGGCGACCCTTCGCAAGCTCCAGCGCAACAAGGCCCAGCTCCGCGCGGTGCTGCTGTACCACGTCGTGAAGGGCAACGTGAAGGCGGCGCAGGTCGTCAAGCTCCGCCGAGCCAAGACCCTGAACGGCGCGTACATCAGGATCGGCGTGAAGGGCAATCGCGTCTACCTGAACCGCACCACCCGCGTCACGAAGACGGACATCGGCGCCTCGAACGGCACGATCCACGTCATCGACGGCGTCCTCATTCCGCCGGCGAGCTAGCCGGCACGCCCGGGCGTCCGGCCGGCTCATCCCGCCGCCGGCCGGACGCCCCTCCTTGGTCGCTCTACGATGTGGGCAGCGCCGGAGTAGCTCAGTTGGTAGAGCGCGCGCACTTGTAATGCGCGGGGTCGTCGGTTCGAGTCCGACCTCCGGCTCTTTCTAGTCGCCACAAGCGCACACCGCAGTCGCGCCAACCCTTCTCCCGAGCGTGAGCCTCGAGCCGTGACACTACGGAGATGACCGAGCATGCGGTGGTGATCGCCGGAGGAGGCCCGACGGGCCTGATGTTGGCGGGCGAGTTGGCGTTGGCGCGGGTCGATGTCGCGATTGTCGAGCGACGCGACAGCCAGGAGCTCGCCGGCTCGAGAGCGGGCGGCCTGCACTCACGCACTATCGAGGTGCTCGATCAGCGTGGAATCGCCGACCGGTTCCTGTCGGAGGGGCAGACGGCGCAGGTCGCGGCATTCGCCGGGACCCCGTTGGACATCAGCGACTTTCCCACGCGGCACCCATACGGGCTCGGGCTTGTGGCAGAACCACATCGAGCGCCTGCTCGCCGAATGGGTCGACGAGTTGGGGGTGCCGATCCATCGCGGACGTGACGTGACGGGGTTCGTGCAGGACGAGCACCGGGGTCGACGTCGAGGTGGCTGACGGCCGGCCGCTGAGGGCGGAATACCTCGTCGGGTGCGATGGCGGACGTAGCGTGGTCCGCAAGGCAGCAGGCATCGGGTTCCCCGGGTGGGAACCGACGACGAGCTTCCTGATCGCCGAGGTCGAGCTGGCCGAGGAACCGGAATGGGGCATCCACCACGACGCCATCGGCCGCCATGCATTCGGCAAGGTGGAGTATGAGGTCCGCGAGGGCAGGTGGCTACGCAGGATGCGGGGCCGGCGGGGGTCATGGTGACCGAGCAGCACCTCGCACCCACCGGCGAGCCCACCCTGCGCGACCTCAGCGAGGCGCTCATCGCCGTATGGGGAACCGACTACGGGGTCCACAGCCCCACCTGGATCTCCAGGTTCACCGATGCCGCCCGGCAGGCGGAGGCCTATCGCGACCGGCGGGTGCTGCTGGCCGGCGACGCCGCGCACGTGCACAACCCGGTGGGCGGCCAGGGCCTCAACATCGGCGTGCAGGATGCGGTGAACCTGGGATGGAAGCTCGCCCAGGTGGTCAAGCAGACATCGGCGGACAGCCTCCTGGACACCTACCACGCCGAGCGCCACCCGGTCGCTGCCCGCGTGCTGCGCGACACGATCGCGCAGGTCTCGCTTTTCCGCCCTGACGAGCGGGTCAAGACCTTGGGCGACACCATTGCCGAACTCCTCGCTATGGACGAGCCGCGCAGGCGATTCGCCGCGAGGATGTCCGGCCTGGACATCCACTACGACCTCGGCGAGGGGCACCCGCTGCTCGGACGCCGCATGCCCGATCTCGACCTGGTCACCGCCGACGGCCCGTTGCGGGTCTTCGCCCTGCTGCACGATGCACGGCCGGTGCTGCTCAACCTCGGTGAGCCCGGCGGCTTCGACATCGCTCCATGGGCAGATCGGGTTCAGACGATCGACGCCGAGTACGTCGGTACGTGGGAGCTTCCGGCACTCGGGACGGTCAGTGCTCCCGCCGCCGTGTTGATTCGGCCCGACGGATATGTGGCCTGGGTGGGAGACCGAGGCCAGCCGGGGCTCGCTGACGCGCTAACCACCTGGTTCGGACCGCCTACTGCGGCATAGCTCGTGCGAGGGCGAGCGCCTGGTCAAGCGACATGGCCTGCCCTTCCGCATGCGCACTGCTGTAGGCATCGTCGCCGAGCGCGTCCTTCAGCTGCTCGACGGCTACCGCGTACGTCGCCTGCTCGCTTGATTCGACGTAGGCCCCGAGCTCGAGGAAGAGCCGATCGGAGGCGCCCAGGAGACGGGCCGCTTGCTCGCTTTCTCCACGGGCCTCCAGCACCTCGCCGATGCCCTTGATGCAGTACGCGATCATCTCCCTGTAGCCGAGCTCTCGAGCCGTCTCGAGCGCACGCTCGAACCACTCAGCGGCCGCCTCATGCCTGCCCTGGAGCATCGAGACTCGGCCGAGGTTGAACAGCGAGATGGTCAGCTGCTCGGCCCGTCCGGAAGCGCGGCACAGCTCGACGGCCTCCTCGTACAGCTTTGCTGCCTCGTCCAGCCGTCCCTGGCTCATCAGGCAGACGCCGAGGTTCGAGACGACCGTCCCGAGCTCGTACTCGAGCCCGAGCGTGCGGAGGAGGTCTGCACTCTCCTCGTAGAGCGGAATAGCCCGGTCTGCGTCGCCTTCGAGGTCGTAAACGCTGGCGAGGTCGCCGAGTGCGCGAGCGACACCTTCGGCGTCGTCGAGGCCGCGCCAGATGTCGAGGCCTTCCTGCCACAGCGCCTTGGCCGACGCGTAGTCACCGCGCCGCTGAGCGAGCGCGCCGGCAGCCTCGAGGGCCCGCGCACGGCCCGCTGTCGCGGAATCCCCGTGGGCCAGCGCGCTGTCCAACCACAGGCGCCCCTCTTCGAGGTGGCCTCGTACGCGCCAGAAGAGCTTGAGCAGTCCCGCGAGCTCGAGCATCAGCTCGGGTGCGTTCGAATCGGCCCAGTCGAGCGCGGCTCGAATGTTGTCGAGATCGGACTCCAGCCGTCCGTAGAGGTCCCGGCTCGACTTCCCGCCGCGTAGCTCGGCCGCAGTGCGCGAGGCGAGCTCTTTGAAGTGCTCCGCATGGAGTCGGCGCAGGTCCTCCTCCTCACCACGTGCGTGGAGGCGCTCGAGCGCGTACTCGCGGATCGTCTCGAGCATGCGAAAGCGCGGCTCGTCCGTCTCGTCGCGGCGGAGCAGGCTGTTGTCGGCCAGCGTGGTGAGCGCGGCGAGGCTCGCGGCGCAGACGGCCTCGGCGGCCTCGAGCGTGCAGCCACCGGAGAAGACGGCGAGCCTCGCCAGCAACCGCTGCTCTTCCTCCTCGAGCAGGTCGAAGCTCCAGTCCAGAGTGGCGCGCAGGGTCCGGTGTCGCGCGGGGGCGTCGCGTGGTCCCGCGGTGAGCAGCTCGAGCCGGCTCTCGAGGCGCTCGAGCATTGCCTCCGGCGGGATCAGCCTGGTGCGGGCGGCGGCGAGCTCGATGCCCAGCGGGAGACCGTCGAGCGCGACGCAGATCGCCGCGACGATCCGCGCGTTCGCCGCGGTGAGGCGGAACCCGGGGCTGACCGCGCGGGCGCGGGCTGCGAAGAGCTCCACCGCTTCGTTCCGCGCGAGGGCCTGCTCGTCGTCGTGCTCGAGGTCGGGAACGGCGAGCGGAGGCACGGGGTACTCGTGCTCGCCGGACACGTGCAGCACGACTCGGCTCGTCACGAGCGCCTTCAGCTCGGGCGCGGCCGCGAGCAGCTCGGTGACGAGTGGGCCGGCGTCGATCACACCTTCGAAGTTGTCGAACAGCAGCAGCAGTCGGCGATCGCGAAGAGCGTGCTTGAGCGTCTCGATCACCGGGCGACCGGGCTGCTCGTCGACCTCGAGCGCACCGAGGACCTGGGTGGCGACCAGCTCCGGGTCGACCAGCGGAGCGAGGTCGACGAAGAAGACTCCGTCGCGAAAGTCGGAGATCAGCTCCCAGGCGCTCTCGAGCGCAAGGCGCGTCTTGCCGGTCCCGCCGGGGCCGGTCAGAGTGAGCAAGCGAGCGTCGGGGCTCCGAACGAGGGAGGTCAGGGCGGCCAGCTCGAGCCGACGACCCACGAGGGGTGTCAGCGGCGCAGGAACGTTGCTCTTCGCGCGCGCCGCCGGCAGTGCAAGCTCCGGATCCTGGCGCAGGATTGCCCGCTCGAGCTCCTGCAGCTCGGCACCCGGCTCGATTCCGAGCTCTTCGACGAGCGTCCCGCGGGCCTGCCGGTAGGCATCGAGCGCTTCGGCCTGGCGTCCAGAGCGGTACAGCGCGAGCATGTGCTCACGCCGTAGCCGTTCGCGGTACGGGTGCCCGGCAACGAGCGCCTCGAGCTCGGGGACCAGCTCCGCGTGGCGGCCGATGGCGAGCTCGGCCGCGATCCGATCCTCGACCGCCGCAAGCTGGAGGGCCTCGAGCCGCCCGCGCTCGGCAGCGGCGAATGCCGTCTCGCCGAGATCCGACAGCGGCGTTCCCCTCCAGAGTGCGAGCGCCTTGCGAAGAGTCTCCGCCGCAGCCGCGGGAACCTCGACTCGGGCCTGTTCGGTGAGCTCCGCGAAGCGCTGCACGTCGAGCTCGCGCTCCTCGACGCGGAGGAGGTAGCCCGCGCCGCGGGTGGCGATCCGGTCGGCGCCGAGCAGCTTGCGGAGCGCGTGGACGGCCACCTGGAGCGAGTTGGCGGCCCTCTCCGGAGGATGCTCGCCCCAGAGAGCGTCGATGAGGCGCTCGCGAAGGACGACCTCGTTGGGGTGGAGGAGGAGAATCGCGAGCAGTGCCCGCTGACGGCGTCCGCCTACGGCAAGGGTGCGGCCGTCCTGCTCGACCTCGAGCGGGCCGAGCAGCCTGAACTCGACGCGTGCCCCGAGTCCGTGCTCCATCGCGCTAAGCGTGCCGTAAGCGATTCGTAAGCGCGCCCTCCGATCGTCTTGTTCTCAACCCGACGAAAGGAACACGCACATGATTCAGGCAGGAGACGTCATCGAGAATGCGGTCACGGGCGAGCGGCTCGTCTTCCGCAAGACCTCGGCGGAGACGAACGGAGAAGCGGTTGTGCTCGAGGCGTTCCTCAAGCCGGACGCCTTCGTGGCCGCGGCCCACGTGCATCCCTCGCAGGAGGAGCGGTTCCAGGTGCTGCGAGGCACGGTCGGCTTTCGGCTCGGCCGCAAGAAGATCCTCGCCGGCCCCGGCCAGCGGATCACGGTTCCCGCGGGGACAGCGCACAAGTTCTGGAACGCGGGCGAGGAAGAGGCGCACTTCGTGTGCGAGGTCAGGCCGGCGATGCAGTTCGAGCAGCTGATCGAGACGATGTTCGGGCTCGCAGCCGACGGCAAGACGAACCGCAAGGGGATGCCGAATCCGCTCCACCTCGCGGTGATCGCGAAGCATCACTTCGACGACGTGCGTCTTCCCTTCCCGCCTGCATGGATGCAGCGGACCGGGCTCGCGCTCGGCGCCCCGCTGGGCCGGCTGCTCGGCTACGACGCGACGTACGTGCCCGCCCAGGCCGAGGTTGCGCTCGAGGCGACGATCTAGGCGGAGTGGCGACGGTGAGAGCGCAGAAGCTCAAGTGGGCGCTGTTCTGGACAGCGCTGCTGCTTGCGCTTCTGCTTCTCGCCGTCGGCGGCATGATCGTGCGGGCCGCAACGGCGGCCCTTCCTAGCCGCCGAGCGCCTGCTCGAGGTCGGCCCAGATCGCGCCGGCGTCCTCTAGCCCGACGCTCAGGCGGACGAGATTCTCGGGGACCCGGTCGCCTTCCCAGCGCGCCCGGGTCTCGAGCACCGAGCGTGTCCCTCCGAGGCTCGTGGCGTTCTTGATCGCTCGGACCGAGCGCTCGACGCGCTGCGCAGCCTCAGCTCCGCCGGCGACGTCGAAGCTCAGCAGCCCGCCGAAGCCGGGATAGCGGACTCGCTCGACGGCCGGATGGGCCTCGAGCCTCCGCGCGATCTCGGTCGCGTTCTCGGTGTGCCGCCGCATCCGGAGCTCGAGCGTCTCCAGGCTCCGGCGCAGAAGCCAGGCGGCGTCCGGCGCAGCAACGATCCCCGAGCGGCTGCGGAACTGCAGGAGCTGCTCGTAGTCGTCTCTCGACTTGCACACGACCGCGCCGAGCAGCACGTCGTGGTGGCCGCCCAGGAACTTCGTCGCGCTGTGCAGCACGAAGTCTGCGCCCTGCTCGAGCGGGCGCAGGTAGACGGGGGTGGACGCAGTGGAGTCGACCACGACGGGCGCCGGGTGGGCGGCCGCGGCGTCGAGGTCGGGCAGGGTCAGCAACGGGTTCGACGGTGACTCCAGCCAGACGAGGTCGACGCTCTCGGGCGGCGGCCCGGTCTGGTCGAACTCGACCATTCGGAGCCCCCACGGCTCGAGGGCCCGCATCAGTGTTCCCGTGCCGTAGTACGCGTCCTTCGCGATTGCGACCGTCCGGCCGGTCTCGAGGAAGGTCAGGAGGAGTGCGGTCGTCGCCCCCGATCCGGAGGGAAACAGGCAGCGCGTGGCCTCCCTCGAGCTCGCCGAGCGCGCGCTCGGCCTCGGCTCCGGCCGGGTGCGCGTAGCGCTGGTAGTAGAACTCGCCCGGCTCGCCGTCCTCGTAGGGCCAGATCGTCGAGCGGTCGAGCATCGACTGCGATGCTAGTTAGGCTCCGCCTCGTGGCGGCGACGGACGATCGCACCGAATCGACCCAGGGCAAGCTGGAGCGGCTCCAGCAGCTGCGCGAGGAGGCTCTGCATCCGGCCGGCGAAAAGGCCGTCGAGAAGCACCGGAGCCAGGGGAAGCTGCTCGCGCACGAGCGGCTGGAGAAGCTGCTCGACCCGGGCTCGTTCGTCGAGCTCGACCGCTTCGTGCGCCACCGGAATCCCTACTTCGGGATGATGGAGCGGCGGCCGTACGGCGACGCCGTCGTCACCGGCTACGGGACGATCTTCGGCCGCAAGGTCTTCGTCTTCTCCCAGGACTTCACCATCTTCGGCGGCAGCCTGTCCGAGGCATTCGCCGAGAAGATCTGCAAGGTCATGGACCTGGCACTGAAGCTCGGGTGCCCGGTGATCGGGATAAACGACTCGGGCGGCGCCAGGATCCAGGAGGGGGTCGTCTCCTTGGCGGGCTACGCGGAGATCTTCTGGCGCAACGTCCAGAGCTCCGGCGTGATCCCGCAGATCTCGCTCGTCATGGGCCCGACTGCGGGAGGCGCCGTGTACTCGCCGGCCATGACCGACTTCGTCTTGATGGTCGAGGACAGCTCGTACATGTTCATCACGGGCCCCGACGTCGTGAAGACGGTGACCGGGGAGGAGGTGACGTTCGAGGAGCTCGGCGGCGCAGCGACGCATGCTTCGAAGTCGGGAGTCGCGCACTTCACCGCCGCCGACGAGGAAAGCGTCCTGGAGGACGCGCGCTACCTCCTGTCGTATCTCCCGCAGAACAACGTCGACCCGCCGCAGCACTTCCCGTCGGTCGATCCATCAGACCGGGAGGACCCGGAGCTCGACACCCTGATCCCGGACGAGCCGACGAAGGCGTACGACATGAAGGACGTCGTGCGCAGGGTCGTCGACGACGGTGAGTTCCTGGAGGTGCACGCGCGCTTCGCCGAGAACATCGTCTGCGGGTTCGCGCGGCTCGGCGGGCACTCGGTGGGGGTCGTCGGCAACCAGCCGCACTCGATTGCAGGCGTCCTCGACATCGACTCCTCGGTGAAGGCGGCGCGCTTCGTCCGCACGTGCGACGCGTTCAACGTCCCGCTCGTGACGTTCGTGGACGTCCCGGGGTTCCTGCCGGGCACGGACCAGGAATGGCGGGGCATCATCCGCCACGGCGCCAAGCTCCTCTACGCGTATTGCGAGGCGACGGTGCCCAAGCTGACGGTGATCACGCGGAAGGCCTATGGCGGCGCATACGACGTCATGAGCTCGAAGCACATCCGCGCGGACTTCAACTTCGCGTGGCCGACCGCCGAGGTGGCGGTCATGGGGCCGGAGGGCGCCGTCAACATCGTCTTCCGGAAGGAGCTCGAGGAGTCCGACGACGCCGACGAGCGGCGGCGCGAGCTGATCGCCGACTACCGCGAGCAGTTCGCGAACCCCTTCGTAGCTGCAGAGCGGGGCTACGTGGACGACGTGATCGAGCCGCGTCGCACGCGTCCGGTGCTGATCGACGCCCTCGAGACGACGCTCACGAAGCGCGAGCCGCGCCCGCGCCGCAAGCACGGGAACA